>QQUU01000027.1 GCA_003385605.1 Bacteroidota bacterium
GCTGCTCCTCGATATCTACAATGTGTAATTTCACACGCTTTTTCCCTGGGTGCATTTCAAGGAGATCGTGGACTTTATCCACTAGGCCAGTGTCAAGGGCAGCAAGATCCAATTTGATTTCCAAGGATTTACTCTGCTCTTCAAGCACATCTTGCAGCAGTTTTACATCGGCGACATCAACGCTGAGGCGTTCAATGAAGCCCTCACCCTGGCGCTGGTTGAATTTGCGACCGCGTGCTTTGATAAATAGCAACTGCTCGTTCTCGAAGAAATGGCGGAATTTGAGGTAATCCTCTCCGAACATTTTGAACTCATAATCGCCACGGAAATCCTCAAGTCGGAAAATACCCCAGCCCTTACCCATTTTAGAGATGCGGTGCTGTGCATCAGTAACAATACCTGCTACAAAGACGTCGCGCCCCATGATGCTCTCAGGATTGTTTAAGCGGTTTAATTCCGCGGTACAGAAGTACTGGATTTCAGTTCTGTAATCGTCCAAGGGATGGGAACTTAGGTACATCCCGTTGATCTCTTTTTCCTTTTTCAAGGCAACAATGGTCGGCCATTCGGTGACCTCTGGCATCTTTGGTGGTGGAAGCTCCTCGCCTGAACCTTCGCCGAATAGAGAGGCCTGAGCGCTCTCTGCATCGTTTTTCTTGTTCTGTACGTATTTGATGGCCTTCTCCACAAAACTGCGGCCACCCTCCTCTTCTGAGAAGTACATGGCGCGGTGGGTATTTTGGAAATCATCCATAGCACCGCCCAAAATGAGACACTCTATGGTCTTTCTGTTCGCTTGTCGAAGGTCAATACGTTCTAGGAGGTCAAAGAGGTCCTTAAACTGACCGCCCTCTTCCCTCTTGGAAATGATCTCGCGAACGGCATTCTCACCTACGCCTTTCATACCGCCCATTCCGAATCGGACCGCACCTTCATTATTAACGCTAAAACGAAGCAAACTCTCGTTCACAGAAGGCCCTAAAACGGGTACATCGATACGACGGCACTCTTCCATGAAGAAGGTAACTGCCTTAAGGTCAGACATGTTGTTTGACAATACCGAAGCCATAAACTCAGCCGGGTAATGTGCCTTTAGATAGGCCGTTTGGTAAGCTACCCAAGCATAACACGTTGAGTGTGATTTGTTGAAGGCGTAAGAGGCAAACGCTTCCCAGTCCTTCCATACTTTCTCAAGAATGTCTCTGTTGTGTCCACGTTCTTCACCGCCGTCTAAGAACATGGGCTTAAGCATATCAATGATGTCCTTCTTCTTCTTACCCATCCCCTTACGGAGCATATCGGCCTGACCCTTGGTAAAGCCTGCCAATTCCTGCGACAACAACATCACTTGCTCCTGGTATACGGTAATTCCGTAGGTCTCCTTGAGCTTGCCTTCCATGGCATCGAGGTCATAGCTGATCTCCTTTCTCCCGTGCTTACGGTCGATGAACTCAGGAATATATTCCAAAGGACCTGGACGGTATAGGGCGTTCATCGCAATGAGGTCTGCAAACTCCGTAGGCTTGAGCTCCTTCAAATACTTCTGCATACCAGCACTCTCGTACTGGAAAATACCGACAGTTTCACCACGTTGGAAAAGCTCATAGGTCTTGATATCGTCCAATGGGAAGCTATCTGGGTCCAATTCTACCCCGTGGCGTTGCTTGACCAATCGACAAGCTTCCTTAATGATGGTCAGCGTTCGAAGTCCCAAGAAATCCATCTTGAGCAAACCGGCATCCTCTACCACCGAGTTATCAAACTGCGTACACCACATGTCGCTATCCTTGGCGCGCGCCACCGGTACGAGCTCGCGTATATCGCTTGGCGTGATAATTACCCCACAGGCATGAATACCTGTATTGCGCAAAGACCCCTCTAATACAAGTGCTTGATTGATGGTGGTGGCTTCTAGAGAATCTCCTTCAGAGAGCTCCTTAAGCTGACGTACCATGGCCGCATCCTCTGCATTGAATTTACTCTTGAGCCCTTTTTCATCGAGTGCCCAAAGCTTTTTGAGCTTGGTCATATCTGGGATGAGCTTAGCGATGCGGTCCGTATCTGGCAGAGGCAGCTCAAGCACTCGGCCTGCATCACGGATAGAACTCTTGGCAGCCATGGACCCGTAGGTGATGATTTGAGCGACCTGAGGTGCACCGTATTTATCAATCACATATTGGATGACTTTATCTCGTCCTTCATCGTCGAAGTCGATATCAATATCGGGAAGCGATACACGTTCCGGATTCAAGAAACGCTCGAACAGCAGGTCGTATTTGATGGGGTCTACATTGGTAATTCCTGTCGCGTAGGCCACTGCAGAACCCGCTGCAGAACCACGACCAGGACCTACACTCACGCCCATTTGGCGTGCAGCCTCACAGAAGTCCTGGACAATCAAGAAATACCCGGGATACCCTGTGCGTGCAATGGTTTCTAATTCGAAATCCAAGCGCTCGTCTATCTCTGGAGTGATTTCTCCATAACGCGCTTTTGCACCTTCATAGGTCAAATGCCTGAGGTAGGCGTTCTCACCGCGTTGACCGCCGTCTATGGCATCTTGAGGATCTTGGAATTGCTCTGGTATATCAAAAGCTGGAAGTAGAACATTGCGCTCCAAAGGATAGAGCTCGACCTTATCGAGGATCTCTTTTGTGGTATTGAGCGCTTCCGGAATATCTGAAAACAACTCTACCATTTCTTCTTTGCTCTTGAAGTAGAACTCTTGGTTCGGGAATCCGTAGCGGAATCCTCGACCTCGGCCAATAGGTGTGCTCTTTTGTGCGCCCTCTTTCACACAAAGCAAAATATCATGAGCGTCTGCGTTGTCTTGGGTAAGGTAGAACGTATTGTTGGCTGCGATGTATTTAATGCCGTATTCTTCGGCATATTTCAAGAGTTGAAGGTTGACATGATCCTCCTCGTCCAACCCATGTCTATTGAGCTCGAGGTAGAAATCGTCACCAAAGTGCTCATGCCACCATTCTAAGGCGGCTCTGGCTTGTGTCTCTCCTACGTTCAAGTACAGATGCTGCACTTCACCACGCAGCCCACCCGAAAGCACAATAAGGTCTTCCTTGTGTTCTAGGAGCACACTCTTGTCGATACGGGGTACATAGTAATACCCGTTCAACATCCCTTCACTACTGAGTTTTGCTAGGTTGTGGTAGCCGTTTTTGTTTTTCGCTAAAACAACAATTTGGTAACCGTCGTCCTTTTTACTGCGGTCAAGGCGGTCCTCACAAACGTAAAATTCACAGCCGATAACACCGACAAAGGGATATTCTTTGAGCGGCTCGTCAAGCTCGCCCGCTTTTACTTTCTCGTTGTGCTCATAGGCCTCCCTGTTTCCAGGGACGTTCATGACTGTACGATTGAAATGGAAAGCCCCCATAAGGTTTCCTAAGTCAGTAATGGCAACACCTGCATGTCCGTTGTCCACTGCCGCATTTACTAAATCTGCGACTACTGTTGTCGCCTGTAGAATAGAGAACTGTGTGTGGTTATGAAGATGGGCAAACTCGAAATCTGCTGCATGTAAAGCAGTCGATTTGGAAGCTGTAGTATTTGTTGTTTCTGATTTCCCTAGGCCTTCAGCGCGCTTTTTCTTGGCTTCCTCTACAGCAAGACCAATGGCTTGTATCGTTGAAGGATTGGCAGTTTTGAATCGATTCAAAAACTCCTGATCCTTTCCTATGGACTCAGGAGTAATGATATTTAATCGAACCAACTCTAAGAAAACACGGGCCGTCGCCTCAACGTCAAATGCCGCATTATGTGCTTCTGCAAAACCTTCATTGAACAAGTGGAAATAGAGTTCCTCGAGTTTTGGAAGCTTGTATCTACCCCCGCGTCCCCCAGGCAACTGGCATAGTTCGGCCGTAGTCTCTGTACAGGAATCTACGGGCATCTTTTGGTCCAAAGGATTCGCTCCTTTCACCCTGTAATATTCACAGCCAGTGACGTTTAGATCAAATTTGACGTTGTGACCTATGAGGTATTCACACTTGTCCATGGAGGCTTCGAACAGCGCGAGCACTTCTTCAAGAGGCTTACCTTCGTTGCGTGCTCGCTCGGTAGATATACCGTGAATTTTCGTCGAATTAAACGGAATATCGAAACCGTCAGGATAGATAATGTGGTCTTGAACCTCGACCAATGCACCTTCCTCGTCATGGATTTGCCAAGCCAATTGAACCACACGTGGCCAATTGTCTAAATCCGTGATAGGCGCATTCCAATCTTTTGGAAAACCGGTCGTCTCGGTATCAAAAATTAAAAACATAGGTATCCTGTTAGCTGAGCTGAATACTCAAATCTAACAAATGACGCAGCCAAATAAAACGGGTGTGAATAACTATTGACTACTCTTTAACTGATTGGTAAAGAGGTATTTAATTGTTATTTCTTTGGATAGAACGGGTGTGCAGCAAGAGGTAGGTCAGCCAGTGGATGAGCATCCTCGCTCATTGGGGCCAATTCCTGCTCTCTCATCTGGTGAACGATACCAATAGCCGCTTCCGCTTCCTGCTCATTAAAGCCTCCACCTTCGAGGATATGTCGATAAGATGTGCTGTGCAATTCAGTAAATCCCTCGGTGAAATCGAACGACCAAGAATCAAAGCTCAACGAACGGTGTATACGCCCCCCTTGCTCTTTTACACCATCAGGGAGTGTATCAGCATTGATACTCAAGAACCAACGCACCTTTGCGTTTTTGAAATACATTGTACCCGAAGCACGATCGTGTGTCCTTGTGTACACTTTTTGCGAGGTCAAATCACCGAAAATCCAGTGTAGCATATCGAAGAAATGCACTCCTATATTGGTCGCAATACCTCCACTCTTTTCTTCATCACCCTTCCATGAAGCGTAATACCAATTTCCTCTCGAAGTAATGTAGGTCAAATCCACGTCGAACACATATTCCGGATCCTCTTGGAGTTTCTTTTGAACCTCTTTCTTCAGCGCTATTACGTTTTCGTGCAATCGCAACTGAAGAATTGTAAACACTTGATTACCTGTGTTTTGACTGACTTTAGTTAAACCTTCAATGTTCCAAGGACGAAGGGTCAATGGCTTCTCACAAATGCAGTGCGCACCGCTGCGCAAGGCGTATCTAATATGACTGTCGTGCAGGTAATTTGGAGAGCATATTGAAATAAAATCTACCCCTTTCCCAGCATCACTGAGCTTATTCAAATGACGATCGAAGCGTTCGAATTCTGTAAAAAATGCAGCTTCTGGAAAGTACGCGTCCAAATGACCTACGCTATCGCTAGGATCGTACGCCGCAACGAGTACTCCACCACAATCTGCGATGGCTTTTAGATGACGTGGTGCAATGTATCCCGCCGCACCAATAAGCGCAAAACGCTTCATTAGCCTATTCTTTGGTCGTAAGTATCGCCCATGGATGGATTATCGCCCATCAAACGTGCCATCATTTGCTTCTTTACTATGTTGAAGATGACCATGTGTACGTCTTCTGTGACTTCCATGTCCATGACAGGCGCATGAACGTTGATGGTGGCAATTTCTGAGATTTTACCGCCCTTAAATCCACTCATCGCTACTGTGGTAGCGCCTTGTGCGTTGGCATATTCCAAGGCGTTCACCACGTTTTTACTGTTTCCAGAACCGCTGATACCAATGACAAGATCGTCCTCGCTCAGGAAATTCTTCAAAGGCTCCACAAAAATACTTTCCCAACCAATGTCGTTGGCAATAGCCATCATTGAGGGAAGGTTGTCGTTCAAACAAATCATCTTAAAACGCTTATCTAAGCCGTAGCTCGCGCCTTTTAAGAAATCACCTGCCGCATGAGAAGCCGAGGCACCTGAGCCTCCGTTACCCATGGTGTAGATGTTGCCACCCTTTTCATAGGTCGTATGGAATGCTTCAACCAAAGCATCTAGCGCTTTGGGATCTAAGGCATCTAAAGTCGATTTAACCGCGTCAATGTATTGTTGTGCTTGCATCTTAATTCTCTGAATTGGCCACTAAAATAACTGATTTATTTGCGCCATCGTATAAATCCGACCACGCTTAGAATAGAATATATCCCCATTAAGCCAGCGTATACCGGCAATCCCTTCATTCCGTAGAGGAACATAGAGGCAATATTTAGGGGAATCCAGTAGTGAAAAGCCGTTCGTATTCGTCTGGTTTCCTGCCAAGTAGCCCATAATCCAAAGACAGTAGTAAATGAATCGAAATAGGCAAAACTAACGCCGGGCAATGCGTTCAACCCGAATCCTAGGATTATGGCCAAAGGGATTCCTAACAGGGCTAAAAGCTGGGTTTTTACTGGGATATCAACAAGAGCAACCGTCGCCTCTGAAGTATTCTTGCGCCATTGAGACCAACCGTAAAAACCCATTACTACATAAAATACGTAGAGTCCCGTTTCCGCGTAGAGTCCAATACGGTAGAATAAAACCACCGATAACGCACTAGATAACGTTCCGGATGGCCATGCCCATACCTTTCGCTGAATGATTCCTACAAGGAAGATCAGACTTAGTAGCGTGGCGCTCCATTCTAAAATAAAATCTAAGGACATAAAAAACCCCGAGCATAAGTGCTCGGGGCTAATTTAAGATTATCTCTTTGGACTTATACCAACTCTTGAACCAAGTCAGCTGCTTCTTGCAATGCAATCGCACTGTGTACTTCTAGTCCACTCTCGTCGATCAATTTCTTCGCTTCCTCAGCGTTCGTTCCCTGAAGACGTACAATGATTGGTACGTTAATGTTGCCCATGTTCTTGTAGGCATCAACAACACCTTGTGCAACACGGTCACAACGTACGATACCACCGAAGATATTTACGAGGATTGCCTTTACGTTCTCATCGCGAAGAATGATTCGGAATGCTTGCTCAACACGTGCTGCATCAGCCGTACCACCAACATCCAGGAAGTTAGCTGGGTTACCACCTGCCATCTTAATAATGTCCATAGTAGCCATCGCAAGACCTGCACCGTTGACCATACAGCCTACGTTACCGTCAAGTTTCACGAAGTTCAAACCAGCCTCGCCAGCTTCTACTTCTGTAGCGTCTTCTTCACGGGTATCACGCATCTCAGCGATGTCCTTATGACGGTACAATGCGTTATCGTCGATAGTCACCTTTGCATCTACCGCCAAGATTTTATCGTCTGATGTTTTCAGTACTGGGTTGATCTCGAACAATGACGCATCAGCACCTTCGTATGCTTTGTATAACGCCGTTACAAACTTGGTCATATCCTTAAACGCTGCACCGCTCAAACCTAGGTTGAACGCTACTTTGCGTGCTTGGAATCCAGTCAAACCTACTTTTGGGTCGATTTCTTCTGTGAAAATCAAGTGTGGTGTTTCCTCTGCCACCGTCTCAATGTCCATACCACCTTCTGTAGAGTACATGATCATGTTGCGACCCGTCGAGCGGTTCAAAAGTACCGACATGTAGAACTCAGAAGTTTCGCTTTCGCCTGGGTAGTATACATCCTCAGCGATTAACACTTGGTGTACTTTCTTACCTTCTGCAGAAGTTTGAGGAGTCACCAATTGCATACCGATGATGCTATCTGCTACTTCTTCAACTTTATCAATGCCTTTAGCGAGCTTCACACCGCCGCCTTTTCCGCGACCACCAGCATGTACCTGTGCTTTAACCACGTACCATGAAGTACCGGTCTCTTCAGTTAGCTGCTTTGCAACCTCTACAGCCTCTGCTGGAGTCTGTGCTACTTTACCGCGCTGGATACGTACACCGTAACCGGCTAAAATCTCTTTCCCTTGATATTCGTGAAGGTTCATAGTTTTTCCTTGATTTGAGCGCAAATTTAGGGTACAGCCGTCGAATCATGAACATATTCAACAGGTAAAGTTGTTAAATCGATATATGCGCGTTTATACCGATATTTGCCGCCTTATGACCAAATACATCCTAACCTGTTTAACCGTAGCCCTTTCCCTTACAAGCTTCGGTCAAGAATCGGAAAAGAAACGCCTCGAGGTACCTGAATTCCAAGACGTTTCAATCACCGTCAATGGCGTCCTCGACGAGCCCACATGGGCTGGAAGTGCCAGGATTAATGCACTCGACCAGTACTTTCCTGTTCCAGAAACCGCCGCCGACGGAATAGAAAGCGACATCAGGATATTCTACACACAAGAAGGGATTTATTTTGCCGGTATACTCAAAGATGATCGTGCACCCATCCTTTCACAATTGACCCCAAGAGATCGTGTGAATGCTAACACGGATTGGATTCACCTCATTATTAATCCGTTCAATGACGGAGCCAATGATTTCAATTTCTACTTGAGCGCCGCAGGTGTGCAGGGTGACTCACGTCAAACCAGCGACAACGATGAAGACGGCAGTTGGAATGCTGTATGGTGGAGCGCCGTGGTCAAGGAGGAGCATCAATGGAGCTTTGAGATATACATCCCCTACCAGGTATTGCGTATTCCGCAGGGGGGCGCAAGCGCTCAGCCGCCAGCTTGGGGTTTTAACATCAAGCGTTCTATTCGCAGCGACCGAACCATGTACAGCTGGAATCCAATTGATCGAAATTTTCGCAATGAAAGTTTACAGAGTGGTTTGCTTACCGGCATCAATGTCATTGACCCACCCGTTCGAATCAGTCTCCGTCCAAACATTACGGGAGGTTTACAAAAAACTGGGGATTCGGATTGGCGAATGACTCGTGCTGGTGGAGCGGATATCAAAATCGGCTTAAACAAAAGCTTCACCCTTGACATGACCTTGTTACCTGATTTTTCGCAGGTAGCTTTCGATGAGCAATTTGTCAATTTCGAGGCCTTTGAACGCCAATTTGATGAAAACCGACAATTCTTTACCGAAGGGGTCAACCTTTTCAATAAAGCCGATCTTTTTTACAGCAGAAGAATTGGTGGAAACCCGCAGAATTTCACCAATGCTAACCTGGATGATCTGAGCAACACCACCCAGAGCTTCACGCGAATGCTCAATGCTACAAAGCTCACCGGAACCACAGACAACAACCTAAGCGTAGGCTTTTTAAATGCCATCACAGCGGCCAATTACATCCAAGGCACTGATTCTTTGGGCAACCAAGTGGAGGTATTGACTGAGCCGCTCACAAATTACAATGTAACTGCCGTAGACCAGAGAATTGGTGGCAACAGCTCTGTAGGGCTTATCAATACGAACGTCACCCGAATGAATACTGACGGTAACGCTCGGGACGCAAATGTTACTGCAATCACTGCTAATTTGAACTTCCTTCAAAACAGCCATTATTTCAACGGTGCATTTGGTCGTTCAAGCATCTATGACACCGATGATAATTACGCAGGTCTTGCCGGTGCTTGGGACATGGGTAAACAAACGGGTGCATGGCGTTGGGACCACAGTTTGGAAGTGCTGTCAAACGATTTTGACCCGAATGACCTTGGCTTCCAAGCGCGTGGAAACAAGTTTCACCAGAGGTTCAGAATGAGCCACAATCTTTTGGAGCCAAACAAGTTCTTCCTACGCAGAAGACACCGACTAGGCATTCAATACAACCGGCTTTATAATCCGGGGAACTTTGAGCGTTTGCATGCTGAATACAGTTTTTTCGGATTGACCAAGAGCTTTCTTGCCTTTGGTTATAATGTCGAAACGCGTGGTAATGAATACGATTACTACGACCCCCGTGTTTGGGGCCGCTACCGCGTTAATCCAGCCTCGTTCTGGCACAATGGGTGGATCAGCACAGACTTTAGAAAACCACTTGCCTTCGAGGTTCGTGGTGGCCAATGGTGGTGGGCCGATTGGGACGCTCGTGGCCGTTATGGCGAGGTGGAAATTATTGGCAGAATAAGTGATCAATTCAATTTGCGTGCAGAAATTGAGATTGGCAACAATCACCAAATGGGTTGGGCCCAAACCATTAGTACAGACTCCATAGGTATGGCCCTTCGTCATAGAAGGAACTTTGAACAGACCTTGCGCGGTCAGTACCTTTTCGGTCCGAATTCTTACCTCACCTTAGATCTTCGACACAGCTGGAACCGGATAGAAAATGAAGCCATGTATCATCTGAATACAGACGGTAGCTTAACTCCTTCGGATGCTTATGTCGACCCTACCCTTCGGATCAATTTCTTTAATATCGACCTAAAGTATGTGTTGTGGTTTGCGCCTGGGCGAGAACTCAACCTATTGTATCGAGCCTCCTTGGCCAATTCTGATGATGCGGCGAATCTCGGCTATATACAAAACATACAGAGCCTTAGTGGTCTACCGGCGGATAATATCTTTTCATTGCGTTTGGTGTATTTCCTAGATTATGCCCAAATCAAGAAATCAGCTACCTTGCGCTAAATGATTGAAGTCAAGGAACTCCATAAATCGTACGGCACGACAGAAGTGCTCAAGGGTGTCAATGGTCGCATTTCAAAAGGCGATTTTATCACTATTGTGGGTGCCTCCGGTGCCGGTAAAAGCACACTATTACATCTAATTGCTGGATTAGACAGCTACAACAGCGGTTCTATATCCTTTGATAGCATGTCGTTGGGGAACCTTTCGAAAAAAGAATTGAACGATTACCGCAACAACCATGTTGGACTCGTTTTTCAATTCCATAATCTTCTTCCTGAATTGACCGCACTAGAAAACATCACCTTACCGAGATGGATTAGTGGAAAGATGGACGATAGCGCCGAACGCAAAGCAAACGAATTACTTCAATTATTAGGTATTGAACATCGGGCACACCACTTGCCAAATGAAATGAGTGGTGGTGAACAACAACGCGTAGCCATCGCGCGAGCTTTAATTAACGAACCTGCACTGTTATTGGCAGATGAGCCGACAGGAAATTTAGACAGTGCCAATGCCGCGGCAGTGCATGAACTTCTTCTAAAGCTGAATAAGGAGCTGGGGCAAACCATCGTGGTGGTAACTCACAACAAAGAACTCGCAGCTCTAGGCGCTACGAAATGGTCTATGACAGACGGTAAACTCAGTGAGTAAATGAAACTTAAAAAGAGTGAACTGCGTGATTTCCTTTTGGAAAAAGCTGACTTCTATGCTCGAAAAAGCTTCATTGAAGAAGATCCCATTCTTATCCCCCATCGCTTTAGCCAAAACGACGATATAGAAATCAGTGGATTGCTCGCGGCAACATTGGCTTGGGGACAACGTAAGACCATTATTGCTAAAAGTGAAGATCTCATCGAACGCATGGATGATGCACCGGCAGATTTCGTCAAAAATGCCAGCAGAAACGATCTTGAAACCTTCAACGGTTTCGTTCACCGTACCTTTCAAGCAGAGGATATAAAGGGTCTGATCCGCGCACTGAAAGTGTTGTATTCAGAATACGATAGTATTGGGGATTTCTTTGGGCAACACCTTGATGGTCAAGAGCATTTAGGAGCCGCGTACACTGCCTTTAAGCGATATTTACTCGATAACGGCTTGCCTAATCGGGCAGCCAAACACTTTGGTGACCCTACAAAAGGGAGCGCTTGTAAACGCATCACCATGTATTCGCGCTGGATGACCCGCAGTGCCAAGGAAGGGATTGATTTCGGAATTTGGGATATAAACCCTGCCTTATTGTCGCTTCCCCTTGATGTACACAGTGGCCGGGTGGCACGCAGCCTTGGACTTCTAAAACGAAAGCAAAGCGACTGGAAGGCTGTTTTAGAACTTGACGGTGCTGTTCGTAAAATCGAACCTAATGACCCTGCAAGATTAGATTATGCCCTTTTCGGGCTAGGTGTATATGAAGGGTGGAAATAGCTTATAGCGCCATTAAACCTGGTATTTTGACTGCCTCTTCGTAGCGCTGAATGACGGAATCTACGTCCATCATCATTTCTTTCGCACTGACTGAAACAAACTTCCCGGTTTTACTCTTACGCAACTCAATCTGCGCCGTATCGCTATCAAAAAGCGCTTCAGTTTGCGCTACCTTCTGATTATCAGCGGGTACAATAAACTTAAAGAGATATACTGCCGGCCAGTTGCGCTCTTCCAATTTCTCACGCAGGCCTTTCCAAGGATCTTGACTCATAGGGATTGAATTCTGCTACAAAAGTAAAGCACGCTCATCAAGCGTACGATTCTTTAGGAAGTTTTTGGCCAATTCCATCCGCTCATGAAGATAAATATCCTCTTCAATAGCTGGACTTTCGATTATGAATTCATGGTAGAGTTCACCAAGTGGTCCTTGAATTTCCTCACCTCTTAGCCACAAGGCCTGAACTGCATTCAACAATTCAACTCCAAGAATACCGTATACATTGTCCACTACCTTCAGCAATTTCGTTGCGGCATTTGCTCCCATACTTACGTGGTCTTCTTGGCCGTTGGAACTTTCAATACTATCCGCTGAAGCTGGAGTGCACAGCTGCTTGTTCTGACTGACCATACTTGCCGCTGTGTATTGAGCAATCATTAGACCTGAATTTATACCAGGATTCTTGACTAGGAATGGCGGCAATCCCCTGCGGCCAGATATGAGTTGATAGGTTCTTCGCTCGGATATGCTTCCATACTCATGTATCGCTAGGGCTCCATAGTCCAAGGCTAAAGCCAACGGCTGTCCATGGAAATTACCGGCACTAATTACACGTCCCTCCTCGCTGAGAACAACCGGATTATCAGTTGCTGCATTTACTTCAACTTCAAAAACATCCATCATGTGTTTTAATGCTCCTTTCGAAGCACCGTGAACTTGAGGTACACAACGGAAAGAATACGGATCTTGTACATGCTCCTTTTCTTGATGCATAGCATTACAAGGTTCTAACCACTGTAATATGCGCTTTGCCGTAAGCAACTGACCTCGATGCGGCCTAGTTAAATGTACTCCTGGGGTAAAAGGCTCTATTCGTCCGTCGTATGCCAAAGTCGATAAGGCGGCCAATTGATCCGCTAAATAATCAATTCTACGTGCCTGTATAAGCGCATAAATACCGTGTGCCGACATAAACTGTGTCCCGTTCAAAAGTGCTAATCCTTCTTTTGAAGCCAGCTCAAACGGTCGCCAAGCACTATTCCCAAGAACCTGCAACGCTTTTGAGGTAGGAATTCTCTCATCATTCAAATACACTTCACCCTCACCCAATAACGGCAAGGACATGTGTGCAAGTGGCGCTAAATCACCGGAAGCACCCAAAGAGCCCAACTCATAAATTACCGGCACGGCACCGCTATTAAACATGGTAATGATTTGCTCAACAACTTCTAGGCGAATGCCACTTACTCCAACTGCAAAACTCTGAACCTTTAAGGCCATCATCAATCGGACAATATGTTGACCCACTGCAGCACCAGCACCACAAGCGTGCGAACGCACCAAATTGGTTTGTAACCTACCCAGATCATCGTTGTCTACCACTACGTTACACAAAGCCCCAAATCCCGTATTCACCCCATATATGGGCGTTTTACGTGTTTTGGTACGTTCTTCTAGGAAGGCACGTGAGTTGCGTATGCGTTCCGCAGCCCCAGCATCTAAGGCAATGGTTGCATCGCCTTTCGCAATGGATTCATATTCTGAATAGGATAAAGGAGAAGCTCCCAGAATGATATTTTGTGTCATGGCAAGAAGTTGTGCTCTCAAATTACGCACAAGCGGCCAATTTTAGTAGAATAACTGAACCGCACTGCTGAAAATGCGTTTAGAATCTTAGAACATTAGACTAAAAATGAAGAAATACGTAATCGTTGGCGGAAGCAAAGGCATTGGAAAAGAAACTGCAGAACTGCTCGCCGCAGAAGGTCACCAAGTCACAGTATTCAGCAGAACACCTTATGAAGGGCCTGCACATACCATAGAATGGGAGGAATTCGATGTCCTTGAGGATTCTTGGGAAGATCAGATGCCTGAAGACATTGACGGTCTTGTATACAGCGTAGGTTCCATCAACCTCAAACCCTTCCGTGGTCTGAAAACCGAGGTATTTGAAGCTGATTTCCAGCTGCACGTTATGGGTGCTATTAAAGCGCTACAAGCTGCGTATAAAAACTTCAATGCAAACAGCATCCCTTCAGTGGTACTCTACTCGACAGTTGCTGTTCAAAGGGGAATGCCTTTTCATGCCACAGTCAGTGCTTCTAAAGGTGCCATCGAAGGCTTGACCAGAGCTATTGCCAGTGAATGGGCACCGAAGGCGCGAATAAATTGTATCGCTCCCTCACTGACAGACACCCCATTGGCCGGTAAATTATTGAGCACTCCCGAGAAGAAGGAAGCCATGGGCAATAACAATCCGATGAAACGTGTTGGAGAGGCCAATGATATTGCGGAAATGACGGCCTTTCTTTTGAGCGATAAGAGCTCTTGGATGACCGGGCAAATAGTACACATCGACGGCGGCCAAAGCGTACTTTAAAATGTCAACCCTCTTAGACAGTACTTCCCTAGATAGCATGGAGCGCCAAGCACGCACCACTCTTATCAATAGTTTGTCTGGAGTCCGAACCGCCTATATCGCAATAACTGCCGATAGCCATGGGCGTTTAAACGCCTCTACGTTGTCTAACGTAACCCACGTAGGTGCCCATCCAGCTCAGATGAGCATTTTATTTCGACCGGATAATGGAAAGCGTCATACGCTACAAAATTTTTTGAACGGCAGCCCACTAACTCTAGTCTGTATGCCCTTCAATCAGGTAAATCTGGTACATGAGGTGAGCATGAATGCACCTGAAGGCACTTTTGAGCTCGATGTACTCGAAGCGGCTACATGCCATGTTGAAGGCTGTCCTCATCCCCTTCCCAAGGACTACTTATATGCTATATCACTTGAATTTGTAGAACGCTTTACGCTCAATAACGGGTGTATTTATACCATAGGTCAAATCAAGAGTATTGCGACAGGAGCAGCATTGAAAATCGATCAAGAAGGACAGATTTCTTTTGACACACCACCGACGCTAGCAATAGGCCTACGACAATATGCTGCCACAGAAACAACCATCAAGCTACCCTACCCGAATGCCGCTAAATACGGATTCTGATGCGTCAAAAAATTCAACTTGTCTGGTTCAAGCGCGATCTGCGGTGGTTTGATAATAAGCCCGTATCAGACAGTATTCAAGGTAATCTTCCAACGCTGTATTTTGCCTTGTACGAACCTTCGCTGTTTGAGCTCCAACAATACGACGAAAGGCACCTGAGATTTATTGCAGATTCCATTGAAGATCTTAATCAGCAAGCTGGCAATGGCTCCGTTCATTTCATCCGTTCTGAAGCTCTTGATTTTTTCAAGAAGCTCATAGCAAACTACGAGGTCGTTCGTGTCTTTAGCCACAAGGAAACCGGTATTAAACATACTTTTGATCGTGATATTGCTGTCCAAAAACTCCTGAAATCACATGGGATTCCATGGCTAGAATCTGATGCCAATGGCGTTCGTCGTGGCCTCAGAAACCGCAGAGATTGGGTCAAAAAATGGCACTATGATGCCGCGCAATCCCTCATTAATATTGATTTAAAACAGGTTAGCGAGCGTGTATTACCCGCGCCCAACTTTGCCGAGTTAATGCCTACCGTCTTCGAGGAACACCCGTTTTTCCAGCGCGGAGGTGAACGTCGCGCCCACGGCATTATTCGAAGCTTTTTAACCAAACGAATTTCTCGATACGCTTATAGCATCTCTAAACCCCAAGAATCTCGTAAAGGGTGCAGCCGAATATCACCACATCTAGCTTGGGGAAACGTCAGCGTGAGACAATTGGTCCAAATCATGGAAGTAACAGATATCCCCGGTTCCAAGCGCAATATCCGTGCATTTGCCGATCGATTGAGATGGCAAGCACACTTCATTCAAAAGTTTGAAAGCGAATGGGAATACGAATTCCTACCCATTAACAGAGCCTACACAGCTATCGATGAGAGTAAGGTGTTTGATCCAAAACTATTTACCGCTTGGAAAGAAGGGAAAACAGGAGTACCGCTGGTAGACGCATGTATGCGATGTCTTACCGCCACAGGATATCTGAATTTTAGAATGCGTGCCATGGTAGTGAGTTTTTACAGCCAATACCTATGGCAACCTTGGAAGCCAGGTGCAGACTACCTAGCATCATTATTTACGGATTTCGAGCCTGGTATTCATTATGCCCAATTCCAAATGCAGAGCGGATATACCGGTGTAAACACCATTAGAATCTACAATCCTGTAAAGCAAAGTCAGGACCACGACCCCAAAGGAGCCTTCATCAAACAATGGGTACCCGAGCTATTTCAAATACCTGCACCATACATACATGAACCCTGGAAGATTCCTCCGATGGAACTAACCATGCAAGGGTATAATACGGGCTCCTACCCCTTAGAACCAGTGGTAGATTTAGGAAAAGCTCGAAAAAGGGCGAGCGATACGCTCTATGCGAAGAGAAAAGAAAAAAGCACTAAAAAGGAAGCACGTCGAATCCTGAACAAGCATGTGAATCCTGGACCGCGGAAATCTTAATCCTGTACCAATCGGAATCCTTCGCCGTGTACATTTTCAATACGAAGGCTCTCATCCACCTTCAAGTATTTACGAAGCTTCGCGACATAGACATCCATCGAGCGCCCTGTGAAGTAGTTGTCTTCCTTCCAAATCTTGAGCAAGGCCTTCGATCTAGGTAGCAATTGATTTTTATGAGCCGCTAAAAGTTTTAGCAAATCGCACTCTTTTGGACTAAGTTTCGTGATTGAATCTCCTACGATCAGCTGACGGATCTTTGGTTTGAATGTCAACTTTCCTATTTGGATTTCATCCGGCTCCTCCTCTACATCTGCAAGATTGCGGCCAATAATTGCCTGAATTTTATAAAGCAAGACGTCTGTGTCAAACGGTTTAACCAAGTAATCATCAGCCCCTGCACTATATCCAGCAATGATATCTTCCTTTTGACCTTTTGCTGTTAAGAAGATAAGCGGCTGGCCATTGTCGATTGCCTTCACTTCGGTAGCAAGGGTTAAACCGTCCTTTTTAGGCATCATGATATCAAAAATACACAGGTCGTACTCTCCTTGTTTGTAGGCTCTTAACCCCTGTACTCCGTCGCGTTCTAGGTCAACCTCAAAATCGTTAAACATCAATGTATCACGAAGTAGGTTTCCAAAATTCGTGTCGTCTTCAACAAGTAAAATACGCTGCTTAGTCATTGTGTGGGTTCTTTTCTAATACTACTTTGAACGTGGTACCCTCTCCTTCAACACTTTGAACAGAAATGGTTCCCTGGTGCTTTTCTATAATTTCTTTAACGAACGAAAGGCCTAATCCGTGCCCCTTTACATCGTGAATATTGCCTTTAGTCGCACGGTAGAATCGATCGAAGACTTGATTCAAGGTATCCTCATCCATACCAATACCTCTATCGCGCACTAAAATGGTAAAGGCCTTCGTGGAATGTGTCATCTGGATGCTAATCTTTGGCGTTCCGTTGCTGTACTTCACCGCATTATCGATAAGATTTGTCAACGCACTTTTGAATTGAGTTCGATCACCGAAGTACGAATAGTTGCCTTCAGTAATGTTTAAATCAATCCAGCCCTGCTTGTCTTGAACAGCAAGTTTGAAGTGCTGCACGGCCTCAGTCAATACTTCGGAAATATCCATCACCGCCTTATCTAGAGTGAGTTCTTCTTTGTCCATCATAGACATCTGAAGGACGCTCTCCATCTGGGCGTTCATCCGCTTATTTTCTTTCTTAACTATGCTCAAATAACTCGCCATCTGAGATGGAGTCATCTTCTCTCCATTTTTCATCAATGCATCCACTGCTAAATTTATTGTCGCAAGAGGTGTCTTGAATTCGTGAGACATGTTATTGATGAAGTCGCTTTTTACTTCTGCCAACCGCTTCTGCTTACGACCTTGACGTTGCACTCCAAAGAATGCCACAAGTATTACTGCAGAAAACAGCAGAGAGGCAATCAACGACATATACACACGTCTGGCTAAATAAAATTTCTCTGATGGAAAATACAGGAGCAACTGTCTAGTGGGTCCGAAAAAACTTTCAGCCAAGACATAATTAAATGTGGTCAGATTTGGATCAAATTCGGTCGAAGCTAGATTACTGAGGTAGCCATTTTCAACGATTGCCCATTTCGGTGAAGTTCGCACGCCGTTTTGAAGGAGTTGTGCATTGATGATGCTATCAAGTTCAACCTGAGTGACTTGAGCAGACCAAGGCAGTGAATTCTGAAAGTTATCTATTAACCCTTCGAACAGGGACGAATCTGAGAACCCCATAGCATTTGGGACCTGTCCGGTAGTCCATCGCAAAGTCGTCTGCCCCATAGGTGTTGTAATCGTCACCGTACTATCCGCGGCGCCTCTATTACTAAAAGCTCCCATACTTTTACGACGAACAAACATGCGCACGCGCTCATTTAAGCTCGTAGAAGTCGCCCCCACCTGTTGTTCAAACTGCTGACGCTGCAATTCCAATTGACCGGATAAAAGATTCAACTGTAGAAATAGCGCACCGATTACAGCCGCTGTCAATACTGCAGTGATAGAATTTGCCTTTAAATGATCTAAGATGCTTTGGAACATAGGGCGAATGTACTACTCGAACTATTTCAATGTACGAGTTTTAACGCCGTTTAACACCTACAATAATGCATCAATGATGTCATCGGCACTTAACCCTTCAGCCTTCGCCTTGTAATTCACGACGATGCGATGTCTTAAAATAGGCTTTGCTACCGCTTTTACGTGCTCGACAGTCGGAGAACCTGCACCGTGCATAATGGAAACAGCCTTGGCTGCCAGAATCAAGTTTTGGCTGGCACGCGGTCCAGCGCCCCAGTTCAAGTATTCATTTGCTTTGGGATGAGCACCTTCAGCACCTGGTCGTGTTTTACGCACCAAAGAAACCGCATAATCAATGGTCTCATCAACCACAGGTAATCGCTTTAGTGCTGTTTGAAGATCTATGATTTCCTGTGCAGTAAATACCTGCTCAACACTCGTGTTTGTGCTTGTAGTTGTTTGCTTAACGACCTGCTGTTCTTCTTCCTGCGTTGGATATCCAACAGCAATGTTGAATAAAAAGCGATCGAGCTGTGCCTCTGGTAAAGGATAGGTACCCTCCTGCTCAATGGGATTTTGAGTTGCTAGTACAAAGAACGGTTTCGGCAGATCGTACGAGACGCCACCTACACTGACGCGTTTCTCTTGCATCGCTTCTAAAAGCGCCGCTTGTGTTTTAGGAGGAGTTCTATTGATTTCATCCGCAAGTACTACGTTGGCAAACACCGGCCCTTTGCGAAATTCAAACGAACGTTCCTTAGTAAGCACTTCGGTACCTGTAATGTCGGTGGGCATTAAATCGGGAGTGAACTGGATGCGGGCAAAATCTAATCCCAAGGCCTTGCTCACGGTGGTTACCAGCAACGTCTTCGCCAACCCAGGAACACCTATCAAGAGACTGTGGCCACCCACGAGGATGCTCTGAGTGATTAAATCAACAGCTTCTTGCTGTCCAACAATGACCTTAGCAACCTCTTTTTTAAAGGCACTAAGTTTCGCTGGCGCTTGCTCGAGTGTTGCTATGACTTGATTATCAGTCATCTCTATTGCTGTTCCAGGTAGCAAGCGTTTGGTCGCATGGGAAATACCCTGTGTTGATTTTGACGAAGGTTTCAACGAGTTTTTCTTCCTTCCACTCTTCTACAATTCTACTTTGCTTCTCTTGCAATGCAAAACCTTTGATTCGTGTAAAGTCGATGTCAAGGTTTGCTTTGTGCGGTTCAAATTTCTTGTCGAGGCGCACGATACGGAAAGCTTCACGTTGGTCTTGGCTTTGGAAGTAACCCGTCTCAGAAATCTGGCCCTGCTCCATTTTGTTTACCACTGCAAAAAGACCTCTATCCAATGCACTTACTTCAAAACGGTTGTTTCCGCTTTGGAAATTACTCATCTGCCCGCCGTTAAACTTTGTCTGCTCATCTTCCGAGTACTTATTTGCTGCTTCTTCAAAGGTCATATCACCTTTGTTAATTGCAACAGCGATACTGTCTAGGAAATTCTTTGCTTCCTGCAAGTTCTCCTGAGTCATCTTTGGTTTTATCAGTATATGGCGCAAGTCAAGCTCCTCTCCACGTTTCTCGAGCAGTTGAACAATGTGATAACCAAACTCCGTTTTGAATGGGTCACTGATCTCACCGCGCTTTAAATTGAATGCAATGGCCTCGAATTCCTTGACGAAAACACCGCGCTGAATGGCTTTGTATTCTCCACCTTTCTTGTTTGATCCTGGATCTTCACTATACAAGATGGCCATTGAAGAAAAGGACGTTCCGTTTTCGATACGCTCTTTTAATGATTTCAATTTGTCTATTACCTCCTGCTCTGCTTCTTTCGAAATCTCCGGATACTTAACGATTTGACTCAGCTCTACCTCTTCATTTATCAAGGGGATGCTGTCCTGCGGAAGGTTTTCGTAGTACTCACGAACCTCCGAAGGTGTGACTTCAATTCCTTCTACAACCGTCATCTGCATGCGTTGAGCCGTGAGCTGGTCACGAATGAGGGTTCGCATATCCTCTTTGATTTCTACCACGGACTTTTCGTAAAATTCCTCGAGCTTTTTCTGATCGCCCATTTGCGCGATGAGCTGCTGAATACGGCGATCCATATTAGATTCTACTTCTTCTTCGCCAACAGTTACCGAATCAATGGCAGCGTGGTGAATAAGTAGTTTTTGGAACAACAACTCTTCGAAGACAGCACACTCGCTCAATTCTTCTCCAAAGTTTTGGCGACGCATAATATCGTATTGCTCGTCCACCTCACTCTTCAAAATAATATCACCTCCCACGATGGCTACGACACCATCTACGGTTTGAGATTGACCTTGAGCCATAAAAATGAACCCGAATACACTAAGGAATAAGTAAGTCGCCTTTTTCAATTGCATTTGCTATTATGTTTTCTCCGATGCGCTCAATAAGCTCCAGTCGGCGCTTGTTAAGAATCATCTTTCTAATGTTTTCACGCACATATTCAAGTGGCGAATAACTGTTCTCGATTCGTATGTCGTTCACACTGACAAAATACACCATAACTGTGTCCTCACAAGTAAACCTTGGTGTACGTTTTAGATAGCTGTACGGATTGCTAGATTCCAAAGGAATATCATTGAGAAAATCGTCCAAAGGAACCCATGAAGAATCCGTGTAGGCACTTTGTTTAGTGGCAAATACTTCAATCCAATCCAAATACTTGCTCTCCTGGTTACGAGATTTAAACCAGCGCTTCGCCTCTTTTATTTTCTGCGCCTCAAGCGGTACTGCCGTGTACTGAGCACGAACAATACTCTCTTTGAGCTCGAAATTGCTTTGATTCTCCTCGTAATAAGCAGCCACTTCTTCGTCACTGACATTAGTGTCGAGGTTTTCGCTTACGTACCGTTCGATATAGGCATGTTTAAGCAAGTCATTTCTGTACTGCCGAACAAGATCTTCAAAATCCCTTAAATCAGCCTTTAGATTGAATTCAGCAGCCTCTACTAATAATTCATTTTTTGCCCAATTTCGAGCAATGGTCTGAACAAGCGCAATACTATCAGCCTCAGCTAATGTCCCGGCTTTTGGCAACTGATCTTCAATTTCCTCCAGCAAGAGTTCTTTCCCGCCAAGTTGTGCCACTACCTCGTCATTCCGCGTCAAATTCTGACTGCAAGAAATAAGGCTTAGTGCTACTATGACAGGGATAAATCTCATTAGTCAGCGAGCTCTGCGAAGAGTTTCTCTTTTACACTTTCGTTAATAGAAACCTCGAATTTGTCTTGTAAAGTAGCTACCCACTTTTCTTCAAGTTCGTTCTGATAGCTTGCAATTACTAGACCTTTTACCTCGTTCAGTGCTTTAGGGCCTGCAGGTAAGTAATCAATGGTCTGTAGCACGGCGAAACCTTCGTTGAAGGCAATTGGACCGTGAACACCTGGAGCTGTATTCCATAGCGTCTGGAATACCTCTTCGTCCTTCTGTTGTGCAGTACCTTCTGAAACAGCAACGGCTAGGGCATCGTTCGAAGTCAAGAATTCATTGAGCTTATCTGTTTTACCCTTAGTAACCCATCTTGCAATTCTCTTGGCGTCTTTCTCGTTCTGAGCTACCCATAGTTTATAGCTGATACGATCGTCCCAAGTAAAGTCGTTTTTAATCGTTTGGTAGTGGTTATAAATGCCCACACTATCCTTCGCTGCTTTATCCCAAACTTCTTCCTGGGTAAGGTCAAACAACAGAATTCCTTCACGGTATTCTCTTACCAAATTTCTAAAGTCTGGATATTTCGACTCCAATTGACTGTCTTCGTAGGCAATGATGTTGTCATTGCTTACCACATTGAACAATAATCGAAGGTATTCCTCCACACCCTCAGTAGTTTGAGGTTTTTGATTTTTTGCCCAAAATGCAAGTACTGTACTTTGGCGTAGTTCAGCATCAGCATAGGTCGCTACTACTCTATCGGTCTTGATGCTAGGAGCTTCCCATTGGCCTGTCGCAAATTTTGCTGCATCGACTAGCGCAACTGTGCGTCTATAGTTTCTTTCATTTACCGTGAAGTTATAATTGCGCTTAAGCGTATTCACGAATTTCTTTGCGCCAACTTGACTTCTAGAATCGCGTTTTACCTTCGATTTGATCTCCTTCTCTAAGGACTCAAAATCAGGCAACGGCTTCTTTTCAATCAATTGAATGACGTGCCAACCAATATTGGTTTGGATAGGTGCTGAAAAGTCACCTGGCTCCTCTAAAGCAAAAGCCGCATTTTCAAACGAAGGCATCATTTTGTTCAATCCGAACTCCGGCATCTCGCCGCCGCGGTCTTTCGTTTTTCTATCTTCACTAAAAGAAACCAACGCTCCGAATTCTTCACCGTTCTGCAAACGAGTATAGATCTCTTGCGCACTGCGCTCTGCACGCTGCTTTTCAGCCAATTTAGCCTTCTCACCAGCCGCGAAAAAGATTTGACGAACACGAACGGTACCGCTCGCAGGACGCTTATCAATGGTTTTAATCAAGTGGTACCCGAATTGCGAACGAATCGGCTTGCTTATTGAACCGATTTCCTGATCGTAAGCACCCGATTCGAAGGGATATACCATATTAAAAGCAGTGAAATAGCCGAGATCTCCACCCTGCTTTGCACTCCAGGTATCCGCACTTTTAGAGCGCGCAGCATCCTCGAAAGAGAGTTTACCGCTCACTATTTCATCGCGCAATTCCATCATAGCCTTGTATACGCGCAGTGTATCTGACGGCAATGCACTAGAAGCAAGCTCGAACATGATGTGTGCCGCACGTACTTCTTGCGACATACGGCTGTATGCTTCCTTAATCAAGGCTTCTTCAGAGCCTGCATCACTTAGGTAGGGCTTTGCCAATTGAGCTCTATACCCGCCAAACTCTTTCACAAATTTGGCAGCTGTATCTCTCTTTTGGTCGAACGCCTCAGCAATTTTTAGTTTAAAACGTACGTACAGGTCCAAGTACTCTTCGGGAGTTTTTGGATCTATAGCATTTCCTACGCCTTTATTTTTCTCATAAACGGCTTTGAATTCTTCTGCCGTAACGGTCTGATTACCAACTGTAAACAATACTTCTTGAGCCTGAAGTTGTACGCCAAAAAAACAGATGGCGATTAGAATGATTTTCTTCATCATTTATCTTCTACTATAGTTAGGAGCTTCTCTTGTGATACTAACGTTGTGCGGGTGACTTTCCTGCATACCCGCAGCAGTTATTTGAATAAAGCGGGCCGATTTTTTCAACGTAGGTACATCTTTCGAACCACAGTATCCCATACCGGCGCGAAGTCCTCCGATGAATTGATACATAACCTCACCAACTTCACCTTTATAAGGTACGCGACCAACAATACCTTCTGGCACTAGTTTTTTGACATCGTCCTCTACATCTTGGAAGTATCTGTCTTTAGAACCGTCCGACATGGCTTCAACGGAACCCATACCGCGATAGGTCTTATATTTTCTACCCTCGTAGATTACAGTTTCACCAGGGCTTTCCTTCGTCCCAGCGAACATTGAACCAAGCATTACACAATCTGCACCTGCAGCGAGAGCTTTTACAATATCACCCGTAAAACGAATACCACCATCAGCAATGACTGGAATGCGTCCGTCAATCGCTTTTGCTACCTCCATGACTGCACTCAACTGCGGGAAACCAACACCAGCAACAATTCTTGTGGTACAGATTGAACCAGGACCAATTCCGACTTTTACTGCATCGGCACCTGCCTCCATGAGATACAAGGCTGCTTCTGGAGTTGCAATATTTCCCACCACGACATCAAGTTCTGGGAACTTAGCCTTCACGCTTTGCAAAGCTGTAACTACACCTTTAGTGTGTCCATGTGCTGTATCAATAATCACAGCATCAACGCCACTTTCATACAAAGCGCCTACGCGCTCTACAACATCACCTGTAACGCCTACAGCGGCTGCAACGCGTAAACGTCCGAATTTGTCTTTATTGGCGTTCGGTTTTACTCTGTTTTTCGTGATATCACGGTAAGTAATCAACCCAACGAGCTGGTTTTTTGAATCGATTACCGGTAATTTCTCAATCTTGTGTTCCTGAAGGATGGATTCTGCCTCTTCCATCGTAGTATCAGGTGATGCAGTAACTAAGTTTTCTTTAGTCATTACTTCATCAATCAATCGATCATTATCCTTCTCAAAGCGTAAATCGCGATTCGTAATGATACCAATGAGGTTTTTAGCTTCATTGACCACGGGAACACCGCCAATCTTAAATTCCGCCATCATAGCCTTGGCATCCGCGACCGTCGCATTTTTCAAAAGGGTAACCGGATCTAGGATCATACCGCTTTCGGCACGTTTCACCTTTCTCACCTCAATCGCTTGTTGCTCGATGGTCATGTTCTTATGGATGACACCGATACCTCCTTCCTGCGCAATAGCAATAGCCATGGCGCTTTCTGTCACTGTATCCATAGCAGCAGAAATGATTGGAGTTTTCAGCTCGATGTTACGAGTTACTTTCGAAGATAAATCCACATCGCGCGGAAGAACTTCTGAATAGTTGGGAACGAGGAGTACGTCGTCGTAAGTAAGGCCTAAGCCTATTACTTTGTTCGTTGAATCTGACATTGCAATTCCGATTTGAATTGCGCCCAAAATTAAGCAATTTCTACGAAATAGAACGGGCGGCCCATGGCCGCCCGTGATGTTTTATGAAATCTTAACAATTAATAGAGCAAAGTGAAGTTACCGCGCTCCTCAATTGGTACATCTTCAATAGAACGGTACTTCACATAATACGTGTAAACGCCCATTCCTGCGTCTTTACCGCCAATCTTACCGTCCCATCCTTCAGCGATGGTCGTGGTACGGAATACTTCCTGTCCCCAACGGTCCATGATGAACAGCGTGTAGCTGTCTGGACGAGCGAAGACACCTTGTGGCTTCCACACTCTGTTTTCTACAACGTCCGAATTCGGGTTGAATGCAGTTGGGAACCATAGACGCGCTTTGTGAACAGCACAAGCCACGTTCGATCTAGCATTAAACTTCATACCGAACTCATCTCTCCAAGGAATGATACCATCAGCAGCAATTGCTTTAATGTAGTAGCAGAACTTACCCTTAGAGTTAGAATACGGCTTGATATCGTCAATAAATCCTGTGTCTAAAGTAGATGTTACGTAATTGAACGAATTTCCACCGTCAGAAGAACGGTAGATTTCATATTCCTCTACCCCTCCGTCAAAATCGCGGTAAGGCGTCCAGTTCAATGCACAGGTCAAATTACCGACTGCTTCTACATTCAACAATATGTTCGTTGCTAAATTCGAGATGGTATCCAAAGACCCACACGAATCACGAGAAGAAATGCGATAGTAGTATCTACGCGACATCGGATCAGCTGTATAATCGACAAACTTCACCTCCCACGGTCCTAAGGCCGGTTTAGCAACATTACCGATAGTCAAATACGGTCCAATTTCATCGTCTGCACGTTGAATTTGATAATCGATCACATCCGCATCCTTATCGATGTAAGCGTACATATCCACACCGTTCTGGCTGTTTACAGAGGCTCTTCCTAAGTAAAGCACACGTGAACCTTGAACCACTGCAGAACTATTACATACACGGTTTGATGTAGACGTAACTGTTCGAGTTGTATCGACAGCTTTCACATAATAGCAATAGGTATATCCGTTAATGATGCCATAGTGATTGAAGGCTGTATCCAATGTACCTCCTTTAAGCAATACTCCAGAAATGGTACCACCAACTGGATCCGTGATATCCGCGTAAAGATTATACTCTAGCGGCTGTGTTTGTGTCCAAGTCTTGTATGTACCCCAGCGCAAACGAGCATAGCCGTCACATGGGTCAATACCAATCTGTAAGTGAATAGAACTAGAAGGTATTGTGTTTCCTACGGAGCTTTGGTTACCACAACTGTCCACAGCAGTTACCACGAAGTTTTCGCTCTGGTTTTCTGCGTTACTCAAGTTGTACACCCAAGGCATCGAAGTTGCCCAATCCGAAGCAGGGATAGAGTCAATTGGAACAAAGAACCCACTATTATCCTCTCTGTAGATCACGTAGTACACGACATCACTGTCGCTCGATGATTTCCAAGCAAGGGCACTCAGGTTACCACCAGCCACGGTTACAGAGTCAAAGACTACTGCTGAAGGTGCTGTTTTGTCCGAGAAGAATCCTGAATCTAAAGAACTCTCACAAGTCGAGTTGTAACGTACTTGGTAGTTCAACCAAGAACCACAGAAGGCTACAGTATCAATCCAAGTGGTATCTGTCGTTGTTCCTAA
The DNA here is from genome assembly GCA_003385605.1 of Bacteroidota bacterium. GTDB lineage: Bacteria > Bacteroidota > Bacteroidia > Flavobacteriales > Schleiferiaceae > UBA10364. The sequence goes on from QQUU01000027.1 coordinate 26,830, forward strand.
CTGCGTCCATTGACCCGAATTTGCCGGTGCTTCTACCCATACATCGTAGGAAATAGTGGTATCGCTCACTTTCCAACGGTTCCAATCCAAACGTGCAATACTACTGTTTGGTGGTGGCGGGAAGGCTTGAAGGCCAACACGGATGTTCTGAATGGTATCCGTCGGTACTGTTAAAAGTCCACAACCCCCAGCGGTTTGAATGGTGTAGGCATTTTTCGCATTTGGATCCGCTGAAGTGTGGGTGTATGTCTGTGTTGCCCAATCGTAAATGGTATCCACTACTGTAGTGTTCCCCATTGTATCGATGTGGTTAATGATGTAATAATCGAAGTTGAAACCTGTATCTGCGTCATTCACCCAATCAAAGGTCACTGCACCCGTCACAGGGTCTTGAGAAATACACGTATTATCCACGTTTACATTTCTCGGCATGTAATTGAGAACTTCTACCACTACTTTCTTGTAGGTGAATCGGTTCAAAGGACATTGATCGTCCTGCATTCTCAAATAGAACGAATATTCTGATTTCAAGTTACCACACTGGTATTCCTGATAAAACAGGTGGTTACAGTCAATGTGCCATTCAAATTCAACATCGTTAATACCTGGGTAAGTGTAAACACCACCTGTGTTCAATGAGGTAATCGTAGCACAAGGCGGGTTAAACAAACAGTTGTTCGCATTCCCGTAATTCGATGCAGAACTCAAGTTCCCTCCTGAAGCGCTAAACTCGATATTTTGAGAAGAACAGTTCGGGTTCGGGTATGGATCTGATGAAGAGATTTTGAATTTGATCGTATCACCTGGGTACGCATCAGTGTAGTAATAAATGGTATCACCAGCTGTATTAGTTACCGGGTTTAGTACTGTTGGCGTCAGTTGGTTTGGATCCGGTGTCAAATCCATGGTTGGCTCAACATCAACGAAGGCTGATGAACATAGCCCTGAAGGAGGTGTACATCCAAGAGTAACGATTGGGATATCGCGGAAGATCTCCCCGACCTTTTGGCCACAACGCCACTCTTCAATCTTTACACAAGTAGCCCATGAACCTGCCTGAGCAGATTTGAAGGTGATTTCACCAGTTTCGCCATTTATGGCTGCAGGTGTACTACCTGTACCACTCGGTAGCGGTGATGAAGCACTGTAACCGGAAGAGAACGTCACAGAACTGCCCGGCCAAGAAGAACCTTGCAATGGTGATGCCCAGTCGTAGTACAATGAATCAAGATCTGGATCGTAACCGAGGTTGTTGTAAATAACATCAACGTTGGTACATGAGATTACCTGTGGATCTTCCAAAAAGTTTGGAGAATTATCGAAACACGTTGGGTTACCCGTTGTTCCTGCAGACAATGGCGTAGTAGAGCCTGGAGGAGTATATGGGAACATAACAGCACGAAGCAAGTAACCTTGGTTTGATGGTCCATTTGAAATCGATCCCGGACGGCAACAGCTGTTCCAAGTGAAGTACCATCCACCAGCCGGAGGTGTACCGGTTAGAGTAATATCTCCCGAACGGAAAACATACTTCTGCATTCTTCCTTGACCCGAGGTCGCTCCTGAACAAGAGGTGGTACCCGTGTAACATGCCGGTACTACATCCGTCGTGCTTACATAGTTACAAGTGATTGAAACACCTGCATTATTCGCTAAGGTTTGGGGTGTGGTTGAAATCGTAATACCACCACAATCGCGATAAACTACCAGGGTAAACTGGTATTTTCCGTTGGGTTTACACTTCCAGATAATCTCACCACCCAAAAGGTGTGAAGCATTCGCTTGAAACGCGAACAACCCGAGAGCTAGAGTGAGTAATAATTTCTTCATAGTCTTTACGCCATACATAGAACTCCGAAAATAACGGATTTATTCCACTTTTCGCACCTCAATTGCCATTGGTTTTCACCGAATGAGGGAACGACTTTATCTACTGATTAACAAGCAGTTGAAGGTTCTAATTAACGCTTCGAGATTTTGTTGTGTGAAATATGACGCTGACGAGAACACTTGTGGCGACCGACTTCAAAGCCTCTTCGCGCGCGATGCTTGGTGCTCCTGCCCTGCACTCGGGCACGCCACATACGCCACGAACTGGCCTTCATTTGATGGCGCATCAGCGCTATAGTTTCGGCTTCAGATATGCCGAACTGGTCTTTAATCGCATCGAAAGGCGTACGATCCTCCCAAGCCATTTCCACGATTCGATCAATCTCTCGCTCGGTAAAATTCTTCGCTATTTTGGAACCTTTCATCTGCCGGGTTGTTTTCAATGTCTATGCACAAAAAACCTCATTTACCCGAAAAAGTTTGCGCCACGTGCGGAAGACCCTTCACATGGCGCAAAAAATGGGAAAAGAATTGGGAGAATGTCAAATATTGCAGCAAGCGCTGCAACTCAAATCGACCCAAGTCCTAACGATATAAGTTTCTGGAAATCACAACTTTCTGTATCTCCGAGGTGCCCTCACCGATGGTACAAAGCTTACAATCACGGTAGAACTTCTCTACTGGATAATCCTTCGTGTAACCGTAGCCTCCAAAGACTTGAACGGCCTCATTAGCCACTTCTGTAGATATTTCTGAAGCGTACAACTTACACATTGCACTTTCTTGGGTCATTGGCTTGCCTTCTTCCTTGAGCGCACCGGCATGGCGCGTCATCAACTCAGCACCATATACTTTGGTCGACATTTCCGCAAGCTTGAAGCTTACCCCCTGAAAGGCGCGAATTTTTCGGCCAAACTGCTGGCGCTCATCAGCATATTGAATAGCTGCATTCATCGCTCCACGGGCGATACCCACGGAGAGTGCGGCAATTGAGATTCTACCGCCGTCCAGGATTTTCATCGATTGAATGAAGCCTTCACCCACTTCACCGAGGACGTTTTCTTTTGGCACACGGCAATTGTCAAAGAAGAGACATGCCGTTTCTGAGGCACGCATACCTAGTTTGTTTTCTTTCTGGCCAGCAGTAAATCCAGGTGTTCCTTTTTCTACGACAAAGGCTGTCATACCGTGGGAATCTCCTTTCTCTCCTGTTCTTGCAATGACCACCGCAATACTCGATGAAATCGCGTGCGTAATCCAGTTTTTTGAACCATTCAGCACATAGTGATCGCCATCAAGGACAGCCGTTGTATCCATACCGCCAGCATCAGAACCTGTACCGGTTTCTGTTAGACCCCAAGCACCAATCCACTCTGCAGTGGCCAATTTTGGGAGCCATTTGGCTTTCTGGGCTTCAGTACCAAATTGTAAAATATGTCCGGTACACAAGCTGTTGTGGGCAGCTACTGAAAGACCAATAGAACCGCAGACTTGTGCAATTTCATCAATGACGGTAATGTATTCTTGGTAACCCATCCCTGCGCCACCATACTCTTCTGGCACTAGGATTCCCATGAAACCAAGTTGACCCAGTTCTTTAAAAACGTCTACCGGAAAGTGTTGGCTTTCGTCCCACTCCATAACGTGTGGGCGAATTTTCGATTCTGCGAAATCTTTGGCGGATTGGCGGATTAATTCGAGCGTTTCTAAGCGCTCATCACTCATGGTGATTCTCATAGATATCTTCTGTTTGTTTTAGGCAATGGGAAGATAACAAGAAAGCCCGCAAATTGGTTTGCAGGCTTTCAGAATTTTACTGGAATTTTTGAGAAGTCGCGTCTATTTCATCAACTTCTTGTACTTGAATCTTGTTGGTTCTGTCTTGCCCAATCGCTTCAATTTATTTTGCTCGTATTCCGAGAACGTTCCCTCGAAAGGATACACCTCTGAATCACCTTCAAACGCTAAAATGTGTGTACAAACACGGTCCAAGAACCAGCGGTCGTGCGAGATGATTACTGCACAACCTGCGAAATTTTCGAGAGCCTCTTCAAGAGCACGTAAGGTATTGACATCCAAATCGTTAGTTGGCTCATCCAAAAGCAATACATTACCACCTTCCTTGAGCGCCATGGCGAGGTGAAGTCGGTTTCGTTCCCCACCAGAAAGGACGCCTACTTTTTTGCTTTGGTCACCGCCTGCGAAATTGAATCGACTCAGATATGCGCGGGCGTTTACGCGCTGTCCACCAAGTAAAACTTCTTCAGTACCGTCCCCGATAACCTCAAAAATAGACTTCTCCGGATCCATTTTCTCGTGGTTCTGATCCACATATGAAATCTTCACTGTTTCACCCACATCGAACTGACCTGCATCCGGGGCCAATTGGTCCATGATCATCTTGAAAATAGTCGTCTTACCTGCACCGTTAGGTCCAATAATACCGACAATTCCTGCAGGTGGTAGTTTGAAGTTTAGATCGTCGTAGAGCAACTTTTCTCCGAAGGCTTTTTTCACACCTTGCGCCTCAATCACATTCGTACCCAAACGCGGTCCCGCTGGAATAAAGATCTCAAGCTTGCTCTCCTTCTCCTTTTCCTCTTGAGAAAGCAGGTTTTCGTAATTGCTCAAACGTGCCTTGTTCTTGCTTTGGCGACCTTTAGGATTCATTCGAACCCACTCCAACTCTCGTTCGAGCGTTTTGCGACGCTTGGAAGCTTGTTTCTCTTCTTGAGCCAAACGCTTGGTCTTCTGGTCCAACCACGAAGAGTAATTTCCTTTCCATGGAATGCCTTCGCCGCGGTCGAGCTCAAGAATCCAACCAGCTACATTGTCCAAGAAGTAACGGTCGTGAGTAACTGCAATGACAGTCCCCTTATACTGCTGCAAGTGCTGCTCTAGCCACAAGATACTTTCGGCATCAAGGTGGTTGGTAGGCTCATCAAGGAGCAATACATCCGGTTGTTGGATAAGCAGCCTACAAAGAGCGACACGACGGGCCTCACCCCCACTAAGGTGATCCACAAGTTGGTCCGAAGGCGGACAGTTTAGTGCATCCATTGCCCTGTTCAACATCGTATCTAGCTCCCATGCATTGGTTGCATCAATCTTATCCTGAAGTTCTGCCTGCTTGGCCATGAGCTCTTCCATCTTATCAGGATTCTCATAAACCTCAGGAAGACCAAACATGTCGTTGATCTTGTTGTATTCGTCAAGAACTGCCACCGTTTCTGCAGCGCCTTCTTTTACGATATCCATCACTGTTTTTCCGGCTTCGAGCTGCGGCTCTTGTTCGAGGTACCCCACAGAATATCCCGGTGCAAAAACAACATCGCCTTGGTAGCTCTTGTCCACTCCGGCAATGATTTTCAAAAGAGTTGATTTACCCGAGCCGTTTAAACCTAAGATGCCTATTTTGGCTCCATAGAAGAAAGAGAGATAGATATCTTTGATGATGGCCTTGTTATTGTGTGGTAAGACTTTGCTCACCTTGGACATCGAAAAAATGACTTTTTTACCGTCGTCAGACATGATTTATAGCGTTAAGCGTTTATTTAAAATTGCATTGATCGTTGGGCTACTGCTCTGTAGCAGTACAAGCGCCTTGGCTCAAAGTTACATATTGAAAGGGACTGTTGTCGATAGAGATTCATCTTTTGCACTGCCAAATTCCTATGTGGTGAACAATAAGACCTTTGCAGGCACCGTTACAAACGGGATTGGATACTTCGAAATCTCAGTAGCTCAAGGTGATACAATTGTCTTTTCGAACGTCGGATACCAATTCAAATACCTCGCCATTGATTCTGTGGTGGTTTCTAAAATCAAGGAGGAAAGGCTGATAAAATTGGTCCCTAAAAATTTCCTCTTGGATGAAGTCAGTATTTACGCCATAACCTCAAACAACCCTCGGACTATGCCCCAGGCAAAACCGCGGGTACCGAGCAATGCCGATATTAGAATTCCTGAGTCTGTAGCTCCTACCCTAGCCAATCCACTGGATTTATTGTATTACAGCTTTGGTAAGCGACCACGACAATTGGCCGCACTTCGCAAACTACAACAGGAGGATTACTACCGTCGTAAGCTTGAAGAAGGCAGTAACAGGGAAATTTTGGAAGAATTGACCGGTATTCCAAAGGCGGAGATGGAGGCCTTCATGTTTTATTGCAAGTATTCAGACGCAGAGATACGCACTTTTAATGACTACCAATTCTTGGTTTCACTACTCGATTGCTACGAGTTGTACGAAAGAGAAAAGGAGCGTCAAGAAGCAACAAAAAACTATAAATAATGGGGGAATTTGAAGCTTATAAAGTCGCCAATAAAGCCCTGTGGGACCATTGGGCATCCTTACACCCCAGTAGTGCGTTCTATGATAATGCGTCTTTCGTTGAACATCAGATGGCGCTGAATGCCATTGAATTGGACTTACTTCATGATATCAAGGGAAAGGATGTACTTCATCTGCAGTGTCACTTTGGCCAGGATACCATCAGCTTGAAAACACTTGGAGCAAAGAGCATCACCGGATTAGATTTCAGCGGTCAAGCGATCTCACAAGCACAGCAACTTGCCAAGGGGTGCAACGTAGATGCTACGTTTATTCAACGAGATGCTCTCGATGTTGATCCGTCTCGAGCTGGTGCTTATGATTTTGTATTTGCTTCCTATGGTGTCGTAGGTTGGCACCCAGATGCCAAGGCATGGATGGATGCCGCTTTTCATTATCTAAAGCCAGGAGGCAAACTGCTATTGGTTGATTTCCATCCGGTACTTTGGATTTTGGACGAGGATTTCAAGGAAGTGAAATATCCCTACTTCAATACCGGTGTGATTAAAGAAGAGCGCGAAGGGAGCTATGCGTCGCCAGAGGCAGAAAAAATGGTGAATTATACCTGGAACCACAGTATTAGCGATCTCGTAAAACCCATCGTGGACCATCCGGATAGATCCATGATATTCTTCAATGAATACGACTGGAGTCCTTATGAAATATTCGAAGCTACTGAGCGTATCCCGGGTCGATACCAAATCAAAGGCAAGGAAGGAATGTTCCCGCTGGTCTATGCCATTAAAGCCGAGAAGAAAAAAGTTTGATGCATAAAAAAGCCGCGCAGAGCGCGGCTTTTTAATTCTTAACCATCGATACGATCGGTAGTGTAAATATTTACTCGAGCTAGAATGGCTTCGATCGTAAACCAAAAACGAATACGATCTAAAAATGGATTTAACCAAGGTGTATAAGTGCAATATGCACGAGTCTCTGGCTTCGTGTGGTGTCTAGCGTGATTGTGAGGACGCTGAATAACGCCTACTTTCTGCAGCCAATTCACTACTGCAGGTTTTTCATTGGGAAACATGTGTGCCCATTGGTGAACGATATTTGCATTCCCCCCAAGAATAGCTACAAACCACCATCTCCAGCTCACAGCGCCTGTGATTAAATAAACGGCCAATAGCATAAGTGCGACTCCAACCCAGGTACTTTTACAGAGGTACCAGTAACTCCGAGTGGTCATTTTACGGGGATTTTCATGGTGCCAAGTATTGATTTCAATAACGGCTTTGCCCACAACGGGCATATCCTCTCTACCGTAGCGATCCATCCAAAAATGTACAACTCCAGTTACAAAATCGAGCAAGAAGTAAAGTCCTACTACTTGAATGGCGACGGTCAATATGGATTCTAACATACCTAATAGTGTTTAGCTTATTAGGTTAAAGGTCCCTCTCAAGATAAACGAAATCCTTGAAAAAAATCTCATATCGCGTAAATATCCCATGCTCAGACCAGTAGCAGTTATAACTTTTGCACCGTAGTTTCATATTTGACTCAAATTGAATCATAATGATCAACCTGACAATTTTTTAAGTACTTTGTATTGCATAGTACCTATTTATACATATATCTTTGTATTAAACTTAAAATCCCTACTCAATGAAACGAATACTATTGTTTGCCCTGTTCCTCCCTTTTATGGCTTGTTCACAGCCCAAAGGCAAAGCCGACGAACTTTACGAGAAATACGATCCAAAACCCTACGTCAGCGGGTTTAGCTTTGGCGGCTCTCTATTAAGTGCACTTCCAATAGACATCGACTTTACAACTTCAGGAGATTTAGAAAAAACACTCAATGGTGAAATAAAGCGTATACAGTGGCTCAAGGTAAATGACGACCGATACCTCGCAGAAGTCACTAAAGACTGGGAACGATTCTTAAAACGAACTGGCTATCACCGCGTAGCATTTGACAATGACGATGAAGAAAATTACGTCTACATCAGAGGAAGCAGGACACGCTTCGATGAAGCTCATTTTCTAATCAAAGAAGAAAATATGACTATGCTCCTTACGGTGTATGGAGACTTCACGCTAAATAAGAAGCTGCATGAAGATTGATAATACAAAAGCGCAGATGCGTAAGGGCATCTTAGAATACTGCATTTTAGGTATTCTAGATTCCTCAGATGCATACGCTTCCGACATCATAGACCAACTAAAGGAGGCCAAACTCATTGTAGTTGAGGGAACCTTGTATCCACTCTTGACTCGATTGAAAAATGCAGGCCTGTTGGAATACCGATGGGAAGAGAGCTCTTCAGGACCTCCACGTAAATATTACTCTTTGTCCGATTCAGGGCGTGCCTTTCAAAAAGAACTAAAAATGACTTGGGAGGAGCTTCAAAGCGCAGTAACCATATTAACCACCAGACCTAATCAATCATGAATAAAACGATTAATATCAACCTAGCAGGGATTATTTTTCACCTTGACGAAGGTGCCTATGAATCCTTTAAAGACTATTTGAACCAAGTAAAGAACGCCTTAGAGTCTCAAGAAGGAGGTGCTGAAATCATCGCAGATATTGAAGCGCGCATTGCTGAGCTTTTTTCAATGCGGATGCAGGAATTCAAAAGAGAGGCCATCACTATGGAGGATGTCAATTTCATCCAGGCCACCCTTGGGGCTCCACAAGATTTTGAAGACGACAGCGATGAGGCCCCTCATACTTCTGCAGGGATGCCTGCGGGTAAGAAACGGTTGTTTCGCAATACAGATGAGTCTATCATCGGTGGGGTTGCAAGCGGTATCGCAGCCTATTTTGGAACAGATGTCGTTTGGATTCGTATCATCTTTCTAGTATTGCTGTTCTTTACCGGCATTGGCTTTATAACCTACCTCATTCTTTGGATGGCTATTCCAGAGGCAAAAACAACTGCACAAAAACTTCAAATGCGCGGTGAACCGGTTAACCTGAGCAATATTGAACGAAGTGTAAAAGAAGAGCTGGACGGTGTCAAGGAACGATTTGGTAGGTTTCGTGAGGAAAATCAAGGCACTGGTCAATCGATTAGAAGGACGGTAAATAGAGCGTTGAATTTTATCATCAATATCCTAGAGTGGCTCTTCAGATTAGTTTTTAAGTTTTTTGGACTGCTCTTTATTCTGTTCGGATTAGTTATTGGGTTTACGTTGTTTATCGCCTTGTTTGGCGTTATCGCAAGTACCTGGAATTTTGGAGGGATAGATTTTGTGTCTATTGACGGAAATATTCTGGGACTGAATGCAGCCGAAGCCGTTTTAGGATCTGGCATAGAACTCACATTAATGCGAATTGGAACGCTGCTAACCCTTCTATTCCCTATTCTTGGACTAACTACTCTGCTCGCTAAAGCCTTTAAAAGGCCATTGGCGAATGGAAGATTGGTCAACATTGTTGGCGGTACAAGTTTCTTCATAGGCCTTTCATTACTGTTATATGCGGGTGGTAATGTCCTCAGCAGTTTCAAAGTAAGCACTACAGAAATGCGAACAGTAGAACTTCAAGGCAACACGTTCGACCTGCGGGCTGAATTACTTGAAGAATCCGATGGGTTTCTCTTTGAAATAGACGACGACAATCTGCGTATTGAAAATGTTAAACTGGACATTAAAAAGTCTTTTGACCCGTCGGCTTCATTAGCCATGAAACATCGCGCCAGAGGCTCAAGTAATTCAGATGCTCGAAAGCGTGCGATGCAGTTCGAATACCCCTTCGAGCAAGTAGGCCCTGTCATTAGCCTGAGCGAGTACTTTACCGTGCCTGAGGAAGCTTTGTATCGAGGCCAAGAGCTCGAAGTAACACTGTATCTCCCCATAGGTAGTGAGGTGTACTTAGATCCTAGTGTTGAAAATCTATTGTACGGCATTGAAAACGCTCACAATATGTGGGACGGTGAAATGATTGGACACACGTGGAAAATGGAGCGTCGCGGTCTGGTGTGTATGGACTGCGAAGAAATCGACTATTTTGAATCTGAAGCAGTTGAAGAGCAAATAGAAGCCCTCGAACTTGAGATTAAAAAATTGAAAGAAAACTAGACCCCTACTCTAGTTCTGTACTGGGAAGCCGGCGCTATTAGCGTCGGTTTTTTTAGTACCGTAAACAAAGAATTGTAAAGAATACATTCAAGACCATGAGTACCCATAAACTCATTGGGTTCTTCGCATGACCTGATGCAGTAATTCTCGTGAATAGCGTGGAGAGCACAAACCAAGCGATATAATTAGACAATGGGACAGATTCACCCTCCCAACTCCAGAAATTTAATTCAATCGCGACCGGTTCTATCAGTACATCCATAGCTGTCATTGCTACGCCTACCAACAAGGATTTGGCCCATACGGAGGAAATCTTCACCGATAATACATCGTACATGGAACGAATCAAAAGCCACCACAACACACCTATCATCAATGGTGTGTTTGCAATCGATAGTCCTAGGGCGCTCCCATAGGTGTATTCACCAAATGGCCAACCGGTGTTCGTACCCACTACTTCAATAGCAAAACCAAGTACGACAGGAAGTATGTAAGTGAACTTGTTTTTAGGAGTTTCTGTACTCACCAAATACACTGCCATCAGTAGGAGAAGGTTGTAGGATGTAAGAAACACATAATCCTGTCGCCAATGCCCGCCTAATAAAAAAAGGCCAATGGTGTGAAAGAATATGATCACATACCCACCATAACGGCGAAAAAATGAACGGATTGTCGGAAAGTCCAATTGCATCAGTAATAAGTCGGTCTAGACGTTTGCAAGTTAAACACTCTTTAATGATTCAAACACATCTCGAGGTTTAGTTTCTTTCAATAAATCTTCGATACACCAATCTGCTGCTAGTTTGGCGCTATGAAGGCACAATGGTATACCTCCTCCGGGATGTGCACTACCTCCACAGAAATATAAACCGCTGAATTGACCCAGCTTCTTATTAGGGTGTCTAAGGAATGCAGATAGCTGATTGTCTGAACTTGTCCCATAGAGGGCTCCTCCTGCACTAGAAGTGTATTTCTCAATCAAAACTGGGTCTAACACGCGTTCCGTAACGATCAATTCTTCGAGATTTACTTTCAATTCATGAGATAGACGTTCAATAATCGATGCTTTAGTTTTTTCTCTGATTACCGTCCAATCCTGACCAGTATTTGGAGGTACGTTCACCATAACGAACCAATTTTCACAGCCTTCAGGTGCATCATTCTTTTCGAGCTTACTGGATATATTCACATAGATTGTTGGGTCCAGCCAAAAACCGTCATTTGACTCAATACTATCGAATTCTTGTTTATAGTCTTTCGAGAAAAAGATATTGTGTAGATCTAATTGCTCAAAAGTTTGCTGAATACCCCAATAGAAAATCAGCGCACTCGTACTTGGTTTCTGAGCTAGTGTTCTTTTCGGTCGAGGAACTTTATCTTCCATCAAATGGGCATAGGTATGGTGTACATCGCTATTCAATAAGACCGAATCAAACTCTATGTATTCTTCGTTAATCAATAATGAATGAAATCTGCGATCTCTTACGCAAACTTTATTGACTGGTGTGTTCAAATGTATGTTCACACCAACTTCTTTGGCTAGCTTGGTTAAACTCTTGGCAATCTCGTGCATCCCTCCTATAGGTAGATAAGTACCTATACCGTGTTCTAAGTGATTAATCATTTGCATGATTCCCGGAGTACGGTAAGGATTAGAACCATTATAAGTGGCGTAACGATTGAACAGCTGAACTAATTCTGGCGACTCAAAATACCTTCCATTGAGAGCGTTCAAGGACCTAAAGATTCCCAAAGACGGAATTTTTCTAATCACCTTTAGTACTTCACGATTAGAAAAAGTCGATTTTCTATGAAGACTTTTCTCTAAAAAATACGGTGCAGTCAATTCGTATTTTTCTTTGGAATGGTTAAAGTATTCCTTTGCTGATCGTGCTTGTTTCGAACCAAAGACTCTTTCAATATTGTGTAAGTTTTCAGACTGATCGGCTGTGAGGCTTATCGATTTTCCATTCGACCAATAGTAACAGCAAGCGGTGTGATGCTTGGTATAATTGAAGTAATCACGAGGATTTTTACCACTTAATTTGAACAGCTCATCTACCAATTCAGGTAAGGTGAATAACGATGGTCCTGCATCAAATCGAAAGCCGTCTTGCTCATAAACGGTCATTTTACCGCCCGTGTAACTATTTCGTTCAAAAAGATGAACATCCAAGCCTTGGTTGGCTAATCTAATGGCTGAAGCAAGACCTGCAATTCCGGCGCCAACTACGGCAACTGATTTCTGAGACATAATTAAGGGCATTACCCTTGGAACATCTCAACTTGATATTTGTTGTGTTTATGATGGAGAATCGCATCTACAAACTGGCCTTGGGCTTTATCACCGCCGCACTGTTACTAAGTGTGCTCTGGCCCTATGAACAGAAATTAATTGATTGGGACAGCCCAGCCAACTACGAGGTTTTAGAAAGCGACGAGTTGTACTTCAACAATACACGGATCGTACAATACCGAACAGAAGAAAGTGATGCGCTCAACCAGCAAGGATTCAAAGTACACAGAAGCACTAAGGCCCTTACTGATACAGCTTACCCAGTTCTTAACTTCGCTATTGTTAATCATTGGCGTAACGATCTTGCCTATATCGTGTGCGAACCGAACCTGAGAGGTTTATTTGGAGATACTTCGGCCATTGCCATAGGCGATACTACGGTAAAGCTGGTACTCGATCACATGGACTACAACGACCACTATACGTTTGCCGCACTCCTCTTTCAAAAGATGCTAGAATATCAGCAGCCCTATCTCATCCAAGGTCAGGATTCACTGCTGCTCTTTGGTACACAACCCAATCTCAAGAACAATACTGTCGTTCTGAAGGATTATTTCAGGCTAATTGGCCGATTCCAATAACGGCTAACGGCGTCGGCTCGCTCTAATAGTAAGAAGTTGCACCCCTAAGGCAAAGCCTACGCTACAATAGATGTATGGTTTAGGAATTTCAACATGTGCACTTTCTGCAACTAGGACCGTACCTATGAGTATCAAAAAACTCAGTGCTAAAATTTGCAGCGATACGTGCTTTGAAATGAAGTCGCTAATAGATTCCGCGAAAGAAAGCATCACTATCATGGACAAAACGACAGCTGCAATCATCACCGTTAGGTGTTCGGACATTCCTATGGCAGTAAGCACACTATCGAAACTAAATACAATGTCGAGTAATCCAATTTGCACTATGGCGGCACCGAGCGTGATTGCTTTTGATTCTCGATGACCGTGTGAGCCCTCGATCTTCTTTACCATTTCCTGACTCGCCTTTGCCAAAAGGAAAACCCCACCAATAAAAAGGATCAAATCTCGCCCACTTACTGGGTGTGACCCTATTTCAAAAAGTGGTGCTGTTAAGCCGATGAGCCAAGTAATTCCCAATAGCATGAGCACCCTGAAGAGCAGTGCCAAGCCAAGACCTAATCGGCGCGCTAGAGGCTGCTCTTTCTCCTTCAAGTCACTTGTAACCAGAGATATGAAAATAATATTGTCTATTCCTAAGACTATTTCAAGTAAGGTCAGAGTCATCAAAGAGACCCATCCATCCAGCGAGTAAAAGGCTTCCATATGCGAATGTTTCAAAGGAGTTTTAAAGTTATATTTATCCACTACTAAACACAACTTACCATGAAAATTTTGAAGATTGTTCTCGTTATCGTTGCTGTCGTAGCGGGAATATTTACCCTCTACAACGCAACATTAAGCAAAGAATACAGCGTAAGCCGAAGTACCACAATGGACGTGGACCCAGCGCTTGTACAGCAAATCGTCAGCGACTTTAGCACATGGCCAGAGTGGAGTGCATGGTTCCTTGCAGATTCTACCATGGAGTATGAATTAGGTACAACTTATGTTGGCGAGGGTGCAACCTACAGTTGGACCAGTGAAAATTCTGGAAGCGGCGCAATGGAAATTCTGCAACTCACTGCCTCAGCAATGGAAACCAAAATTGACTTCGTAGGTCAAGGAACAAGCTATGGGCACTGGGAATTCTCAACCTCGGACGAAGGGAAGGCTTTAGTTTCCTGGGGCTTTAGTGGAGAAATGCCACTGCTCATGCGTTGGATGGGTGCCCAGATGGACAAATGGGTAGGACCTGACTTTGAGACTGGACTGGCGAACCTTACTGCTTATGCAGAACGCGAAGCTATTGCGAATGAAGTAGCCGAACAGCAGACTATGCAACCTGTGGAAGTCCTTGACTAACTCCCTGTTCTTTCATGACACTTTTGTGAGGCGGTCCTAACGGGTCGCCTCAAACTTTTCGTAGAAGTGCACCGTTCCCATCACGAGCAACATGCCATAGAATATGTCTTCAAATGGAATTGTACCCAAGCGTATCCCAAGATTTTCAGCATTGTTGTACCAAACTACCTGGGTAGCTAAAAAAGATCCTGTGAGCACACCGTTTTTTATAAAAAATGGAACCAAACACGGAAGGTAACTTTCGTAAAATCGGGGCAACCATGTTGCTTTGACCACATATTGTGCATAGGCCGTAAATAGACCAAGTAAAACAAAGGTCGACCCTGTATACCAGAGGCCTTCTACGATTGAATACGCCCCAAGAGCGACACAAAGGAGAAGAAGAAGAGCGGAGACATACTTTGCACCAGCGGGTTTAAGAAGCCCTTCCGGGAAAAAGTAGCGCATGCATTCGTAAATAAATAAGCACGCAAAAGGGACAGTTATAAAGAAAAGGTATTCACCGAGGGGCAAGCCAAATAGCGCAATTCCCGAAAGATACTCTGGAGTAAAGCCCCAAACACCCATCTCAGTAAACCAAATGTCCCATACTAGGAAAAAGCCGCTAACAATGGCCATTGATTTGAATAGCGAAGGAAAACCTTTGTAGTAGGCCACCTTTGATTCGAAACTTCTAATCAGTGGGAAACTTATAGTAAAGGCGTTTAGGATGAGATATAACCACTTGGTTTCTAACATATACTAGGTGTTGGCGGATTTCATTGCACGAACTTGGCGGATGTATTTGGGATGCACCCATAACATACCAAAATTCTCGCTTCCCTCCTTCCCTAGAGTTTTGTGGTGCATTTTGTGGGCAAGACGGACTGCTTCCCAGTATACGCTCTTACTTTTTCTCAGGAACGGCAAACGCTGGTGAATGAATACTTCGTGTACAATGGCGTAGGCTAATCCATAAAGCGCAATACCAAGGCCAATGGCTACAGAGATCCCATTATGATTGAACGAGCCTAACATGATGCACAACCATGAAGGAATGGCGAAGATCAGAAAGAAGGAATCGTTCTTTTCAAGCGCACCAGGAGTCTTAATGTGATGATCCTCGTGCAAGAACCATAAGAAACCGTGCATCAAATAACGATGCGCCAACCATGCAGTACCTTCCATTGCAAAGAAGGTCAATAACATTAAGCTGATTTCTAACGTACTCATACCGTTTGTAGATTTTGTAAAAAGTTAAGGCTTTCATCAATGTGATCGGTCGCCTTGGTCATACTCTTAAAAACATAGGCTACCCTATGCTGCTCATCAGTAACAAAAGTAATACGATCCGCCACCATATTGAACAACAGCCCGGGCGCGCCAAAGGACTTTCTCACCTTGTGCCCAGGGTCACTTAGTACCGGGAAATTCAATTTGTATTTCTCTACAAAGCTTTTGTGCTCTTTTACAGAACCACTATTTACACCAACAACTTGCGCACCTACAGCAGCAAATTCACTCTCATGGTCACGAAAGCTGCACGCTTGGGCAGTACATCCCGGTGTATGGTCTTTGGGATAGAAAAAAATTACCAAAGGTTTCCCTTTGAAGGTCTCGGATGAGAAAAGTTGACCGTCTTGATCAAAGAGTTCGAACGACGGTATAGGCTCACCGACGGTTAATGGGGTATTTCTAGGCATAAACTTTTGGTTCCAAAATTGGAATCGTAAAATCTTATTCAAATCTACAACATTGTCCCCCTTGGTAATGTTTAATGTACATGCGAGGAATTCTTTTTTCAGCACATTCCAATTCCCAGAGCAGCCCCTTTGATACCCTCTTAGGATTGTTCAAGGAGGTCATCGTCCACACCTCTGGAGAGGTCGACGAAGCACTTGATTGGTTGAGACAGCTTGACCAGCACTACAACATTACAAATGACGAATACACCTTTGAGGATTTCATTCAAGAACTCAAGGACAAGGGATACTTAAGAGATAATTCTGACGGTCAAGGTGGTATGGGACTTACCTCAAAAGCAGAAGGTGCAGTCCGAAAGGCAGCTATGGACCAACTCTTCGGTACATTAAAAAAAGGAGATTCCGGCGAACATCAGAGCGACAGCCCAATGGGCAAGGGTGATAGCACGGGAGATTTTAGAAGCTTTCAATTTGGCGATGCGCTCGACAACATTGTTATGAATGAAAGTCTAAAGAATGCTTTGGTATCTGGGGGGATTGATGAACTGCGCTTGACTCAAGAAGATCTCGTCGTAGAAGAAGCCTATCAGAATACGAGTCTCAGCACTGTCCTGATGATCGATATCAGCCACAGCATGATTCTTTATGGTGAAGATCGAATTACACCCGCAAAAATGGTGGCCATGGCGTTGGCAGAATGGATCACCACGAAATACCCAAAAGACACTTTGGATATTATCGTTTACGGTAATGAGAGCTGGCCCATTCAGATTAAGGACCTGCCCTACCTACAAGTGGGACCGTATCACACCAATTTTGTGGCCGGTCTTGAGTTGGCCATGGGTCTACTAAAACGGAGAAAAAGTGCCAACAAACAAATATTCAATATCACAGACGGCAAGCCGAGCTGCCTCGTTGAGCCCGACGGCAGCTTTTACAAGAACAGTTTCGGCTTAGACCCTTACATCACTGGTAAGTGCCTTGAAATGGCCGCAAAAACCAAGAAAGCGAAAATTCCAGTAAACACCTTTATGATCGCGAAAGATGCGTACCTCCAGCACTTCATTCGCTCCTTTAGTGAAATCAATGGTGGCAACGCCTATTACACCGGGTTGAATAAGTTGGGGCAACTCATTTTCAGCGACTACCAACAACAGAAAAAACGAAATTCAAAATGACAAAGCCAAGTATTCACACTTTCGGCGAGTTAAAAAACTCAGGGTACAACAGCCGTTCCATCAAGGAAGAAATGCGCCAGAATCTCATCCCAATGTTGAAGGCGGGCAAACATCCGTTTAAGGGGATCTTTGGCTATGAAGACAGTGTACTGCCGGCGGTAGAACGCGGTATTTTGGCTGCACACGATATTTTGCTCTTGGGACTTCGCGGACAAGCCAAAACAAGAATTGCTCGACAGATGGTAGAATTGCTCGACGAATGGATTCCCTGCATAAAAGAAAGTGAGCTCAATGAAGACCCCATGGCCCCTATTACCAAGGAATGGCAAGAGCAGGTAGTGTTACAAGGAGATGATTTAGAAATCGATTGGATACATAGAAACGACCGTTTCTTTGAGAAACTTGCCACGCCCGATACTACGGTGGCTGACCTCATTGGAGATATTGACCCTATCAAGGCAGCAAATGAAAAGCTGAGCTTCTCAGACGATCGAGTTATCCATTACGGAATGATTCCAAGGGCGCACCGTTCCATTTTCGTGATCAATGAGCTTCCCGATCTTCAACCGAGACTACAGGTGAGCTTATTCAATATCCTGCAGGAGGGTGATATACAAATTCGTGGCTTTCAAAAACGCTTGCCATTGGATCTGCAATTTGTATTTACTGCGAATCCGGAAGATTATACGAATCGTGGAAGTATAGTAACACCATTAAAGGATAGAATTGGCTCTCAGATTCATACGCATTACCCCGAGGATTTAGAGACTGCGTTAAAAATAACTGCTCAGGAAAGTGCGCAAATTGCATCGCTGTATCCCAATATTGAAGTGAGCGCTTTAGCCAAGGAGATTATAGAACAACTTGCTTTTAGCGCTCGCGAAAGTTCTTTTATCGATGCAGGAAGTGGTGTCAGTGCAAGGATGACTATAAGTGCATATGAAGCGCTATTGACGACAGCAGAACGTCGAAGATTGATTGAAGGAGCCAAGCAAAGCAGCGTTCGACTCACCGACTTTTATGGAACGATCAGTGCCATTGTAGGAAAGGTAGAGCTCGTTTATGAGGGAGAGCAAGAAGGCGCTCAAAGTGTAGCAGAAAACTTGCTGGGACAAGCAGTAAAGGCAGCGTACGAGCGCTATTTCCCGAAGTTCCGAAACTTAAAAAGAACCAATGACAACAATCCGTTTTTAAGTATTCAAGACTGGTTTAGCGCTGGAGGTAAGATTGAGTTACTCGATGATTTTTCTTCAAAGGAATATGCTAACGCGCTGGATGTGGATGCTTTGAATGCCTTTGTTAAAAAGCATTGGAAGAACAAGATTGAAGCCCCACAGGAATTCTTGAAAGAGATGGTGCTCTGGTCACTGGCCGAATACAGTCAGGTGAATAAAGAGAGAACCAACGTTAAAACTGATTTTAACGACCTTTTCGGCAACATGATTAGCGGACTTTCGCCTGAAGAATAACTTACTGCTGTAATTCCCAGCGGAGATTTTTGAAGCTCCGCATTTCCACGAATGAATTTTCTCTTGATGCATTTTCAAAAGAAAATCCTTTGCGCACACCTCTCCATGAGGTCGTACCTTGCGTTAATCGCAGCAAATGGAACTTGGCATTGTCATACCCTTCAATCGCCATTCTATCTGGATGACGCTCAAAGCGATTTCGAAACTCCCGAATAAATTCCGTGGACTCTTCACGGTCATAATCGGTAAAATTTGCGTTAAACATATGGACAGTCTCACGCGCGAACACTGAACTTACTAAACCATTGTCCAAAGCTTGGTATTCGTGCGTATACCAATGATAATCAAGATTCACCGATCGAAGATTTCTAAGTACATCCAGGATATACGCTGGATCGTTTTCAGTGATTACCAAATCATAGCCTATGGTAGAATCTAATGCAGCGAGCTGTTCGTTATGTATCCAGGAATTATCACCTTCAATGAGAAGATATTCTTCTGCTTCCAAGTCATTTATCAGATACCTAGAAGCCTTTGCACTCTTACCAGAATTAATCCCAACCACTAATAACTTTCTAGGAAGAACAACAGTAGAATCATTCGCTGTGTCTTGCTGTTGCGGCAAATCATGGAAACTTTTTATTGCACTCCAGAACACATCTTCTGAAACCACATCATTCCAAAGACCCGTGTTTCTAACAGATTCCTGCTTCGAAATGAGGTTTACAGCCAACTCCTCTAGTGGCGTTCCTTTGAGCTGCATTAGTCGAGAACTATACATCGGCCCCAAAACAAGGTCAGGTTGATTTGTAATGAGCCCTTGCACGATACCTTGAACCGTATCTCGCTGATTCATTGAGTCAAAAAATTGAACATCAATGACAAGTGAGGAATCTTTTGTGAATTCCTCAATGGCCAACTCTACCCCTTGGCGGTAACTGAATGACAGCTCTGAACGTTTTCTTCCCGGACCTTCATTCACATATTGATCTAAGAAAAATGGCAGTATGCAAGCCACATGAATGTCATTGCCCAAACTAGCAGTAGTATCATTGGTTTCTTTGCTGTTTGTAGGCGTTTTAAAAGCCATCGCGGCTGCATTAGCTGGTTTAACTAACGCCATACCCTTGGACCATTGAATACGGGCATCTGGATTAAGTGTAAAGAAAGCCTCTACATCTGGCAGTCCCCAAGATGCGGTCAAAGACTCTGGTGTATCCTTTCTTTTCACCAGGTATACCTCATATTCTGGAGCTTGAGTATTGGACTGGTTCGGCACCTGTGAGTCAACATCTTGATTTACCAGCGTATCCTTCGGAATAGGGATCATCAGTGTTTCACCAATGACTAAACTGCGAACACCGATATTTGGGTTGGCTTCATTGATTGCCTCTACAGTACTTCCGTACTCTTTGGCGAGGCTGTAAATCGTATTGCCCTTGACTATTTCATGAGCAACAGTTGACTGAGCTGAAAGCGGCATGGCCGCAATAGCAAGAAGTACTGTAACAAAAAGCTTGCGCTTTATTCCCATTCAATTGTAGCGGGTGGTTTAGAACTAATGTCGTAAACCACTCTATTTACGCCTTTTACTTTGTTAATGATCTGGTTACTCACTTTCGCAAGGAACTCATAAGGTAGGTGCACCCAATCCGCAGTCATACCGTCTGTACTTTCTACAGCGCGAAGAGCAACCACTTTTTCGTAGGTACGTTCATCCCCCATAACTCCTACCGAGTTTACAGGCAATAAAATACTACCGGCTTGCCACACCTTATCATACAACCCTGCATTTTTCAGGCCATTGATGAAAATATAATCCACCTCTTGTAAAATCTCTACCTTTTCTCTTGTGATATCTCCTAGAATTCTAATGGCTAGACCAGGCCCCGGGAATGGATGTCTACCAAGAAGTTCTTTCGACATATCCATGGAAGCTCCTACTCTACGAACCTCATCCTTAAACAGAGTCTTGAGCGGTTCGACCACTTTGAGTTTCATGAAATCAGGCAAGCCTCCCACGTTATGATGCGACTTAATCGTTGCCGAAGGGCCTTTCACACTTACACTTTCAATGATATCCGGATAAATAGTACCCTGTGCAAGCCATTTAACATCTTCGATGAGTGCTGCCTCTTGATCGAATACTTCAATAAATACACGTCCAATGGTCTTTCTTTTCGCCTCTGGCTCGTCTATACCGGCCAGCGCATCCATGAACTGATCAGTGGCATCGACGCCTTTTACATTGAGGCCCATGCCTTCGTACTGCTTCAAAACGTCAGTGAATTCATTTTTACGCAAAAGACCATTGTTCACGAATACACAATACAAATTCGCGCCAATAGCTTTGTGCAAGAGCATAGCCGCTACAGAGCTGTCTACACCCCCTGATAATCCCAAAACTACTTTATCGTCTCCAAGCTGCGCCTTTAGATTTGCTACCGTTTCATCGACAAAATGGGCCGGCGTCCAGTCGCCATTAACACCTACAATCTTGTACAAGAAGTTTTCTAGCAGTTGTTTACCGTCCGTACTGTGATACACTTCAGGGTGAAATTGAATCCCATAAGTTTGTTCGCCTTGTACTTCGTACCCGGCAACATGAACATCTTCTGTTGATGCTATCACATTGAACCCTTGTGGTAATTCCGTAATGGTATCTCCATGGCTCATCCACACCTGAGAGCCTACAGGGACTCCTTCAAACAATGTGTGAGTACCAACATCACTGAGATTAGCACGGCCGTATTCGCGAATTTTACTCGGTGCTACCTTTCCACCACCAATCAATGCCATGTACTGCGCGCCATAACAAACGCCCAACAACGGTAAATTCCCCTTGATCTGACTCAAATCAAACTGAGGCGCATCTTCTTGCAAAGTGCTGTATGGAGAACCGGAAAGAATAACCCCCTTTACGTCTTCAGTTATCTCTGGCGGGTTATTGAACGGGTGGATTTCACAATAAACATTGAGCTCTCTTACGCGACGCGCAATCAACTGCGTGTACTGAGAGCCAAAATCGAGGATCAAAATGGTTTCTTGCATGGCACAAAAATACCACTAAAAATCCGGCTTAATGACTAGGGTTCCGGCCTTTATTGTTGACATTTTTTCAACGATAGCATCTCGAGGATCCTGACCTAAAATTCCAACTAAATCGGCATAAGATGCACGGCGTTCCCAAAAGGTACCGTTGGGATAAATCGATTCTACCGCACGGTCGATACTTCCCATAAGTTCCTCGTGTCGACGCTTCTGTGTTCGGTATCTTGTTTCTGCAGTTCGCTGCGCCAATTTTTCCATCTTCACTTTCAACGCCGCCGCGTGCTGTTTCAACTCAGGGTAGCTTTCGGTTAACGCACTATTCCACTGTTCTATCGCCTCCATTAAGGGCGCCTTAAGTGCCTCACCCTCAGCATGGAGAACAGTGTCTTTTTCCAAAAATTGTCGCTTAAGTGATTCTCCATTAGAGCTGAGTAATTCGGTTACACTTAGATCGAGTTTTTGAAGGTCTTTCGATAATCTGTGGTGCTGTATCAGAATACTATTGCGCAAGTACAGCAAAGGCATGGGACGACCTAAATGTTCAAACGCTCTGCCCAGTTGCAACCAATAGGCCAACTCACCACCCCCTCCGACATAGGCGAGATTTGGCAACAACCATTCCTGGTATAATGGGCGCATTAAGGCATTGGGGCTAACGTAGAAATACGGACACTCCGGGTCAGGTTGTTCGAAGCGTTGACGATCGCCATCGCGCAAGTCGAATAGATTGATCTCACGTGGGAATACTTGTGCCTTATACCCCTGTGCAACAAGGGCGTCGGTCTGTGCTTGAATGAGCGTGGAGTACTGACCGCCCATCTCGGCAGTCCAAATTGGAGCAGCTTGGCCTTTTAGCGCCATATCCTGACCGTCCAAGATGAGTAGCCCCAATCCTTCAGCCCACTGTCGCACCCATTGACGCGTTGCTTCTGCAAGATTTTTGCCCTCGCGATACGCTTTAAGTCTAGGTTGAAGCAATTTTTTCTGCGCTTCGTTCAGCGGCACTTGTTCGAGCCATGAGGATAATTGGTCGGCTAAATCTTGGGTAGGCAAATACCCCACCGGACCTTTTGCATCTGGCTGCTCCCAAGTGAATTGGTGTTCGCCTATTCGGAAAGAGGCAATCTCCTCAAAATCATGATCTTCACTAGCCATCCAAAATACAGGGACGACCTCCTTGCCCAATTCCTTTGAAGCAGCCTGAGCCAATGCAACGGCACCGAGCACTTTAGCTTCAAAGAACACCGTACCCCCACAAACCATCAATTGATGCCCGGTAGTGATGGTTAAAGCACCGTTTCGGAAAGCGTCCAAAGAGGCCTGTTCCGAAGAACTAAGTTCCGGGTTTTGTCGTTCCAAAGCCTGAAGGACTATCCTGCGTGTCTCTTGAGAATAATCCTGCTGTTTCTCGGCCTGTGTAGCGAAGGCTTTCCAATCGTAAGGACTGTTGGCAATTGATTCCAGAAATGTACCCCCAGCAATGAGGTCCTTCATTACCTTTGAAGGGACACCAGATTCAGTATGTGGTACAAATTGATACGTCATTGCAAGCAAAGATGAAAACGAAGATAAGCGCAATATTGTTGATAGGAACACTCATTTCCTGCTCAAGTACAACAGAATCTTCAAAAGAAGACTGTAACCTCGACGCCTATTACACCTTTAACTTCGAGCAAGCCCAGTATTACGCCTTACCAACGATAGACTTTAGTTTCAGTTTAGACTATAATTGGCAGGTGCGAATGCCTGAATTTGCTAAACAAAACTTCTACTATTACGAGGCTGCGAGAGTCAACGATGCTGAAACGAATTCCATTTTATTACGCGTAATGCCCTTCAAACGACAAGGCGCGTATATCTCAGTAAGTGAGCAAAGTAATGCACTGATTTATAGATCTGTGGCAATGGCAGCCAGAGATTCATGGGTGACTGAGCGAAAAGATACCGTGGACGGTTGGTGGGTAAATTATGGCAGGTACGAGCAAGAACCTTGGGATTTTGTCATTGCGCATAAATTGGTCATGAGAGATACATTATCGAATTCCATTTTGCTTGAATTGCAAATGCAGTGCCCTGCAGATTCCTTCTCCTTGAAGCAAGAAAAATGTTTAGATGAAGTCATCGAATCCTTCAAAGTCTACCTTTAAAAGTTCATAATCAGTCTTCTAGGGGTCAATTCATAAGTTTTTATACTCAATATGTAATTACCGAGCTACACACAAAAAAGTTCTTTCTATATTGCATGTATTCAAGGGCAACTTTGAATTAGGTTAGGGGTACGGAGCCAAGAAATTGGCTCCTTTTTTTTGCCCTAAACTTTCGTGCGTTTGGGAATGTTATTCTAGAATGTCACGTACCCTCCGATTAGTTCTCGGCGATCAGCTTAATCCAACGCATTCCTGGTTTCAACAAATCGACGCCTCCATTACCTATGTATTCATAGAATGTCGTGGTGAAGGTTCTTATGCACCCCATCACATCCAAAAGGTGGTTGGGATACTACAAGCCATGCGGAATTTTGCAGCGAAGCTAAAAGAGCAGGGTCACGAAGTATATTACCATCGGATACTCGATTCAGAGCAAGTAGATTTGGCTGAAATCTTGCACAGCATTAGTGGAAAACTACAAGGCACAGCGCTGCAATTCATGGAGCCGGATGAGCTAAGAGTGCAACAAAACCTAGAAGAATTGGCCACTAAAGGCCATCCTATCTCGTTTGTATCCAGCGAGCATTTCATATCCACAAAAGAGGAATTCACTGCGACTTTCAAGGGAAAAAAGAGCTTCCTTATGGAAACCTTTTACCGCAAACTCAGGAAGCGCACGGGCATTCTCATGGAAGGAGATGCGCCACACGGGGGCAAATGGAACTACGATGCTCAAAACCGAAAGAAACTTCCAAAAAATCACTTGATTCCTCCCCCCTACTTGCCGTCCACAAACGTTGAGGAAGTATATACTGATGTATTGAAGGCGGATTTGCCAACCATCGGGAACCTTAAAGATCCTAAACATTATTATTGGCCAACTTCTACCGAGCAGGCACTTGCCATATTCGATCAGTGGCTTGAACATTGTTTCCAATTCTTTGGTGATTTTCAAGATGCAATGACCGTGAGTGATTGGGCGCTGTACCATAGCAGAATATCATTTGCCTTAAACGTCAAGCTCATAGACCCAATGACCATTTGCCAGCGTGCGGAGGCCTATTACAGATCTAATGAGCATATTCCATTGAATGCAGCCGAAGGTTTCATCCGTCAGATTTTGGGATGGCGAGAGTTCATGAGAGGTGTTTATTGGGAGCGTATGCCCGATTTTGGCAATGAGAATTACTTCAACCACAAAACACCTCTGCCGAAGTGGTTTTGGAACGGGGATACGAAGATGAAGTGCCTGTCGCAATCCATTGGCCAAAGCCTCGATCATGCCTATGCCCATCATATTCAGCGACTTATGGTTACGGGCAACTTTATGCTGCTTGCTGGCATAGATCCCGATGAAGTGGACTTATGGTACCTAGGCATTTACATTGATGCTTTCGAATGGGTTGAAATCACCAACACTCGCGGGATGAGTCAATATGCCGACGGTGGATGGATCGCAACCAAACCTTATGTCGCATCTGCCAACTACATGAAGAAAATGGGCGACTATTGCCAGAATTGTTTCTACAACGAGAAAACAAAAACCGATTCTGATAGTTGTCCTTTTAACTCGCTCTACTGGAACTTCTTTGAACGACATAGAGACCTGCTTGGCAATAACTTCAGGCTGGGAATGGTGTACCGCACGTTCGATAAGATGTCCGCAGAAAACAAGGCATCCATTAGAGCTCGAGCAAATTATGTGTTAGAAAACTTAGAAGCACTGTAATGAGTACCTGTATTCTCTGGTTTAGAAACAACTTACGATTAGGAGACAATACCCCTGTAGCAGAAGCATATTCTCGCTTTGATACCGTTATCCCTGTGTATTTCGATGAAGATTCGTGGCATAATACACGTTGGGTAGAAGAAGGAAAAGGCGACCATAGGAAGCGTTTTTTAATGGAAAGCCTGTCTGACCTGAACAGGGCACTGGAAAATAGCTCAAGTGAGTTGCTTGTACTGCGTGGTGTTGATCCTGTAAAAGCGCTCATGGAATTGGCCACTAAAACGAGAGCAACAGCCATTTATGCGCCGAAAGAATTCGCCTACAATGAAAAACAGGTGGAGCGCAGGTTGACCGAAAACGCAAAAACTCATGGAGTATCCGTTCATTTAATGACGGAGCGAACGTTGTATTTAGAAAGTGATTTACCATTTAGTGTAAATGAGATCCCGGAGGTATTCTCAAGGTTTAGAGGAAAGGTCGAGAAGCGTAGTCGCGTTCAGCCTCCTATCGAAGAGCCAGAAGTTTCCTCCTTTGACCCATTCGATTTTGATTTGAGCTCTGACGGAATACACCCTTGGGATGTGGAGCAAGATGAACGTAGTGCAGTCCCCTTCGCTGGTGGTACCTCGGCTGCTTGGGAACAATTAGACTTTTACCTTTGGGAAAGCGAACATGTCCTGGCTTACAAGCAAACTCGTAACGGGATGGTCGGTCGCAACTACAGTTCGAAATTTTCCGCATTTCTCGCCCTAGGCTGTATCAGTGCTCGACAGATTTACGACGAATTGAAAAGATTTGAGGAAGAGGTCGAATCTAACGAAAGTACTTATTGGCTGTTTTTTGAGCTTTTATGGCGCGAATACTTCCAGTGGATTGCGCTTAAGCACGGCAGGGATTTATTTACAGCACACGGATTGCAGCCAGAAAAGCCTTTGAAGCAAGGTTTTAATGCAAGGGCTTTTGAAAAATGGACCACAGGAAATACAGGTGATCCGCTCGTGGATGCCAACATGAAAGAACTCGTAGCTACAGGTTTTATGAGCAATCGTGGACGACAGAATGTGGCATCCTATTTGGTGCACGACATGGGTATAGACTGGCGCGCTGGTGCTGCTTTTTTTGAAAAGCATTTGATTGATTACGACCCGGCATCGAATTATGGGAATTGGCTCTATAATGCCGGTAGAGGCAATGATCCGAGACCATTCAGAAAGTTCAACACCAAGATGCAAGCCGAGCGTTACGACCCGAAAGGAGAGTTTGTAGAGACGTGGACGTAGCCTACCTTTAGTGCATGAACTGGAACCATCTCAAAGCACTGCAATTTTCCGATCTGCCCCTAGACAAGGAAGATAGGGCTATCCTCGAAGAGCTTGCGGAACGTTTGCAAGACAACTACCCGTATCATGCACAAGAGTATGCCGGTCAGATGATCAAACCGCCACATGCCCTGGCGCAAGCCGCGCATTGGATGACCTCGTTCGTAAATCCTAACAATCACGCACTCGACGGCGGTCGTGCTACCTCGGCATTAGAACTTGAAGTTATCGAGCAGCTTGGAACCATGGTAGGCTATACAGCTTGTATCGGTCATTTAACTTCTGGTGGAACGATGGCCAATCTTGAAGCCTTGTGGGTAGGTCGCCAAAGTTCGCCCCAAGCAACCGTTCTTGCCAGCTCAGCCTCTCATTATACCCATAGCAGAATGTCCGAGGTCCTCGGAATGCCTTTCAAGGAAGTTCCAACAGATGCTCAGGGTAGAATGAATACAGAGGCACTAGAACAGCTGCTTGCTGCAAGTGAAGTACCTCCAATCGTTGTAGTAACACTTGGTACCACGGGGTTAGGAAAAGTTGATCCCCTTGCTGATGTTGTTGCGTTAAAAGAGAAGTATTCGTTTCGAATTCATGTCGATGCGGCCTACGGTGGTTACTTTAAACTCAGTCAACTGCCTGAAGAAATACAGCAACATTTCGAGGCGATGTCGCACGCCGACTCCATCGTCATAGACCCGCACAAGCATGGGCTTCAGCCCTACGGCTGTGGATCCATTCTACTCAAAAACCCTGCTGAAGGAAGATTCTACAAGCACGACAGTCCGTACACCTATTTTACCAGCGGTGAATTGCATCTTGGTGAAATCACTCTTGAATGTTCGAGGCCAGGCAGCGCTGCGGCTGCGTTGTGGGCAACCATGAAGAAATTTCCATTAGCTAAAGACGGAAGGTTTGCAAAACGACTTCAAGAAAGTCTTCTTGCAGCCAAAGGATTGCACAAGTGCGCATTAGAGCAAGGATTCTGGAGTCTTGACCCAGAATTGGACATCTGTATATTCTCGACGAAGGGAACGAGCAGCGCTGAGATAAGCATTCAGAACAGAGCATTTTTTGAGCGTAAAGCCAAAGAAGGCATTCACCTAGCCCTGCTTAAAGTACAAAGAGAACAATGGCCCTGGGACCTGCAATGGGACAGTGATGAGCTCGTAGTGGTTAGAAGCGTACTCATGAAGCCTGAACATAACGATCCGGCGTTTTGGGCGCGTTTACTTGATTAGCGCGAGTATCTGTTCTAAAGTCATTGACTCTTGCTCACCAGAGGCCAGATTTTTCACAGGAATTTGATCGCTTCCCATTTCGTTGGTTCCAACCATCGCCATAAATGGAATTCCTTTTTTATCGGCAAAGTCAAACTGCTTCTTAAGCTTCGTTGCTCCAGGATACAATTCAGCTCGTACACCGTGGGCCACTAACTTCTGAACCCATTGGTAAGCAGCAGCACCCTCGGTAGCTCCAAAGTTTGCAAAGAGTATAGAAGGCTTTTTTGCCACTCCTGAAGGAAACAGAGCCAGTTCTTCTAAGCACAGGTAGATACGGTCCAATCCAAAGCTTATACCCACTCCTGAGGTATCCTTCATACCAAAAATACTGGTCAAGTCAGCGTAACGACCGCCGCCGCCAATACTACCCATGGCAACGCCTTTCGCAGCAACCTCAAAAATAGTTCCGGTGTAGTAGTTCAATCCCCTCGCAAGCGTGAAGTCAAATTCTAAATCACAATCTTGAAGACCTTTTGATGCATGCTCTAAAACAAAGCCAAGCTCTTCCAACCCTAATTTGCCCTCTTCACTCGATTGGAGTAGCTCTTGCAAATTTTCTAAGGTCAAACCTTCTTTCAACCAAGATTCAAAGGTGGCAACCGCAGTTTCTGCAAGGCCTTGTTCGCGCATTTCCTTAGAAACACCTTCTGGTCCGACTTTATCTAGTTTATCAATAGCTACCGTAAAGGCAATGAAGTGGTCAGAAATTCCGAGAACCTCAGCCATTCCAGCAAGTATCTTGCGGTTATTGATTTTAATAGTAGCAGGTAATCCTAGTTTGGAGAAAGAGGCATCGTAAATGTGAATCAACTCTACTTCTTGCCATAAACTGTCCGAACCAACTACATCGGCGTCGCACTGATAAAACTCTCTGAATCTCCCTTTTTGTGGTCGGTCCGCTCGCCATACGGGCTGCATTTGGTACCGTTTGAACGGAAAGGCCAACTCATTTCTGTGTTGGACGACGTATCTCGCAAATGGAACCGTTAAATCGTAACGGAGGGCCTTATCGGCAATTTTTGGAGCCAATTTCGAAGGCTGCTTTTCCTGCCACAGCTCTTCCGAAACTTTTGATGTAAAATCTCCAGAGCGAAGAATTTTAAATATGAGCCGATCTCCTTCTTCCCCGTATTTTCCGGTCAAAGTTTCAATATTCTCGAAGGAAGGTGTTTCAATTGGGTCGTATCCGCGCAGTTCAAACTGCTCTCTCAATACATTCATGATGTATTGACGCTTCTGAACGACCTCGGCAGAAAAATCTCTAGTTCCCTTCGCTAATGATGGCTTCATAATTTATTCTAAGGATGATACACAAAGTTAGCTCGACAAAGGCAATTACTCAGGCCTTACCAAACAACTTCTGTACAATTTTTTATAGGCTTCTGATTCGACTAATCCTTGGAAAGTCCCCTCATTGTGGTACCAATTTTTTCGAAACGGTGTGTGTGAGAATAAAATATGACCTAAACCGTCTACTCCGAATCGGTCTAGAATACTCCAATACAAACACACTACTGATGGATCCTCAACAGATATTCCAAGGTGCTCTGCGAGTGGATGTCTAACAATGTTAAAGTACACCTCGGCCGTTTCTGGACTGATGTATTCGTCTTTGAGCACTGCAAAGTTTGGTCGATTGGCATTAAATCGGACGATGTATTGGTTTCCGAGAATGACGGGCATCCCTGCATCAGCGACCAGCCACTTGGCATCGACAAACCTGCCTTTAAAGGTCTTCTCATAGTTTGTGCCGTCCCAATTCCATTTAACCGTGAATTTATCCGTTCGATCTGAATAGGTGACCGTACCCATTTGCTCAATAGGGTTGCGTTCTACCATGAATTTATTGATATAGGGCTTGACAAAAATGACCAACACCGCGATTCCCAGAACCGTAAGGATGGAGTATATCCATTTCGTAGCCTGTACATTTCTCTGGTGATCTTCCACAGCCCTGCGCTTTAACATTTCCTCCCTCATGGCCGCGCGCTTTTTCTTCAAGGCTTCCTCTACAGGATCGATCTTTGCAGCATCTAAAACCACATCAAGACCGCGCAAGGCTAATTCATAAGCTTCTGTCAAGGATTGGAAAGCCTCCTCACTGCCTCCAACATCAGGGTGCAGTTCCTTTGCACGCACCTTGTAAGCGGTATCTATTTCTTCTTTAGAAACTGGCAGTTTCTCTAGTTGAAGTATTTCAAGAGCTTGCTTTATTTTCACTAATTCGAGGCTAAGAAGGTTAAAATTAAGAAAAGAACTCTACCCACACTACAACGCAATAGCATCTAAATGCGATATTGCGGAGGATATTATAATCTCGATAAAAGTCGTTTTGAGTAAGCAGAATCGGTATTTAGTCATACTTCCAGCGCGAATGGGTGCACAGCGCCTTCCTGGCAAACCGCTAAGACTTCTTGGCGGTGTACCAATTATTCGACGTACCTACTCAGGAGTAAAAGACCTCTTTGAACAGGTATATGTTGCTACAGATTCTGACGACATCCTCGCAGAATGTGAATCGCAAAAGATTCCTTGTATTCGAACCGGTTCGCACCATGTAAATGGTACTACCAGAACTCTTGAAGCCTTCATGTCGCTCGATTTGGAAGTGGACTACATTATTAATGTACAGGGAGATGAGGCGTTCATTTCCAAAGAGATACTGCAGCCATTATTAGACCTACTAGAAGAAAAACAACCTGAGGCCGCGACGATTCAAGCGCCGTTACCTACACATAGCAGCAACTCCAACGTTTATGTAGTTACTGATAACGAAGATCAGGCCTTGTACTTTTCTCGAAGCCCCATTCCAGCGGCCCGAAACGGTGAACCTCAGCGCTATCAGCATGTAGGGGTTTATGCATTTAAACCCGAAGCTCTAAAAGCATATTGTTCCATGTCCCCCACTCCCCTTGAGCAACATGAAATGCTCGAGCAGTTGCGGTGGTTGGAAAACGGAAAAAGTTGGGCAATTGCTACAGCGCCGAATAAGCCGTTGAGTATTGATACTCCAGAGGATTTAGAGGCGGCTGAAAAGATGCTCTCACAGCTGGATTAAGGCTGATACTTCCTGCGCTCTTCCTCGTTTGCGGGAGTTAGTTGTCCCGAGATGAATTTCCTGATGAGGATGTTTTCAATAAGCTGATCTTCCGGATCATTCAAAGGATCATACGGGCGCTTCAAATCAATATCATACCACCAGGCGGTCATCGACCAAAAACGTGCACTCAAGCCATTGCGGTATGTTTTGATAATATCGTACACGGGTTGACCGGTTTCACGGTAGATGAGCTTGGATAAAATTTGACCTTCACTACGGGTCAATTTTCGTAATTCAGGCTCAAACCGCTCCTCCAAATACCGCTGGTATTGCTTGGTGTATTTTCTCCGTTGACGTTTTTTATCAATACCCTCTAGCGCCATATTAACGCTATCCATTCGGATAGCAGCCTCGCGTACATATGGATATACCCTACGTACTTTTCTAGTAAGACTGTAATAATTTCTGCGTGCCTGATGATCGCTCAATGTAGGTTTAGGAACAAACAGTACCTCATCAAGTACAGACCAAGGGATGGTATCGCCACCAACAACTAGTTGGCCCACAATGGGCAAGGTCCCGTCCTTAACTTCACTCAAGGTATCGACCTGAGCGGCAGCACGATTGCTGAGAAGCAGGAGCAGAAAAAAGATGCTAGGACCTATTCGTCTTCCAACGAGAGCTTTTACCATGTGAAACTACAGATTGATTCGTTTTAGCTCCTTGCAAAAGGTTTGCCACTGCGGCCGCTCCAACAGCTTCGAGTTCCGCATCCTCGCTTTGCAGCGCACTTGTAGAAAAGTAATTCTCTACAAAATGAGTACTGAATTCGCCACCTACAAAAGCTTCATGGTTCATCACAAAATCTGCAAAGTCCAGGGTGGTTTGTACCCCGGCGATGCGGTATTCTGAAATGGCACGCTTCATTCGTGCGATAGCCTCTGTCCTATCTGCACCAAAAGTGATCAGCTTAGCAATCATTGGATCGTAATAGATACTCACCTCCATACCTTGCTCTAGACCGTCGTCTACGCGTACACCTAACCCTTGCGGCCTCTTGTATTCGTGGAGCTTTCCCGTTGCAGGCATGAAGTTCTCGGCAGCATTTTCAGCATATACCCGTACTTCAATGGCGTGACCTTGGATAGTTAAAGACTTTTGATCAAATGCTAAAGGGTGCCCCTCTGCTATACGCAGCTGTTGTTTGACCAAATCAATCCCTGTGATTTGCTCAGTAACCGGATGCTCTACTTGCAATCGTGTATTCATTTCTAGAAAGTAGAACTTTCCACCAGGTTCAAATATGAATTCCACCGTACCTGCACCACGATAATCGCACGCCTTAGCCACATTTACAGCCGCTTGACCCATGGCTTCACGAAGGGACTCTGTAAGTACTACACTCGGCGCTTCCTCGATAACTTTCTGATGACGACGTTGGATGGAGCATTCTCGTTCAAAAAGGTGTACCACGTTACCGTGTTCATCCGCTAAAATTTGAATCTCAATATGCCTTGGATCTTCAATGTATTTCTCGACAAATACCGCTCCGTTTCCAAAGCTGTTGGTTGCTTCACTCACAGCACGTTCCATTTGAGCATCGAACTCCTCAGGATTGTGCACAATACGCATCCCTTTACCACCGCCGCCAGCACTCGCCTTAATCATAATAGGAAACCCTATTTCCGAGGCCAATTCTTTCGCGCGGTCTACATCCGTAACCTGCCCATCGGAACCGGGTACAAGAGGTACGTCAAAATCTGCAACGGCAGCTTTCGCACTGAGTTTGTCGCCCATAATGCGAATGGCGTGCGGCCGCGGCCCGACGAATATCATTCCTGCCTCTTCCACAGCTTCTGCAAAGGCCGCATTCTCACTTAGGAATCCATAGCCAGGATGTATGGCATCTACACCTAGGTTTTGTGCAGCATTAATTATTCGATCGCCCTTGAGGTAACTTTCGGCAGAAGGCGCTGGACCAATGAAAACTGCCTCGTCCGCGAATAGTACGTGTGGCGCTCTGCGGTCCGCCTCAGAATAAACTGCGACAGTTCGAATGCCCATTTCCCGGGCACTTCTCATAATTCTAAGGGCTATTTCTCCTCTGTTCGCAACGAGGATTTTTGATACGGTTCTTGACATCTGTGATTGTAAGTGTTCTTCACAAATATAAGAAGCGAAGTACTTGCTAAATCTTTGTGATGCTAAAGTAATATGGCCTGTTCTCCCACAACACTCGAACGACATAAGAGCCAGGTGACAGCGTACTCATATCCACGCGGTGATTACTTGCGTTAATAGGTACCTGGAAGCGCACCATTTGACCTTGAGCATTGTAAATATCTAGCAGAGTCTCTGCGTCTGCTGGCAAGTCAACATGAAGGAACGTGCTCAATGGATTTGGATACAGCGCAATTGGTAAAGCCTGCTCTGCTATTCCTACCTCGTTTAATCGGTGTGTTACCATGGTGCTATCGCCACACTCATTGATCAGGAATAAGTTTACGATGTAGTTGGTGGTTATGACCCCGTAAGTATGCTGAATGTTAGAAGCAGTCCCCTTATCGTTCGTACCATCGCCCCAATACCAATGGTATTCGTCCGCCCCCGTGGCATTTGCCGCGAAGTTTACGACCATTCCGTTAGCTGAAGTAGAAACTATATTAAAGGTAAAGTCACCAGCAGGTACATCACAAGTAGCAACATCGTCTGAATAAGAGAATTGGTTCCCACAACTATCCTCAGCGGTTACGGTCACGGTGAATGAGCCTTGCGTGCTGTACGTATTGCTTGCAGTCATTCCAGAAGCCGTATTCCCATCGCCGAAACTCCATTGGTAATTTAATAATCCGGCTGGTGTCGCCGTGAATGAGAACGTACTTCCGGTAACGGTTGATGTAAAGCCTAAAGTCACCAATGGACACAAGGTTAAATCAAAGGTGGTCGCTGTCGAATCGCCACAGCTGTTAACCAAAAGGAGTGTGATGGTATATGTACCTGATGCAGTGTATACATGGCTTGGTGCAGCGGTAGAGGCTGTTCCGCCGTCTCCGAATTGCCAATAATAATCCAACGCGGTTCCACTTGAGGTACTCGCATCAAAATTCACACTAAGCCCGTTTATGCTGTAGGTATAATCTGCAATAGTCGTGTCACAGTAACTGTAGGTATGTAATAAAGAATCTACATTCCCACAACTGTTGTACACTACTTGATAGATATCAAACAACCCGAAGGAAGAGTAAGTATAGTTCGAAGTATCCCCGTTGGTGCTATTGCCGTCGCCCCAGAACCACACCGTTGAATCTGCATCTGACGTGGTGCTGTAACCGCCAATGGAAGCTCCCGCCCCTTGAATAGAACCGGTAGCTGAGATGGTTGGACAGGCAAGCGTAGTGAATTGGACCAAAGTCCATGTACTGGTCAATGTAGAAGTACAAGTATCCTGAACGTAGGCATCATAAGTGGTGGAAGCTTGTAATCCCGTGAGCACGGCATTTTGGTTCTGTGCCCCTACCATTGTGCCGTTTCCTTGCGTAAACCCTGTCGGACCATATTCTACCGCACTGGTATTCGCACGACCCAACCAGTTTAATTCGGCGCTGTTGAATGTAATGTTCGAAGCAAGAACATTTGGTGCCGGGCAAGTAGCCGTCTCATCAATTTTAACATCATCAATGGCAATATCCGCGCGGTACGAGAAGAATCCCGACCCATCTCGATAGGCTTTAAAAATAATCTGTACCGTATCCCCTTCGTAGGCAAGTAAACTTACCGTTCGTTTTTGCCAACTCGCCGTACTTGAACTCTGCTGTTGGCCGGTGATGGTATTTACGAGAACTGCTGGCGTACCTGGCCTTTTCACGAATATTCGAAGCTTGTCAATATCCGGTCCAAACATGTGGTACCAGAAGGTCAATTCCGGGGATTGTAAAGTGTCGAGATCTATGAGTGGTGTTCTTAACTCAGTGTCGGTGGTTGCGGTCCAAGGACTCGAACTACGCGTAAAAGCATACCCCCCAGTTCCGGTAGTATGATCGCCTGAAGGACCCGTGCCAGAGTAATGCGACGTAGTACTATTTCCACCCACCCAGAACAAATCTTCGGTATCTGAACGCAGCCAACACGGATCTACTGAACCTGTGGTATTGGTGAAATCTACCGTCTGCCATTTGTTAGAGTTCGAGAAGTTCTCTGTAAATGGTGCGGTGAAAAACGAACAGTTTGTGGTGAAATCGGGGCCATCGACCCATTGACTAACATCACCCGTTCCACAGGAATCGCGTACTTGCCATTCATAGGTGGTTTGAGAATTGAGCTGCGGTACACCTTTGTTTGAAGTAGAGGAGGTCGTCCAACTCCAAGTCGAGGTACCCACTGCTCTGTAGCGAATTTGCCAGTTCGAGGCGCCTCCACCAACCCAGTCTAGCTGAGCAACATAGACCCCTACTGCAGTAACGGCTGTGTTCTTCGGCTTAGCACATGAAGGGGCATTATCAATCTTAATGTCGTCAAGCGCAAATTGCGTGTAAAATGATCCCGAAGAAGCGGAGTAATCAAAGCGAACTCGTATGGTATCTCCTGCATATGAGCTCAAATCTGCAATGTGTTCTAGCCAAGCGGCTGAGGAGGACGAATGTGTGAGACCACTGGTATCCCAAAGCGAAGACCATGTCCCACCTTGCTTCTGAACATACACGTCCAAATCACCCATTTGTTGACCATACCCGTGGTACCAGAAACTCAACTCTGGCGAACTCAGTGTATCTAAATCAATCCAAGGCGAGATTAAACGAGGGTCGATACCCGAAGCTAAAGTGGATGTTTTTTGGTGGAACGCATACTGACCACTTCCCGATGTATGGTCGCCAGAAGGTCCTGTTTGAGTCCATGAGAATGCCGGCGGGCCCACGGTCCAAAATTTCTGTGCTGCACCTTGGGTAATCCAACATTGGTCAATATCACCTTGAACGTTCCATGTGGTGGAAGGGCCCCAGCCCGATCCTTCAAAATCTTCCGTGTAGGGCGCGATGTAATTGCTACATCCTGTGGTAAAGGTTCCAAGGTTCGACCATACGCTGGTATCTCCAACCGCACAGATCTCACGTACTCGTATTCTGTAGTTTGTATTGGCATTCAATCCGGACAGCGTTGCAGGATTGCTCGAATAGGTATTAATGGTACCGTTGGCGATGCCTGTAGTACCACTGGCAAATTGAATCTGGCTACCCAATGTATTTGAATTCAAGGACGACCAGCTTATCGACGCACCGCTTGAGGTTACTGAAGAAGCTACTGGATTGAGCGGCTGATCGCACGAAGGCGTTTCTTCTACGGCAATATCATCAATAGCGATGCGGCTGTTGGTCCACCAAGAAAAATTTACATCGCGTTTCGCATTGAATCGAATTTGAACCGTATCACCCGCAAATTGAGAGAGTGATTCAGTATGCTTTCGCCAAGGTGAAGTCTGCGAAGAGAATTGATTCGAAGCGGTGGTCGA
This sequence comes from Bacteroidota bacterium, assembly GCA_003385605.1. Classification (GTDB taxonomy): domain Bacteria; phylum Bacteroidota; class Bacteroidia; order Flavobacteriales; family Schleiferiaceae; genus UBA10364. Next base: position 63,641 of record QQUU01000027.1, read on the forward strand.
GTTAATGGTATGCAAGTTCACCCACGTATTGGTTCCTACCACGCGGACACGAATGTTGAGCCACTCCACATCAGACCCGTACATGTGGTAATAGAAAACCAAACGAGGTAATGTATCGCCACTCAGGTCGATTGGTGGCGTAATGAGGTTAGTCACTAACGTATTTGAAGAAGCCCCGGAAGACCATCCCTCGGCAAATGCATAGCCCCCTGTTCCCGTAGTGTGATCACCATCCGGTCCCGTTAATGTATTGGCAAAACTGGGATCTGAAGCCATCCAAAGGTAGTTGGCCGTAGTAATGTTTCTTGTCCAGCAACTTGGGATAGAGCCCGAGTTGTTCCACGAACTAGGCCCCTGCCACGACGAACCGTCAAAGTTCTCTGTGTAGGGTGTACTTTGGATGCACTGGGCTTTTAGGTTTTGGCCTAAAGCAAATAATACTGCAAATGTCAGTAGTAATCTTCGCTTCATATGTCAAAATTAACACGAAATCATTTCTGATGTTCAAAGCAATGATTAAAGATATTCTATCAAAGACCCTGTATATTTATGCCATGAGTAAACGCTTGATTTTCGCCGTTCTTTTTATGGGCCAACTTTCGCTTTCCGGACAAGTGCTCGGTTTGCTGAAATACAGCGGTGGCGGGGATTGGTATGCCAACCCTACCGCACTAGAAAACCTCAGCGAATTCTACAATGCTGCCACAGGAGCCAAGACTTCTTTGGCACCTAGCGAACTAACGCTTCAAGAAGTACTGCCCTCAGGCGTCTCCTTTTTACACGCTACAGGTCACGGTAGGATCGTCTTTGATGAAGAAGAACGTCGGATTTTAAACGATTTTGTCCTTCGCGGAGGATTCCTACATATTGATGATAACTATGGGATGAAGGAGTTTGCAGAAAAAGAGTTAGACCTGTGCTTCCCGCAAGCCAAAAAAGTCAATGTGGCAAACAGCCACCCCATCTTCAACACCCTCTTCAAGCTTGATGGATTGCCAAAGATTCACGAACATGACAATGAACAACCAAAAGCCATAGGGTATTTCATCGAAGGCGAACTCGTCGCACTTTTAACTATCGAAAGCGACATTGGCGATGGATGGGAAGATCCTCAAGTACATAACGACCCAAAGGAAAAACGTGATAAAGCGCTGAAAATGGGTGCAAACTTGGTACATTGGGCAATAGTAAGACACTAAACCATGCTGGAATTCAAACTTCAACCGCTGACTAAATCGGTCCTTCAAATCCTGTTGATTGCATTGTTAGGATATGCACTTTTTCTGATCCAAGGCATACTGGTTTATGGCGTTATCGCTTTATATATAAGTGTTCTTGGAAGACCTCTTATCGCCTTATTGGGACGAATTCCTAAGGTAGGTTCACATTTAAATGCGACCTTAAAAGCGACCATCACCTTGCTCGTACTGGCTGGTATTGTACTGGGTTTAGCTACATGGTTTTTTCCAGTAATCATCGAAGAATTTAGCTTCATCGGCACCATAGAATACGACGCGCTTTTAGTGAGTTTGCAAGACGAATGGCAGCAGCTTGATGCACTCCTTACCTCCCTAGGTATTGATACAGCCGCGGAATTAGCGGAGATCAACGAAACCCTCCAAGGATTTGCTTCGATGGAAGCAATCAGTAGCGTTCTAAGCAGCGTTGTTGGTGGTTTGGGCCAATTCATCATTGGGCTCTTCTCCATCACTTTCATCTCCTTCTTCTTGTTCCGAGAACAAGATTTGGCCCACCGTTTTGTCGATTCTATCACCCCGAAAAAGTACCACGATAAAGTGGATACGATGACGCCACAGATTAAAACTGTAGTGACTCGTTACAGCTTTGGTATTCTCTTTCAAATTACCGCCATCTTTATTCTACTCGCCATAGGTATGACACTGATTGGCGTCGAAGGCGCGATCGTGCTGGCCTTGTGTGCAGCAGTGTTCAACCTAATTCCTTACGTAGGTCCTATAATAGGTGCTGCACTAGGCATATTGTTAGGATTGGGACAATTGTATGCTGCAGGTGTTGCAGATCCAGATTCTAGCGTCAATCTAGTCCAGAGCCTTTACCTTCTCATTGGCCTTTTTGGGTTAGTACAAGTGTTAGACAACGTTCTATTTCAGCCACTTATTTTCAGCAATAGCGTTGGTGCACATCCATTGGAAATCTTCTTGGTCATCTCTATAGCCGGCACACTATTGGGTATTGGAGGTATGATCATCGCAGTACCCGTTTACAGCATCGGAAGGATTGTTTACAATACAGTTATCAAAACTATAGATGGCTAGTGTTGATCATCCGCTTTCAGGGGTAAATCCTGAAGTATTCAATGACGACCTCTGGGCGTGGATTGAATCCAATTCGGCAATCAATACAACAGAACTACGTTTGAAATACGGTACCAACGAGCCGTATTCCTCTGCAATCGCACAAATCGAGGCCAAGAATAAGTACGCTGGGAAATTCAGGGAGCTCTTCGAAGAACGATGGGTATTTCCTACCGGTATTGGTCTAGAACAAAGCTCTTCCTTAAAAACTGCAGCCGTCAAATCGCGTTTTTTCAAAACCCCTTATTCAGCTGATCTATGCGCAGGGATGGGTATAGACAGTAAAACTATCCTCAATACAGCGCAGAGTTTGAAGCACCTGTGTTTTGAGCAAAACCTACCGCTCGCACATCTTTTGAAACACAATTTACCTGCAGCAGATGTCATTCCTGGAGCCTTTGACATCGGTAAGTTAAAAGATTGGATATCAGAATATAATATCGCTTCAGACCAACTCACTGTGTATTTGGATCCGGATAGACGCAGTTCGAATAAAAAAACCTTCAGTATCTCAGAAGGAACCCCGAATCTGATTGAACTGCAAAGAGAGTTGCTGAACCTGTCCGCTTGTGTGGTTGCGAAACACAGCCCCATGCTTGATCTAAAAGCTTGCATGCAAGAACTTGAGAACCTTCACGAGCTTGTTATTGTACAATACCAAGGCGAATGCAAAGAGGTGCTCACAGTTCAACGAAACGAAAAGTCCTCTGAGGTAGCAATTACATTGATTGAAGCGGAGAATTTAACTTCGGTTTCGGGAAATCACATACCTTCTATCGTTCAGCCAGTACAAACAGTCAAAAAGTACTTAATCCAACCTTCACCGGGCTTGAACAAAAGCAGTTTACATGCCCTTCTCGCCCAACCGTTAGACTGGGA
>QQUU01000034.1 GCA_003385605.1 Bacteroidota bacterium
ACCTGGTTGGTGAAGCTGTTCGACATTACAAACGACGGGTGACCGGTAGCACAACCTAGATTCACCAAACGGCCTTCTGCCAATACGATGATCTCGTTGCCTTCTACATTGTACAGGTCTACTTGAGGCTTAATCACCTTCTTCGTATCGCCGTACGCACCGTTCAACCATGCCATATCGATCTCGTTGTCGAAGTGGCCAATGTTACAAAGGATGGTCTTATCGTTCATCAACTTGAAGTGCTCTTCAGTGATGATGTCTTTGTTTCCTGTTGCAGTTACTACAATCTGTGCACGTGGAATAGCTGTTTCCATGCGCTTCACCTCAAAGCCGTCCATTGCTGCTTGCAATGCACAGATAGGATCAATCTCAGTAACAATCACACGAGCACCAGCACCGCGCAATGACGCCGCAGTACCCTTACCTACATCACCGTAACCGGCAACAACAGCAACTTTACCTGCAATCATCACATCAGTAGCACGACGGATCGCATCTACTGCAGATTCCTGACAACCGTATTTGTTATCGAACTTCGACTTCGTTACCGAATCGTTTACGTTGATCGCTGGAAGTACCAACGTGCCGTTGATCTCACGCTCGTACAAACGGTGGACACCAGTAGTCGTTTCTTCAGATAAACCCTTGATTCCGGCTACCAACTCTGGGTATTCGTCGAACACCATGTTGGTCAAATCACCACCGTCGTCCAAGATCATGTTCAACGGCTGACGGTCCTCACCGAAAAAGAGCGTCTGCTCAATACACCAGTTGAACTCTTCCTCGTTCATGCCCTTCCAAGCATAAACCGGAATACCCGCTGCTGCGATAGCTGCGGCTGCATGGTCTTGGGTAGAGAAAATATTACAAGAAGACCAGGTAACGTCTGCACCTAGCTCTACTAAAGTCTCGATCAATACTGCCGTTTGAATGGTCATGTGCAAACAACCGGCGATGCGTGCACCTGCCAATGGTTTACTTGCACCAAACTCCTCACGGAGCGCCATAAGACCTGGCATCTCTGCTTCGGCAAGCTTGATTTCTGTACGGCCCCAATCGGCCAATGACATATCTTTAACTTTGTACGGTACGTACTGTGTAGTTGTACTCATGTAGTATATAAATTTGCTGCAAAGATACACAACACAAGGGTCTTACAAACAGTTCAGTAGAATGTTGATTTATCCATTTAAATACCTCGATGATTCCGTTCAGGTTTCCATCAACCCTGATTCCCAGGGAGCGGCCACTATGGACCAATTCAGCATTGCTGATCGTCAACGGTACGCCGAACTGAAATCTGAACCGAAAAAACAGGAATTTCTTTGGAGCCGCGCCGCTCTTCATAGCACCGGAGCTGATTTGAAATACATCGAATACCAAGGCAAGAAACCCATCACAGATAACGGGCACATTAGCCTAAGTCACTGCAAAGGTGGCGTGGCCGCTGCATTCAGTGAAGAGCTCGAAGTAGGAATCGATATCGAAACCAAGCGCGAAAATCTTACCCGTATCGCCCAAAAGTTCACTACGGAAGAAGAACTCGCTCGATTTGATTGCGAACCACATACTGCGCTTCAATTCGTTTGGGGCATCAAGGAAAGCCTTTTCAAACTCTACGGATACGGCAGTGTAGACTTTAAGGCACACCTAGAAATCACCGCCTTTGAATGGGATCCAGAGAAAAGACAAGGATGGGGCATCGCATGGGTTGGACAAACCTGCCAAGAACGTCCTGAACCGCTCCAATGTTTGGTACAAACGGCTTTGGTTGGCGAACAATATATATGCATGGCGACACACAGAATACCGACCGTTCCCTTCGAAAGCGAGCGCACTGTGTTGCGCGAATGGGTTCCAAGCGATGCACCTTGGTTGTATGATCTCAATATGAATCCACAGGTTGTACGGTACACGGGAGATGCTGGATTCACCTCTACGCACAGTGCCTTAAACCTGATAAAAAACTACCCAAACTACCAGCGCGACGGGTATGGACGCTGGATGGTCATTGATAAATCTACAGGCAACCCTATCGGTTGGTGTGGACTTAAAAACAACCCCTGGGGCATTGATCTTGGTTTCCGTTTCTTCGAGGCAGCCTGGGGCCAAGGCATCGCCACAGAATGTGCTGTAGCTACCGTTCAAAAAGCCAAAGCACTTGGCTTAAGTGGTCTTATCGGTCGTGCATTGTCCGAAAATATTGGAAGTTGGAAGGTACTAGAGAAGGTAGGAATGCATCGCTACGATAGCGTGCCTATTGAAGAGTTCGCGCAAGACTACAATATCGCTGAAAAAGACCTCGACAGCTGGAAAGGACAGATGCTTCACATGTATAAATTGGAGTTGTTGTGAAAATAGTGATCACTGGAACCGAGAGCACCTACAAAAGCACGCTTACCCAAGCGCTGGCTCAACAGTTCTCGTTTGTCTGTACTGAAGAGTATGCGAGGGAATACTTGGAGGAAATTGCACCAAATACTCCTGTAGACCCGATGCCTCGAGCCGACTACGATCGCATCGAACAAGGCCAACTGCAGACCCAAAAATCGCACGGGTACTTCGACAACTTAGGACACCGAATATTCGATACCGACGGCATTACTCTTTACATCTGGAAAGCCGATAAATACGGTGAAATTGACCAAGAACTGTTGAAGGTTCCTGAAGATGTGATTTATTTCTTGTGCTATCCGAACGTTCCTGCAGGCGAGGATCGATTGCGCATAGATGCACAGCGTAGAGCATCCTTACATAAGGAGTACCTCAATGTGCTCCAGCGGTTGCCGAACACCGTCGTACATCTCGACCAACCAACGTTAGAAGGTAGGCTTGCCTACGCCCAAAAAACTATTGAGGAATTACTAAACGACGCGGTTTAGTTTCTCATTGATGTGCTGACGCGCATTGTTCCATTTCTGGAATTGTACCATGTAGTAGTTGTAATCGGCATTTTCCATGCTCAGGTACTCTTTCAATGCGTTCAACTTCCGCTCCACGTGGACATATTTCAGGCGCAGTGTCGTTTCATTGACCAAAGGGAAAATGGTGTTCTTTTCGTCGGGAAGGTAAATCTCCTTTGACTTCCAATTCGCCAGCGTATACTTCTCCGTCAACGCTTCTGTAACCACCTTGATGATCTCAGGATCTTCCCTGCGCACCCACCAATCTGTATTGGGAACATGCTCCTTTTCCACCTCATCGGCGAGCATGTTGTACATTTTTGAAAATATTGGTGTTGCAAATTCTATTTGGTCCTCCTCGATTTCATCTACAATCCAAGTAGCTATAGAGACCGGTATTACTTCCTCCTCATCCAGATCTGCATCCAGCATCGCTTCGGTACCCTTGGCCACCAGAAGATGGATGATGCGCTCCTCTTGCTCGAAGCCGTGAATCTTAACCATTCCAGCCTCACGAGGTTGAACTACTTCCATCGGTGGCGCAGATGCCTGTCTTTTCTTTTGCTGTCGCTGTTGAATCCCTTGTAATCTGCCCAGCTCTTCATAAAGCGCTGTTGGATCTATTTCAAGAATGGAAGCGGCCTCTTTGATGAATACCTGTCGTCCTATCTGATCTGGTACCTTCGAAATACTGCTTACCACATCGCGAACCATCTCAGCAAACTTCAATGGATCACCGGCTACGTCCTCCTTCAAAACCGAGGTCTTGAAGCTGATAAAGTCCTTCTTACTACTCTTTAGGAAGGCTTCTAACTCCTCGTTGGTGCGCTGCTTGGCAAAACTATCAGGATCTTCACCCTCAGGGAAGCTCACTACACGAACATTCACTCCTTGTTCAAGCATCATATCAAGCCCACGGAAGCTCGCACGCAGTCCTGCCGCATCTCCATCGAAAAGCAGAGTAATGTTCGGCGTGTAGCGCTTCAACATTCCTATTTGCCCTTCGGTCAATGCCGTACCAGATGAACTCACCACATTGCGGACACCGTTCTGATAAAAACTCAACACATCTGTGTATCCTTCCACCAAAAAGGCCTCGTCGCGTTTCACAATTTCTTGCTTGGCTTGGTACAAGCCATATAAGACCTTGCTCTTGTGGTAGATTGGATTTTCTGGACTGTTCAGGTATTTCGCTGCCTTGGCACTGTTACTCAAAATACGCCCACCGAATCCCAAAACTCGACCACTAACACTGTGTATTGGGAACATGACACGGCCACGGAATCTATCGTACCAGCCGCGTTCATTCTTCATAGAGATGCCACTCTCTTGCAATGCCTTTTCACTGTATTGATTGGCTATCGCATAATCTGCAAATGCAGTTGAAGCCTCAGGGCTGTAGCCAAGGTGAAATTTATTGATGGTCTCGTCATTGAACCCACGTTCTTTAAAGTAGCTCAGACCAATGGCTTTGCCTTCGTCCGTTTCAAGCATTTGCTCCTTAAAAAACTTGGCAGCCACATCAGTAATCAGATACACTGCCTCACGCATATTCCCTGCTTCGATCTCTTCAGCCGTCTGCGGACGTGCCTCTGGAATCTCGATATTGTACTTCTTAGCAAGCCAACGCAATGCTTCAGGATAACTCATCTGTTCGAGCTCCATCAAGAAGGTAACCGCGTTACCACCTTTACCTGAAGAGAAACATTTAAAGATCTGCTTCGCCGGGCTCACCATGAAAGACGGCGTCTTTTCATTGTTAAAAGGCGATAACCCCTTGAGATTACTGCCCGATTTTTTCAACTGAACAAATTCCCCGATCACCTCCTCAATACGAGCGGTGGTGAAGATCTGTTCGATGATTTCTTGTGGAATGCGAGCCATGGATGCAAGATACTTTTTCTAAATAAAAAAGCCACCCCTAAGGGCGGCTCTAAGCAAGCTGAGTTGAACTTAATTATTTGTGCTAATGTACATTCAATTATGCATATCTGAACAACTATTTCTTCCGAGCGCCTGTATACGCAATCACCTCCTCCAGAGAGGTGCGCTCCGCACTCGCAGGAAAAGTAGAAAGAATAGCCGCAGCTTTCTGCAAATGCCCTTCCATTTTCGAACGAGCATAATCTAGACCTCCAGAATTTCGCACGAAGTCTACCACCTCAGCCACCTTTTTAGGCCTGTTGTGGTCCTTTTTAATGGTGCGTATGATCTGCTTGCGCTTTGATGCCGTAGTGTTTTGCAGCGCATTGATAAGCGGCAGCGTCATTTTCTGCTCTTTAATATCAATTCCAGAAGGTTTACCCGTCAAATTGACTTTTTCAAAATCAAATAAATCGTCTTTGATCTGGAATGCTAGGCCAAGCTCGCGACCGAACATACGCATCTGCTCTTGAACCTCAGTTGTAGCCTCTGCACTCTGTGCTCCAACAACACAACACGTTTCTAGGAGTATAGCTGTCTTCTGCTGGATAACTTCATAGTAGACCTCTTCTGTGATGTCCAATTTTCTCGCTTTCTCTATCTGCAGAAGCTCGCCCTCACTCATGCTCTTCACTGCAGTGCTAACGGTTCCAAGTAATTCATATTGCTTTCTGTCCACCGCTAGTAAAAGCACCTTTGACAAAAGATAATCTCCAATGAGTACTGCCACTTTATTTTTCCAGAGCGCATTGATCGAAAAGAAACCTCTCCGCATGTCGGCGTCGTCTACTACATCGTCATGGACGAGAGTTGCTGTGTGCATGAGTTCAATCAAAGAGGCACCCACGTAGGTGCTGTCGTTCACTTTACCCAACATTTTTGCCGTCAATAGTACGAGGATCGGACGAAGTTGCTTCCCCTTGCGCTTGACCATGTAATTCATAACGCGATCGACCAAAGGAGTATTTGACTTTAAATGTGCTTTAAACCGCACATCAAATTCCTTCATCTCTTCAGCAATAGGTGCTTTAATCGAATTCAATGTTGACATTAGCTCCAGCCTTTTGATTTCTGAATGTGCTCGTAGGCCTTCTGCACATTCAAGAAGGTTTCTTTGGCCGCAGCCTGCGCCTCAGCGCCCGCATCAATGGTACGATCAGGATGATATTTCAAGGCCATTTTACGGTACGCCTTTTTTACTTCTGCTTCGGATGCGTTTTCACTCACTTCCAAAACTTTGTATGCCCATCCAGTGTCCGATTCCTTAGAGAACATCGCTTTGATCGACTCGAAGTCGTACGGGTTAATGCGAAGATTACGAGCAATACGACGAATCTCCTCTACCTCGTTCTGATGCAAGTGACCGTCTGCCAATCCCAATTTGAACAAGAAGTGAATCAACTGAAGACGGGTACTGTGATTCGTAAAGCCATTGATCTGATTACAGACTTTGGTAAGCGGTATCTGTTGGTCGACTATTTTTCTGAAAACAGCAAAACTCTCGTTGGCACGCTCTTTTCCAAACATGCTAACGAACTGTGCTCGAACAAAGTCCAACTCCTTCTGTGCTACCTTGCCGTCCGCTTTAATGACACGTGCAGCAAGAACCAATAAGGCGATATGAAAGTCGCTTGGAGAGGCTTGTTGGGTGCGTGTATAGCTACTGCTAGACTTTTCACCTTCTACCAAATCGTGTATACGATTCGCAAAGGCCACTCCAAGTATAGCGCCAATAGGACCTCCTAAAGACCAGCCTAAACCGCCCCCAAAAATTTGAAAAAGTCGTTTCATTCCGAGTCCAAAGATACTCGGCTAAAACGGAAAAAACTAAAGCCTGTAATCGAGATTAAACCACGAAATAAGCGAAGGCAGCGATACCTCCTATGATTACGATTACCAAGGCGATCTGTGCGTAGAGTTGCGCTGTTGACATCTTCTCTTTCGCAGGTTTCATTCTACGACGTTTCGTCGTTGCTTGAGTGGACATAGCGAGTGTGTTTTGTTGTGTACCAAGAAGATACAAAAATCCTTCTAATCTCCAAAAACAAAACACCCTACATCACTTAATGCCAATCATTTAGGAGTATAAAAAGGGCAAGCGACGGCATGGTCAATTCAAATCTTTGCCATAAAAAAAGCCCCCAGAGATACTGAGGGCTTTTGATGTATTCAACTCCGGTAGTTAAGACCCGCAGGCCACACATTCGTCCGGATTATCAATTGAACAAGCAATCTTTTCTTCAGCCGTGACTTCTTCGCTCATTTTAGCCATAGCTTCTTTCTGAGCCTTTACACGTGCTTCTACTTCTGCAGCTGTCGGCTCTGCCGTAGTCGCAGGAACAGCATCAGCAGTATCTGAAGTAGCACCCGAGCTAACGCCTGGGCTCATATCTGTCTGTGCATTTTTCTTCACGGTAAACTTGATAGCACTAGAAGCCGGTTTAGAACGCAAGTAGTACATACCTGTTTTTAGACCTTTCTTCCAAGCGTAGAAATGCATAGAAGTGAGTTTACCCATGTTTGGACTTTCCATGAAGAGGTTTAGACTTTGGCTTTGGTCAATGAACATACCACGATCAGCTGCCATATCTAGAATGTCTCTCATAGAGATTTCCCAAACAGTCTTGTAGATGGCTTTCAAATTATCCGGCACACCTTCAATGTTTTGCACTGAACCGTTTGTTGCCATCAACGCATTCTTCATATCATCGTTCCAAAGTCCCAATTCAATCAAATCGTTCAATAGGTGCTTGTTCACTACGATGAATTCGCCTGAAAGTACACGACGGGTGTATACATTCGATGTGTACGGCTCAAAACATTCGTTGTTTCCAAGAATCTGAGACGTCGAAGCCGTCGGCATTGGTGCCATCAACAAACTGTTTCTAACTCCGTGCTTTTCTACTTCTTCACGCAATTCTTTCCAATCCCAACGACCGCTAAGTTCTTCATCTTTAACGCCCCATAGATTGTGCTGGAACTGACCCTTAGAGATTGGTGAACCTTCGTATGTCTCATAGGCACCGTCCTTCACAGCTTGGTCCTTCGAAGAGCTTACTGCCGCGAAATACATAGTTTCAAAAATCTCCTTGTTCAATGCTTTCGCCTCCTCTGAGTCGAACGGCATACGCAGTTTGATAAATGTATCGGCCAAACCTTGTACACCTAATCCTACCGGACGGTGACGCATGTTTGAGTTTCTTGCTTCAACCACTGGGTAGTAATTGCGGTCAATCACTTGATTCAAGTTGTACGTCACCTTGTAGGTTACATCGTACAATTTCTGATGGTCAAACTTCCCATCTTCAACGAACATTGGAAGCGCAATAGACGCTAGGTTACATACGGCAACCTCATCCGGCGACGTGTATTCTAGGATTTCCGTACACAAGTTTGATGAGCGGATCGTACCTAAATTCTGCTGGTTCGATTTCAAGTTCGCGGCATCCTTATAAAGCATGTAAGGCGTACCAGTTTCAATCTGGCTTTCCATGATTTTCGCCCAAACTTCACGAGCTTTCACCGTACGGCGACCTTTCCCTTCACTTTCGTATTTGGTGTACAGATCAACGAACTCTTGACCGTGACAATCAAACAGACCTGGACATTCGTTCGGACACATGAGCGTCCACTCTTCGTTCTTCTCAACGCGCTCCATGAAAAGATCAGGAATCCACATTGCATAGAACAAATCGCGTGCACGCATTTCCTCCTTACCGTGGTTCTTCTTCAAATCCAAGAACTCATAGATATCTGCGTGCCATGGTTCTACATAAATGGCAAATGACCCTTTACGCTTACCGCCGCCTTGATCCACGTAACGAGCAGTATCGTTATACACGCGAAGCATTGGAACAATACCGTTAGAAGTACCGTTGGTTCCGCCGATGTATGATCCTGTAGCACGAATATTGTGAATGCTCAATCCAATACCACCGGCGCTCTGCGAGATCTTAGCTGTTTGCTTCAAGGTGTCGTAGATACCGTCAATACTATCTTCCTTCATTGTCAGAAGGAAACAAGAGCTCATCTGAGGTTTTGGCGTACCAGCATTAAACAACGTTGGTGTTGCATGCGTCATATACTTCTTGCTCATCAACTCATACGTCTCTAGGGCACCTTCAAGATCTTCTTTATGGATACCTATACTTACACGCATGAGCATATGCTGAGGACGCTCAACAATCTTACCGTGCATGCGAAGTAAATAAGAACGCTCAAGCGTTTTGAACCCAAAGTAGTCGTAAGAAAAATCGCGGTCGTAAATCAATTGCGAATCGAGGTATTCCGCATTCGCTTGAATGATTTCGTAGACATCATCAGCAATCAACGGTGCTTTTTTGCCCGTTTCCGGGTTGATGTATTCGTACAAATCCGTAACCGTCTCAGAGAAGCTCTTCTTAGTGCTCTTGTGCAAGTTACTCACGGCAATTCTTGCTGCAAGATTCGCGTAATCCGGGTGTTTGATGGTCATTGACGCAGCAGTTTCTGCAGCCAAATTATCCAACTCAGAGGTGGTTACGCCATCATAAACGCCGTCCACTACACGCTTTGCTACCGCTACTGGATCAACATATTCGCTCAATCCGTAACATAGTTTCTCAATACGTGCAGTAATCTTATCAAACTTTACCGCCTCCTTTCTTCCGTCTCTTTTCAGTACGCGCATCATAGCTTATTCTCTTGGGTGTGTTCTTGTGTTTTTTTCGTTTTAGAAGCTCATATCGCCACCAAACGCATTGTCGAAGTTGTGATCTTCTTGGCTCTCACCAACTCCTGCTTTTTTATATTCTGAAACACGTTTCTCAAAGAAGTTTGTTTTTCCTTCCAATGAGATCATGTCCATAAAGTCAAATGGATTCGCAGTTCCGTACACTTTTGGACAGTTGAGTGTCTCAAGCAAGTGGTCGGTGACGAATTCAAGGTATTCAGACATCAATTTTGCATTCATACCAATCAAATTCACCGGCAATGATTCCGTGATAAACTCACGCTCAATGTCTAATGCTTCGGTAATGATTTGAGTGATGCGCTCAACCGGCACCTTGTTCACCAGGTGGTTGTTGTGCAAGTGACAAGCAAAATCCCGGTGCAAACCTTCGTCACGAGAAATAAACTCGTTAGAAGTTGCCAGACCTGGCAGCAAACCTCTTTTCTTCATCCAGAAGATCGAACAAAACGCTCCTGAGAAGAAAATACCTTCTACCGCTGCGAAAGCAATCAAACGCTCTGCGAATGATTCTGACTCAATCCAACGCAACGCCCAATCCGCCTTTTTCTTGATGGCAGGAAAGCGCTCGATAGCATTGAACAATTCGTCTTTCTCAGCATCATTGTCCACAAGTGTGTCGATGAGTAGCGAGTACATCTCACTGTGGATATTCTCCATCATGATCTGGAAACCGTAGAAGAATTTCGCCTCCGAGTACTGTACCTCGTTCACGAAGTTCTCTGCAAGGTTTTCATTTACGATACCATCGGAAGCTGCAAAGAATGCCAAGATGTGCTTGAGGAAGTAACGCTCGTCATCATTGAGCTTCTTCCAGTCCACAACGTCTTGGTGTAAATCGATTTCCTCCGCTGTCCAAAATGAAGCCTCTTGCTTCTTGTACCAATCCCAAATATCACTGTGCTGGATTGGGAAAATCACAAACCTGTTTTTGTTGTCTTGTAAAATTGGTTCCTGTTGCATAAAGCAAAAATTTTAAGGTCGGAAGCCCGCATTAATCACTGTTAATGTCTTGATTTCCAACTAATTATGTTTTTGGTTTTTCAGCGGAGTAGGATGTTCAATACGTGTCCGTAGCTGAACGGCCTATACAAACATGGCCACGATTTGTACCAATAACAAGGAACGCTATTTGGGTTTTTCCCGTAGTTATTAACAACGAAAAATTATTGGATACGGCCCTCGCTGTAGACTGCTATTGGGACTGAGCCGATAAGCGCCTGAAGAATTCTACAGTTATGACTTTTTAAGTCCGTTTTTCTCAATTAAATCAGCCGCGATTTCCACTTTTTCATAGAAAGCTGGACCGTATTTTCTGATTAAAGGGTCTTTCAAAAACTTGTAGACGGGCACTTTTAATTCCTCACCCAAAGAACAGGCCGCCGAACATATGGACCAGCGGTCGTAGTTCAACGCCTCAAAATCTGTGTAGCGAGCGATGCGAATAGGGTAAAGATGACATGAAATCGGTTTCTTCCAATCAATGACACCGTCATTGTAGGCCTTCTCGATGCCGCAATGCGCCGCACCATCTTCGCTGAATACCGTGTATGCGCATTCCTTCCCTCCGATTATCGGCGTTTCCTTTTCGCCAAGACCGTCAACAGAAGTCCCCACTTTTTCAATCTCACGAATGCCATTTTCGGTTAGATACGGCTTGACCTTTGGGTAAATCGATTCTAGAATGGCCACCTCTTCTTCTTCCACAGGCGCACCAGCATTGCCCTCAACACAACAAGCACCTTTACAGGCACTGAGATTACAGACAAATTCCTTTTTGAAAAGGTCTGTAGAAAGCAATTTGTTATCGATGTCAATCATACTACAAAACTAACGAAGACTTCCGCCGATTTTTGAACCTAAAGAAGCTAATTTTGCCAAAAAACTAAACACCGTGGGATTTAACATTAACGATGCACTGAGTGCTTTTTTGATTCTTTTCGCTGTCATTGATATTCCTGGTAGTATACCAATTATTGTCAGTCTTCGTAAGAAGGTCGGCCACGTTCAAAGTGAGAAAGCAACCATTGTTGCCGGCATCATTATGATTGTATTTCTCTTTGTAGGAGAAAGCATATTGAACCTTTTGGGAGTTGATGTACAAAGCTTTGCCATTGCGGGGAGCTTTGTGATTTTCTTTTTGGCACTAGAAATGATACTAGGCATCACGCTTTATAAAGAAGAAAGTCCAAGCACTGCTTCAATTGTACCTATTGCTTTCCCACTCATTGCTGGTGCGGGCTCAATGACCTCCTTAGTCTCGCTGCAGGCGGAATTTGACAATATCAACATCATCATTGCCATCGTTGCAAATATGATTGTAGTTTATGCCGTCCTTAAGAATACCGAACGCCTAGAACGCATTCTCGGACCCGGTGGATTAAGCGTGCTTCGCAAAGTTTTCGGTATTATCTTGCTCGCGATTGCAGTGAAATTATTTTTCACCAATCTCATTCCTTTGTTACAAACGGTTTAAGACCTCTTTATAATGGCTGACGATCAATTCAAAAACGTAATCTCCCACGCCAAGGAGTATGGATTCATTTTTCAAAGCAGTGAAATCTATGACGGATTAAGTGCTGTATACGATTATGGTCAATGTGGAGCATTACTCAAAAACAACATCAAAGCCTATTGGTGGGGTGCCATGGTACAAATGCACGAGAATATTGTCGGAATTGATTCCGCCATCTTCATGCACCCAACTACATGGAAAGCCTCTGGCCACGTCGATGCTTTTAATGATCCTCTGATTGACAACAAAGACAGCAAAAAGCGCTACCGCGCTGATGTTTTGATTGAAGATCATGTTGAGAAAATTCGTCAAAAGATCGAGAAAGAGCTCAAGAAAGCTGCAAAACGCTTTGGTGAGGCCTTTGATAAAGAGCAGTATCTAGCAACCAACAGTCGCGTTCTTGGCTACCAAGAAAAAATGAAGGCCATCATGGATCGATTTGTGAAGGCGATGGATGCCGAGGATCTCGCGGACGTGAAACAACTGATCGAAGACGAGCAGATTAAATGTCCTGTGAGTGGATCAATGAATTGGACCGATGTTCGTCAATTCAACCTCATGTTTGGTACTCAAATGGGCTCGGTAGCTGAGGGCGCCTCGACACTCTACCTCCGTCCTGAGACGGCGCAGGGCATTTTCTTGAACTACCTCAACGTACAGAAAACGGGAAGAATGAAAATTCCTTTCGGGATTGCGCAGATTGGGAAGGCCTTCAGAAACGAGATAGTCGCACGCCAATTCATCTTCCGTATGCGCGAGTTCGAACAAATGGAAATGCAATTCTTCGTGCGTCCTGGTACTGAAATGGAGTGGTACGAAAGCTGGAAAGAGAAGCGTTTAGCATGGCACAAAAGCCTCGGTTTCGACGATAGCAACTACCGCTTCCACGACCATGAAAAGCTTGCGCACTATGCAAATGCTGCAGCAGATATTGAATTCAACTTCCCGTTCGGATTCAAAGAGCTCGAAGGCATTCACTCGCGTACAGATTTCGATTTGAAACAACACGAAGAATTCAGTGGGAAGAAGCTGCAATATTTTGACCCTGAAATCGGCGAAAACTATGTGCCGTATGTCGTTGAAACCTCGATTGGTCTAGATCGCATGTTCCTAGCGGTACTTTCCAAGAGTCTCATTACTGAAACTCTCGAAGACGGAAGTAAGCGCACCGTGTTAAACGTACCTGCCTTTTTAGCACCTTATAAAGTGGCCGTACTTCCTCTTTTGAAGAAAGATGGATTGCCGGAGAAAGCTCGAGAAGTTGTCAATCTTTTGAAGTTTGACCACATGGTTCAATACGATGAAAAAGATGCCATCGGAAAGCGTTACCGTCGTCAAGATGCCATTGGTACGCCGCTGTGTGTTACTGTGGATCACCAAAGTTTGGAAGACAATACGGTTACCGTTCGATTCCGCGATACCATGGAACAAATCCGAATCTCAATGGATGAATTGAAGGCTTTAACGAGTGAAAAAGTGTCGCTTAGTGCGCAATTGGGAAAACTTTCCTAAAAATCATTCTTAAGACTTTGATTTTCATATATATTGGTTCCTACAATTAAAAAATCATTCGCGAGATGAAAAAGTTCAACATTTTTGCTTCAGCAGTAGTTGCACTAGCTATGGTAGCTTGTGCTGCACCAGCTGAAGAAGCGCCGGCAGAAGAGCCAGCAATGGAAGAGGTAGCTGAAGAGGCTCCTGCAATGGAAGAAGCAGCAGACTCTGCTGCAGCTGAAGAAGCTGATTCTACTATGGAAGAAGCTACTGAAGAAGCAGCAGCTGAAGAAATGCACGAAGACCACGAAGGTCACGAGCACTAAGATTTACCTCTTAGAAAAAGAAAAACCCCCGAGCGCGATGCGCTCGGGGGTTCTTTTTTGGTTCATTATTTATTGTCCTATTGTAGACTTGATCTGAGCAATGGACGCATCGTCTTTCAGCAACACTTTTCTGTAGGCATCAAAACCCCATAGGTTTCTAGCAATACCTGCCTTGAGCAATAAAGACAGTTCTTTACGGTCAAGCGTACCGAGGTCTTCTAGCACTATACCATAACCGCCGAACTCTAAAAATGAACTGAGAATATCCTCAGTAATGGTGAAATCGCTGTAGTAATTTGAGAAGTTGAAGTCTTTGAAGTCACTTCGGTGTGTATCGGCATAATCAAATCCGAAGGCGTCTATAGTACCGTAAGAAAATGTCCAGAAGTAGGAGGCACTATCATTAGTGATTTCCACATCCGGCTCAATCCCCCCTTGGGAATAGAGAACGCGACCGGTATCACTTATAAAAACACCTTCATTAACCACTTGGCCTTCACGGTAAGGTTTCTGAATGGATCTCCCGCTTGGTGTATAATAGTAGGCTACGGTTAAACGCACTTTTGAACCGTCCGCAAGTACTTTATCCTCTTGAACTAATCCTTTGCCGAAAGAAGTTTGGCCGTATACAGTCGCTCGGTCGTGGTCTTGAAGTGCACCGGTAAATACCTCTGAGGCACTCGCTGAATTTTCATTGATGAGAATATGCACCGGCAATTCTTCGAATCTATTCCCCGATTTTGCCGTAGATGTATTCGTCGAACCGTCCTTGTATTTGGTAGTTACAATGTTCTTATTATCCCCCAAGAACTCATCTGCCATGGCTACAGATTCGTGCAAGTATCCACCGGGATTGTCTCGAAGATCGATAATTAATTCTTCCATTCCCGTCGCCGTGAGGTAGTCCAAATGCGCCACAAATTCGTCGTGAGTAGTCTCTGCGAATCGATCTATTTTGAGGTAGCCTACGCCATCCTCTACCGGTAAATGCAGCACACTCTCAATGGGCACCAAATCTCTTTGTACTGAGAAAGACAGTTGTTCTTTTTCTCGAATGACCTCGAGCGATACGGAGGTCCCCCGACGTCCCTTTATTTTGGAGGTAACTATATCGTTGGTTAATGATTCGCCAACGATGGTGTCCTTATCGATAGCATAGACGCGGTCGCCCGATAAAATACCGGCAGCGGCTGCAGGTCCAGGCTGCATGACATGAACGAAAACAAGCGTATCTTTTTTTATGGCGAACTCAACACCTATTCCTGAGAACCCACCTTGCATGCGCTCTGCCATCGCCGCGCCTTCATCAAGTGGGATATAGGTACTGTGCGGATCCAAAGAAGATAAAATGTGATCCATGGCTTCTGCCTGAAGAGAGTCCACGTCCAATTCTTCTACATATTCCTCTTTGAGGTAATCAAAGAATTGGCTCATCTTGTCCCCCGCTGGAGGAGCCTCACCGAATTTGCTTCCTATCCATACCCCGAAGAGCAGGAAGAACGCTACCCATAAAATGACGTTTTCTCGTTTCAATCGATGTCCATTTGAACCACCTCGACCCCTGCCTTTATCAAAAAGTCTAGGCCACTGCGGTCTTTGTATTCATTGATGTAAATGAGCTTTTTGATACCTACTTGATGTATCAATTTGCTGCACTCTTTACATGGACTCATGGTGATGTACAATGTAGCACCGCGTGCACTGGCAGTGCTGCTGGCCACTTTGGTAATCGCATTCGCCTCAGCATGTAACACATACCATTTGGTATAGTTCTCCTCGTCTTCGCATGGATTCTCAAATCCAGTAGGCGTTCCATTGAAACCGTCTGAAATAATCATTCGATCTTTCACAATGAGCGCCCCTACTTTTTTGCGCTGGCAATGACTGAGTTGTGCCCATTCTAATGCCATCCTGAGGTATGCTTTGTCGTACTTCTTTTGCTTTTCCGTTTGTACCATGTACCAAAGATAAACGTGTGGGCGAACTTTCACGATTTTTATACCATAGAAGGTTCTAGCATGTGTTTGTTGAGTTAAGTTTCTGTAAATCAACGGAAAAGGGCCAAAATGAAACAGCGACTTGCTTTAAGACCTCCTAACTTTAGAAGAGTTCGAAAGAATTGAACGACACATCCAATTAGCAACTTAACATTTAACAGAGTTTCAAACCCGAATTGAACTTATGAAAACATAGATATTATAAACTAACGCCATGAATTATGAAAACGAGATCGCTACTGTTCTGTTTCCTTCTGAATGCACCAATGCTCTTTGGTGTAAGCCACACTCCACTTGTTGAAGAATTAGACTCCTCTTTTTCCACCAAAAACTTTGATTTAATCGAATTGACTGATGAAGAAATCATGTATGATGCATACCAAGTCAAAACTGAAATAGCAGAAAGAACTTTGATTGGTGAAGCAAAATTAACCTTTACGGAGGAGGATATTTTACTCCAATTTGAACTGCCTGATTACTTTGTTTCAACAAGTTTTGACTTCATCATACCTGATAAAGAAATTCGAATAATGATGAAATCTATATGTAAACGATATGGAAATGTTTACAGCGAAGCCACAGCGATTAAATTCTTTGGGGCAGGAAGTGCCATCTCATTTTATTGTGGAAATAAGCAGTATCTTTTAGTAGAGAAATAACTGCTACTAGCAATCTTTGTCGTAGATAATCGGCGTTCATTAAATCTATCCCTTCATGCACATACTGCGCCTATTTTTATTCTTGACTCTTCCCCATTGCTTTGTACAAGCTCAGGTCATAAATATTGTTGAGAATGAATGGGATGCTGATGTAAATGTTTTCTTTACCTCTCTTGAATGGAATGCCGACGGCATTGTTTATTACACAAAATCCCTTCATCACGCACGAAATGTTGAAGGTCACTGGTTCATCATTAATTCTGGAGAACGCAGACGGCTCGATTGCATCAATGTATATGTGGTCGACAAAGCAGGCGATGCCGACCTAAAAATTTACCTCTCAAAAGACCCATCAAAAATTCGACTGAATCAACGCTACAGAAGTGGTGCTTGGAAAAGAAAAAAGCCCCGTTCTGAGAAGAACAAGGCTTTAGTACCTAGGGCGGGAATCGAACCCGCACTCCCGAAGGAACTGGATTTTGAATCCAGCGCGTCTACCAATTCCGCCACCTAGGCTTCCGTGGAATTGGAGGGCAAAAATAAGGGGCTTTTCGAATTCTCCTAACATTTTCTCCAAGAAATTGAATCCGCTAGTTTTTTAGGGCGATTTTTAATGTTCTTTTACTTACATTTGCACCCCTCTACGGAGGTGCGTGAATTGCGTTAATAACACTGATACACAGTACAGATGCTACCTGAAGCAAAAATATTTGCCGGTCGACACACGATGGATCTCGCCAAGAAAATTGCGGGACAGTACGGTATTCCTATGGGAAATGTCAAAATCACTGAATTCAGTGATGGTGAGTTTTGCCCATCTTTTGAGGAAACTGTTCGTGGTAACCGTGTCTTTTTGATTCAGAGTACCAACCCACCAGCGGATAATTTGATGGAGCTTCTGATGTTGTGTGATGCAGCGAAACGCGCTTCTGCAAAACACATTACTGCAGTCATGCCATATTTCGGACTTGCACGTCAAGATCGTAAGGACAAGCCGAGAGTGCCGATTGGCGCGAAATTGGCAGCTAAAATGCTCATGGCAGCTGGAGCAACACGCGTCATGACGATGGACCTTCATGCCGACCAAATCCAAGGATTCTTTGAAGTGCCTGTGGATCACTTGTTTTCATCTGCATTGTTTATCAAAGACATCGAAGGGATGAAGTTGGATGACCTTTGCATGGCATCACCAGATATGGGAGGCGCGAAACGTGCGCATGCTTATGGATCGAAACTTGAGGCCGATGTTGTCATTTGTTACAAGGAGCGCAAGAAGGCAAATGTGATAGATAAAATGACAGTTATTGGAGATGTTGAAGGCAAGAATGTCATCCTCGTCGACGATATGGTCGATACCGGTGGTACACTTTGCAAGGCGGCAGAAATGCTGAAAGAAAAAGGTGCCAAAACAGTTCGCGCTTACTGTACTCACGGTGTTCTCAGCGGGCCAGCCCACGAGAGAATTGCAAACAGCGCATTGGAAGAATTGGTTATCACTGATACCATTCCTCAAACACAAGAAAACCCGAAGATCCGAGTGATCTCAGTTGCTGAAATGTTCGCACAGGTGATGAAAAACGTTCACCACCACGAGAGTATTTCAGGACACTTCATAATGTAATACCAGAATAAACAAGATTAGATGAAGTCTGTTGAAATTCAAGGAAATGTTAGAACCGAGGTTGGTTCTAAATACGCAAAAGCAGAGCGTAAAGCAGGTAATGTACCGTGTGTAATATACGGTGGTGAAGCTCCTATTCATTTTTCTGCACCGACTCTAGCATTTAGAGGACTTGTATACACTGCGGAAGCAAAGACTGCAAAAATCACAGTGGGAGATACCACTGTAGAGGCAGTTATTCAAGACATCCAATTCCACCCTGTTACTGATCAGTTGATGCACATCGACTTCATTCAGTTGGTAGATGGTAAGGCAGTGACTATGAACATCCCAGTAGTTCTTCACGGTCAAGCACGTGGTGTATTGAATGGTGGTAAGCTTAAGACGATCTTGCGTCAGCTTTCTGTTCGTGCAACCCCAGGTCAGTTCCCAGAGAGCATCGATCTAGACATTACTAACCTAAGAATTGGTAAGTCAATCCGTGTTAGTGATGTAACTCCTGAAGGTTTCGAAATCCTCAATGCAGATACTGCAGTTATTGTTACCGTTAAGAAAGCACGTGGTGCCGTTGACGATGACGATGATGAAGAAGAGGAAGGTGCTGAAGCTCCAGCTGAAGCAGCTGCTGCTGAATAAATTGTACCTTAACGGGTATGAAGAAGTTCCTCATTGTCGGTTTGGGCAATCCCGGAGCCGAGTATGAAAATACCCGTCACAATATTGGTTTTTTGACATTGGACGCCTTCGCGAAGGCGTCCAATGTTGTTTTTGAACCTGGGCGTTATGCAATGACCGCAGAGGCCAGAATCAAAGGCAGAATCTTTAGGCTTATCAAGCCCACTACCTTCATGAACCTTAGCGGCAATGCAGTTCGCTATTGGATGCAGGAGGAAAAAATCCCTTTAGAAAATGTACTGGTCGTCGTTGACGATCTAGCCATTCCGTTCGGTTCACTTCGCATGAAAGGCAAAGGCTCAGATGCGGGACACAACGGTCTAAAAGACATTCAAGCTAAACTTGGTCGCAGCGATTACCCTAGACTTAAATTCGGTATTGGCGACGACTTTCCGAAAGGGCGTCAGGTAGACTACGTACTCGGAGAATGGAATAAGGACGAAGCACTTGATCTTCCGGCGCTTATTGAACACGCCGTTAAGATGTGCCAGAGCTTCGGATTGGCAGGGATAAACACCACCATGAATCAGCTCAACAAGAAATGACCAAGGCCGAACAGATATTGGCCTTTTACAGTGCGCTCGATTTCGACCGTAAATACCTTGATGCAGACCTAGAAGTACTCAATCCCTTCGAAGGGGCCAGCGCTGAGCAAGAGCGGGCGCTAAGCGGGTTTTACCACAAATTTTACAGCGACGACACTCCTCGTAACCTCATCCTTGGCATCAATCCAGGTCGCCTCGGTGCCGGCGCCACAGGCATACCTTTTACCGACACGAAACGGTTGATTGAATGCGGCATTCCCTTTGAAAGCTTTTCAACCCACGAGCCTAGTTCGGTCTTCGTATATGAAGCAATTAATGCTTTCGGTGGTCCTGAGAAATTCTACCGTGAATTTTTCATCGGATCTGTTTGCCCATTGGGGTTTGTAGTCAATAAAAACGGCAATTGGGTCAATTTTAATTACTACGATCGCGCCAGCTTTTCCAATGCATTAGCGCCGTATTTATTGGAGCAGATTAAAAAGCAAATTGAATTGGCCGGGAAAAATGAACGCATCATTGTCTTTGGTACTGGAAAGAATCTAAAGTTCCTACAGAAGCTCAATAAAGAATATAATTTCACTCCGGAGCTTGTACCCCTGGAGCATCCACGATACGTGATGCAATACAAATACAAGCACCGCGAACAGTACATCGCGAAGTATTTGGAAGCCTTTACCAAATAAAAAAAGCCATCCCGTGAAGGATGGCTTTCTAGTTCTAGCTAAATGCTGAGAATTACATCATTCCCATGCCGCCACCCATTCCTGGGGCTGGCATTGCTGGTTCTTCTTTAGGGATCTCAGTAATGGTTGCTTCTGTGGTCAACAATAGACCTGCTACAGAAGCTGCATTTTCAAGGGCTACACGAGTCACTTTTGTTGGGTCAATTACACCCGCCTCGTACATGCTCTCGTAAGTATCTGTCTTCGCGTTGAAACCGAAGTCGTCCTTACCTTCTTTCACCTTGCTCACTACTACAGAACCTTCAAGACCTGCATTGTGGACAATCTGACGAAGTGGCTCTTCAATGGCCTTCGCTACAATCTGAATACCGGTAGTTTGGTCTTCGTTTTCGCCCTGCAAGCTTTCCAAAACGGAGCTAACACGAACAAGCGCTACACCACCACCAGGAACGAATCCTTCTTCAACTGCCGCTTTAGTCGCTGCCAGTGCATCGTCTACACGGTCTTTCTTTTCTTTCATCTCAACCTCAGAAGCCGCTCCTACATAAAGTACAGCCACACCACCTGCTAGTTTAGCCAAGCGCTCTTGCAACTTTTCGCGGTCGTAATCTGATGTTGTGTTTTCAATCTGTGCTTTGATTTGAGCAACGCGTGCTGCGATCGCTTCTCCCTCTCCTGCACCATTGACGATGGTCGTGTTGTCTTTGTCAATCGTCACCTTCTCAGCAGTACCCAACATATCTAGGGTAGCACCTTCCAGGGTCATTCCGCGCTCTTCGCTCACTACCTGACCACCGGTTAGGATAGCGATATCTTCTAGCATAGCCTTGCGACGATCGCCAAAGCCTGGCGCCTTCACTGCAGCAATTTTGAGCGAGCCACGGATGCGGTTTACTACCAATGTAGCTAGCGCTTCACCGTCTACATCTTCAGCGATGATCAACAGCGGGCGACCACTTTGAGCCGCAGGCTCAAGAATTGGCAACAACTCCTTCATAGAGCTCACCTTCTTGTCGTAAATCAAGATGTATGGGTTCTCTAATTCCGCCACCATCTTCTCCGTGTTGGTCGTGAAGTACGGGCTTAGGTACCCGCGATCAAACTGCATACCTTCCACGACATCAACGTACGTTTCGGTACCCTTCGCTTCTTCAACAGTAATAACACCTTCGTTCTTCACTTTAGCCATTGCCTCAGCAATTAAAGAACCAATAGTGTTGTCGTTGTTCGCAGAGATAGAAGCAACTTGCTTGATCTTGCTGTTGTCCTCTCCCACCTCTTGGCTCAACGACTGTAGCTCACCTACAAGTGCATCTACAGCTTTCTCAATACCACGCTTTAGGTCCATTGGGTTCGCGCCTGCAGCCACGTTTTTCAATCCGTGGTTGTAGATCGCCTGTGCCAAAACGGTTGCCGTTGTAGTTCCATCACCAGCAATATCCGCCGTCTTAGAAGCTACTTCTTTCACCATCTGTGCACCTAGGTTCTCGAGCTTGTCTTCCAGCTCTATTTCCTTAGCTACAGATACACCGTCCTTGGTTACGTGCGGCGCACCAAATGCCTTCTCAATAATCACATTGCGGCCCTTTGGACCCAAGGTTACTTTCACTGCATTCGCCAATGCATCAACACCTGCTTTGAGGCTGTTTCTTGCATCTACGTCAAATGAAATTTCTTTTGCCATGTCTATTCTTTTTTATCAGTTAGGATTAAACAATTGCCATGATGTCCGCTTCACGCATGATGAGGTAATCACCGCCTTCGTACTTGAATTCAGTGCCGCTGTACTTGCCGTACAGCACTACATCACCAACGCTCACCGTCATAGGCTCGTCTTTTTTACCTGGGCCTACAGCCACAACAGTACCTCTCTGAGGTTTTTCTTGTGCAGTATCAGGAATAATAATTCCCGAAGCTGTCTTTGTTTCAGCAGCTGCCGGTTCAATAATTACTCGGTCAGCTAACGGACGAATGTTTAAATCTGCCATGATTTGAGTTTTTAATGTTTGTCGTTCTTCCTACTCGAAATTTTGTGCCAATTCAGTTTTAGTGCCACTCTGACACCAAACCCGACCTTACAAAACGAAGAACTGTCAGTTTTGGAAGATAAAAAAAGCCCGAACGGCAGGACCATTCGGGCTCAACTATTTCTTAGAACTTCTTATTCTTCAACACTCTCAGGCATACCTTCTACCGGCATGTCCTCTACTGGTGCATCTGCAGCTGGTGCAGGAACAGCAGGCTGGAAAGGAACAGCACCCTCTACTTGCTCACGCAATAAAGTATCCTCTTCTTCTACCGTTTCGCCACCGCTCATGTTCATAGCGATCACCAACACAAAAAGACCAATAACCAAACCCCAAGTCGCTTTGTCTAGGAAGTCCGTTGTCTTTTTGACACCACCCAACATCTGAGGGCTGTCGCCACCAAAAGCTGAGCTCAAACCACCGCCTTTAGGATTCTGTACGAGAATCACCAAAACAAGTAGTACTGAGATAACTACGATAAGGATAGAGAATAGTGCTGTCATGAGTTCTTTTCTTTCTTAATTGCTCTTATTCGGTCGGCAAAGAAACTACTTTTTTCCGGGTATTTCAAACTTAAAATCTCGTAGGCTTTGATCGCCTTGTCAAATAATCGCTGTCCGAAGTAAATCTCTGCTAATGTTTCCGTTACAAACTTTCCTTCGGCATCTGCTTCAAGCGTAAATACATTGATTCTACCGTTGGAAGGCTCCACTTCAAATTTCGGGAGCTCCTGTATGATTTTGCGTATTTCGTTGCCCTGATCTTGTGAACCACCTTGGTCAGGAACAACCTCAACACTGGCAAACCCTTGCTTGTTGTCGATGGTGGTTACTGGAACACTATGATCGGCATTCAGCCATTCCAAGAACGAAGCTTTTTCGCTAAACGGCATTACGCGAATGTCCTCATCTGCTTTCACAGCTTCCTCTTTTACAGCAGGCGGACTTACTTTTTCTGGTGCAGGCTCTTTTGCCGCCGGCTTCTCCACCTTTGGTGCTGCTTTCTTTGCAGGCTTCTCCACTTTACTTGCAGGCGCCTTCGCTTCCTTTTTCGGTTGCGCTTTCGCTGTAGTCTCTACAACAGGGGACGTCTGAGATTCAATTTTCTGTTCTGACTTCGCAGGTGTCGCCTTGGGAGTTTCTTTCTTCTGCGGGACCGATTCACCTTTCGTCAGTGCCCGAGACCTCAAAATGGCATTGCGCACACTTTCAGGCAAATGATCTAAGCTATCTGGATCTCTTTTGGGAACTACAGGTTTCGGAGCAGGCTTAGGTGTTTCCTTTGGGGCTTGCTTTGGAGCGGATTTAGTCTCAACCTTCACCGCAGTCTTCGCTGCAGGAGGCGTCTTTTCTTTCTCTGCTTTAGCTTGTGCCTTAGCCGTTGGTTTTTTCTCCGTTTTCTTCTGTGCTTTAAACGCATCAAGGTCAAAGTCAATGATTGCCGTTTTCATTGGCGCACCTGAGGTTTCATAAAACCCCTGAAGTAGTGCGCGGTCTGGAACTGCAATCGCAGAGCGCTTAACCTGTGCCGGTAATTGATAGTTGTCACTGTTCTGTAACGCCTTCATGTACAACACCTGTAAGGGCGCAGCATAAGGAAAATCCTGCACAGCCTGTTTCAACGCCGCTAAAGCAGCATCGTCCATCTTTTCAGGGCGCTCAAAAAATTCCTTGAGTTGTTTTGCGTTCATTCTACCAGTTGGCTATAGCTCTGTTGAGAATATCCTCGGTCAATTCCTTGATAATCTCCTCTGACAATTCTGTTTCAATATCCGAAAAATTCAAATCGGCATCATAATCCCGGTAGCGAGAAAATCGCTGGGAAAAATCATTTTTTGGTTCTAGTCGATTCGTGAATTCAACATTTACCGCAATGGAAAATCGCATCTGAGCCACTTCCGAAGGACCACGCGCAGCCTGTGGACGAAGACTGTATTCTGTTATCGCGCCACTAACTTCCATATCCGACGGCCCGTCGTTGAGCTCCAGGGAAGTCTGTTGCACAAAAATATCTTTGATCGACTCTGTCACGATCTGCGACATCTCTGGATTGACTATCTGTGCATTGTTGTCAAAGAAACCCACATAGATAGATTTCGCATCACCAACATTCCCCCCGGTAAAGCTGTATCCGCCTTTACAAGAAGCAAACGCTAAAGCCGCAAGTGCGATGAATAGTCTTACTCTCATTCGAGGTTATACTGCTTAATCTTTCGGTACAAGGTACGCTCAGAAATCCCCAATTCCTTGGCTGCATTCTTTCTTTTACCCCCGGACTTTTCCAGTGCCTTTTTGATCAATTCAATTTCTTTATCGACCAAGCTCAGGTTTTCAATCTCTATGGTGTGGTCGTCAAATTGCTCACGCTCGTCTTTGCCGATGATGGTCACCTCATGGCTCGTTGAAGCACTCGGTCTGTTAAACTCTTGACCAATCTGTGGGTACTCGTCCTGAATCTTTTCATAGAGTCCCTTTCCACTACCCACGGCTTCCTTCAAGGCGTTAATCTCGGCCTTCATCTCAAACAACAGCTTGTACAACGCCTCGCGCTCTTGGGCAAAACTGTCTCCACTGCTGTCCGACACTCGAGTATTGCTCAATGCCGGAAGATTGGAAGCATCCACCTGCGGCAAATAGGTCTTCAACAAATCCTTGCCTACCAATCGGGTAGTTTCAATAACGCTCATCTGCTCCGCCAAATTGCGCAACTGACGTATGTTTCCTGGCCAGCGGTACTGCTCCAGCAATCGAACAGCTTCCTCGTCCAATCTCAAAGGCGGCAAATGATATTTGTTTGCAAAATCGGCCGCGAACTTTCTAAACAATAAATGGATGTCTGAAGGACGCTCTCTGAGCGGAGGCAACTGAATTTCTACCGTGTTCAGTCTGTAGTAGAGGTCCTCACGAAACTTGCCCTTCTTAATCGCTTCGAGCATGCCCACATTAGTAGCACCCACCACGCGCACATCAATCTTCTGGGCACGAGAGGCACCCACGCGAATAAATTCACCCGTCTCGAGCACGCGAAGCAATCGAACCTGTGACGGCAGGGGCAATTCACCCACCTCGTCCAAAAAGATCGTGCCGCCGTCGGCCTCTTCAAAATACCCCTTGCGCGCACCAGTGGCCCCAGTAAAGGCCCCTTTTTCGTGACCGAAAAGTTCGGAATCTATCGTTCCCTCCGGAATGGCGCCACAGTTCACTGCGATATATGGCTTGTGCTTACGGTGACTTAGGTTGTGGATGATCTTGGGGATGCTCTCCTTACCTACACCACTTTCACCGGTGACCAGAACACTAATATCGGTAGGGGCTACCTGTACCGCCTTGCTCAAGGCGCGGTCCAATAGTGGACTGGTCCCAATAATTCCAAAACGTTGTTTAATGCTCTTAAGATCTGCCATGGTTCTGCTGCTTTGGTTTACGCTTGCTCAACGACCGTACCAATCAAGGTAGCCGAGGTACAACTGTCAATTCGTACATGACAGAAGTCGCCCGGTTTAAAGTCGTGCTTGTCAAAAACAACCACACTGTTGGTATCTGTACGACCAAACAATTGCTGATCGCTCTTTTTGGAAGTTCCTTCCACCAACACCTCATAGGTCTTACCAATCATCGCCTGGTGACGCATCAAGCTGTGCGAGGTCTGTAGTTTGATAATTTCGTTCAATCTGCGCTTTTTCACATCCAATGGAATATCATCTTCCATCTTACGCGCCGCATAGGTATTTGGTCGCTCGCTGTAGAAGAACATGTACCCGAAGTCGTACTTCACATATTCCATCAAGCTCAAGGTCTCCTGGTGGTCTTCCTCAGTTTCCGTCGGGAAGCCCGAGATCATATCGTGTGAAATGGCACAACCAGGAATGATGCGGTTGATTCGATCGATTAACGCGATGTACTCCTCGCGGTTGTGACCACGATTCATCAGCTCCAAAATTCTTGACGAGCCACTCTGCACCGGCAGGTGAATGTAATTACAGATGTTCTTGTATTTGGCAATGGTCTCCAACACATCGTCTCTCATATCCTGAGGGTTCGATGTGGAGAATCTAATGCGCATATTTGGTACTGCTTCAGCCACCATAGCCATGAGGTCTGCAAAATGAACGGCACTGGCTTTGGCCAATTCAGAGGCCTTCTCAAAGTCTTTTTTCAAACCACCGCCGTACCACAGGTAGCTATCTACGTTTTGTCCTAAGAGAGTGATTTCTTTATAGCCTCTCTTCTGCAAATCCAATGCTTCATCGACAATGGTTTGCGGATTGCGTGAACGCTCTCTACCGCGGGTAAATGGAACGACACAGAACGTACACATGTTATCACAACCACGAGTAATCGAAACAAAGGCGCTCACACCGTTGCCACCCAAGCGAACGGGCTCAATATCGTCGTAGGTTTCCTCCTTACTCAAGATTACATTGACCGCCTTACGACCGCCGTCAAGCTCTTGCAGTAGGTTCGGCAAATCGCGGTAGGCATCAGGACCTACAACCAAATCCACAAGTTTCTCTTCATCAAGCAGCTTGCCCTTGACGCGCTCTGCCATACACCCCAAGACCCCAATTTTCATATCTGGATTCTTGCGCTTGTGGCCGTTGAAATGGTTCAATCTATTACGCACCGTCTGCTCCGCCTTGTCTCGGATAGAACAAGTGTTGAGAAGCACTAGATCCGCTTCCTCCGGATTCTGTGTGGTGCTGTACCCTTCCTTGCCCAATACAGAGGCAACGATCTCGCTGTCCGAGAAATTCATTTGGCAACCGTACGACTCGATGTAGAGCTTCTTGGTGCCTGTAGGGTTTTTCGTTTCTAGCACGGTTCCATCGTGCTCGTGTGGGTTCTTATCGCCCTCGGCGTAAAGACCTCTTCCGCTTGCGCGTTTTGTTTTTCCTTCCATATTTCAATTCGCTCAAAACTTTACTTTCTCTTGCGACGGTACAAAGATACATCCTTAACTGACAATTTGTCCGATTTTCAAAATCCTATTACGTAGTAATACATATATAAGAGAACATCCGAGGTAAAAAAGTTGTTGTTTGTGTAATCTTTTTCGCCTTTACTTTGTGCCCTCATTCTTCTAACTGAATCGATTTTTATGGCAAGTAATCTCGTCATCGTTGAGTCACCCGCAAAAGCTAAAACTATCCAAAAATACTTGGGTAACGACTTCTCTGTAATGTCTTCTTATGGACACATCCGTGACCTTTGCGACAAGGGAATGGCCATTGACATTGAAAACAATTTCACGCCTGAATATTGTGTGTCAAAGGACAAAACAACCTTAGTGAAGGAGCTGAAAAAAGCTGCAAAAGGCGCTGAAAAAGTATGGCTCGCATCGGATGAGGACCGCGAGGGAGAAGCAATCGCATGGCACCTGTACGAGAGCCTGGGATTGACTGACGATAAAACGGAAAGAATCGTCTTTAACGAGATTACCAAAACCGCCATCCTACGCGCTGTTGAAAATCCAAGAAAGATTAATAAAGAGCTTGTAGATGCACAGCAGGCACGCCGCGTACTTGACCGTTTGGTGGGGTACGAGTTGAGCCCAGTACTATGGAAGAGTATTCAACGTGGATTGAGTGCGGGCCGCGTTCAGAGTGTGGCGGTTCGATTGATCGTGGAGAAAGAGCGCGAGATTGAAGCGCATGTTCCTGTGGCGAGCTACAAGGTGAGCGGAATCTTTACGGATGGAAAAATTAGCTTCAAAGCTGAATTGGCCAAAAATCTACCTACGGAAGAAGAGGCGCAA
Source organism: Bacteroidota bacterium (assembly GCA_003385605.1). Classification (GTDB taxonomy): domain Bacteria; phylum Bacteroidota; class Bacteroidia; order Flavobacteriales; family Schleiferiaceae; genus UBA10364. The sequence continues at coordinate 27,852 of QQUU01000034.1, forward strand.
GCATTCCTTTCGAAATGTGTGGGTGCCCAATATAAGGTGGAGTCTGTAGACAAACGCCCAGGAAAGCGTTCGCCGGCAGCACCATTTACTACCTCAACCTTGCAACAAGAGGCGAGCCGTAAATTGGGCTACAGCGTGAGTCAAACGATGACCCTAGCACAACGCTTGTACGAAGCTGGACACATCACTTATATGAGAACCGACAGCTTCAACCTGAGTAACGATGCCCTTGCTGGCATTGCTGCACATGTTCAAGCACAGTACGGCGATAATTACCACCAAGCGCGTAAGTTCAACACAAAGAGCAAAGGTGCACAAGAGGCACACGAGGCTATCCGTCCAACCAACTTCAGTAAGAACATTGCAGGTGCGGATGATCGTCAGAAAAGATTGTACGACCTTATTTACAAGCGCACCATCGCTTCACAGATGGCCGAGGCACAGCTTGAAAACACGACCATTAAACTTTCCAACACGAATGCACCCGATGCGCAGAACTTTACTGCTCGTGGCCAGGTGATCACGTTCGATGGTTTCATTCGCGTATACCAAGAAGGTACTGACGATGAAAATGCAGAGCAGCTCGACGGTCAATTGCCGGCAGTAGTGGAAGGCGATTTACTTCGCTCTGACGAAATCACAGCGACCGAGCGCTTTACCAAGCATGTTCCTCGTTACACAGAGGCTTCGTTGGTGAAAAAATTAGAGGAGTTGGGTATTGGACGTCCGTCTACCTACGCTCCAACGATTTCAACCATTCAAAAGCGCAAATATGTAGTCAAGGAATCGCTCGAGGGCGAATCTAGGTCCTTCAAAATCTTCAGTGCAACCGCCGACGGCGTGGCACAGAAGGAGGGTAAAGAGAATTACGGCGCGGATAAAAACAAATTGTTCCCAACGGATATCGGCCGCGTGGTAACCGACTTCTTGCTTGAGCATTATGGCTTAATCATGGATTACCAGTTCACTGCAAAAGCCGAACAAAACTTTGATACTGTTGCTGCTGGACAAAAAGGATGGCAAGAAAGCATTAGCGATTTCTACAGCGAATTCCACCCTTTGATTGAAAATGCACCGGCAGGAGCACGTGCGGCGAGTCGTTTACTCGGTGAAGAGCCTGGGACAGGCGAGCCGGTCTATGTAAAATTGGCCCGTTATGGATTCGTATTCCAATTCGGTGATGGCGACGAAGAGACCAAGCCTAGGTTCAAGAAACTGCCACAAGGTGTAGGCTTCTATGACGCTACACTCGAAATGGCATTGCGCAAAGAGGTACTCCCTCGTACTGTAGGTTCTTACCAAGACATGGAGGTGAAAGCCAATGTAGGCCGCTACGGTCCTTACGTGATGTGGAATAAGAAATTCTTCAGCTTAACCGAAGACACCCCCGAAGAGGTGAGCATCGAGAAGGCGATTGAAATCATTGAGGCCAAGCAAAAAGAAGCTGCAAATAATATCATCGCTGAGTTTACCGATGAGCCTGTGATCCAAATCTTGAAGGGTCGCTACGGTCCATATATCAAGAGTGGCGGTAAAAATTTCAAAATCCCAAAGGATACAGAGCCTGAGACTTTAGATCGAGCAGCTTGTGAAGAACTTATTGCTGCAGGGCCTACAAAAAGGAGAGCAAAGCGCAAATAAGGGGGTAAATTGACCACGTTAAAAAAGATGTAGCGTGGAATATTTAAGTCCTGTACCTGAAAGTGTTCTTTCCAAACTACCGGTTTTAGAGCCTGGCCAGTTGGGCCAAAAGATTCAACGACACACCGAGATTGACGGTCTCCCATCGCTCGATGGTGTGAAGGTCGTCATCGTCGGTGTACAAGAAGACCGTCGTGCGTACCGAAATACCGGATGTGATACGGCTGCGGACCATATACGTCCATTCTTGTACCAACTGCATCAAGGCACGTGGAACTTCAAGATCGCCGACATGGGCAACATCTATCGTGGAGAACGCCATGTAGATACCGTTTTACTGCTTCAGGATTTTTGTGAAAAAATGCTGCGCAAAGGCATTATCACCATTACCATTGGAGGGTCTCAAGACTTGACCTACGGGAATTACCGAGCCTACGATAAACTTGAAAAAATGGTCAATGTTGTGGCCATAGATTCACGTTTGGACGTGGGAAGTGAAGGGCGAGATCTCGACCATCAAAGCTATGTGAGTCATCTTGTTTTACAGGAACCACACAATCTCTATAACTTCACAAATATTGGCTACCAGACGTATTTCAACAGCCCCGATGAAATAGCACTGATTGAGAACTTATTCTTTGAAGCAGTACGGTTGGGCGAAGCGCAAGCAAGCATCCCAAATACAGAACCGCTCCTTCGAGAAGCTGATCTTGTAAGCGTCGATATTAATGCCGTTCGACAGAGCTATAACCCAGGTACCTTTTACACGTCACCCCACGGGTTTTCTGGAAATGAGTTTTGCGCAATGCTTCGTTACGCAGGCATGAGCGATACGGTAAGCCAGCTTGGTATGTTCGAGTATAATCCGCGTTACGATCAGCGGGGACAAAGTGCGCACCTATGCGCACATGCACTGTGGTATTTCTTCGAAGGCATCTCTCTTCGTTTCGGGGATTTCCCTATTGGTTCAAGAGCTAACTACGAGAAATACAGTGTTCTAATCGACGATGAAGATGTTCTCGATTTTTACAAAAGCCCAAATAGCGGCAGGTGGTGGATTGAGATTCCAAAAGGCGAGTTTCAATCGGACCGATTCGCACTAGTACCCTGCAGTCATGACGATTATCTCGAAGCGATGCAGGGAAAAATCCCAAAACGTTGGTGGAAAGCGCAGCAGAAAGCCTGATAACTCTAGAAAAAAAGTGTTGTTCGCACGGGAATTTTTCTATCTTTAGCGACGATCAAAAGACGTTAGCGCTTTAACACATGAGAAAAACCCGCCTTGCTTTGTTCGCAATGCTCTGTTCATCAGCCCTTTGGGCACAACAAGATGTGCAGTTTACGCAGTTCGCGAACAATAAGATTTTCTACAATCCTGGAGTCATTGGCTCTGGAGATGCGATTTGTCTATCGGCTGCACACCGTTCGCAGTGGGTAGGATTCGATAATGCACCTACAACTCAAAATTTTAATGCCAACGTGCCGCTCGATGTAATCGGTGGTGGTTTGTCATTGAACTTCACCAATGATATGATTGGTTTCTTCCAAGACGTTACGGCGGGTATCGGCTATGGTTACCAAATGTCACTTGCAGGTGGTTCATTGGGTTTGGGTCTTCGTGTAGATTTCAGAAACAAGGCAATGACTAGCGGTACTTGGGCTCCACCTCAGACAATGAATGATCCTTCACTCGTTTTGAATAGCCCAAACAATACTTCGATGGCGACAGATTTGAGCTTCGGTGCGTATTACACCAACTCGAACTGGTACGCGGGTTTAAGTAGTACTCGTTTGATTGAAACGAAGGATATCCTTCAAAGTGCTCCGGGTTCGCAGATGGCTCAGATTCGCGGCCAGAGACATTACTACCTCATGGGTGGTTATGATATCGACCTTCAAAACGGTTTCATTTTGCAGCCAGCAATGATGATTAAAACCGATTTTGTTACGACCCAGTTCGACCTAAATGCAGCAGCAACATATAATAATCAGATTTGGGGTGGCGTTACCTATCGTGTATACGATGCATTGTCGATCATGGCAGGTTACCAAATCACCAAAGATCTTCGAGCAACGTACTCGTATGATTTAACGACTTCTAGTTTGAGAACATCAAGCAGCGGTTCGCACGAAATCATGATGAGTTACTGCTTTACCATTGAAATACCACCTAAAGAAAAAGGGAGCTACAGAAACCCTATATTTTTGTAATATAGCCCCTTCCTAAAAATGAGAACACAGTTGAAAGCAAATACAGTTATGAAAAAGTTCCTCCTTGGACTTGTATCAGTAGCCTTTTTGGCTTCTTGTGGAAGTAACGATCATGGTGAATTGGTCGGCGTTCAAGACCGTCCAACATGGTATCCTAGCGAGCCTTATGGAATGGTGTACATTCCTCAAGGTAGCTTTACTATGGGTAACCACGATGAGGATGTGCCGTATGCATATACCGCTCCTGCAAAAACAGTGAGTATTCCAGCATTCTACATGGATCAAACCGAAATCACTAACAATGAATACCGTCAGTTTGTAAGCTGGGTAAAAGATTCTATCGCAAGAACTCGCTTGGCTGAAGGACTTGTTGAGGATTTCGAATACATTGATCTCGCTGAAATGGAAGACCCAACGTTCTTCCAAGAGTACGTGGCATTGAACTATCCTGATAGCATGATGCGCCGTCTGGACTGGGATCCGTATTTAGAGTGGGACAAAAACCGCTACCCTTCAGCTGAATATACTGAAGTTGTAGAAAGCATGTACCTCGCTCCTGAAGAGCAGTGGTTGGGTTACCGTCACTTAGATACTCGTCAGTTGAACTACACATACTACTGGATCAACAAGCAAAAGGCTGCTTCTAAGTTGAACCGTGTTGAGTTTGATTATAAAGACGAAGATGGAGACGGTGAGTTGTTCAGCTACCGCGATTACATTAAGGATACGCAAGCAGAAAGTGATCGTGCGTCTTTCTTCGAGAAAGAAACTATTAATGTCTATCCTGACACACTTGTTTGGATCCACGATTTCACATATTCATTTAACGAGCCAATGCACGACAAGTACTTCTGGCACCCAGCGTACGACGAGTACCCTGTAGTTGGTGTAAGTTGGAGACAAGCACGTGCGTTTGCCAACTGGAGAAGCAAGTACCGTCGCGACTACTTGAAGCGTTCAGGTGAACTTATCGAACACGACTTCCGTCTACCGACAGAAGCAGAGTGGGAATACGCTGCTCGCGGTGGTGAAGAACTTACGACATACCCATGGGGTGGTCCTTACGCTACGAACAGTGCGGGTTGTTACCTCGCAAACTTCAAGCCGCGTCGTGGTAATCTAACGGCAGATGGTGGTTTCTACCCTGTTAAGACTACAGCTTACTCACCAAACGGTTATAACCTATACTGTATGTCTGGTAACGTAAGTGAGTGGACTTCTACAGCCTTCGATGTACAGTCGTACGCTTTCGGTAGCGATGTTGCGACTGAATTCCAGTACAATGCGTACGAAGAAGAAAGTGAAACTATGAAGCGTAAAGTGATTCGTGGTGGATCTTGGAAGGACGTAGCTTACTTCCTTCAGCTAGGTGCTCGTGATTACGAATACCAAGACACAGCAAAAAGCTACATTGGATTTAGAACAGTACAAAGTTTCTTAGGTAGAGACCTAAAAGACTTTTAATAACAACATAACCCTAATAACAAACTTAACTTTAAGATTATGGCTTTAATTGATGTAAACGGAAAGCGCTTCAAAAACTTTATGGCGAAGCTCTATGGTATTGGTGCGGCAGTAGTAATTACTGGTGCGATGTTTAAGATCATGCACTGGGAAGGAGCGAACATCATGCTTGTTGTAGGTTTGACTACAGAGGCTGTAATCTTCATGTTCTCTGCATTCGAGAAACCAGCAGCGGACTACGACTGGACATTGGTCTACCCTGAACTAGCTTCTGCAGACGGCGATCGTGCACTTTCAGTTACAGAGCAACTAGATAATGCTTTGGAAAACGGTGGTGTAGATGCTGCTCTTATCGAAAGACTTGGAGAAGGCATGCGTTCTTTAAGTGAAACTGCCGGTAGTCTAAGTGGTGCTGTTGATGCTGCAGGTGCAACTGCTGCTTATTCAGAGCAATTGAGCACAGCGGCAACGCACATGGAAAGCTTGAATGCTCTTTACTCTGTACAACTAGAAAACACTACAGCTCAGGTAGAGCGTCAAAACGACGTTATGGAGAAATTGGCTGCTGCTTCAGGCAACGCTACAGATCTTGCTTCTGAGTTGGCTTCATTGAAAGGTAACCTAGAATCATTAAATAGCGTTTACGGCGGTATGTTAACTGCAATGGGCAAGTAATCTTACCCGATTCGATTTAACTTACTATAACCGTAAAATCCTAGACAAATGGCAGGAGGAAAATTAACACCGCGTCAGAAAATGATCAACATGATGTATCTCGTGTTGACAGCGCTTCTCGCTCTTAACGTGAGCCGTGAGGTAATGGACGCATTCTACGAAGTAATGGTGAGCCAAGAGGCTTCCATTGAAACCGTAGAAAAACAAAATTCAAGTATCTACACGGCTTTTGAAGCTGCTGCAGCTGAAAACCCAGTGAAGGCTGGACCGTGGAGAGACAAAGCTAATGATGTAAAATCGCGTTCAGCCGCACTTTACCAGCAGATTGAAGACCTTAAGAGAGGTGTGATTGAAGCTTCAGGAGGTGCAGACGAAGAAAGTGGAGATCCAAACAAGCCACAGAAAATGGACGATTTGGAAGCTTCACCAAATTACTTCCTTATTCAGGGTAATGGTGCCAAGCTCAAAGCAGCACTGGCAGAGTACCGCGAGTTCATGAAGACTGAGGCGGAAGGTAATGACCTTTTGATTAACTCTATTGAAGGGACCTTTGATTTAAGCGACCATAAGCACGACGGAACAACCATCAGTTGGGAACAACACAAATTTGAGCACTTCCCGCTCATCTCTGTTTTGACGTTCTTGACGAAAATGCAAAGCGACGTTCGTACTTCTGAAGCTAACGTCATTGATTACTTACAAAAGAACATTACTGCTTCGGATTTGAAGTTTACCGGTGTACGCACAGTGGTTATGCCTAAAAGTACATTTGTTACTAAAGGTGACCAGTACGAAGCAGACGTTTTCTTGGCGGCCTTTGACGATACTCAAAATCCAACAGTTACTATTAATGGTCAAGAACTGAGTGAAGAAGATATCGTTGGTGGAGTAGCTAAGGTTCGTTTCCCTGCGAATCGTGTTGGTGAAACCACATGGAATGGTGAAATCAAACTCGTTCAAAACGGTGAAGAAAAAGTGTTCCCTGTGGAAGGTTCATTTAACGTCGCTCCTCCGAGTGTAGTTATTTCTCCAACCAAAATGAACGTGCTCTACCGTGGTGTAGATAACCCGTTAGAAATTTCTGTTCCGGGTGTTGATCCATCGAATTTGATTGTATCTGGTACTGGCGTGAAAAAATCAGGCAACGGCTACATGGCTGATGTTACTCGTAACAGAGGTGGTGAGTTGAAAATTTCGGTAAGCGTTAGAGAAGGTGACAAAACTAAAAACATGGGAAGCAAAGTTTTCCGTGTGAAGAACCTACCCGATGCTGCTGGATCCATATTCGGCAAGTCCGAAGGCTTAATGTCTGCAAACCTTATCAAGAAGGCGAAAATAGAAGCGAAGTTCAACAACTTTGATTTTGAGCTTCCATTAAAAGTAACAAGCTTTCAGATTATTGTACCACCTTTCGCTCCTATCGATTGTAAAGGAAATACATTGAATTCTAATGCGCGCGCCGCCGTAGATAAAGCGAAACCGGGTACACCTGTAATTATTAGAAATATTCGTGCGAAAACTGGTAAAGGCATCAAGCCGAAAGTTGCGCCGATTACTATTGACTTGAACTAAGATGTTGAAACTAAGAACCTTTGTATTTGCAGCATTCACTGTAGCATTGTCTTTCGGCACTGCTGAAGCGCAAATTCTAGATCCATCAGACGACGGTATTGTTCCTGAAGCTACTAAGCACTACAGAAACAATCGTGTAGTTCCTTACCCATTCCTACGTCAAGACGACATGTTGTGGTCTGAGCGTCATTGGGAGCGTATCGATCTAAGAGAAAAAATCAACCTTTCACTGTACTACCCGATCAAGCCTATGCCAGATCGTAAGGCTTTGTGGGATGTATTGGTTGATGGTATTACTACAGAAAATACCATCACTGAGATTTTCCTTGACGATAAGTTCGAATTGCCGCTTACGGTAGATGAGGTTCGTCAAAAAATCGAATCGTACGATACTATTCCAGATCCAGACGATCCGTTTGGTCCACCTCTAGCGATTGATACCATCACTATCAAGGCGAACAACGTTGTTGCTTACCACCTGAAGAGCGATTGGTACTTTGACAAGCAACGCGGTGAGTTGAAGAATAGAATTATCGGTATTGCACCAGAAGTACGCGATCCACGTAACCCATCGTTGACTTATAATCCATTCTGGATTTGGTTCCCAGATGCACGTTATGCAATGGCTACTTCAGTTGCTTACAATGAGAAGAACAACAACCAGCGTTTGACATTCGATCAAATTATGCACTTTAGAAAGTTCAACTCTGTAATTACGAAAGAGGACAACGTTTACGACAGAACGATTGAAGATTACAAGAGAAACAGTGCAATGTCACAGTTGCTTGAAGCTGCTGCAATCAAAGAAGATTTGCGCAACAAAGAGCACGATATGTGGACGTACTAGTCTTTGAACTAACAATATTGAAGAACTCCTGTTACCTTTGGTGGCAGGAGTTTTTTTATGAAAAAACATGTAGACTATATCATCGTCGGCGGTGGCATCTCAGGATGTGTACTGAGCTACACACTCATGAAATATGGTGCTAGTGTCGTCGTATTTGATTTACCTAAGAACAACAAGTGCTCTACTGTAGCAGCAGGACTATGGAATCCCGTTGTTCTAAAGCGCATGAAGAAGGTGTGGAAGGCTGATGACATGATGGATGAACTGCATACTGTTTATCCTGATATGGAACGCTGGACTGCTAGCCAGTTCTTTGATCCTATCGCCATTCGTCGTGTCTTCCACAACGCTGGAGAACAAAATACCTGGATGGAGCTTTGTGACTCTCCTGCCTTCTCCTCTTATTTAGAAGATAGCATCTCCCCTCTTCCAGAAGGTGTTGTTGGTGAATTTGAAAGTGGTCAGATGAAAGGCACCGGGAGATTGAATGTCCTTGGTTTCATGGAAGCGGTACATGCAGCACTGCGTAAAGAAGAAAGTTTCCGCGAGGAACGGTTTGATTGGAATGCAGTCGTTCGAGATTCTGAAGGAGTCGATTATCAAGACCTACGCGCCCATGCGATCATAAGCTGCCAAGGGGCGCAGATGGCGTTGGGTGAAACAGATGTACTGCAACAGGGATTTGCTCCTGTGAAAGGCGAGGTTATACGTGTGAAATTGGACGCTCCCTTAGAAAAGGAATGCATTCATCAAAAGCACTTTATGCTCAGTGAAGGGAATAATGAAGTGACCGTTGGAGCTACATATGCTTGGGACGGATTTGGCGACGGCCCTACACAAGAGAAGAAAAACGAACTTGAGGAGCACGTATCTAAAGTATGGAATGGATCAACGCGCACTTTAGACCACAAAAGCGGTATTCGTCCTGCTACCAAAGACCGTAGACCTATGGTTGGACCGCACACACTTGCACATACGTGGATCTTTGGCGGTATGGGCTCACGTGCCGTACTTATGGCGCCGTACCTAGCCAAGGTGCTAGTGGAGCACTTTATGTACGGTACCGATCTATTAGCGGAGTGTTTACCTAGCCGTTTTTCTTAAAGTTCTTGTCGTATTTCACGAACATGGACAACCATGTCGTTCGTGAGATTCTGAATATCACAGGTGCAAGAAGTACGAGCATCACGGCTAAAGCACCTACTGTGGGCCACATCGTCCAACCCATCCATATTCCAAAGATGATGTACACAGCTACAAACAGTGCCACCGTATAGCCATAGCTTACGTACATAGCACCGTAATAGAAGTTGGGCTCGGGTTCGAAATTTTGATCGCACACACTGCAACGAGGGTTAAAGTCGGTCATGGTTTTGAATCGGTACGGGTTTTTATCTGGATAGATCTCCCCTTCCATACAACGTGGACATTTACTCTTAGTAATGCTGTAGACTTTCGTTCCCTTAAGCATGATGATAACGTTCCTTTAGTTTGGTCAAAATTACGGCGTACAGGCAATTCGTTTTGCTACTTTTGTCACGATGATTTTAGCCTTGAACAAGGCCTCGTTATTCTTCGGAGGCCGTGCCATATTTGATGCCATTGGATTTCAAATTAACCCAGGAGACCGCATTGGTCTTGTGGGGAGAAATGGTGCTGGGAAATCTACCCTGCTGAAATTAATCGCGGGTGATTATTCGCTAGATGAAGGATCCATAAGTAAGGCAAAAGAGGTCAGGATTGGTTTTCTGCGTCAAGACTTGAAGATGGATATGGACAAAAGCATTGTTGAGATTGCTCGCAGTGCCTTTGATGAATTGACCCGGATTAATGAGCGGATTGAAGAGATCAATAAAGAATTCGAAGTCCGTACCGACTACGAGAGTGAAAGCTATGCCGCACTAATTGATGAGCTGAGTGAGCTGAGTGAGCGCTTCGGTCTGCTTGGAGGTGATAGCATTGATGCCGATGTAGAGCTCGTTCTAAAAGGGTTGGGCTTCACACCGGAAACTTTTGAAAAACCGTTGCACACCTTCTCTGGTGGGTGGAGAATGCGAGCGGAATTGGCTCGATTGCTTTTGCAGAAGCCAGAGCTGCTGCTATTGGATGAGCCGACCAACCACCTCGATATTGAAAGTATCATGTGGCTGGAGAAGCATTTGAGTGAGAGCAATCAGACCTTAATGGTAGTGAGCCACGATAGAACGTTTTTGGACAATGTAACCACCCGTACTATCGAAATTACACTCGGTAAGGCCTATGATTTTAATGCCCCCTATACAAGGTATGTAGAGCTTCGTGCGGATTTGCGCGAGAAGCAATTGGCCACCGCGAAAAATCAGGAGCGGGAGATTAAGCAAACCGAGGAGTTGATCGAACGGTTCCGAGCAAAAGCTTCAAAGGCTTCGTTTGCACAGAGTTTGATTAAGAAGCTAGAACGTATGGAGCGCATTGAGGTGGACCAAGAGGATACCTCGGCGATGCACTTTAAATTTCAGCCTGCCCCAAGGTCTGGGAAGGTCGTTGCCAAAGCAGAAGGCGTGCGTAAAGCCTATGGAGAGAATTTGGTACTTCGCGGCGTTGATTTAGAGATTGAACGCGGAGATCGAGTGGCCTTTGTAGGTCAGAACGGACAAGGAAAGTCTACCCTTGTGAAGGCACTCTTGAAAGAGATTAGTGCAGAGGGGATGCTCGAGCTTGGACACAATGTTCAGGTAGGGTATTTCGCACAGGATCAAGCAGACGAATTGGACGGAAATTTGACGGCTTTGCAGACCATCGAGAATGCAGCGCCTGAAGAGATGCGTAAGCATGCCAGAAGTCTGTTGGGATCATTCATGTTCCGTGGTGAAGACGTTGAGAAGAAAGTGAAGGTGCTAAGCGGTGGAGAGCGCGGTCGATTAGCGCTTTGTAAGCTCTTGCTGAAGCCTATTAACTTCTTGGTGATGGATGAGCCTACGAACCACCTCGACATGAACAGTAAGGACGTTCTGAAGAAGAGTTTGTTGTCTTTTGATGGAACATTGCTGGTGGTGAGTCACGACCGCGAGTTCTTGGAAGGGCTGGTTACGAAAACTGTAGAGTTTAGGGACCAGCGTGTGAAAACATTGCTTGGTGGTATTGACTATTATCTCGAGCAGCGCAAGCTTGAAGATATGCGAGCAGTCGAGGCAAAATCGGCCACGGAAAAGAAATCGAAAAAGGGGCAGAAGAAAGACGACGGACAGCTCGGGTATAAGGAGCGGAAGCAGCTTGAAAAAGATATCCGTAGTTTATCGCGAAAGTTAGCCGATGTTGAAGCGGAAATTGAGAACTTAGAGGAGATCTTGGAAGATTGGGATGCGAAATTAGCGGATGCTGATAGCTATATGGAGCTGATGAAAGACCCTGATTTTTATCCGAAATACGAGAAGAAAAAAGAGGAGCTAGCCTCCAAAATGAACCTATGGGAAGATATTCAAATAGAAAAAGATCAGTTGGAGCAGCAGCTGCCCTCCTAATCGCAATAAGCGTTCAGGCACAACCTAAACTGGTAGTGCAAGTAGTCGTTGATCAAATGCGCGCAGAATATCTGCAGCGATTTAATCATCAGTTCGCCGAAGACGGCGGATTCCGTATTCTTCTTGATGAAGGAAAAGTGTACCGCAATACACACTACAACTACATTCCGACCTACACGGGACCTGGACATGCATCAATATCGACAGGAACCACCCCAAAGTACCACGGGATTGTAGCCAACGACTGGTGGGTGAAGGAAAGTCAGTACGAGATGTATTGCGCAGAGGATACAACCGTAAGCCCTATAGGAACCATTGAAAGTTCGTCTCGCCGTTCGCCGAAGAACTTACGCGCCTTGACTTTTTCGGACGGGATCAAACTGTATACAAACCACCGTGGGAAGAACTATGGAGTGAGCGTAAAAGACCGTGGAGCCATATTCCCAGCAGGGCATTTCGCGGATGGTGCCTTTTGGTTGGACAATAAACTTCATTTTGTGAGCAGTAGCTATTATGGCGACGAGCTTCCAGATTATGTAGAGAAGTACAACGAGAAGGAGCACGCCATGGATATGGCAAAGAAGGATTGGAAGCTAGAGATGGCGGAACGTAAGTACGACGAAAGCCTGGCGGATGAAAATCCATATGAGCCGAAATTGAACAACGGGACCTCTAGCTTTCCATACGATCTGAAGCAGTTGATTAAGACGCGCGGCTTGAGCGCTTTGAAGAATACACCCGTGGGCAATGAGTTAGTGCTTGATATGGCGCTGTTGATTCTTGAAAAAGAAGAACTGGGTAAGGACAAATACACAGATTTCTTGGGAGTGAGCTTCTCCTCTACCGATTATGCAGGACACACCTTCGGCGTGCGCTCGCGTGAGGTACACGATATGTATCTAAAATTGGATCGCCAATTGGGTAAACTCATCAAGAAACTCGACAAGGAAGTAGGTCGCGATTCGTATGTCATTTATTTGACTGCAGATCATGGCGCTTCTGAAAACCCAAATCATCTTGCCTACCACGGATTGGGCGTACGTAATTTCCAGAATGCTGATGTTATCGGTGATGTTAATGAGCGTATTAAGGAGGAATTAGGTATCGAAAATGCGGTATTCAAGATCTTCAACCATCACATCCATTTGAATAGTTGGGCAAAAGAGCGCGCAGGTGAGATTGCCTTGGTAGTTGAGGCTACTGATCCGTTCATGCGCGTGTATACCGACTCTGAAGTTCGCAATAGCGGGAATGATGCTTTGTTAGAATTACTTCACGAGGGCCATCAAAGCCGATTCGGAGGTGACCTAATTTTTGCGCTTCAACCGAACTGTATCTTCTACGGTCCCTACGGTTCGACACATGGTAGCGGCTATCTTTATGATACACATGTACCGTTCCTGCTTATGGGTAATGGCATAAAAAAAGGCGAAAGCTTGAAGCGTGTAGATGTGACTAATATCGTGGATAAGGTGGCCGAAAAATGCAATCTGCCGTACGCGCCAAACAGTCTGGTAGAATAATGCTGTTGATTCTTAGAGAGTTAGGTAAACTTTAGTATTTTCATTGGCTCAGATGAACTAAACGCTATCCATTATGAAGAAAATTGCATTATTCGCATTTGTTAGCGGTCTATTTCTTGCCTCATGCGCTGGAAATTGTGACTGCGACTACATTGAAGACAGTTACACAAACACTGCTTTGAACGGCTACCAGTTAGACGCTTCAACTACGGTTGCAGAAGACACTTGCTTAAGCGCAGGTGTGGTAGATACAACCTATTCTGGCGGTGGTGCATATATGGTTGTTGGCCGCGTAGAGTGTCCCTAAATAGTTTGTTAGAAATAGTTATTCAAAACCACCCCCGGGCGCTCCGCGCCCGGGGGTGGTTGTTTTTAATCTACTCCCGCGGCTGCGGAACGTTTCAGAGCTGTGAGTTAGGCCATGAAGCCACGCACCGAGCGAATCACTAGAGAGATCGAGTAGATAAGTAAGCCGTACACAGAAGTGATGCTGCTCACTTTCAATCCACCAGCGAGCATTGCTTGGCTGACACCGCCCATAGCTTCAATACCCTCGAATGCGCCGAAGAGACCTAGTAATTGGCCCAAGAAACCCACGGCAAGAGCCAAGATTCCCAATTCCTTCATCACCTCTTTCTTCAATACTGCTGCGATGATCATCGCCACGAAGATGATTGTCAAGATGCCCATAAAGAGCGGGCCACCCATCATAAAATAATTCAGCATAATCATTGATTTTTTAGTTGGTAGTAAGTTGGCCAATTCTAGACGGATTCCAGCAAGTCATATCCCCTTCTAGGTAAGTCGAAACCCTGAATTGCCCAATTCTATTGACGTTGTAACGCCTAAGACCGTACATTAGTAGGCGATGAACGCACTCTGGAAATTCAGGATTATCTACTGGACTAGCGCCCTAGTTTTACTCAGCGGGATCTTCACCAGCTTTACCGGCGGAGTAAGTACGGCATTTATGCTGGCGACCTTGAGCCTCCCTTCGGCGCTGTGGGGCAGCTGGGCGAGTATGGAGATATTGGATCGAAAGAAGCCTTGGTTTTACTGGATCTATAATGGGCTGGGGGTGCTTTGGTTAAGCTATATAGGCGCCATTGCTGGGTACTGGTTTTTATTTGAATTGGACCCCGAAAGATTTCCATCAGTCTTGGTCAATCCCATGTTCGCATTGTTCTGGACGGGAGCTTTAGTTTTCGCACAAATCACGATTGAACGCAAAAATTACGCGGAGGAATTAGCTGAAATTTTCATTGAATTCACCTCTGAACGCAAAGCAGTTCGGGTGGCACTTAACCGCGTTTTATATGTGGAATCACGCGATACATTCACCCTGGTGCACCTAGAAGAGATGAGCTATCCCACTACGCGGTCAATCAAGGAATGGTCAGAAGTACTTGAGGGATTCATTCGAACGCACCGCAGTATGCTTGTTAACCCTACCCATGTTGTTGGTCATTCCAGCGCCAAAGTCGTGTTGCACACAGGCGATGAACTCCCCGTAAGCCGCACATATAAGGAGCAGGTAAAATCGCATTTCGCCAGTGAGGATTGAGATTCAAAAAGGCAACAGTCGAAATTTACTGCGCTGTATACGCCGTGATAATTCTACTGAGGTGGCCGATTTAGGTCCCTCGCTCCCCTACCACGATATCGCCCATTTTGTTGTTGAGACTGAGATGAGCTTCTACAGAGGCTTTTACGGGAATATTCAAGCGGGGATGAGCATCGCTGAGCTGAACGATAAAGAAGTCATTAAAGGCCTTCCAGGAGAATCTTGGCTCGCGGAAATCATGACCAGGAACCTGCAGGCTATTGCCTCGGGGGCAGCAAAGGCCGAAGAATATATCGAACTTGTTAGCTGGGAAATCTCCACAATGAATGGCGTTGAGGCTGTAGCGCTTCACCGAGGGAATATAGAGCGCATGTTTGAGCGCTATTTAGCCTATATCAAACAGTGGAAGAAGATGGCTGAGGGAGAGGTAATGGTGTTGGAGTTTTAGGTGCTGAAACTCTCACAAGGCTGCCGGCTAGGGGTACTTTAAAATCCTAAGCATCTTAGTACGAGATAGCGGAAAACAAAAAGCCCGGTGCGTAGGCACCGGGCTTCTTATGCTTGTAAGGAATGATTATTTCAAACCTTCTTCGATCATCTTGTTGAATTCGTCCAACTTAGGAAGAACTACGATACGAGTACGACGGTTAGCCGCACGACCTTCGCGAGTGTCGTTAGAAGCAACAGGAATGTACTCACCACGACCCGCAGCAGACATGCGCTCTGGTGCGATTTCGAAGTCGTTCTGAAGAACACGTACGATGTTCGTTGCACGACGTGTACTCAACTCCCAGTTGTCCTTGATACAGTCTGTAGCGATAGGATCAGTATCCGTGTGACCTTCAACTAAGATCTCTAGTGTTGGTTTTGCAGCCATGATCTTAGCTACCTTACCCAAAACAGTCTTAGCATCTTTGCTCACGTACGCAGAACCTGGACGGAACATCAACTTGTCAGACAAGTTTACATAAACCACACCTTTCTCTACGCTGATCTGAACGTCTTCATCGTTCATATCACCTAGTGCACCTTTCAATGAAGTAACCAAAGCCAATGTTACGCTGTCCTTGCGGTTCATTGCGTCTTGAAGGTTTGTAATCGTTACCTCTTTTTCGTTGATGCTTTCAAGAGTCTTCTCCATGTTCTCAGCGTTTGTAGCGCTCATGCGAGTAAGATCACCTACTTGCTTCATCAAATCTGAAGATGTTGCACGCAAAGAAGCTAGTTCAGCTGCTTGTGCATTCTTCTCTGCAGTAGCTGCAGCCAATTCCATTTTAGTGTTGCTCAATTTGTCAGAAGTTGCTTTTTGCATTTCTTCCAACTCAACATATTTCTGCTTGCTTACACAGCTTGACAAAGTCAATGCAGCTGCGGCAGCGAAAACGAATACCTTTTTCATTGTTTCTCTTTTGGTTTCCTGTAGCGCAAAAATAAGAAACAAATCGACCCCTCAAAGTGCTAGTTACCTCAATTTTAGCTAGTTTTCCGAGTATATAATCTTAATTCGTATGAAAAAGCTTCTATTTACCCTAGCAATGATGGTTTTCGGTGTCGTGTCTTACGCACAGGAAAAGCCACAAGATGCTGAAAAACATGTTTGTACAGAACAATGCGATCACAGCGCTAAATCAGAAATGATGGCCTGTTGTAAAGCTGCAAAAGCAGAAGGCAAAGAGTGTGCACACTGCGCTAAGAAAGAAGCCAAAAAAGAGGAAATGGCATGTTGCAAAGCTGCAGCAGCAGAAGGTAAAGCATGTGGCAAGTGTGACTCCAAAAAGGGAGACGCAAAGCAAACTGCCATGGTAGAAAAGAAATCTTGCGGCAAAGAGGCTGCTGGTAAAAGTTGTTGCGCTAAAGCCGGAACGAAATAGCATATAATTTTCGATGAATAAAAAAGGCGTCCTCTCGGGACGCCTTTTTTATGCTCTTTATCAGTCAAAGATTATTTAACCTTCCCCGCTAAGTAGTCGTCCAAGAAGGTGCGCATGGTAGTTTCCACGTCTAGGTTCTTCGCGATAATCTTCTTGTCCGCGTCTAAAATGAGTTTCTTAGGCGTTGAGGGGATGTAGTAATACCAGAGGAAATTCGGGCGGTCAAAATTGCTTTCAAAGCCATTGACCCAATCCAGGTCGTGCTCCTCAATATATTTCTTCCAGCCGGTAAATTCATTCTCCAAAGTGATGGCTACGACCTCAACTCCTTTGTCTTTGTACTCGTCGTACAGTTCTTTTAATCTTGGCGTTTCCTTTCTACAATGTCCACATTCGCTGTCCCAGAAATACAAGATGGTCACAGGGCTTTGTACCTCGCTCAGCTTTATACGGCCCCTATCTTCTGTGTCAAAAGCGAAGTCGCGCGCTTGATTACCAATGAGCTCTGTAGCCAGCCCTTCCGATTTCTCCTTGATTTTACCTAAATCTTCCTTAGACATCCAATCGGCAAAGCCGCTGTTGTAAAACTTTTGCGCCAACCACACAAAGACCTTGTCCTCGCCCATGTACTTGGAAGTCTCGTATTTGTACGTTGCCGTAGACACGAGCACCTTTTTGACATCCTCCTCCATCGGTTGAGCAAACAAGGCATTGAGGTAGCTGATGATTGTATCAGGGTCGTGGCCAAGTACCTGATCAAAGTAGAGGTCTCTATTTTTCTCGAAGAATGGATTAATCAACGTACTAGCCGATTCCAAATTTGTGTAATCCCAGAAATGCCCGCGTAGCCAATACACATTAGTATCCGGATTCAGCGGTAGAAGCTGCGGGAGTAGAAATTCCTTCAGGCCTGCATCCTGCATTCCTAATAGGTATGCGCGAATCGCATCTTCTTTTGGACCAGTGCTTAGTAGTGTTTTGAATCCTTCAAATTCGTCATGGCCGGGTCCCTTTCGAACCGTCGCTTGAATATTATTGTAATCACCCTCGAGCAATACATCACCGTCAGAAACGACAAAATCGAAGGTGTGAGATCCGTCAATATATGCAATGAATATACCCTGTTCTGCGTGTTCCCAAGCTCCGGAAAAGCACCCGTTCTTTATCGGAAACTCAGCTTTAACTGAGAGGCCATTGCCTTTCAAAAAGGCAATCTTAATGGACGAAGTAGTATCCGGAAGATTGGTAAAACAGCCCGAAATAACGGGGTTTTGTTGAGCCGATACGCCCAAAGACAACAGCGCAAAACTTAAGATGAGAATCTTCTTCATTGGTCTTTCTGAGGTTTGCTGCAAGTTACAAATTGGCCACCGGAGTACTCCACTTCTCGTGAGTGGCTTCAAACATTTTAACAAGCTCTTGGGTCACTGCAGTACCCTTCCGGTTCACCAGCGTCCTGCCGTCCACTTCAGTAATCGGGGTCAATTCTCCCATCGATCCCGTCCCAAAAGCCTCATCCGCCGAATACAGCTCGGTCAATGAGATATTACGCTCTTCAACCTCCATCCCATGCGCTCGGGCCAATTCCAGCACCAAAGCACGCGTGATGCCGTGCAAACAAGCGTCCGCCGTGGGCGTCAATAGCTTCCCATTTTTTACCATGAAAATATTCGTTCCGTTCATCTCTGCGATAAATCCTAAGTTGTCGAGCATCAAAGCAGAATCGACCCCCGCCTGATTCGCCTGAATCTTCGCCAAGATGTTATTGATCAAATTATTGTGGTGAATCTTCGAATCTACATGCATCGGACTATTGCGACGAATGGCCGAAGTGATGATTCGTATCCCTTTCTCATTGTCGTATACCGGCGGTTTCCATTCGGCTAGAACAATCAATGTACATCCCATCTGGTTCAATCTAGGATCCATTCCCGAAGTCACCTTCTCTCCCCTGGTCAGGGTCAAGCGAATGTGCGTGTCGTCCATCATCCCATTGGCCTCAAGGGTTGCTCGGATGGCTTTCTTAATGAACTCGCGCGACGGTACCCCAACAAAAGCCATGGCTAGGGCACTGTCCTCTAAGCGATCGAGGTGACGGTCCAGGCAATACACGCCGTGTTTGTATACGCGCATCCCCTCCCAAACAGCGTCACCGCCTTGCACTGAGCTGTCGAAAACACTGACTTTGGCTGCATCGCGGTGCACGAGGCCGTCGCCTACCCAAACCTGGATGTCCTTATTTCTTGGATCGAACTGTTGTAGCATAGTATTAGAATTGTAATCGATGGTTATAAAGTGCCTCGTATGCCGGCAATGTTGCCGTTACGATGGCTTCGTGATCTTCTCGAAGCGGTTGAGGCATGGCCTTGGCTGGACCAAATCCTTCGCTTTTGTGCACATTCGCATACCAATGTGGCCACCAAGGTCCGTCGTATTCTTTCTTTCCAGGGGGCCAATTCATCATCTCCTCCCTCGGTGCTAGCCCTATTGCCTGACAAAGAATGGCCATATTTCGGGCAGGGTTCGCCAACATCTCGTCTGAATCAACCACCACAACAGGTACATTGCCGTGCTGCAATTGCTGGAATTGGTCCCACTCTTCAAGGAGTCCAATATCTTTTGGAACGATGGTATCGATGACTTTGGTAAAACTCTGCACCACCTTGCGCGGGTGCCTGATCCAAAACAAATAGGCAGAAGGCTCCACCCAGTGCCACGGCTGACCGTCCATGTGATGCGCCATATTCTTCAAATACAGCTCCTGACATTGGTCAAAAGAGCGCACCCATTCCTCTACCCCTTCCACGCTCGTGGGCCACTGCGCCAAGGTTTCCTCTTTTCCGGGATGATCCGGGTCCAATTCCTTTAAATACACCCCGTACATCGGCTCATCAATAACCTCACAGCCCGGTCGCTGCGCGAAGCTGTACATCAGCGCGGTACTGATGTTACGTGGGCCAGAAATAGCGTGAATAATCTTAGGCATGTGCTCTTGTGGCAATGGTAATGTTGAGGTCAACGTTGACAAGGATTCCTAAGATACAAGAAGGGGAGCTTTTCTGTGACAGTAATTTTGAATTTGTATTTTGGCATTCTACTCGCACAAAATGAAACACATACTCGCAACGATACGCATGGCTGGCCTTGCTGTATTATTTACCCTGACGAGCCTTCTGGTGGTCGTTGGAAGAATCTTCGGAAAGAAAGCTGCCCATGCCATGTTGCGCATTGGTGTGTATTGTAAAGCCCAATTGCTAGGAATACGCAGTACAGTCCACGGACAGAGTACGCGTGAAACGCAGTTGATTCTTATCAACCATCCTTCGTATTTGGACATTATGTTCTTGAATTACATCAAGCACCCAACCACCTTGCTAGCAGCGAGTAATTTTAAGAATTGGCCATTAGTAGGCTGGCTAGGAAAAGCATTAAACGTAATCTGGATCAAAAGGCATGACCGTAATGCGGGAAAGCAGGTGTTGATTGATGGCGATAAAAGATTCAAAAAAGGGCTGTGTTTGATGACCTCGCCGGAAGGCAGAACGTCAGGCACCCACGACATCTACCCCGTAAAGCCTGGTCTATTTCTCCTGGCACAACGTGCAGAAGTTCCAATCACCTTTATGTGCTTCAAATACAAAAATAACGCAGTGCCTTACTTCCACTCGCTGAAGCAAGGGTTTGTCCCACACTTCTTAAAGCACTTCTGGCAAGTGCTCGGACAGTGGCGTATACCCGTAGAAATTCACTTCTCTGAGCCAAAATTCTTTAATGATGCCAAGGAGGCCATGCAAGCCTTTTACGATTTCAACAAAAGTCACTTGCAAGACGTTTTACATTTTGAAGTTCCCGTTAAAGAGGAATTTATAGGTGAAGCGCTGACCAGAATTGACCCATCAAACCTCAGCTTCCGCGCCGAATCCAAAGAAGAGTTATTGGCTTAAAACCACAAAAAACCACTAATCATGAAGAAGTTCCTATCCTTAATATTTACACTAGCATTTGGTCTATCGTACGCTCAAGGCACCATTGGAATCATCGACGGCACCGTTTCAGACAGCTCAGGAAATGCCATCCCAAGCTACCCAGTAATGGTTATTGATTCTAGTGCGAACGGCAGCATTACAACCACTACACTTTTAACAGACCTCAACGGTTATTTCAACGATACGCTACTATTAGGAGTTGCTGGAAGCATTACACTATCGGTGCAGGACAGCTGTACTGGTGCATTTCAAAACACTACCCTGCCATATAGTGCCAATGCCATCGGTGGCGGCGTAGTAGTTATCACCTCTAACACCGTGATCTGCGGTGGTTCTTCTTCTGGTGGTGGATCTGGCGGCGGATCTGGCGGCGGATCTGGTAGTGGAAACACCACAGGGTGTAATGCCTCTTACCAATTTGACACTGTACTAACAGGCATGGGGCAAGTCGTTCTTTACAACACTTCTACTGTGGATTCATTGTACAGCCAATACGGTACAGTATCCTACCTGTGGGACTTTGGGGACGGCAATGTAGACACGGCGAAATACCCAACTCACGTTTATACACAAGCTGGTATTTATTCACTCTGTGTGACTGTTACGGGTTCCGTTTCAAGTGCCATAGGCATGAGCAGCTGTTCAGATACTTATTGTGATACGGTGATGATTGATAGCTCTGGTACCGTCAGCTATAAAAATGTCAATGTCGTGCTCAATGTGTATAGTCCACAGCAAATGACCATAAGTGAAGGATCACTTCAGGAAGTAGCACTGTATCCAAACCCAAGTCAGGAGAAAGCCACTTTGGAAGTTGAGAAGTCCAGTACCGTTATCATCCGTAGCATCGAAGGGAAAAAGATTCGTGAATGGAAAACTGATGCGGGTAGTTCTCCTCTACCTATTCTCGCACCAGGTACATACATCATCCAAATACAAGACGATTCAGCAACACAATCCTTGCGCTGGGTGATTACCAGGTAACATTTTATTGTACCATACTTCCGCAATACTCACTGGATTTTTTGCCTTGCGGCAAAAGAACCAGAAAACTCAGCTCTTGTACCCAAAGACAAGCAGTGAACAGCTCCCGCTGTTCTCCGTCTTTTTTAATATCCCAAAGCTCAAGCAAGCTTGGCTTTGTTCCATTAAAAAAGCCGTGCAACCTCCGGTGCACGGCTTTTTCTTTGTGAGCTATACTGGATTCGAACCAGTGACCTCTGCCCTGTCAAGGCAGCGCTCTGAACCAACTGAGCTAATAGCCCTTCAACTCTATTGCAAATGTACACAACGAGACTGTCACTTATAACTTTATGTAAATAACTGTAAATGATAGTGCTAGGTTAGAAATTAAGTACCACCTTCGCACTTTAACAATTATTATGAATCAAGGAACAGTAAAGTTCTTTAATACTGACAAAGGATTTGGCTTTATTAAAGACGACAATTCAAGCACTGAGTACTTCGTGCACGTAACAGGTCTAGTTGACCAGATTAGCGAAGGCGATGCAGTCGAGTTTGAATTGAAAGAAGGAAAGAAAGGATTAAACGCTGTGAACGTTAAACAAGCGTAAGTTATATCTCAAGATTTCAATGAAGGCCTTCCTTACGGGAGGCCTTTTTTATTGCTAGCTTTGACAACTATGAAAGGAACTGTAAAATTTTACAACATTGATAAAGGCTTCGGCTTCATCAAAGAAGAAGGTGCCGACAATGAATACCACGTTCACATCAGTGGACTGAAACACCAGATCACTGCGGGAGATACCGTCACTTTCGACTTACAAGAAGGTGAGAAGGGCAAAAGCGCCGTGAACGTGATGTTGGAATTATAAAAAACCCGCGCCTCTGGCGCGGGTTTTTAGAAGCCCCGAAGGGAATCAAACCCTTATCTCAGGTACCGGAAACCTGCATTCTATTCGTTGAACTACGGAGCCGGAATATTATCCAATCACTGAACCGCTTGCTGCACCGCCCTCCGGGCTCATCAGGCGCAATTTACCGTCTGCATCTTCTGCCATCAGCAGCATTCCTTGGCTTTCGACCCCACGAATCTTACGTGGAGGAAGGTTCATGAGTACGGTCACTTGCTTACCCACCATTTCCTCTGGTGAAAAGTGTTCAGCAATACCGCTTACAATGGTTCGCTTATCAAGACCTGTATCTACCAAGAATTTAAGCAGTCGATCTGCCTTTGGTACGCGCTCTGCTTCAAGGATGGTTCCTACGCGAAGGTCCATTCCCATGAATTGGTCAAAGCTGATTTCTTCCTTCTGTGGTGCGTGCGTGCTCTCTTCCACTTCTTCTTCTTTTTGAACTAAGGTTGCTTCAAGTTTGGCGCGTTGCGCTTCTACCTGGTTGTCTTCAATTTTAGCAAATAACAATTCCGCTTTGCCAAGCTGCGTGCCAGCGGCAACGATGGTTTCGTTGTTGGTCGCTTCCCATTCTGGTAAGGTGTCCATCGCCAACATGCTGCGAAGCTTCGCCGCTGTTGTTGGAAGGAACGGTTCAAAGACGATACTCAATACCGCCGTGATCTGTGTAGCAACATACAGTACCGCCCCGGCACGGGCTGGGTCTTGTTTGTATACTTTCCAAGGCTCTTGCTCCTGGAGGTATTTATTTCCAAGGCGAGCAACACTCATGGCCTCGCCGATCGCCTCACGGAATTTAAAATCTTCCAAGTTTTTGGCAATGCGACGGCCGTATTGGGTCATCGTCGCTAATGCTTCGCGGTCGGCGTCCGTTAGCGCACCCGGCTCTTGTACTACGCCGTCGTAATATTTGTGTGTAAGGACCATCACGCGGTTCACGAAGTTTCCAAAGCCTGCCACAAGCTCGCTGTTGTTGCGCTGCTGGAAGTCCGCCCAAGTAAAGTCGTTGTCCTTAGTTTCAGGCATCGTAGCAGTGAGCACATAGCGAAGTACGTCCTGCTGACCTGGGAAATCTTGTAAGTATTCGTGCAACCAAACTGCCCAGTTTTTCGAGGTACTCAACTTGCGGCCCTCAAGGTTGAGGAATTCGTTCGCAGGCACCTGCTTTGGCAACGCATAGTCGCCGTGCTGCTGCAGCATGGCTGGGAAGATGATGCAGTGGAATACGATGTTGTCCTTTCCGATGAAGTGCACGATCTCCGCATCCTCCCCTTTCCAGTACTGCTCCCAATCGTTCGGTAGAAGTTCTTGGGTGGCACTGATGTATCCAATCGGTGCATCAAACCATACGTACATAACCTTGCCCTCGGCACCCTCAATAGGTACAGGGACTCCCCAATTTAAATCGCGGGTCATTGCGCGCGGTTGCAGCCCATCGCCAGCATTCAACCAGCTCATACACTGGCCGATGACGTTGGGCTTCCAATTTTCGCGGCTCTCCAAGAACGTACGCAGATCATCGCTGAGTTTGTCGAGCGGCAAGAACCAATTCGTCGTATTGCGCAACTCAGGTTTAGCCCCGCTTAGGGCACTCTTTGGATTGATAAGTTCTGTAGGCGACAACGACGTACCACATTTCTCACATTGATCGCCGTAGGCTTCTTCATGGCCACATTTAGGACAAGTCCCAGTGATGTAGCGGTCGGCCAAGAATTGGCCCGCCTCAGGGTCAAAATACTGCTGCGTTTCCTTCGCCTCAAGCGCACCTTTTTCATACAAGTTCATGAAGAACTCCTTGGCGTTCTTATGGTGCTGCTCGCTAGAAGTGCGGCTGTAATGGTCAAAGCTAATCCCAAACTCTTCGAAGGCACCGCCCATCATTGCGTGGTAACGATCCACCACCTCTTGCGGGGTGATGCCCTCGTTTTTCGCCTTGATAGTGATAGGCACTCCGTGCTCGTCAGAGCCACAAACAAACTTCACATCCCGACCCCGCATTCGCATGTAGCGCACGTAGATGTCCGACGGCAAATAGCAGCCGGCCAAGTGACCAATGTGGATGGGACCGTTGGCGTACGGCAAAGCTGCCGTGACCATGATTTTTTTGTTCGTACTCATGTGGACTAATGACCTAATTAATGGTATCGCGAAGATAGGAAGGTTTTATGTGCTATTTTTCCGCTATGAAACAAAGAATTCCCGCTTTATTAAAGCCCGGCGATTTGATCGGATTGAGTGCTACCGCAAGGTTTGCCACTAGGGAAATGATTTCAACGGCCAAGGCCTACATTGAAGCCGCGGGCTTCAACGTCTTTTATTCTGAAGACATTTTACTGCAGGACGGTCAGGTAGCTGGTACGAAAGAGGCGCGTATTCGTACGACCAATGCGCTCATTCACAACGAAGAAGTCAAGGCTATTTGGAACATCCGAGGCGGATATGGGAGCGCGGAAATTGTAGACCATATTGATTGGGACGCCTTGCAAGCGCAGCCTAAGTGGCTCATTGGTTTCTCAGACTTTACCACCTTTTTGTCGCATGCTTACCAAAAAGGCCTACCTAGTATTCATGCTGCTATGCCGGTAAGCTTCGAAAAAACGAATAAACAAGACCTCCAGGCCACTTTTGCATTGCTGCAAAACGGACCAAAACCGCTTGCCCTTACCTCGACAGCAACCCCGTGTAGCGGAAAGGTTATTGGTGGGAATTTGAGCGTAATCTACTCCATCTATGGAACGCCTTCCCTTCAAACATTGGAGGGTTCAGTGCTGCTGCTTGAGGATTTAGACGAATACCATTATCACCTCGACCGAATGCTCCTCGCTTTGGAACGAAAAGGTGCTTTTAATGGAGTAAGCGCTGTCCTGTTGGGCCAATTCTCTGATATCCATGACCACGATACACCTTGGGGAGACTCCGTAGAACATACCTTGGTCAAGTACTTTGAAGCCGCAGGAATTCAGGTACTTCAAAACATGCCTTTCGGGCATACTTCACGGCAGTTTCCAATTGTCATTGGCAGCCATGCTGAGATTTCCGAGCACGAAATCACTTTCACGCTCTAAGCTGCTCATAACTTAGAGTTTTCCACCATTATTGCTCTTAGGCACCTTGTACAGCAACCTTTGTACATGGATTATCGATTGTATGAAAAGCATGCGGCAGCCTACCTGAGGAATAACCATTGTGAGGTCCTGGCCGAAAACTACCGACGCTCGCGAACCCAGATTGATGTAGTCGCTCGAAAAAATGGCGTGTTGATTGTTGCTGAAGTGAAATACCGGAAGCACGGAGGGCTTCCTGAAGGGCTTATTTCCCACGGACAAAAAGAGCGAATTCACCGAGAAATAGGTCCCTTAATGGTCAAGTACCACTGCAACGAATGGCAGCTACTGCTCTTCTTTTACCGAGCGAAAAGTTTCGTACCTGAAATAATTGACCTAGAATGTTAGTCATTCCCTCGCTTTCGTAGTGCTAATGGCCTCGAACTAAGCTAACTTTGCAGAAAATATTCCTGCCATGCGCAACAGTCGTTCTAATAGCAACGGACCTCGTCGAGGAAAGTCTCAAAACTCAAACAATCGCTTTGCGAGTGGGCCTAAGAAAACTTGGGACCGCGAGGAAAAAGGTGACCGTCCGCAGCGAGGTGCTCGTCCTGCGAAGAAATACAGAGGCGTTCGCAGCAAAACTGCGGAGCAACTCAGCGGTGCTAGCGACGAAGTTCGTTTGAATAAGTATTTATCGAATGCAGGCATTTGTTCGCGTCGCGAGGCCGATGACCTCATAGGCGCGGGATTGGTTTCGGTCAACAATAAAGTGGTGACTTCGATGGGCTATAAAGTAAAGCCTACGGATGTCGTGAAATACAATGGCACCACGTTGAAGACAGATAAAATGCGTTATGTGCTTTTAAATAAGCCCAAGGGGTTCCTCGCTTCGATGGACGATCCTAAAGCGCGCAAGACTGTTCTTGAACTTGTCGGAAATGCTTGCAACGAAAGAATCTACCCTGTTGGGCAGATGGAGCGCGGCAGCACTGGTGTACTATTGTTTACCAACGATGCGGATACTGCAAAAAAATTGACCAAAGGAGTCAATGGCGCCGCGAACATCTATCATATAGTGCTTGATAAGCCGTTAAGTAAACAACAGCTCGATACCATTGCAGCAGGCACTGTCCTAGAAGATGGACCAGTTCCGGTGGAGGAAATCAATTTTACCGACGAGAAGAACAAGCGCGAATTAGGCATGCGTATTCACGTAAACAAGCCTCGTATAGTACGCCGTCTATTTGCTCACTACGGTTTCGAGGTAGAAAAATTGGACCGCGTATCCTTCGCAGGTCTAACTAAAAAGAGATTAAACAGAGGCGATTACAGGCACCTCGATGCTAAAGAGGTGGGCTTCTTAAAAACGAGATAATCGAATGCGCAAGGCATTGAAGGTTCTTGGTATACTGCTCGCAATTGTGGTGTTGCTGCTAGGTGGCGCCGCCGGGTACATTTATACGCAACAAGATACCATCATCGCCGGCGGCGTAGCGAAGATTAACGAGCAGCTCAAGGCACCCGTTTCTGTGGGTAGTATAGAACTTGATTTGCTCGGTGGATTCCCTAGAGTAAGAATCGCACTGAATGATGTGCGTATCGAAGATCCCCTCCGTAAAAACGAATTTCTCCTAGAGGCCCAATATGTGGGTCTAGGCATGAACGTATTTTCCGTTATTCAAGGGGAATATGTAGTCGAAGAATTAAGTGTAAGTGAAGGCCGTTTGCATTTGTTCGACAATGGGAAAGAAGCGAATTGGGATTTGTTTAATTCCACAGAAGGTGATGCGTCCACGAGCGTCGGGTTGGACCGCGTTGCACTTCAGAATTTGGCCCTTACCTACCTTGCCCCTGCAGACGGTATCGACTATACGTGTTATGCAAATAGTGCTATTCTTTCCGGGATCATTGATGAAGCAATCACCTTGAGTGGGCGCGCAGATCTCATAGAAAATGAGCTGCGTTTAGATCGAGAACTCTGGGTACGTGAGGCAGCACTTGCAGGGGCCTTCGAGTTTAAAAGCGAAGGAGATAACTGGGAGATTTCCTCGTCAAAAATTAATGTAAATGGCGGCGCTTTGAGCGGCGCTTTAAATCAAGACGGTGGTGAATTGGCCCTAGAAACTGGCGATCTATTGCCCGTAATGGAAAGCTTACCGCTGCTCGAATTTGAAGATATTTCTATCGAGAAATTCAACAGCTCGCTGCGCTGGAAAGGAACCTACGATCAGTGGGCGCTATACCTTCAACCAGCGGGTAGCGCATTCTCTTACAAAGGAATTTCCATTTCAGACTGCAGTGCCAGCGTTGATATTCTTTGGGACGATGTTCCTAGCATCAACATTGAAAATATCGCCCTGAAAACAACCACAGGAGAGTTGCGCGGTTCAGCTTCTCTGGACGGTAAAAAACCATTGTTGAGTGCCAATGTTGAGGGCGGCTCTAACCTGAGTGAACTCTTCGCGTTTGTGGAGGTAGAAACCTTGATCAACCCTATGGGATTCTGGAGCGGCACCGAGCTTACCATTGCACAACGCTTTAACAATTGGGATGAGTTTGAGCCCATTGGAGAGACTGTGTTTGAAGGGGATTTACAGTTGAAAGAGGTGAGCTTTGGGATCAGCGAGAGTAACATCAACTTTGAAAATCTTGAGGCGGAATTAACCGTAAAAGGCAATGATATCAGAGTCGATCGCTGCTTTGTGCAGAGTGGACCAAACAACGCAGTGGCCACAGGAGCTGTCCTTGATGCATTAAACGGCCGACCACAAGTAGCGTTGCGCCTAGAAAGCCCGACCATAGATGCAGACCCCCTACTCTTTTGGGAGTTTGAAGATGGTGAAGACCAGGACGATGATTTCGGGTTCGATTTTGAGGTGGACCTCTTCATCGACAACCTCAACCTAGGTAAGTTCGACGGTAAAGGATTGCGAGGAACCATTTACAACCGAGGCACAAAGCTTTTAGGAAGGGAAATGCGCATCGACGGATGTGGCGGAACCTTCAGAGGGAATTGGGCCCTGGCAGAAGAATCTACGGGCAGCCGCTTCTGGAGTTCTGCATCCTGCACGACCATAGAAATGGACCAACTTTTAAAAAGCTTCGACAGCTTTGATATTGAAGACCTGGATGAAAGTAATTTGAAAGGGACAGTGAACGCGACAGCGGAATTGACTTTCCACTTCGATAGAGAATGGGACGTCATCTCAAAGCGGACCAGTATTGATGCTGAGGCGGAGGTTCGCAATGGAACCTTACAGAACTACGCACCGCTTCAAGAGCTTAGTGCCTTTGTGGACCGCGACGAACTCTCCCGCATAGACTTTCCCTATTTAAAGGGACCGTTCCAGATTCGTGGAGATACCTTAATTATACCAGAGACTCGCGTGGACAATAGTGCCATCAATCTATGGGTGAACGGTTGGCAGAATCTAGAGACCGATGATATCGAATATAGCATCAGGATTGGGCTTAAAGATTTGGCCTTGCGTGGTAAAAATTCGAATCGCGATTTGGGAACTTGGGTGGCAGAAGCTGAAACAGAAAATCAGCCCTACATGAGGCTTCTTGTGGGCTGTAACCTGGACGATCCGTGCATCAGCTTGGACCGACAGCAGATTCGCACCTCCTTAAAGTCGACCATTAAGCAAGAGAAAGAAGACCTAAAGACGCTCTTCAAGCGCGACGAAGAGGAGGAACGTCAAAACGACAGGAATAAGGGCAGTTTTGAATTGCTCTGGCCGGAATCGGACAGCCTTCAGGTTCACTTAGGGCGGTAAACTACTTTGGGGCGAACGTCGCCAAGAACTGATTTCGGTGGTCCTTTCCTGCCTTTTCCAATCCAATGCGTACAATCAAACGCGTATATAATCCTTCCTGTAGGTAGGCCGCCATATGATCTTCGGCCAATTCAGGTTGCTGCTGCCACAAACATTTCATCAACCAGCCAATGGCCTTTTGTAAAATCTCAGGGGCATCCTCTGCAGCTACTGGTGCGTAGGCAAGTAATTCATCGTACCTGCCTTGCTTCAACATCCACAGCTGTGCCACAATGGCCGCACGCTTCTTCCACACGTTCGGACTTTCAAGCAATTCCTCCAACGTAGAATAATCGCCCGTATTAAAGGCGTGTTGCCCAAAAATCTTGTGTGCACATGTATCTACCAGATCCCAGTTGTTGATGCCTTCAAAACAGCTGTACAACACATCGTGCCAATGCTGCCGGCGTTTACGCTCCTTCCCATAGTAACGCATTAACGTAAAAAGTGCTGTGTGACGCACCTCGTGAATGGGGTGCACAAGACCGCTGCGCAAAACACGCTCGTCCCACTGATCGAAGTATACTTTAGCGACCTTCTGGCGGTCGGGAACCATCACGCCCATGAACGTATCGCCTTCGGCATAGCCACCTTCAAACGTTTGAAAGTAGCGCATGAAGTCATTGATGCGGTCCGGCCGGGCATGCGGCATTAAAGCCTCGTGAATAGGGTGCAGCTGCATTACATCTGCTCAGCAAACAGAGCATCCAAAGTACCCTGCGCCAACGGGTGGTACGACGCTCTCGAGTCCATGTAAATCTTCTTGGCCCAAGCTTGGCGTTTTTCATCGCCTTCCAACATGCTTTGGTACATAGGTACGATAAACTTGCGACGTCCTACGCTGCCCAAGAAGCTCTCGACTTTCTTAGTGTAGATGTCGTTGTCGTAGCCCTCAAAACCTGTCTTGAGGATAGCGGAATACCATGCCGCCACAATCTCAGGATTTGGACTGCCGCTGAAACCATAGTTCCCGTCTGCCAACGCATAATGTCCTTCCGTAGCACCTCCGGCCTCAAGACCTCTGATGTAGCGGAGCCATTCCTGGGTGGTCCAGCGGATGGTCGTTTCTTGCGGCAGATAGGCCATACTCCGTGCATCCGCTGCATCCGGATCCACATTCAACATCATGGCTACAGCATCATCTACTACGACGAATCGGTTCGAAGCTGGGAACGGACAGTTCACAGGCAGACCAGTGCCGTATACCCACTGTTCTACACCCACTTTATCCCATTGCTCCTGAGTCATCACCCCAGCCAATTCCTGCAGGAAGACTTCAGTAACCATAGTTTTGAACTTGTACTTGTCGAAGTAGTAGGTTAAGAATTCGTCCCACTTTTCGCGGCCCACCGTATTCTCACACAGGCGCAAGAAGTGGAACCCTTTATCGTAGGCAATGGCATTGACACCATCGTCCGGATTCTTGCCCTTCAAATCTTGTTTCAAAGAGGTCGCCTCCACATTTTCTTCCAGCATCACGGCCAATTCCTTTTGCAAATCGTCGTAGCTCAATGCCTCGAGCATGTCCGCAAAATCGACCCCGTAAAGTTTTTCCATAATGCGCATCTCGAAGTACACCGTGAATCCTTCATTGATCCAGAAGTCGTTCCAGGTAGCGTTGGTCACCAAATTTCCGCTCCAACTATGCGCCAATTCGTGCGCAATCAAGCTCACCAAGCTCATGTCACCCACGACAACCGTTGGCGTCAAGAAGGTTAATCTTGGGTTTTCCATCCCTCCAAACGGGAAAGACGGCGGGAGTACAAGCATGTCGTAACGTCCCCAATAATACGGGCCGTACATCTCCTCTGCATCTGCTATCATATCCTCGGTCTGTGCAAACTCGTAAGCCGCATTGCGCACCATTTCCGGTTCGGCATATACCCCCGAGCGCTCGCCCAAAGGAATGAACGCTAGATCACCCACACCCAATGCGAGCAAGTAAGAAGGTATAGGCTGCGGCATGCTAAATTCATAGATGCCCTCGTCGTTTTTCTGTGTTGGGTTTGAGGCACTCATCAGCGCCAACACCTCCTTCGGCACCTTCACGGTCGCCTCATAGGTAAACCTCACCCCTGGACGATCTTGACAAGGCACCCAAGTCCTTGCAAGGATGGCTTGACTTTGTGTAAACAAGAACGGCTGACGCTTCCCTTGCGTCAATTCTGCCGGGTACCATTGCAGCGCCTCAGCCTCTGGTGAGGTCTTGTACAATATGCTTATGGTCTTAGCGCCAGGTGCAGGAACCACCAACGCTGAACCCAACAAAGGGTCGTCGCCCTCAATGGCAAATAATGCGCGGCTTCCATCCACCAATACCTCATTTACCTGCAAATCCTTAATATCAAAAATGACCGTATCGCCATGACCCTCTTCTAGGGTCCAAACTGCATTTGCAGTGATGACTTCCTTTTCAAAATCTACCGCTGCTTCCCAATTCAAATGCGTCACTTTCGATTCCTCACGCGAATAGCTGTGTGGATCTTCGAACAGCTCAGCGCGTACAGACGTATCTGCTTCCACCACTACTTTAGTGGGCTGTGGCGCAGCGGCAGGTGCTGCAGTTTCTTGATTACAAGCTGTGAAAACTAGGGCCGACACAGCGGCTATGCTCAGGGAAAAACGTATTTTCATGGGTGTATTTTCTAATGCAACCCAATTTACCGCAAATGAAACAAAATAATAGCCTTCTTACCCGTCTTATCGTTTCTTCCCTATCTGTTTTCCTCGCCGGTTGGCTCTTGCCTGGAGTTCAAATAGAAAGCTTTACCACGGCGGTTGGAATTGCTATTGTTTTGGGATTACTCAATGCGACGCTCAAACCGCTGCTCATTGTCATTACCATTCCTATTACCGTGATGAGCCTCGGTCTATTTCTGCTCATCATCAACGCCATTATTATTGGCGTGGCGGACCAGTGGATCGATGGACTTTACGTGCGAAGCACATGGACGGCCATACTCTTCAGCTTCCTGATTTCTACAATTAGTTCGTGGATGTACCGCTGGGGAGAGAACAGGTAATTAATCCTCTAGACGTACGAGTTCCCATTGCGCATCAATGCCAAAGGTCTTTTCAGCAAGTCGCAGGAAATTATCCGTGCGATCACTGAGGTAAAATGCATTGCCTTCGCTTTGCTCACCTTTCCAATGTTTGGCAACGGCCTCAGCAACTATAGAAGGGGCATCTACCCATTGTACTCCTGAAAGAATAGAAGCTGCAGCCTCCTCTAATAACGGGTAATGTGTACAGCCAGGAACAAGCGAAGTGATGCCGTTCATGGCCGGGTCTTTTAAGTAATGCGCTAGAACACTTGCATCTATACCTGTCCCTAGAAATCCGTCTTCGATTAAAGGAACAAGCAATGGTGTAGCCAATGCTTGAAGCTCCACCTTGTTGTTTTTGGCTGCAAGTTTCTCAGAGTAGGCACCGCTGCGAACCGTGGCGCGGGTGCCAAGCAAGCCCACCTTTTGTGGGGAAAGGGACGCTAGATAATCGACCACCGGGTCAATCACATTAACGAATGTCAATTCAGGAAATCGCTCTTCCAAGGCTTTACCTGCAGCTGCACTAGCGCTGTTACAAGCAATGACGATAAGTCCGCAGCCTTGGTCTTTTAAGAACTGTACAATCTCAGTACTGTAGCCAACGATGGCCTCGTCACTTTTATCTCCGTAAGGAAGGTGAAGCGTATCGCCATAATAGACTTTGGCAGCATCGGGTAGCATCTTATTGAGCGCACGAAGCACCGTAAGACCTCCCAGTCCACTATCAAATAAGCCTATTTTTCCAATGCTACTCATGCCGTGTAAACTTACCAATAATCTAGCCATAAAAAACCCCTCGTCGGCTTCGCCAACAAGGGGTCTAAAAATCTATTTCTTTCGGCTTATTGGATGCCCAACTCAGCCTTAACAAGCGGCATGATATCTTCACCACCGTCCAGATAAACAACTACTGCTTTTGAAGCTGAAGCGTCTAGAACGTAAGCGAACCCATTGTCAGCAGCTACTTTATTTACTGCCTCTTGTGCCTTTTCGATGATAGGCAACATGAGATCCATCTGCTTACGCTGAAGTTCTTGCTGAGCACTCTGATTGAACGCCATGATGCGCTGTCCCATAGCTTCTAATTCTTCTTGCTCCTTCTGAAGACGCAACTGAGTCCACGTGTCTACGTTTGCCTGTGCGTTCTGCATCTTGGTCATGTACTCTTCCTGCATCGCTTGAGCATCGCCCTCAAGTTGGCCTTGGTACTTTTCAATTTCTGCTTGTGCTGCCTGAGTCTCTGGCATAACTGCCAATAGCTCATCAACATTAATGTGACCTACTTTTTGCTGAGCAACTGAGGTTGTAGCAAAGCCCAATGTCAAGGCAAGTGCGAGTAATACTCTTTTCATTTCTATTGTTTTTATCGCTTTAAACTATTTAATACTTCATCGCTGTAGTCCTTGTCCTTATCGACAAACAGAACACCGCTTTGGGCACTTTTGTCAAGGACCAATTCCAATTTACGCTTTCTAGCCACTGCTTGTACAGCACCAAAAACCTTGTCTTGGATGGGTTGAACCAACTGGTTACGCTTTTCAAATAGCTGCCCCTCAGGTCCGAAGTATTTTTGTTGAAGAGCTATGACCTCAGCTTGCTTAGCTTCGATACCCTCTTCTCTTTTTTCTAATTTCTCTGGCGAAAGTAAGATACGTTCTGCATCTAATGCGTCTTTCAAGCTCTCTAATTCGCTCTGAAGTGCACTTACCTCTCCTGCCCACTGCTCACTCAGCTTGTCAATCTGACTCTTTGCCTGTGCATATTCAGGTAGACTCTTTAAAATGTAATCGGTATCAACCACACCGTAGCGCTGGCCGAACACTGCTGTGCTCAACACAAGGGCAAGGGTAAGAAAGAGACCTTTACATTTCATTGCGGCGAAGGTAGCTAAATTTAGAACTGTTGACCAATGATGAAGTGCGTCTGCCAACCACTCGCGGTCGCGCCGTTCGGCTCTGGATCAAATCCATACCCAACATCTACACCCATCAAACCGAACATCGGCATGAAGATACGGATACCGGCACCGGCACTTCTCTTGAGGTTAAACGCTCGGTAGTCCCAGAAATTATCGTAGTTGTTACCCGCTTCCATAAACACCAATGGGAACACCTGTGCTGAAGGCGTATTGGCAATGATGTAACGTGCTTCGAAGATGTACTTGTTGTACAATGCTCCACCACCTGCTGGTGTAATCGAGTTGTTTTGATAACCGCGCAGGCCGATGATTTCACGACCGTCAATTACGAAGTTGGTCAAACCATCACCACCCACGTAGAAACGCTCAAACGGCGGAAGGCCTAAGTCTTTGTTGTAGCTTCCCAAGAAACCAAACTCACCGTGTGTACGAATGACAAACTTAGAGGTGATCGGTGCAAACCAATCCGCGTTCAACTTCCACTTGTGGTATTCAACGAGGCGGAAGCGCTCCTCTGAGGTCAAGTTTTTATAGTCAATGTCGTCACGGAACATACTGAATGGCGGAGTAAGTTCTGCCGCAAAGCTGATCTGTGAACCGCGCGTTGGGAAGATCGGTACATCCGTGTTGTTACGACCTAGGGTAAACTTGTAATTCACATTGTTCGAAATCCCCTTTCTGTAGTTCAAGAATCCTGTTGGGAAATTGTCGAGGTTAAATCGACGGAACTCAATTCCTTGGTACAAGGTGAAGTAATCGTCCGGCCACTTCAAACGCTGACCCAACCCGAAGTTGATACCTGTGATGTACAGACTTTGACGGTTCGGATTCGTACGCTCAACCCCGTTGGTTTGTACGTTGTGGTAAATAGTTCCGGTGAAACTGTTCGGCTTGCGACCGCCCAACCAAGGCTCAGTAAATGAGGCATTGTAGCTCTGGAAGTACAGACCGTTTGACTGTGCACGGATGTTGATTGTTTGACCATCACCCGTTGGTAATGGTTGCCAAGCGCGTTTGTTGTTGATGTTACGTGCCGAGAAATTGTTGAAGTTTAGACCTAAGGTACCAACGACGCGACCGGCACCCCAGCCCCCTTGCAATTCAAGCTGCGAGGTCGAGCGCTCTACCACGGTATACTCTAAATCGACCGTTCCTGTCTGTGGATCCGGTACAGGATTTACACCAATCTGCTGCTGGTCAAAATAGCCCAACTGCGAGAGCTCACGAATGGTACGCTGAATCATCGCCTTTGAGAACAAATCTCCTGGCTTTGTGCGCACCTCACGGTAAATCACGTGGTCGTTCGTTCTTTCGTTACCGCTAATGCTCACCTTGCGAATAGTCGCTTGGCGGCCTTCTTGGATACGAATTTCTATATCAATGGTGTCGTTAGTTACATTCTTCTCTACTGGAATAACCTGTGAAAATAAGTAGCCGTTGTTCAAGTATATCGACGCAACGTCGTTGCCGTTCGGATCGAAACTTACACGCTCGTTCAAGTGCTGTGAGTCGTAGATATCGCCACGATTAATTTTCAAAATGCCCGAGAGAAGTTCTGTTTCATATTTCGTGTTCCCTATGAATGTGATGTCTCCGAAATAGTACT
This sequence comes from Bacteroidota bacterium, assembly GCA_003385605.1. Lineage (GTDB taxonomy): Bacteria > Bacteroidota > Bacteroidia > Flavobacteriales > Schleiferiaceae > UBA10364. The sequence continues at coordinate 64,016 of QQUU01000034.1, forward strand.
TCTTACCTTCCTCAACAGTAATGTCAATCTGCACAAGTTCGTCGCTAATGCTGTAAACCGTATCGCTCACTACACGAGCATCACGGTAACCTAGGGTGTTGTACTTCGCAACGATGGCGCGAAGGTCTTCACGGTACTCTTTCTTCTTGAGCTTGGACGATTTAAAGATGGCCTTACCCTTGATTTTGGTGTTTTTCATCGCCTTGCGGAGCACCTTTTCGCTCACGGCTTCGTTCCCCGTGAAAACGATGTCGCCAATTTTCACTCGTGCACCTGGGTCAATTTTAAAACCAAGGATCACCGCGTTATTGTAGGTAGTATCCACCTTTTCAAGCACCTCTACTGCTGCATTCAAATAGCCCTTCTCGTAGAAGTACTTCTTGATTTTATTGCGGCTCATCACCTTGAGGTTTTCATTGACCACCTTGCCGGCGCGTAGATCGAGCTCTTCTCGGATATCATCCTTCCAGGCCTTCTTCAGACCAGTCATGTAGTATTTACTGAGTTTTGGGAGCGCCACCAGCTGTATGTCTAGGTAGACCTTCTTACCTACCTTATTGCCAACTTTGAATGT
>QQUU01000032.1 GCA_003385605.1 Bacteroidota bacterium
CCAACAACGTATATAACTCATATCCGGGCGCATCGTCCTTTTGGTTATCTTAAAGGAAACCAAAACGATCTCTGCTGATACGAGGTTATATACAAGACTTGCCCGCCATAGCACTACCCCCTTCATTCTCTTCTTCACTATTTCAACCACAGAATTCTAAATCTTCATTCGATCAAAGGTCATTCCGTAGGCAAACGCTATTGAACGACCTCAGCTACGGCGGACAACTTCATATAAAGAGCACTCCTTAAAAAGTTAGTGGTGATATCTCACAAAATCCACTTTTGTTTAAAACCCCTGATTGTCCACTTCACAAATCATCTATCTATTTAAAAGTCGCCCGAGTGCTATTTCTTACTTTTGAGTCAACAAAGACTCATCGATGAAACACCTCCTGTCCCTTCTTCTAGCAACATGTACGCTGAGCTCATTGAGCGCACAAGAAACAGTCACGGCCGCACTTCTATATGAAGCGGGGTTAGAATACGGTGGAGATGAACTCTTAACCTTACAATTCACCAACGGCGAAGAACAAGTAATGCTGGCGGGACAAGGCGGCTACGCAAGTATTGGTGGTGAACTGCGTCTAGCCAATGTGGATTATTTAGCCCTTAGAGCTACCGTCGGCATCAAGTACAATACAACCGCTGCCGATAATGCAAATATTGCCTTCACCAGAATTCCAGTGAATATCGTTCCTCATTTTTACTTCGATGAAATGATTCATGTGGGTGTGGGCATTACGACACATCAGCGCGTTCGCTTAAACGGGGACGGCTTTACTCCTGATGTAACATTTACCGGTTCCATCTCGCCAAGATTAGAGATCGGGTATGGCGGCTGTGCATTGACTTATTCCATCCAGGATTACACTTCTCAAGCAGAGGTACTTTCGGGAAGCTCGTTTGGCATTTCTTTCACCTACGTTGTACCCGCTAAATAGGTCATGAACGTGCGATTTCTCCATATTCTTTTTATAGCCATCTTTCTCCGTCCTGCGCAGCTTTCGGCACAAGATCACGAGCAGGTGGGGCCTCTACGTGTAGGTGTTATCGGTTTGACGCACACTCACGTACATTGGATCTTCGGAAGTGAGCCTCGTGGGGATTTTGACATTGTAGGAATTGTTGAGCCCAATGAAAAACTCGCAATGAGTTATGCGCAGCAATACGGGTTCTCTATGAATATGGTGTACCCCACCATGGATGAACTGTTTGCAGAAAAAAGCGTCGAGGCGGTGACTGCATTTGGAACCATTTATGAGCATTTAGAAGTCGTAGAAGAAGCCGCCCCACGGGGCATTCACGTAATGGTTGAAAAGCCATTGGCCGTGAATATGGAACATGCACGGAGAATGGAAGAATTGGCCAAGAAGCATGATATTCACCTACTTACGAATTACGAGACTACCTGGTATCCATCTACACAAAAGGCAAAAGCACTTGTACAAGAGGATGCCATTGGTAGCGTGCGCAAGGTGATGGTGCAGGACGGGCATAAAGGCCCTAAAAAGATTGGAGTTAACCAAGAATTTTTGGATTGGCTCACGGATCCTGTACAAAATGGCGGCGGCGCCGAAATTGATTTCGGGTGCTATGGCGCTAATCTTCTTACCTGGCTTATGGATGGCGAGCGTCCCAATAGCGTTGTTGCTATTGCACAACAACTGCAAGCTGAGAATAACCCCAAGGTAAACGACGAGTCTATTATACTCCTTCAATACGACTCTACGGTTGCCGTAATTCAAGGGTCGTGGAACTGGCCCATTGGCAGAAAAGACCTCGAAATTTATGGTCTACGAGGGGTTGTATATGCGGATAATAAAACCGATTTGAGAGTACGCATATCAGAAGGGTACGACGGATTTGAAGAGCAGAAAATGACGCTTGAAGATTTACCTAGACCTTTTGATGACCCGTTCTCACTGTTGACTTCAGTCGTGCGAGGCACTACCACCCTTGAGAGGTACGACCTTAGTAGCCTTGAAAATAACCTACTCGTGGTTGAGATTCTTGATGCTGCTCGAAAGAGTGCAGAAAGTAATGCAGCCGTATTTTTGGAGTAAATGAAACACCCCTTCCTCCTTCTACTCACCCTACTCCCCACCCTCTTGCTGGGACAGGCCTTCGTGCACCCAGAAAATAACGAGGCATTTTTACAGGACGAGGTCGCAGAAATTCACATCACCGTGTCGGCTGCTGACCTAAGCACACTTTTGGGCGACAGCCTCTTTACCGACCATCACTTTCCAGCTGTTTTTCGCTACCAAAGCGCCAATTTTTCGGATACCCTTCAGAGCGTAGGATTCAGGGTCCGCGGAAACACCTCCAGAAATGCCAAAAAGAAAGGCTTTAAGGTGTCGTTCAACGAATACGTCGTTGGACAAAAATTCAAGGGCATTGAAAAAATGAACTTAATTGGCCAGCACAATGACCCTTCCTTATTGCGCTATTGGACAAGTCTACATCTTCTCCAGCGGTACGGACTAATTGCTTCGAGAACAAGCTTTGTGAAACTCTACCTCAATGGAAATTACCGTGGTCTTTACCTCAATGTTGAACATATTGACGATGAGTTTCTCCAAAAAAGATTTATTGATGATGACGGTGGCAACCTCTACAAAGCAAGCTGGGGTGCAGACCTGAATTATTGGGGCAGCAACCCAGATTCGTATCGCAGTGTATACGAGCTTAAGACCAACAAGGATTCAAACGATTACAGCGCATTTATTCTCTTTTTAGACTCTTTAAACAACATTAGCGACAGCGACTTTCCGTGTTATATGGAACGCAACTTCGAAGTCAATCACTACCTGAAAACACTAGCCACAGAAATACTCATTGGGCATTGGGACGGTCATGCTTTCAACAAGAACAACTTCTACCTGTACCGACAGCCTTCCAACGGCAAATTTGTATTCATAGAGTATGATCTTGATAACACGTTTGGTATTGATTGGTTTGGGGTCGATTGGACGGATAGAAACCTCAACAATTGGCACGAAAGTAACCGCCCACTCGTGGAGCGCTTGCTCGATGTTCCCTATTACAAAGATGTCTTTAATGCCTATCTCGATACCCTATTAACGGACCTCGACACCTCTTCACTAGGGACTGTTTTAGAAAACAAGCAAGACCTTATCAAAGGTGCCGTGCTCTCCGATACTTACTACCGCAAGGATTATGGGTTTCAGTATGCCGATTTTCTTGCGGCCCTCAACGATAACTACGGCGCACATGTGAAAACTGGACTACTCGAGTACCTTGACGAGCGGATTACTAGCGGCCAAGCACAGATACAGTGGATCGGAAATCTAGAGCCACCCTGCGATGAATTGCCTGTGGAACCCGAGCGTAACCTCATCAAGATTGTGGATTTCTTAGGCCGCGAAACCAACTTTAGAACAGATATTCCCCTCATCTTTATCTACGACGACGGTACGGTAGAGAAAATCTTTACGTTTAAGACCTAAAGACCCTTGTTATGAAACTGAATTGGAACACCCTATTAATGCTCATTGCCATTACAGCTGGGCTATCGTCTTGTAGAAGCAATAGAAACCCTAAGCTCATGGTAAAACTTGTGGTCGACGACACTCAAGATAGACTGGGCAACAACGGTTTACCCGCCGCTCTTCCCTTTGGTAATGCCGGTCAAAATCCGATGTTTAACAGCATCAGTGCACATTACCTCGAGTTGGCGCCGACGCCATATACTCAATTGGGTGAAGGTGAAATTCTATACCATGCTCCTGAAACCACAAAGGGCGGGGATAACGCCATTGACTTTCGTCGTGCAGAGATTGCTGCACCCGGTGAGCTATGGCTTGAGATTCCGCTTTCAAGGCTAAATGCGGGCACCTATGAATGGGTTAGACTCTCCTTGTCCTACCAGAATTACGATGTTGTTTTTCACTACAATAATGAGCCTTACACAGCATCGTTAGCCAGTTTTGTGGGCTTCAACCAATACATCAAAGATTTCGAAATAGACGGTGAAACCGTTGAAGTAAACGAAAATAAAAAACAAGGATTCTGGGCCTTCAAGAGCATCGGAGGACTACAAACCGGCCAAACACCTGAGGGCGGTACAACGGTTCCAAACCCGCTTGCTACGACCTCTCCTATTCCGGCAGGATCTTGTGTAGTCACCGGTAATTTCAATACACCATTAGTAATCAACGGCGATGAAACTGAGGATTTAACCATTACCATGTCTCTATCAACCAACAAAAGCTTTGAGTGGGTTGACAAAAACGGAAATGGCAAATGGGACGTAGATCAAGGGGCCGATGAAAATGTTGTAGATATGGGTCTTCGAGGTTTACAGCCAAGCTATGATTGGCAGTAAAAAGCTCTTTTTACTGTTGTGTATTCTCTTTTGTTCTACCTGGACGAATGCTCAAACATCCATTACAGGCATTTGGAACACAGGTAAGGAGAACTCTATCGTAGAAATCTACGAGGACAGTGGCGAGCTGTTTGGGAAAATCATCACCTCCGATCAGCCAGAAGTTGTCGGGAAAATCAATCTGAGAAACTTAGAGAACAAGGGCGACCATTGGGAAGGTGAACTCTTCGTCTTCAAAAGAAGAAGCTGGTACGATGTGTCCATACATGAGGAGAACGACACCCTCTACCTGGTAATTTCCGTCGGATTCTTTGAAAAGGAAGTGCAGTGGCCTAGAGGCTAGCCTGACTTCCCTGCCGATTCCCTACTTTTGATACGCATTAAAGAATACAGACGTTGTATTCTAGGCGAAACCCACGAGAGCACAACATGAAAATCATTGCTGGACCCTGTGTTATTGAAAGTATGGATTTGCTGCGCGAAGTCGCAGCGGAATTGGCCCGTATAAAAAAAGAGCTGGATGTAGAGATCTACTTTAAAGCCAGCTTTGATAAAGCCAATCGTACGTCTTTAACCAGTTTTCGTGGACCGGGTTTAGAAGAAGGCATTGCCATGCTGGAAACCATTCGAGATGAATTTGGACTGCCCATCACCACCGACTTTCACACTCCGCAGCAGATTGCCAGCCATGGACACCGCGTCGATATCATTCAGATTCCCGCCTTCCTATGCCGTCAAACCGACATGCTTCTTGAAGCCGGAAAGACAGGCAAGATTGTCAATATCAAAAAAGCACAATTTCTCAATGCAGAGAAAATGAAGTTCGCCGTAGATAAGGTGAAATCTACCGGCAACCAGCAGGTTTGGCTCACTGAACGCGGTACGCTTTTCGGACCAAGTGAGCTCGTGGTAGACTTCCGCAACCTCCAAAAGTTAGCGGCACTCACTGATCATGTTGTCATGGACTGTACCCACAGTGCGCAGGAAACCAGCAGTAACAATGGTACCACTGGGGGAAACCGCGCCTATGTACCTTATTTTGCAAAGACCGCCAAACTCTGGGGCGCCAATACTTTCTTTCTAGAAACGCATCCCCGCCCTGATGAAGGCCTTTCAGACGGCCCAAACATGCTGGCGTTAAGCGATCTAGAAGCATTAGTTAAGGAATTGATTTAGAGCGATGAGCATCAACACCAGAACTATAGCGTCCATAGAAGCACAGGCAAAATCTATCCTGGATTTAGCTCAGCACGATACGAACGACTACGAGTCGGTGGTAAAAATGATCATGGCATGTAATGGCAAGCTCATCTTTACTGGAATGGGCAAGAGCGGCATCATTGCACGCAAGCTTGCTGCCACCTTCTCCTCAACGGGTGTGCCTTCTTTCTTTGTCCATCCAGGTGAGGCCTATCACGGCGACCTTGGGATGATAGAAGCTGACGATGTATTGTTTGCCTTTTCAAATTCAGGGGAAACCGCAGAGCTCATCAACCTTTTAAAATACAGCAGGTCAAAAAGCGTCATTGGGATGTCCAACGACCGCAACAGCACCCTGGCGAGTTATTCTAAGGTGCACCTTGAGTGCAAGGTGGATAAGGAGATTTGCCCCTTGAATTTAGCGCCTACAACAAGCACCACCGCTGCACTAGTGATTGGCGATGCCATCTGTGCTACCGTCATGGAGCTGTCGGGTTTCTCTGAAGAAGAGTTCGCTGCGCTACACCCTGGGGGCACCTTGGGCAAGAGTTTGCTGACCAAGGCCAAAGATTTAATGACCACTGAAGTTCCATTGGTCCAAGCTGATGATTCGCTCAACGAGGTGCTCTTGAAAATTTCTGAAGGTCGATTAGGGCTTGCTTGTATAGGGTCTAAAGATGCCGTAGAAGGAATTATCACCGATGGAGATATTCGTCGTGCGATGGGTAAGGCGGAAAATACGGATGCACTTACCGCAAAAGATATGGCTACCAAGAATCCCATCTTTATCGACGAAAGCACGGGGCTTCATGAGATGAATTTGCTATTTAGAGAAAAGAAGATCGTCTCTGTACTGGTCGGCTCACCAAATGAACTAAAAGGTGTGGTCCAATTCTACGATATCCACAACGGGTAAAACCAACTCACATTATGAAAAAATACGTATTCGCCCTGGCATTAGGCCTTGGTTTTGCTGCACAAGCACAAGTTCAAGATTTTACACTGCCCTCAGCAACCGGTGGAGCCGCTTTCACTCTTAGTGCCGCCGAAAGCGACTATGTAGCCCTTCACTTTCTACTCAAAACAGAATGTCCTTATTGCATGCGTCATACCATGACTTACGCAACCCGCAGCGAAGAACTTCCAGGAGTACGTCAGGTATTTATTAAGCCAGATACCCGAGAGGAAATTCAGGAATGGGCGGCCAAAGTGGACGATGTAGGTCTGGATATTTACCAAGATGAGAATGCAAAATTGGCCCGAGATATGGGTATCCCGTACGGGTACAAATTCCACGGCCAAGTCGTTCATTATCCAGCTTTGATACTCTTGGACAAGGAGGGTAATGAAGTATTGCGATTCGTTGGAGAACACAATGGCGACCGAATGTCCTTCGATGATCTCGTCGCACGCATCGACGCCCTGAAAAAATAAGCTAGACACGCTTGCTGGTATAAACTTATTCGAATTCCAGCGGTTTACTCTTTACACCCTTAAGAGAAACTGCCATGGAATCGAAAGAAACCATTTACATTGTTGGCGCCGGTATTAGCGGTCTCATTGCTGCCTCTGAACTAGAAAAGGCGGGCTATGCTCCTATTGTTTTAGAAAAATCTGATGGTGTAGGTGGACGTGTACGCACCGTATCTCTGGGCGATCACCACCTGGATATCGGTTTTCAGGTATTGCTCGACGGCTATCCGATGGCAAAAAAATACCTGGACTATGATGCGCTTAATCTTCGACGCTTGGCTTCAGGGGCACAGATTTATGTGGACGGAAGACGTTTTGTGATTGGCGATCCCTTACGAGATTTTAAAATGCTCATCCCTACCGTCACTGCGAAGATTGGCAGCGTCGGGGATAAAATAAAGGTGCTGCGTCTCAATGCAAGGATGAAGCGCAAATCCATCGATAAAATCTTTGCTAGCGAAGAGATGACCACCTTAGAATATCTCCGGAAATTCGGATTTTCAGAGGTAATCATTGACCGATTCTTCAAACCCTTTTTTGCGGGCATCTTCTTAGAACCAGAGCTGCGCACATCAAGTCGCATGTTTGAATTTGTCTACAAGATGTTCGGTGAAGGCTATGCCACCATCCCTTCAGCGGGAATAGGTGCGATTAGCGAGCAACTTCAAAACAAACTGAAGACCACTGAATTCCGTTTTGGAGCGGAGGTAAGCAGTGTTACTAGCGAGAAAATCGTTCTAAAATCGGGGGAAGAAATGGACCACAGTGGGGTGATTATTACTGCGGACGCTTCTTCACTGATCTCTAATATGCAGGGACAGGGAACGGATTGGAAATCGTGCATGTGTCTGTACTTCGAAATAGGCAGTTCCAACCTACCTAAAGAAACGATTGGATTGGTGGCCGACCCTGAAAAACTCGTCAATAATCTCTACGGCTATACCGATGCTACAGGTCGACAGATACTATCAGCGACCGTCTTAGAGTTTAACAGCAAGAGCGAAAAAGAAATTACTGCGAAAGTTGAAGATGAGATACGCGAATACTGTGGTGTAGGCGCTTTGACCCACATCGGCAACTTCCATATTGAACAGGCACTTCCCGATCTCAGCAATCTTAAAATGACCGCAGAACCCAGTGAAAGTGTGCTCATGGAAAACGTATTTCTTGCCGGAGATGTGCTGTACAACGGCTCATTGAATGCTGCGATGGAAAGCGGCCGATTGGCCGCGCAAGGATTGCTTGAAAAGAAAACAGGAATACTCATTTAAACCCACCGCTATGAACGGATTATATTTCATTTACATCACCAATATCCTGCTCGCAGGATGGATAAGCATCAGCTGCCTCGCGACACCAAAACGAGCTGCCATCTCTGTTTTCTCAAATTCTCTTGTGCGAACGGAAGCTATTAAGACAGTGGGAGGTATATGGTTCGCCGTATTGAGCTTATCGGCCCTGGGCTTGTTCTTCCCTACCCAACTCATCGTTCTTTTAGCTTTTCAGCTTCTGTACAAAGGTTCGTGGCTTTTCGCTGTGGCACTACCTGCACTTCGAGAGAAGAAACCGTTCCCGAAAGCTATGGCCGTATCGTTCCTTTTCTGGATTGCTTCACTGCCCTTTATTTTCCCTTGGCAGAATCTTTTAGGATAAACTTTTTGCGTTTGGTTAAATCCGTATCTTTTTGCGGTAAAACTCTAAAACGCCATGGCCACAACTCCTGAGCACGATGCCCGCGTCGCTGCACTGACCTTTGCAGGTATATATCCTCACTACGTCACTAAGATCCAAAAGAAAGGACGCAGTCTAGACGAATTGCACCAAGTGCTTCACTGGCTTACAGGTTTTGACGAAGACCAACTCAGGGAGATGATCGATCGCAAAGTCACCTTCAAGGAATTCTTTGAGGAGGCCACTGTAAATCCCAATGCCTCTTTAATCACCGGGAGCATCTGTGGGTACAAAATCCAAGAAATTGAAACCAAGCTGACGCGCGAATGCCGTTACATGGACAAGCTCGTGGACGAGTTGGCCAAGGGCAAGAAAATGGAAAAAATTCTACGAACTCAATAAAAACTCAATATGGAAACTGAAAACACTCCGAACGAAAAGCCAACACAAGAATTAACCATTACAGATATGGCGGCGGGCTATATCAACGAAACCCGAAAATGGGCCCAGTTCCTAGCCATCCTCGGCTTTATTGGAGCGGGATTGATTGCCATCATGGCCATCTTCGCCGGTTCCATGTTCTCAGGAATGATAGGCGCCGGTGGGATCGCGGTTACTGTGCTCTATCTACTGATGGCGCTCTTGTATTTCTTCCCCTCACTATACCTGTTTAGGTTTAGCGAAAAGTCAAACAGGGCGCTCTATAAAAAAGATTCCGATGAACTTGAAGCGGCCATGGGTAACCTAAAATCGACCTTCAAATTTTATGGTGTGACTGCGATTATTGTGATTAGCCTATACCTATTGTTCTTCATCTTTGCCGGTGTAGGCGCTGGAATGGGCATGTTCGTCGACTAAACTGCCTGGTCCTGATCTTCCGAGGTTAAACCCTCGTAATTTTCTTTGAAATGCTTGAGAAGCGTCCTTCCGTAATGACGGTTGCGACGCTTCGCTTTTTTCTTATTGGCCCGTTTCCCTGTGCGCTTGTCCTTTACGATATCGTCAAGGTCTTTGGCTTGGTCGATTTTTTCAAAATCTTGAATCTGGGTGCGTTTCATTAGGCGTCTTCTTCACGTCAATAACATTGCGTTTTCCACAAATGTTTGACACAAAATTTTGCGTCCTCATATTCTTAGGAAGATGAATAATTAAATATATTTGTATCCAACTGGATACACTCTGTTGTGAAAGTATCCAAAACAAAAGAGTTCGATAGTTGGCTGAAAGGACTTAAAGATGAGAGAGTAAAATCTGTTATCCTTCTTCGAATATTGAGAATTCAGGAAAAAGACCTACTCGGCGACTTCAAACGTCTTGCACCCAATATTTATGAACTTCGTATTCATTTAAAACCTGGTTATAGAATTTATTTTACTTATCGAAATAATCAACTTTTATTGCTAATTGGAGGCGGGACTAAACGAACACAATCCAGAGATATAGCTAAATATAAACGCATCATTAAAGCATTAAACAATGACCGAAACCTCAACCTTTGATATCGCTGATTATCTCGATCAACCAGAAGTAATCACTGCCTTCCTTAATGAGGTACTTCAAAACGGAGATCCAGGGGACCTTATTGTCGCCATGGGACATGTTGCAAAAGCCTTGGGGATGACCGCCATAGCCGAAAAAACCGGAATGAGCCGAACCAGTTTGTACAAGGCTTTGCAGCCTAATGCTAAGCCCCAATTTGATACGGTATTTAAAGTGCTCAAGGCGCTTGGGGGTGAAATAGAAATCAAGGCAGCACTACCCACAGAATAAACCTGCAGCCGTTACCTTTGTTTATGTTCATACACACCTAAAAGAATTGGACCATGGCCCAACTAGAATGGCAAACCGTCAAGGAATACGAGGAAATCACATTTAAGCAGCTTAACGGCGTCGCACGCATTGCGTTCAATCGTCCTGAGGTGCGCAACGCATTTACTCCAAAGACCGTAGACGAGCTTTGGGAGGCACTCATCTTGTGCCACGAAAGCCAAGAAATTGGTGTCGTACTTATCACTGGTGAGGGACCCTCTCCAAAAGACGGTGGCTGGGCATTCTGCTCTGGCGGGGACCAACGCGTTCGTTCGACCACCGGATATAAAGGTGAGAACGGCATCAATAGGTTCAACATCCTGGATGTGCAGCGTCAGATCCGATTCATGAATAAGGTTGTGATCGCTGTAGTGCCTGGTTGGGCAGTAGGTGGTGGCCACAGTCTTCATGTAGTGTGTGATATGACCATTGCTTCTAAAGAGCACGCCATTTTTAAGCAAACCGATGCGGATGTCGCAAGCTTCGACGGCGGATTCGGCTCTGCTTACCTCGCTCGCCAAGTAGGTCAGAAAAGAGCGCGCGAAATCTTCTTCCTTGGGGCTGAGTACTCGGCGCAAGAAGCCTACGAGATGGGCATGGTAAACAAGGTGGTACCGCATGAAGAACTAGAACAGACCGCTTACGACTGGGCGCAGGAGATTATGACCAAGAGCCCTACGGCCATCAAGATGTTGAAGTTTGGGTTTAACCTCATCGACGACGGATTGGTTGGTCAACAAGTGTACGCTGGAGAAGCTACCCGTTTAGCCTACGGTACAGATGAAGCAGTTGAAGGCCGTAATGCCTTCTTGGAAAAACGACCTCGAGACTTCTCTAAGTTTCCGAAGTTTCCTTAATGTGTCGGAATGACACATTAATAAGTAATTCTTATCTTAGGCAGACCAAGCACCTAACCCCTGCTTAGTGCTCCGTATACTAACCTAAGATTTTGAATGATACATTCTATCTAGTACAGGCCCACTAATTAACGCTGAATTAATTAGTGACTAACCGCCACAAATGTATATTTGAACATGAATCTGAGCCAAATTGTAAACCAATACAGCGATAAGTACCTCCCGCACCTCAGCGCGGATATTGTCATCTTTGGTTACAAAAACGACGCCTTACACTGTCTTTTATTGCAATTTGGAGACCGCTGGTTTCTTCCTGGAGGACATATTGAGAAAAATGAAGATGTCGGCAACGCTGCGGAGCGTATTGTCGAAGCTCGAACTTCATTACAGCGTAAATTCTTGCACTTTTTCAATGTCTTTGGCAACGGCGAACGCTCATTTTCTGAGGATTTCAAACGTATTTTTCAAGCGAAAGGCCTTGAGATAGATCAGAATCACCCCATGCTCGACAGGTATGTGACCCTTGGCTACATCGCCTTGGTCGAAATGGACTCCGTAACGCCAAAAGTCGGAAGCTTTGATGATGATATCTCTTGGCATCCTGTGAATGATCTGCCTGCTATGGTCGGCGACCACGAACAAATTCTTCGTAACGCCCAAGAGTATCTTGTCGGACTCAATGAATTCTCTCCAGTAGGTCATCACCTGCTGCCGGAATACTTTACCATGCCTCAGCTGCACAAACTGAATCAAACGATTACCGGCAGGGATCTAGACCGAAGTCGCTTCCAGAAGAAAATGCTTGCTTTGGACATCTACAAACGCCACGATGAAATCACTACCTCGGTAAGGGGACGGAATCCGTATCTTTATTCCTATGATGGAAAAGATACCCTCGAACGCAGATAAGGCGATTAAAGAAGTTATTTCTCAGCGAAAAACTACAAAGGTCCTCGCCGAGGCTCCTTGGTCGCCCACACTTACTCCTGAAGCACAGCACTCCCTAATCAATAGCTTATTGGAATTAGCGTCTAGCGCTCCCTACCATTATAAAAGTGCTGAACGCTATAAACGAGGGGACTTAACAAGTACCCTTCCTTTCCGCGCATATACCCTAAATGCAAATAATTGCAGGAAACTTGCGGATCAACTGCATGAGGTACAACCGCCGGCCGGTAAGATCATGAACATGCTCTGGGCGGCAGAAGCTATGATTGTGATGAGTTGGCTGCCTGATGTTTTTGGCGAACAACCAGAAGTTCGAGAGATGGAGCCGTTACCATTCACCGGAAACTTGCGCAATATGGAGCATATTGCAGCGGCTAGCGCGGCCATTCAGAATATACTTCTTGGAGCAACAGCAGCAGGCCATCCTTCTTACTGGTCGTCGGGTGGAACCCTGCGTCAAAAGGAAGCAAGAACCTTATTGGGTATACCTATGGACGAAATCTTCTTAGGGTGCCTTTTCGTATTCCCCGAGGATGCTTTGGAAAGAGGAGCGGACGTCAAACTAGGAAAATTAAGAACTGAAGGGAAAGAACTTTCTTCATGGTCAAAATCTATAGAATTGTAATCGATGAAAAATTGGCTCACACTATTAGGACTCACGCTAGTACTCTTTAGCTGCGAAACGCAATCTGAAGAGCCGGCAATGAATACCATTATGCCTCTTGGTGCTTCTCGCGTTCAAGGGAGCCCACCGGGATACCACAGCTACAGGTATAAATTGTGGAAGAAACTGCGCAATAACGATTGGAACATAGATTTCATCGGTACCCAGATTGATACAGAGTTGTATCCTATGGTGAATGACGAAGAGTTTGATCCGCACCACGAAGGACACAGCGGATGGACTTCTGGGGAACTGCTGGATGAACTATCAGATTGGACAGCAGTGCTTGACACCCCCGATATTGTGCTGTTTAGCTCGCCCGGAGGTAATGATGCACTGGATGGATTTTCCTATGAAAGTATCATGGTTAATGTGGTGGATATTGTTGAAGGCCTTCAAGAATTCAATCCTGAAGTCACCATCATTATTGAGAAAATGGCGCCCGGTCATAGCGCCGTCATGATGGGGAATTTAGCGGTATTTCACGCTCGACTTTTGAATGAATTGGACAGTATTGCGTCTGCATTAAGCACCTCTACCTCACAAGTTTTGACCATTGATATGGCAACAGGGTTTACAGACGATATGCTCGCAGACCCCATTCACTATAATCAAGATGGAGCCACTTTTATAGCAAACAAATATTACGACGCACTAACTCCATTGCTTGAAGAATAAGTCGTAACTTAATGTTTGTGAAGTGGTTACGATTTACTTTTTGTTTTGTTTTAGCAGCATGTGGCTCTAATAGCGGCGGTGGGAATTCCCCTTCACCCGACAATACCACTACCGTAATATTCGATCACGATGGGCTGCAAAGAAGCGCATTGATTTATACTCCAGAAGGGTACGATTCGTCTTTTGCCCTGCCCGTAGTCTTAAATTTTCACGGGTTTGGTGGACTAGCACAAGACCATCGAACAACAGTGGCCATGGATCATGTGGCAGATTCTGCGCAGTTCTTATTGGTGTTCCCTCAAGGCAGCTTATTGGACGGCGATTCTCCACATTGGAACAACGCCCTGCCCTCACCTGATAATAAGAGTGATGCCGATGACCTTGGTTTTGTCAGTGCACTTTTAGCGCACCTTGATACTACCTTCTTAATCGATCGTGAACGAGTGTATGCCTGCGGGTATTCGAACGGCGGGATGATGTCCTATGCTTTGGCCTGTTATCTCAGCAATGAAATAGCCGCAGTAGCATCCATGTCGGGCTGTTTTTCTGACACATCAAGCACGTGTCAACCTTCACACCCTCTGGCCACCTTAAGTATACACGGCACCAATGATGGTGTACTTCCTTACGAAGGCGGAGACGATATTCTAAGTCAGCAGGTCACACTACAGTACTGGGCACAAGTGAATCATTGTAATGAAACACCGCAGATTACTTCTATTCAGTCTTCCTCCTATCCTTTGGAACATTACAGCTATTCGGGTGGGGACAGCGGTGTCGTTGCAGAACTATACAAAGTGATTGGAGGCGACCATTATTGGTTAAACTTTTCCATCGACCAAAAGAATACCAACTGGATCATGTGGGAATTCTTTGACCAATTCGACATCTACGGCAAGCGTTAACAACAGGAAAAAAGCTGTGCTTAAGCACTATCTTTACCGTCGCATATGACGGACCCACTTTTTCATCCTTTCGAAAGTTCTCTCGAAGGCATCTCGGTGCCTGAAGCATTCACGTATCCATTTTTCTATACGCCACATGCCCTTGTGGAGCTAGCTTCCAAAGAACTTCAGAAGCACCTCGAATCAAACGACCTGCGTCACAATTTCGGACTTGGCAATCATGAAGATCTCGTGGAGCAAGGTAAGATGTTTGGTGTGCTCGTAGTACGAAACCAAGACGGCCATCTTGGCTGGCTAGCTGCCTATTCAGGGAAACTTCACGAAGAGGTTGAAGGCTATTTTGTCCCTCCCATCTGCGACATACATGCCGCTCAGTCCTTTTACAAAAAAGGAGAGATTGAACTCAATGCTATGAGCGCTGAGATTCAAGAAAAGGAAAACAACCCGGAGCGGCTAAAAGCCATTGCGAAGGTCACCGAGCGATTGGCAGACATCAAAGAGCACCTAAGAAAGGGTCGAGCAGATCTAAAAGAGGCAAAAAAGGCACGTCAGAAATACCGTGAAACAGTAGCCAAGGTGATGAGTGAGTCGGACTTTGAAAAGGTTAAAGACCGACTAGCGCAGGAAAGTATTCAAGGCCAAGTTGCCTTCAAACACCGCAGTAAAGCATGGATTGAGGAACAAGAAAAGCTCGAAGCTATCCTTGAAGAATATGCCCGTGAGATAGCGGGGATGAAGGAAGTTCGCAAAGCGAAATCCAACCAACTTCAGCGTGAAATTTTTGACCACTATGTGTTTCTAAATGCTTCTGGAGAAGAGAAAGTTTTAAGCCAATGCTTCCCGGATTTCGACCTTCGTCACCCGCCAAGTGGTTCTGGTGATTGTGCGGCACCAAAGCTTTTACAATATGCCTATCAAAAAGGCCTAACCCCCGTTTGTATGGGTGAATTTTGGTGGGGTTCAGCACCGGTTAAAGAAGTACGAAAACACAAGTTCTTCTACCCCTCTTGTGCTTCGCGTTGTCGCCCCATCCTCGGTCATATGCTGCAAGGATTAAACGTTGAAGAAAACCCATTGTTAACCTTTGGCAAGGACAAGCCGATGCCAGTGGTCTATGAAGACGATGACCTCGTCGTAGTCAACAAACCCGCTGGATTACTAAGTGTTCCAGGGGTAGATATTGAAGATTCCGCATTGACCAGGGTGAAGAACATGTACCCCAATGCCACTGGGGCAATTCTTCTGCACCGACTTGACATGAGTACATCAGGGCTGCTTATGTTCACCTTGAATCCAAAGGCGAACAAACGCATGCAACGCCAATTCATCAAACGTCAGGTAAATAAGACCTATATAGCCGATGTCGTAGGCACCCTTGAAGCTAATGAGGGAAGCATCTCTCTTCCCTTAGCCCCGGATTATTACGACCTGCCACGGCAGATGGTCTGCCATAAAACTGGAAAGCCTTCAGAGACGAAATGGTCCGTTGTGGCGCGCAATAAAGGCACTACTCGGCTCGCGATGAAGCCAGTCACGGGGCGGACGCACCAGCTTCGTGTTCACTGTGCCCATCCTGAAGGATTAGGGCTGCCCATGGTGGGTGACGAATTGTACGGAGTGATTGGAGAGCGACTGCATTTACATGCACATAAATTGGAATTCCAGCACCCGACTACCAAGGAATTAATTACTATTACAGCACCAATC
The DNA here is from genome assembly GCA_003385605.1 of Bacteroidota bacterium. GTDB lineage: Bacteria > Bacteroidota > Bacteroidia > Flavobacteriales > Schleiferiaceae > UBA10364. The sequence continues at coordinate 16,263 of QQUU01000032.1, forward strand.
CCGTTCTGATGGCCCTAGAAATAGAAAGAAAATTCCTCTTAAAAGACGATTCTTGGAAATCCCTGGTCGTGCAATCCCATGTCTTGAAACAAGGGTACCTGGCCTCTTCACCGGGGCCGACCGTTCGTATTAGAACCAGTGACCAGAGTGCATTTCTCACCATCAAAGGAAAGACAACGGGCATCTCAAGGGTTGAGTTTGAATACGAAGTTCCCATGGAGGAAGCCTTGGAGCTACTGAAGTTAAGTGCCAATGTGCTCATCGAAAAAACCCGACACATCGTAAAGGCCGATGGTCACGTTTGGGAGATTGATGTATTTGAAGGCGCCAATCATGGGCTTGTGCTTGCCGAAGTAGAGCTGCAGTCGGAAGACGAGCAGATCGCCCTACCCTCTTGGATTGGAATTGAGGTTAGTGATGACCCTAGGTACTTTAATTCTTACCTGAGTGAATACCCTTTTTCAAATTGGAAGGAAAATTAATCCCGCAAGGCCTTAAGTTTGCACCATGGGTAAAGACAAACTCCGCAAGTTTCGGGAGAACGAAGAGATGCACAATGTCGTGCAACCGACTACAGAAGAAGTACGCAGTGGCCTTCCTTTGAAGGGAACTTGGGCAAAGGACCAATTTTCCAATAGTAACGGATTGGTATTAGAGCTTGGTTGTGGCAAGGGGGAATACACCGTTGAATTGGCCCGAAGAACGCCAGACAAAAACCATATTGGCGTCGATATTAAAGGTGCCCGCTTGTGGAGAGGTGCTAAAACAGCTACCGAAGAAGGTCTCGAAAATGTGGCCTTTTTACGCACGAGAATTGACTTCATCGAGCACTGTTTTGGAGAAAATGAAGTGGACGAAATCTGGATTACTTTCCCAGACCCTCAGATTAAGCACAACCGCGCTAAACATAGACTGACACATCCGCAATACCTTTTGAAGTATGCGAAATTCCTAAAACCCGGAGGCACAGTGAACCTCAAATGTGATAGCGAGTACCTGCACGGATACACCCACGGTATCGTTCATATGCTAGGCCTCGAAATTGAGGAAGCATACCACGATATCTACAAACAAATCAAGCCCAACGAAGGGATTCTTTTCGATGTCATAACGCATTATGAAACCATGTGGCTCAACCAGGGCAAGGCCATCACTTACCTCCGCTTCAAACTAGACGGCATCGAAGAGGCCATGGCGAAATTGAGCAAATAATGGCGAGCGAATTCTTCGATAGAGTCTATACCGTTGTGCGCCTCATTCCTGAGGGCAAAGTAACTACCTACGGACACATTGCCCGTTTCTTAGGTGCAGGCAGAAGCGCTCGCGTTGTGGGGTATGCCATGAATGCATCCCATAGCGATCAAAGCATTCCAGCACACCGTGTAGTCAACAGGATAGGCGTGCTTACGGGCAAGCATTTCTTCGGCGGATCAACACTCATGCAGGACCTACTCGAGAGCGAAGGGGTAACTGTTGTGGAAGACCAAATTCAAGAATTCCAGAAGCACCTTTGGGATCCAATGGAGCACCTGAACCAAGAGGAGTTTTTAGAAGATCTTATTTAACGAAGTCCAAGGCTTGTCGAGCTAGCGAAGGCCATTGCTCCTTATAGGATTCAGGAACTTGTAACCAATCTTTCATTGGGCGACCTTTTCCAGAGGGGTCAAAGAGCACCGAGCCTTCAAATTGCGGTAACATCTCTTCAATAGCCTCCTTCCCTACTTTCACCACCAAGCACTGCTGAAAACCGCAGACAAAATGCGCTTTTCCGACCTTCAACGAAGGTTTCCCAAACAATTGGCCTGTTTCAACCCCTTCAAGGGACTCCGCAAGTACAGCTAATTCTTCCTTCACAATGGTGCGTTAAGTTCTTGCTGCAATAGTTCAAAATATCGCGCAATGTGTAACCCGTCCATCAGTGCGTGATCCACCTCAAGCTGGAACGGGAGATAATACTTTCCTTCACGCTGAAAAATCTTCCCAAAAACCGTTCGAGGAATACTATGCCCTTCGCCTTTTTTGGGGTGGGTAAAGGAGGTGAACGAAATCCAAGGAATGGTAGTTCCGTACATCAGGTTCGTGCGATCTGGCCTTGGGTCTAATGGGAGGCCAGCCGCTGCCTTTTTAGTGATTTCGCCCGATCGGCGGATAAAATCCACAAAAGACTCTTGTGGGTCCCATGGATAATAGGCGAAGGTGAAGGCATCCGAATCGTTTTTTAACACTGAACAGCCCATGTCAATAATACTGTGCTCCACGACCCCATCGTCTTTGCGACGCAGGCGCATTGGGCGGTATTTATTGGCGGCTGAAAGCGTACAGTATAAAAGTGCGTGATGAATGCTTAAGGAATGGGTCCTACAGAACTCCCAAATAGTTGTTGCATCGAGCTCAACAGTAATGCCGACAAACGGGTCCTTGAAATCCTTGAAGAAAAGGTAGCTTTCCTTTCGGTCCCAATTCTCTATATCCACCTTAGTTTCCATTCTGACGAAGATACCGATTGAACGTATCTTTAGCCCATGAATCACGAAGTAATACGCGACTACGCCCTAAGTTTTCCCTTTGCAGACGAAAGTTTCCCCTTCGACGATACCTCACTCGTGTTCAAGGTTCATGGAAAGATGTATGCCATTTTAAGCTTGGATGACTGGCCCGCAAGAATCAATCTAAAAAACGATCCTGAGCGCAATATTGAGCTGCGCGAAGAGCACGATTGGATTATACCCGGCTACCATTCGAACAAGCGCCATTGGAACACGGTTATTGTCGAAGAATACGCCTCCTGGGAACTCATCAAAGAGATGATTGAAACGAGCTATAAACTTGTTTGGCAAAAGCTGCCAAAGAAAGTGCGAGAAGGCGGTGTATAGTGTATTTTAGCAGACTATGAAAAACATCCGTAATTTCTGTATAATCGCCCACATCGATCACGGGAAGTCTACCTTGGCTGACCGCTTGTTAGACGTGACTTCCGCCGTAAGTGACCGTGAAAAGCAAGACCAGCTTTTGGACGATATGGACCTCGAGCGCGAGCGTGGTATTACCATCAAATCGCATGCGGTTCAGATGTACCATGAGAAAAACGGAGAAAAATACACGATCAATCTAATCGATACTCCAGGACACGTAGACTTCTCCTACGAAGTTTCACGTTCTATTGCTGCTTGTGAAGGAGCCCTATTGATTGTAGATGCCGCGCAAGGTATCCAAGCACAGACCATCTCAAACCTGTATTTGGCTCTCGAGCACGATCTAGAGATTATCCCTATCCTCAACAAGATCGACCTGCCTTCTGCGAACCCAGAGGAGATCGGCGACCAGATTATTGATTTGATTGGTTGTGACCGAGAAGAAATATTGCACTGTTCGGCAAAAACTGGACAAGGTGTGCCGGAAATTCTCGATGCGATTATTGAACGCATTCCAGCCCCGGAAGGAGATCCAGACGGCCCACTTCAAGCTTTGATTTTTGACAGCCACTTCAACCCATTCCGAGGTATTGAGGCCATTTATAAAGTCGTTAATGGCTCTATCAAGAAAGGCCAACGCGTAAAATTCATGTCTACAGAAAAGCAGTACGATGCGGATGAGATTGGTGTGAATTTGATCAAGCAGCACCCGACGAAGGAAATTAAAACTGGGGATGTTGGTTACATCATTTCTGGAATTAAAGAGGTAAAAGAGGTTAAGGTGGGCGACACCATCACTAGCGCAGATACTCCAGCCGAAAATGCTATTGAAGGATTTGAAGAAGTAAAACCAATGGTATTTGCAGGTATCTATCCTGTAGATACAGAAGAGTTTGAAGAGCTACGTGCTTCATTAGAAAAGCTGCAACTTAACGATGCGTCTCTAACTTTTGAGGCCGAAACGTCTGCCGCTTTGGGCTTTGGTTTCCGCTGTGGGTTCCTTGGTATGCTTCACATGGAAATCATCCAGGAGCGATTGGAGCGGGAGTTCAACATGACCGTTATCACTACCGTTCCCAATGTTAGCTACAAGGCATACATGAAGAGTGATCCGGATAATGTTCTATGGGTTCAAAACCCGACCGACTTCCCAGATCCTACTAAAATGGACTACATGGAAGAGCCTTTCATTAAAGCACAAATCATTACTAGTGCGGACTTTGTAGGTTCTGTGATGAACCTCTGTATTGGGAAGCGCGGTCAGTTGACCAACCAAACCTACCTCACTAGCGATCGTGTAGAACTGAGTTTCGATATGCCGCTGGCTGAAATTGTATTTGATTTCTACGACCGATTAAAAACCATCTCTAAAGGATATGCTTCCTTCGACTACCACCCTATTGGCTACCGTGAAAGTATCCTTGTTAAGGTAGATGTGATGCTGAACGGTGATCCTGTAGATGCATTGAGTGCATTGATTCACAAAGACAACGCGTACGACATCGGTAAGAAGATGTGTAAGAAGTTAAAGGAATTGATCCCGCGTCAACAGTTCATGATTGCCATTCAAGCAGGTATCGGTAATAAGATTATTGCGCGTGAAACGCTAAGTGCATTGCGTAAAGACGTTACTGCGAAGTGTTACGGAGGTGATATTTCACGTAAGCGCAAGCTTCTTGAAAAGCAAAAAGCAGGTAAGAAGCGTATGCGCCAGCTTGGTAATGTGGAGATTCCTCAGAGCGCCTTTTTAGCGGTTCTAAAGCTGAACGATTAAGACCTATATTGTAGGTATGATTACACCTACAATCGTCGAATTCGAAGGCGCACTATTATGTGGCGCCTCTGCTCCCATGTCCCTTAGATCTTTCACTCCGTGGGCTATTTGGCCCAAAGTGATGCCGAAGCTCGCTCGGGTGAGCAACCGCTGCAATGCAGACCTAATTTCTTTACGTTCTTTTGACGGCGTGCCTGTTTTCGGTCCAACGGCAGATCCAAGTTTTACCTACTGGGGCGGCGCAGAAGTAATCGGTCCTAACGAAGGTCTCGAACACCTTGAAATCCCAGCGGGCACCTATGCTGTGTTTCACTACAAAGGGCTGAGCAGCGATTCTACAGTTTGGCGCTATATCTATGGTCAATGGCTTCCAAATAGCCCGTGGGAGTTGGACGATCGACCGCACTTCGAACGCCTGGGAGCGAAATACAAGAACGACGACCCAGATTCAGAAGAAGATATTTACATCCCTATTCGACCAAGAGCATAAAAAAACCCCGGCCTCACGGCCGGGGTTTTTGATGTGTTAGCCTTACGGCTGCGTTTAGGATCTTATTTGTTATTGCTTAAAGAAGCGAACAAGTAATCGCGGTTCATGCGCGCGATGTTTTCTAGGGAAATGCCCTTTGGACATTCTACCTCACAAGCACCTGTATTGGTACAGTTACCAAAGCCTTCTAGGTCCATTTGGTTCACCATATTCAATACACGCTCCTTCGCCTCAGGCTGCCCTTGTGGAAGCAATGAGAACTGGCTGATCTTCGCTGATGCAAACAACATCGCAGAAGAGTTCTTACACGTTGCAACACAAGCACCACAACCGATACAGGTTGCGGCATCGAATGCTTTATCTGCATTTTCCTTTGGTACAGGAATAGCGTTGGCATCAATCGTGTTACCAGAGGTATTTACAGAGATAAACCCACCTGCACGCTGAATGCGATCAAAAGCAGAACGGTCCACCATCAAATCTTTGATGATAGGGAACGCCTTCGCACGGAACGGCTCGATGTAGATGGTATCGCCGCTCTTAAATTCACGCATGTGCAACTGACACGTCGTGATTTTACGGCCTGGACCGTGCGCTTCACCATTGATAAATAGCGAACACATACCACAGATACCTTCACGACAGTCGTGATCGAACACTACCGGCTCAATGCCCTGGTCGATCAACTGCTCGTTCAAGTAATCGAGCATTTCAAGGAAGCTCATGTCCTCCTCTACACCCGAGATTGGGTAAGTTTTCATTTCACCCTTTGCTTCAGGGCCTGCTTGTCTCCAGATCTTTAATGTTAAATCCATAGTCTGAATTATTTGTAAGAACGAGTCTTCAATTCAACATTCTCGAAAGTCAATTCTTCTTTGTGCAATTTGGCTTCCGCAGGAACACCTGTGAATTCCCATGCACTAACAAAGGCAAAGTTTGCATCATCACGTAATGCTTCACCTTCCTCACTTTGGTACTCTTCGCGGAAGTGACCACCACAGCTCTCGTTGCGCTCTAGTGCATCCTTCGCCATCAACTCGCCAAGCTCGATAAGGTCAGCCACACGACCCGCCTTATCTAGTTCTGGGTTCATACCGTTCGCGCTACCAAGCACTCGAACGTCTGCGTAGAACTCTTCGCGCAATGCTTGGATATCAGCAATGGCTTGCTTCAAGCCTTTCTCATTACGAGCCATACCTACTTCGTTCCACATAATCTTACCGAGACGCTTGTGGAAGAAGTCAACAGATTTGGTACCGTTATTATTGATGAACTTGTCTGTGCGCTCACGAACCACTTTTTCAGCTTCTTCAAATTCTGGAGAATCTGTAGAGATGGCTCCTGTACGGATGTCCTTACTTAGGAACTCACCTACCGTGTAAGGCGCTACAAAGTAACCGTCCGCAAGACCCTGCATCAATGCAGATGCACCTAGGCGGTTGGCACCGTGGTCTGAGAAATTGGCCTCCCCTAAAGCAAAACACCCCGGGATTGAAGTCATCAAATTGTAATCTACCCAAAGACCCCCCATAGTATAGTGTACTGCTGGGTAAATCATCATAGGCTCCTTGTACGGGTTAGATGCCGTGATCTTCTCGTACATCTGGAAGAGGTTACCGTATTTGGCTTCTACCACTTTCTCACCCAATGCTTTGATATCTGCATCAGACGGGTTGTTCACCCCTTTTACGAGTGCTTCCTCTTTTCCGTAACGGACAATTGCCGCTGCGAAATCTAGATAAACTGCCTCACCTGTTTTGTTGACACCATAGCCGGCATCACAACGCTCCTTCGCTGCACGCGAGGCAACGTCACGAGGTACGAGGTTACCGAATGCCGGGTAACGACGCTCTAGGTAGTAATCTCTGTTTTCCTCTGCGATATCGTTCGGGTGAAGTTTACCCGCGCGGATTGCTTCTGCATCTTCCTTTTTCGCAGGAACCCAAATACGACCATCGTTACGCAACGATTCTGACATCAAAGTCAGCTTACTTTGGTTCTCACCACTTACTGGAATACAAGTTGGGTGAATCTGCGTGAAACACGGGTTTGCCATGTACGCTCCTTTGCGGTGCGCTTTCCATGCAGCAGTAACGTTTGATCCCATCGCGTTTGTGGAAAGGAAGAAAACGTTACCGTAACCACCCGTACACAGAAGTACTGCGTGAGCACTGTGGCGCTCGAACTCTCCTGTTACCAAGTTCTTCGCAATGATACCGCGCGCCTTGCCGTCTACGACAACAAGCTCTTGCATTTCGTGACGCGCGTACATTTTCACACGACCCTTTGCAATCTGACGGTTCAATGCAGAGTAAGCACCTAGCAACAACTGCTGGCCTGTTTGACCTTTTGCGTAGAATGTACGGCTTACCTGTACACCACCGAAAGAACGGTTGTCTAGCAAACCACCGTAATCACGTGCAAAAGGAACACCTTGAGCGACACACTGGTCAATAATATTGCGGCTTACCTCAGCCAGACGGTGAACGTTGGCTTCTCTTGAACGGTAATCACCACCTTTGATCGTATCGTAAAACAGACGGTACACTGAATCCCCATCGTTCTGGTAGTTTTTCGCTGCGTTGATACCCCCTTGTGCTGCGATGGAGTGTGCACGACGCGGAGAATCCTGGAAACAGAATGCTTTCACGTTGTAACCCATCTCAGCCAAAGAAGCTGCTGCAGATGAACCGGCTAGACCGGTACCTACTACGATTACATCAATTAATCTTTTGTTTGCAGGCGATACCAATGGGATCTCACCTTTATGCTTTGTCCACTTCTCGCCTAATGGGCCTGCTGGAATCTTAGAATCTAATGCCATAGTAAGAGAATTATAGTGCTTGACCTGGTTGAACAACAAATAAGAATACCGCTACGGCAATGAAGCCCGCCGGAATCAACCAAGCGAAAGCAGTCATCGTTTTATTAATCAGCGGTGTGTATTTCGGGTGGTTCACACCCAGCGATTGGAAGGCGCTTGAAGCACCGTGGCTTAAGTGAAGGGCCAAACCTGCAAGAGCTACCACGTAGAATGCAGTGTACCACCACTGTTCAAAAGCGGTTACTGTTAGCGTCCAAAGATCTTTATTTCCGTTGGCATCCGTACCTAGAGTACCGAAGTGCATTTCGTACCAGAAGCTCTTCATGTGAACCACAATGAAGAAAAGCGTGAGTAAACCAAGAAGTGCCATCTTGCGCGAAGCCCAAGAAGCGTTGGCCGACTGATTCTCTTTAACATACCCTACCGGACGTGCTGCTCTATTTTGGCGGGCGAGCATGATACCGTCTACAGTATGAAGAAGTACAGAAGCATAGGTGAGGTAAGAAAGAATTTTCACCACTGGGAAGGTGGTCATGAACTTGCCGTATTCGTTGAATGCAAGCTGACCTTCTTCACCTGTAACAAACAGCTGAAGGTTACCCAATAAGTGTCCTACCAAAAACGTACACAAAAACAATCCAGTAGCCGCCATCCAGTACTTGCGAGCTAGTGAAGAGCCGAAAAGCCCTTTTGATGTTGATGCCATAAGCGATTTTAAAGTTTAATAGCCTAATTTTAGCTTGTCAAATTTACGACACAGACTTTTGTCTACATTGCAAACGTGATGAAAATCACCATAGAACGTATCTAAATTAATATAGTCGAGACCTATCATGAGATATCACCAGCTGAACAGCCAGATTTTTATTGAGAATCGCAAGAAATTTACGGGGATGATGAAGCCCAATTCATTGGCCATTTTCACCTCGAATGATATATACCCAACCAGTGCAGATGGACATCTTCCGTTCAAGCAACACAGCGATATTTTATACCTCAGTGGTGCCGATCAAGAAGAAAGTATTCTCGTTTTATTCCCTGATGCTCATAAAGATAGCCTTCGCGAAGTTTTGTTTCTGAAGGAGACCAATGACCTTATCGCAGTGTGGGAAGGCGCCAAATACACTAAGGATCAGGCGTTCGACATCAGTGGCATTAAAACCGTATTCTGGCTGTCAGAGTTTGAAAGAGTGTTCAATGAGATGGCCGTTAATGCCGACCGAATTTATCTAAATGGCAACGAGCATCTTCGAGCACATGTTGAGACCGAGTTGCGTCACGACAGAATGAACAAGTGGATTAAAGAACACTACCACGCTCATGAATTTGAGCGCAGCCAGCCGCTTCTTCATCGAGTGAGAGGAACAAAATCGGAACTCGAACTTGAGGTCATGCGCAAAGCCGCAGAGATCACCACAAAGGGATACAAGCGTGTTTTGAAATACATGAAACCTGGTGTTTGGGAGCACGAATTGGAAGCAGAATTCATGCACGAATTCTTGATGAACAGAAGCCGTGGATTTGCATACACGCCGATTATTGCGGCAGGCAATAATGCCAATGTGCTTCACTACATTGAAAATAATGACGAGTGTCACGACGGTGATCTCGTATTGTTCGATGTTGGCGCAGAGTATGGAAATTACACCTGTGATGTCACACGCTGCTTCCCGGTCAACGGGAAATTCACGTCGCGTCAAGCGGAAGTGTATAATGCTGTATTAAGCGTTCACGAAGGCGCAATCGCTTTACTGCGTCCTGGGATTATGTTGGACGATTACCACAAGAAGGTAGGCGAACTGATGACCGCAGAATTATTAAAGCTTGGATTAATCACTGCTGAAGATGTAGCCAACGAAGATCCTGCATGGCCAGCTTATAAGAAGTACTTCATGCACGGCACGAGCCACTACTTAGGTTTGGACGTACACGATTATGGTTTGTGGACGATCCCAGTTGAGGAAGGCATGGTCTTTACCGTTGAGCCTGGTATCTATATTCCTGAGGAAGGCTTAGGTATTAGAATCGAAGACGATATCGTCATTACCAAAGAGGGGCATGAAAACTTGACTCGTGAAATTCCAAAGACTGTGGAAGAAATCGAGGCATTTATGGCAAGCTAATGGATAGCATTCAATATCAAGGCGCCCCTGTATTTTATCATGTTACAGGGGCGCCTTCTTCTTTACCCACACTGGTCCTGCTCCATGGTTTTTTGGAAGATAGCAGGATGTGGGACAGACTCATAGGAGACTTTAAAAAACTCGGGAACGTAGTTCGCATCGATTTGCCCGGCCACGGTCAGAGCGGAAACTTCAGCGAAGTGCATTCCATGGAGGATATGGCAGACGTCGTGCATGAGGTCATCAGCGTGCTTGGATTAAAAAAACCTGTTGTATTGGGCCACAGTATGGGCGGCTATGTGGCATTGGCCTACGCGGAATTGTATGAAAATATCGGTGGACTGGGACTGTTTTTCTCCACCCCGTATGCAGATAGTCAGGCGAGAAAAATGATGCGAGATAAGGCAGAGGTCCTCGTACTACAGAACAGAAACGCCTTTATCCGAGCAGCTATTCCACAGCTGTTCAGTGCAGAACTTAGACCAGGGTTGCGTGAGGTTATTGCTCAGCAGATTGACTATAGTTTAGAGATGAGTGTTGAGGGAATTGTTGCAGCCATTCGCGGGATGAAATCCAGAGTGGACAGAACGAGACTTCTAATTGATCCGCCAAAGTCCTTGCAACCACAGAAGATTGGGGTATTTGCCGGGGAATCGGACACTGTTATTCCAATATCATCTGTTCGCGAATGGATAGATGCGCCGGGAGTTGGGTACCAATTTATTTCAAGCCACGGGCACATGGGCCACCTGTCGGATACGGAGAACTGTGCGGCAGCCGTGGCTGAATGGTGGCGGAGCTTTTCAGAAATTAACGAATAAAAAAAGGCGCCCCGAGGGGCGCCTTTTTATGTCATTGTGAAATATTTAGACAACACCCTGATCGAGCATGGCATCAGCGACTTTCACAAAGCCTGCAATGTTCGCACCGCCCACATAATCTACTGAACCGTCTTCACGGGTACCGTATTTCACACATGCAGCGTGGATGTCTTTCATAATTCTATTCAAATGGCCGTCCACCTCTTCACGGGTCCAGCTCATACGCAAGGAGTTTTGGCTCATCTCCAAACCTGAGGTAGCTACACCACCTGCATTGGATGCCTTACCTGGAGAGAAGAGCACGCCATTGCTTTGGAAGATCTCAACAGCCTCAGGAGTACAAGGCATGTTTGCCCCTTCACCCAAAGCGATAATTCCATTAGATACGAGACTTTGCGCATCGTCACCTTTCAATTCATTTTGAGTAGCACACGGCAAGGCAACATCCGCTTGGACGTTCCAAGGCGTACCCTCGGCAAAGGAAATGTTATCGAATGCATCGGCAGCCTCTTTAATGCGGCCACGGCGCACATTCTTGAGCTCCATGATGAATTCCAATTGTTCGCGCGTCAAGCCGTCGTTACACACGATGTGTCCCGAAGAGTCTGACATGGTAATTACCTTGGCACCGAGTTGCTGGCACTTTTCGGCGGCGAATTGGGCCACATTACCAGAACCTGAGATTACCACGCGCTTACCTTCAAAGCTGTCGCCTTTAGTAGCAAGCATTTCTTTCGCGAAATACACAGTTCCGTAACCGGTCGCTTCCGGACGAATCAATGAACCGCCCCAGCTCAGGCTCTTTCCTGTGAGGACACCGGTAAATTCGTTACGTAGGCGCTTGTACTGACCGAACATGTATCCGATCTCACGACCACCAACGCCGATATCACCTGCAGGAACATCGGTGTTTGGTCCAATGTGGCGGCTAAGCTCAGTCATAAACGACTGACAAAAGCGCATCACCTCGGCGTCCGATTTGCCTTTGGGATCGAAGTTTGAACCACCCTTACCACCGCCCAATGGCAGCGTAGTAAGTGAGTTTTTAAAAATTTGCTCGAAGCCCAAGAATTTAAGTACACTCAAATTCACTGTTGGATGGAACCGCAATCCACCTTTGTACGGACCAATGGCACTGTTGAACTCAACGCGGTAGCCCTTGTTGACGTGAACATTGCCCGCATCGTCGGTCCAAGGAACGCGAAACATAATGGTGCGTTCTGGCTCAACAATACGCTCCAAAAGGCTCTTGCCCTTGTACTTTGGATTGTTTTCGATGAATGGAATAACAGATTCGGCGACTTCGACCACAGCCTGCATAAATTCAGGCTCGTTTGGGTTTGCAGCATCGACCTTTGCAACGAAAGCATCGATCTGCGCTTGATACTGGCTTGACATAAATGTCTGTTTGTATAGATAGGTTTCTCTAACAAATGTAGAACAAATCTCATCGCACAAACATCATTGGTCAGCAGTTTTCCTTACATAGGTGTGGGGGCCAATTTTAGTAATCACCTCCAAATCCAATAACACCTGTAATGACTTGAATAACTGTGAGTTAGAAACATTTACCTTTGATTTCAAATACGCAGAATGCACCTTTCTTCCGTGCGGAAAATGTTGAATAAGTAATCCTTCTAGCGCCTGTGAGAGGTCAATCTGAGACTCTTTTTTGGCCCAAATGGGATAGAAGCTAGAAACAAGGTGTTCGGCGTCTACTACTAAGCGCGCTATGTCCTCTGCAATTAGCCTGTTTGGCCCGGCGCTCATGGGTTGGTACAAAGCCCCGGGGAGCGCATAAACCTCCCTCCCGTACTGAAAGGCTTGGTTGGCCGTGATCATTGCACCGCTTTTACGGGCCGCCTCAACAACTAGAGTGGCTAAAGACGAGCCTGCGATCAAACGGTTTCTTACGGGATAATATTGCGGCAGGCTCGCAGTATGAAAAGGCTGTTCTGTAAAGTAACCGCCACCCGCATCTAGAATTTGCTGTGCCAAGCGCACATGGCGGGGCGGGCTCAGGTGGGCTAAACCGCCCGCAAGGAACGCCTGGGTAGATGCCCCGCTGTCTAAAGCAGTACGATGGGCTATACCGTCTATACCCAGTGCCAAACCCGAAATAATGTTGATGGGAAAACGGCTCAAATCTTCCACAAAGCGTTTGCATTGATGATTGCCGTAGTGGGTGCTTTTTCGCGCCCCAATTACTGCTAACGGAACCTTTTGGTTGCTCCAGGTGCCTCTGCCAAAGAGCGCAACCGGAGGGTCCGGAATTTCTAGCAAAAATGAAGGGAAGTTATCAACATCATCGGCAGTCAAAATAGAAACGCCTTCCCTTTGGCAAATGGCTGCTTCCTGGGCGGCAAGTTCACAGGCATCTGACCATTGTTTTTCCAAGTCTTTTGCATCCTTCAAGGCATTGAATATTATGGCTTTAACAGGGGTGTTGCAACGGGTGCTTTCTTGCGTGAATAGGCGCTTCTGGACATTGGTCATTCCCTTGAAAAAATGAAGGGTTAAGAGGTCGTTCATATGGAGTTATTAACAGTTGTCCATAAAATTTAGTCCGAAGGCCCTAAGTGATAAAATATACTTACTAACAGATTCTGCATTTTTGTAATACATGAGAATTGAAACCATCATAATCAACCGCTTACGCAAGACTGGCAAAGTACATTTGTCGGGCTGGGGCACCTTCTATTTGAAGGAGCAAAGCGTTCGATGGAATCACATCACCAACACTGCATTCCCTGCTGGAAAATACCTCCAGTTTAGTCCTAATCCGTCTACGGAAAGAGACACCCTTCTGCCTGAAGTCATGAAGTCGCTTGGCGCTTCCATGGAAGTTGCGGAGCAATGGATCGTTCGCAAGATCAAGGGATGGCAAAACGAGTTGGATGAAGGAAATGTTCTCATGTTGCCTGGATTGGGGTCGTTCCCTTCTCAAAACAGGTTCCAGCCAGAACCTGGAACTTTTGATGCACAGAGCTTTGGTTTTGTTCCCGTGATGATTCACAAACTAGAAGAACCAAGCGCCCTTCAGTCTAAAGTCGTGGCTTCGCTTAAAATTGCCTCTGAAAACAAGCAGAGCACATTGAAAGCATGGCAACGCGCTGGAGCTGCTGCAGCTGTTGCTGCCCTCTTCGGTTTAGGTGTCATGCAAAGCTCTGTTGCAACCCAGGTGGCAGGATGGTTTACCGCCGAAGACACCCTAGAGATTGAGGCCCTTCCAACGGTTGAACCTGCTGCCGAATTACCTACAATTACTCCAACACAACCCGTGGTTGAAGAAGTTGAAGAGACCCCAGCACCTGAGGCTGTAGAGGTAGTTTCACAAGTACACAGCAAAGGATACAGCGTTATTGTTGGTTCATTCCGCGAAAAGAGCAACGCCGATAACTACGCAGCAGAATTGGCCGCGCAAGGATTGGAGGTGAATTTGATTCCAGGGTCCTTGAGAAAAGTCGGTATTGGCCACTATCAGAATAGAGCTGAGGCTGTGAAAGCAGTGTCAGAGCTTAAGGCAACAGTGAATTCTGGTGCCTGGATCTACGCCTACTAAGCGGAAGTTGGACTACCTTTGTCCACAACTAGCAACATCTTATGAGTACGATTAAGAACCCTAAGGACAGCCTTACGGTCATGACGCAGATTGTCATGCCGAACGACACCAATCAGATGAACAACCTCTTTGGAGGTCAGTTGTTGAGCTGGATGGACCGCTGTTGTGCCATTTCTGCACACCGCCACTGCAAGCGCCAAGTGGTGACTTCTACCATTAATAATGTTGCCTTTAAAAATCCCATTCCCCACGGCGCCATTGTAACTATTGAAGCGAAAGTGAGTCGCGCCTTCACCTCATCTATGGAGGTCATTGCAGATGTGTTTTTAGAGGAGCAGCGTCCCAATGGTGCCCGCATCAAGGCGAACGAGGGGATATTCACTTTTGTAGCCGTGGATCAATTGGGCAATCCTATTAACGTACCGAAGATTGAGCCTGAGACTGAGCTTGAAAAAGAGCGCTTTGCTGCGGCTTTGAGACGCCGTCAGTTGGCTTTGATTATTGCCGGCAAGATGGAGCCGGAGCAGGCGACTGAACTCAAGGCGTTGTTCTACCCTGAAGAATCTCAACAATAGCCGTTTTCACTTCTTCTGTGTCCAATTCTCGCATCGGATTCGTTGCGTATTGCGGTACTTTACCGTGCTTACTCAAAGGGGTCTTTCCCTTTGTAATCACTTCGCGCTGATTTTTTTGTTGCGGCCAGGGTCCAAAGCCTAACATTGGATGAGTGGCACCCCATAAGCTAATAAGCGGTACGTGCATGAGCGCTGCGGCATGCATAAATCCAGTATCTCCACTAATAACCAACTTAGCTTCAGAAACAATCGCCATACCCTCTTCTATGGTAGTATGCGTAGCATCCGTACACCCGGGCAGTTCTGCCCTAATTTCCTGAGCCAATTGCCTATCACCGGGTCCGCCTAAGAGAACAAGCTCCTCCTGAGGTTTCGACTTAAGAATCTCCAACCATTGCTTTGCCCTTAGACGCTTTCCTTCATGACTACCGCCAATGACTGCAACGATTTTCCCTTCAAAAGGGGCTACATCAGACAAGTTAAACGTCACCTTGTCCTTAGAAAGCATCACGCCGGCCGCCTCAGCATAGCGCTCCACAACGGGGTTCAGAGCGAAGGTGTTGCTTCTGGTCAACAACAAAAACATCCTACGCAAGTAAGGCTTCTTGAATGTGCTCGTGGGCAATTTTATCTTACGGACATACCTCTTGGATTGTGCTGTCCCTTGCAAATCTATGATGCGATGATACTCCGAAGCAGCCGTCTTAAGAAGTGCTTTAGAATCCTTCTCCCAACTAAGCAACGCATCTACCCCTTCGAGTAGGGTTGCGGTAGTGCGGAATTGGTCCTTAACCAAAAGAGTAATGTGTGCGCCTTCCTTCTTCAACTCTCGGATAACGGGAGCTGTCAGGAGTAAATCTCCAATGGCAGAGAACCTGATAAGAAGAACTTTATGCATCATATCGGTAAGGTAACGCCGAAAATGAGCAATATGCTATACGCTAAAAAGAGAATTGCAAAAATTTCGTGGTACCAACGCGGTTTCAGATAATACAGCGCATTGGCGCCCTGGTAACTCAAGCCCACCAACACCGTTGCGAACGCTAATTGCCCCATGCCCTGCCAGGCACCCAGCGCTCCTAAAAGCACCATATAAAAGGCCACCACTGTACGCAACTTATTGGTCTGATTCGCTCGACGGTAGGAGTTGAAAATCTGATTGGCGGTCAATAGGAAGAAGCATCCCAAAGGAATCCAAACGTATATATTCCAGCTGTACTCGAGGTTGAGGGCAGTATTAAAGGTCACCCACCCCATATGTTGCAGGGGCAACATTAGCGCCAATGGAAACCCGAACCCGAACAGCCAACGAAGCGCATGTACCGGGCGAATGTTCGCAGTACGCAATACCAATAACAATGAAATCAGGCTGAATAAAAATCCATTACCACCCACAAAGATGGGCACCAATGCAGCCAATGTCGCATTGTTCAACAGCCAAAACGAATTCTTTCGCAACCGAAAGGTCTCTGCAAATTGCCACTGTAATTCGATGAGAAACGTCCAGATTAGCAGCTCATCTACTGCGTAATCTACCGACCACAGCACCACAAATACTGCAAAAATGACATAGCGAAAATTAGTGCTTTTAAACGCCCAGCGTTCCCTGAAAATAAGTCCTGATAAACTCCCTGTAACCGCCAACAATATTGTGGTCAAAGCCACTTCAATTATGCCCTGATCCGTTCCTAATCCCACGAGAATTCCCGTACACAGTGCGAGTAGTAGGAGCTTAATCCACGAATAAGTATCAATCTTTCGAAATTGGCGAAGGAGCATTGCTTTTTGTGTGTTATTTTAGCGCCGTAAAACGCTCACGCTATGTTAAGAAATTTCTTCGAAGGCTTAGGAGATTTGTTCCAAGCAACTTTTAAAATACTTCCAATCGCAGGTGATTCTGTGAACACATTATTCATGCTAGTAATCGGCGGTGGATTAGTGTACTGGGTACTTCAGATGAGAAAGCACAAAGCCAACGGCGAAGCTTAATCTCAAATCAACGTTTACAAAAAGCCCCGGCGTGAGCCGGGGCTTTTTTGTTTGGGCTGCCCCAGCGCGCTGGGGAGCATATCATTTAAAGATCGAAGCCGATATCAGTACGGTAATTCATGCCGTCGAAACTCACCTCTTTAAGTGCAGCATAACTCTTTGCTAAAGCCTCATCCTTATCGGCACCAAAGCTGGTAAAGGCCATCACACGGCCGCCTGAAGTGGTAATTTGCTCACCAGGCTTCGTACCCGCATGGTACACAGTGGTGCCCTCGAAATCGCGGAGACCCTCAATAACTTTCCCTTTTTCATACGAACCCGGGTAACCACCACTTACCGCCATTACGGTTGCCGCAGTACGTGGCGTCACCTCCACATCAATCTGGTCCAAAGTACCATTGTGCATAGCCACAAATAGATCTACGATATCCGTTTCCAAACGCGGGATGACCACCTCGGTTTCTGGATCGCCCATACGGACATTGTACTCGATAACTTTTGGTCCTTTAGTAGTGTTGATGAGGCCGAAGAAGACAAAGCCTTGGTACGGTAAGTTGTCCTTTACCAAACCTTGGATAGTAGGCTCAATAATCTCACGAACAGTGCGCTCGCGCAACGCCTCGTCAAAGAACGGCACTGGGCTAACAGCACCCATACCTCCGGTATTTAGACCCGTATCGCCTTCTCCTATTCTCTTATAATCTTTCGCCTCTGGCAACAAGGCATAGCCGCCTTTGCCGTCCGTCAATGCGAAGATGCTGAATTCGATTCCTGCAAGGAACTCCTCGATAACTACGCGTGAAGAAGCATCACCAAATTTGGCATCCACCAACATGTTTTTGAGCTCTTCCTTTGCCTCGTCGAGGTCTTCAATAATCAAAACGCCCTTACCTGCTGCAAGACCGTCTGCCTTTAGGACATAAGGCGCGTCTAGCGTCTCCAAGAAGGCCTGACCTTCCTCTAAGGTGTCCTTAGTGAACGTTTGGTAAGCCGCCGTTGGGATATTGTGACGCATCATAAATTCTTTGGCAAAGTCTTTCGACCCTTCTAATTCTGCCGCCGCTTGACGTGGACCTACCACAACGAGATCAGCCAAGGCTGGATCCGCTTTTAGACCGTCGTGAACACCAGCCACTAGCGGAGCTTCAGGCCCTACGACTACGATATCAATAGAATTGGCCTTCACAAAAGCGCCTACTTCAGCAGCATCTTCGATGTTCAAGCTAACATTCTCGCCCAATGCGCCTGTGCCTCCATTACCTGGGGCAATGAATAATTTGTCGCATTTCGCGCTTTGAGAAATCTTGTGTGATAAAGCATGTTCGCGGCCGCCTGAGCCCAATACCAATACATTCATGATAACGTGATTAAGCCGCAAAAATAACCCGAAATAGTGGGTTAATAAAGGTCCAATTCAATTAAGACTCGCGTGCGTACAGCCAAGCTGCAAACTCGCGCAATGGTGCCAATCGTTCCGCATCCACACTCACCTTATCTAATGCTTCAAGACTAAGGGTATAGTAGTGGTCAATCTGCTCTTTGGCGTAGGTATCCACTGCCAATATTTTATACAACTCTTGGAAGCTGTGCACTTTGTCTTCATTTGGCTCCATACTGCTGTACGAAGAAAAGTCTATGCCTTGTAGAGCAGCACGACGCTGCGCTTCAATCCACAACAATGTTTTCTTATTGCTCAGGATATCACCACCTACTTGCTTTCCGAACTTCTCCGGATCACCGTACACGTCCAAATAATCGTCTTTGATCTGGAACGAGGTGCCGAGCAATAGTGCAAACTGATACAACGCATCTGCATCCTCTTTGGACCCACCACCGACGAGGGCACCAACTTTCATTGCGCAACCGAGCAAGACCGAAGTCTTGAACTGAATCATTTTAATGTAAGTATCAGCTTCTACCTCGTCCATGGTTTCAAAGTCCATGTCCATTTGCTGACCCTCACAAACTTCAAGGGCAGTCTGAGAGAAAGTACCAAGTACCTCAGGAAGAATGGTAGGATCACACTGCGCAATGTATTGGTAGGCTTTTACGAGCATACCGTCACCACTTAAGATGCCTACATTCTCGTCCCACTTAATATGTACCGTGGTCTTGCCGCGGCGCAATGGCGCAGCATCCATGATGTCGTCGTGGATCAACGAGAAATTGTGAAACAACTCAATGGCCATTGCTTGTGGCATCGCCTTAGCTGGATCGCCATAAATCTGAGCACCCATGAGCGATAGAATCGGTCGTAAGCGCTTGCCGCCCAACTGCATGATATAATGCATCGGATCATAAAGCTTGGCAGGAGCTTCCCCCAAGTTCAAGGTGTCGATCTCTTTCTGGAAAAGTGATTGTAAGGCGGCGAGGTTTTTCATGTTATTTGAGCAATTTCAATAGGTACTTACCGTACCCGCTCTTAACGAGTGGCTCAGCAATTTGTTTAAGCTGATCCGCATCAATGAAGCCTTGCTCGTAGGCAATCTCTTCGATACAACCCACTTTCAGGCCCTGGCGCTCCTCGATGACCTCAACGAACTGACCGGCCTGCTGAAGGCTGGCAAAAGTACCGGTATCTAACCACGCCGTTCCGCGGTCCAACACCCCTACTTCTAGTTCGCCCCATTCTAAATATTGCTTGTTGACATCTGTGATCTCCAGCTCACCGCGCGGCGAAGGCTTGAGGTTTTTCGCAATCTCTACCACTCTATTGTCGTAGAAATACAATCCTGGGACTGCGTAATCGCTCTTCGGCGCTGCAGGCTTCTCCTCTATAGAAAGTGCCTTCATATTGCCGTCAAATTCAACCACACCGTAACGCTCTGGATCGCTCACGCGGTAGGCAAATACAACACCGCCGCTTGGATCTTTACTCTCTTGAAGCACCTTTGCCATCGATGAACCGTAGAAGATATTGTCTCCTAAAATCAGGGCAACGCTATCATCACCAATGAACTCCTCACCCAAGATGAAAGCTTGTGCTAACCCTTCAGGGTTTTCTTGGATGGTATAGGTAAACTCACAACCTAATCTAGATCCATCGCCCAATAATTTTTGGAACAAGGGCGCATCGTGTGGCGTGGTAATGATCAAGATCTCACGAATACCTGCCTGCATCAATGTGCTCAGCGGGTAGTAAATCATGGGCTTGTCGTACACCGGCATCAACTGCTTGCTTACCGCAAGCGTCAAGGGGTGTAATCTAGTGCCGGAGCCTCCAGCGAGGATAATGCCTTTCATGGTTATTCTTTTTCTGTGTCGGTTTCTTCGTCTACTTCTGAATCGTAAATATCGAGGATATTATCGCTAAGGTCATTTTTTCCTAACCATTTGTCCATGGTAAGTAGGAAAGAAGGCAAGAGAATGAGGTTGCTCATCATAGCGACGAGCAGGGTAATCGAGGTTAAGAGGCCTAGTGCTTGTGTTCCACCAAAACCTGAGGTCATGAATACTGAGAAGCCACAGAACAATACAATGGACGTGTAGAACATACTCAGACCGGTCTCCACAATTGAGCTCTTCACAGCCCATTTAATGTTCCAATTATTGGCTTTTAATTCCTGTTTGTATTTGGCCAGAAAGTGCAAACTATCATCCACTGAAATACCGAAAGCAATGCTGAATACTAAAATGGTAGAAGGCTTCAGTGGAATGCCGAAGTGCCCCATAATTCCAGCAGTGAATAACATTGGAATGAGGTTCGGGATCAAGCTGACAAGCACCATTCTCCAACTCATAAACAGCAAGGCCATAATAATTGAAATCGCCACTACTGCGAGACTCAGAGAGAGAATAAGGTTATTAATGAGGTAGGTCGTAGAACGAATGAACTTGATGGACGCTCCAGTAACCACTACATCATAGCGTGCACCCGGGAACACACGCTCTACCATATCATTGATCTTCGCGGTCAGTGCACGCATCTCCGGCGTACCTAGATCGGCCATCTGCACCGTAATTCTAGCCTTTTGCCCGTTTGGCGTTACCATGGAACTTGCCAAGCCCGTTTCGTCCTTAGCATCACGCGGCATGTAGGTCAGTAGCCACTGCTGCTCACTACGTGTAGGCAACTCGTAAAGGTCCGGGTTTCCAAACATTACCCCTTGTTTCGCAAACTTCACAGCATCCACCAAAGAGACGGCTCTACTTAGTTCAGGCAGGGTAGCCAATGAATCTTGAAGTTGTTCGATGCGTCTAAGCGTACTGAGTTTTTCAACGCCGCCCTCACGCTTGGTATCAATAATAATGTCGACGGGAATAACGCCACCGAACTTACTTTCAAAGTACTTGACGTCCTTATACATTTCCTTGCCCTTGTTGAAATCGGCAGTAATATTACCGGCCGTTTCAATCTTAGTCATCCCGTAAATACTCAAACCAACAATAGCAATGGTAATGCTGTAAACGATGTTGCGTCTATGTTCAACGGTATCGTCTAGGAAATCCAAGAAGCCGACCAACCAACTGACGTCAAAGTGACTGAGGTGGCGCTCTTTTGGTGGGCTGACATAGGAGTAGATAATCGGAATGAGCAAAAGTGAAATCAAGAATACCACCATGATGCTCAAGGAGCTCACTAAGCCAAATTCAACGAGGTTCTGGCTGTCTGTTAAGATAAATGCGGCAAAACCAAGGGCTGTAGTCGTATTGGTGATCAATGCGATGTAACCGACTTTTTTAATCACTCGCTGAATGGCCAGGATCTTATTGCCGTGCTTCTTGTACTCTTGATGGTATTTGTTGATCAGATAAATACAATTCGGTACACCGATCACAATGATCAGTGGTGGAATCAGAGAGCTCAGCATGGTTATGCCGTACCCTAGCATGCCCATGATGCCAAGTGAGTACACAACGCCCAAGAGCACAACCAACGAAGAGATGGCCGTTGCACGCAAGCTCTTTAAGAACAAGAAGAAAATGATGACCGTCACTAGAAGCGTCAGCGCGATAGTTCTGTAAATCTCCCGCTCCAAATTCTTCGCGTTGGCAATGCGCAACCATGGAAGGCCACTCATGTGTAAGTTTCTGCCTGTGGATGCTTCCCATGCGAGCAAATGCTTCTTCGCATTTTCTACGATTGGTACCACCTCTTTGTTGTAAAGGCGCTCTTCGTCCAAGCGAAGAATCATCATATAGGTATCCCCTTGGTACAACCCCCCTTTGTAGAACGGCCATGATTTGACCTTCGCCTCAAGGGCCAATTCTTCTTCCCCGTTTTCTGGCAACTTATCAAAGAGCACGAAGGGCGTAAGCTTTTCGGTGGCACTATCCACCTCTAAACCGTAGGCCTCTGTGAGGCTTTGTACGTCGGTAATACCGTCCACAGATTGAAGGCTATCTACCAATGCTAACCACTCCACAAGGTGCTCTTTGGTGAAGAAGTCGGGATCTTCCATGGCAATAACCACGGTATTAGAAGCTTGCCCAAATTCCTCAACAAGCATGTTGTATTCAATGCTCACTGAATCCGTCTCCGGCATCAGCTTGGCAAACTCGTAACTGGTTTCTACCGTCCTGCCCATGTACCCCATAAAAAGGGCAGATAGACCAATCAAAACAAGCCAAGCGAGCCTGTTTCTTAGGATAATTTTAGTGACGGTATTCCAGAACATAAATGGCTAGTCTTCGATTACCCAACCTTTGGCTAAAAGTGGCTCGGCTTTCTTGTATTTCACATTTTTCACCTCACCTGTTGCCGAATTACGAATGCTAACGGCATCGTTACGACCGTAAGACTTTCCAGATTTTACCACCGGTGTTGCCTTTCTAGGAGGACCTGCTGGCGCTGGTTGACCTGGAGTTTGGCGCTGCTGAGGGGCACCTCCTTCTGTTCTCCCCTCCTGCAATCTTTGCTTCGGCGCGTTGGCCGGTGCACGTCTTACCTGAGAAGGATTGTTTTCAGGAAGGTTTCCGCGGAACAAGAAACTCACGATCTCTTGGTTGATTCTACTCACCAATCCTTTGAACAATTCAAACGATTCAAATTTGTAAATCAACAATGGATCTTTTTGTTCGTACACCGCCCCTTGAACACTGGTTCTTAGGTCATCCATAGAACGCAGGTGGTTCTTCCATTCGTCATCAATAATGGCGATGGAAATTCCTTTCTCGATGTCTGAAATCAAACTTTGACCTTGGCTCTCGATCACATCGTGAAGTACACTGGTTACCTGCATGGCCTTACGACCGTCGGTAATAGGTACCAAGATTTTATCAAAGCTGTTCTTAGGATCGTCATACACCTGTTGGAATACTGGCATTGCGGCTGCAGCGATACGACCGCCTTTCTCGTTGTAGAATTTCGTCGCTTGGTCAAACAGATTGTTACACACTGCTTCAAAATCTCCACCTGTGAACTCGTCGGCTATCATATCCGGCTCGAACGCGAAGGTGCGTAAGAAGTCCAGTTTAAAGTTTTCGAAGTCCTTCGACGGCTGGTGCATCTCTACAAGATCCGCGAGGGTGTCGTAAATCATGTTCGCGATGTCCACCTTGATACGCTGTCCCTTCAGCGCATTACCACGACGCTTGTAAATCACCGTACGCTGACTGTTCATTACATCGTCGTACTCGAGCAATCGCTTACGCGTTCCGAAGTTGTTCTCTTCTACTTTTTTCTGTGCGCGCTCAATACTCTTGGTTACCATGCTGTGCTGGATCACCTCGCCTTCCTCTAGACCGAGACGGTCCATCAACCCTGCAATACGCTCAGAGTTAAAGAGACGCATGAGTTTGTCTTCAAGCGATACAAAGAATTGAGAAGAACCCACATCACCTTGACGACCTGCACGACCACGCAACTGGCGGTCAACGCGACGGCTGTCGTGACGCTCGGTACCGATGATGGCTAGACCGCCTGCGGCCTTCGCTTCATCGCTCAACTTAATATCCGTACCACGACCCGCCATGTTCGTAGCGATGGTCACCATGCCCGGCTTACCTGCTTCGGCAACAACCTCGGCTTCCTTCTGGTGCATCTTCGCATTGAGGACTTGGTGTGGAATCTTTCTAATCTTCAGTGCACGGCTCAACAATTCTGAGATTTCCACCGAAGTGGTACCTACAAGAATAGGTCGGCCAGCATCACGAAGTTTGGTAATCTCCTCGATCACCGCATTGTACTTCTCACGATTTGTCTTGTACACAAAGTCTTCGCGGTCGTCACGAGCAATAGGACGGTTGGTTGGGATTACCACCACTTCTAATTCATAAATCTCCCAGAATTCTCCGGCTTCCGTTTCAGCCGTACCCGTCATACCACCCAATTTGTGGTACATGCGGAAGTAGTTCTGTAGGGTAATGGTCGCATAGGTCTGCGTGGCAGCCTCGATCTTTACGTTCTCTTTCGCCTCGATGGCTTGGTGCAAACCGTCCGAATAGCGACGGCCTTCCATGATACGACCCGTCTGCTCGTCGACAATCTTCACCTTGTTGTCCATGATCACGTACTCCGTGTCTTTCTCAAACAATGCATAGGCCTTGAGCAACTGATTCACCGTGTGGATGCGTTCGCTTTTCACACCGTAGTCACGCATGATTTCGTCCTTCTTTGCCGCTCTTTCCTCGGCAGAACCTTCAAGGTCTTCCAACGCGCTTAGCTCAGCGGTGATATCCGGCATCACAAAGAAGTCCTTTGCGGTGCTCTTTGAAATCAAATCGATTCCCTTGCCGGTAAGATCTACTTGATTGCTTTTCTCTTCAATGGTGAAGAACAAATCTTCATCGATGAGCTTCATGCGCTTGCCTTGCTCTTGGAGGTACGCACCCTCGGTCTTTTGAAGCAAGGTCTTCATTCCGTCTTGCGAAAGGAATTTGATCAGCGGCTTGGATTTTGGCAACCCGCGGTAAGCGCGTAGAAGCTTCACTCCACCTTCGTCTGTATTTCCTTCAGCGATAAGACTCTTCGCATCGGTCAATTCCTTTTGTACAAAGTTCTTCTGTGCCGTCATCAACGACTCTACAAATCCTTTGAGCTCATCGAACTGGTGCTGGTCACCCTTTGGCGTAGGACCAGAAATAATCAATGGCGTACGTGCATCGTCAATCAATACGCTATCCACCTCATCCACGATGGCAAAGTGGTGGCCACGGGTCTGAACGCGATCTTCATCGCGGCGCGCCATGTTGTCGCGCAAGTAATCAAAACCAAACTCGTTATTGGTTCCGTATGTGATGTCACTGTAGTAGGCAGCGCGACGGTCTTCCGAATTTGGTTGGTGCTTATCGATACAATCAATGGTCAAACCGTGGAAGTTGAAGATGGGTGCCATCCACTCACTATCACGCTTTGCGAGGTAGTCGTTCACCGTTACAACGTGCACCCCACGTCCGGCTAGTGCATTCAAATACACCGGCAAGGTTGCCACAAGGGTCTTACCCTCACCCGTCTGCATCTCGGCAATTTTACCTTCATGGAGCACAGTACCACCTATGAGCTGTACATCGTAGTGCACCATGTTCCAGGTGATGTCTCCACCAGCGGCCTTCCAAGAATTCGCGTAGACCACTTCATCGCCCTCGATGGTAATGTGATGAAATTTCTGAGCCAATTCACGGTCCAATTCCGTCGCAGTAGCACGAACTTCACCCGCCGTAAATCTTTTCGCGGTTTCACGCACAACTGCAAAAGCTTCAGGGTGCACTTCGAGAAGTACGCGCTCAATCTCTTGCAAGACGTCTTTGTCGATTGCTTCAATCTGTTCGTACAAAGGCTCGCGCGCATCGTAGTTTTCCGTTGCGGCGATTTGCTCGTACAGGGCAGTCTTTTCCGCTTCTAATTCTGCAGTAGCCGTTTCGATGGCCTTTTTAAAGCCGGCTGTTTTTTCGCGAAGGCCGTCG
The DNA here is from genome assembly GCA_003385605.1 of Bacteroidota bacterium. Taxonomy (GTDB): domain Bacteria; phylum Bacteroidota; class Bacteroidia; order Flavobacteriales; family Schleiferiaceae; genus UBA10364. The sequence goes on from QQUU01000032.1 coordinate 42,177, forward strand.
TTGGAAAGTGCCGCAACCGCATCGGTGTGCGAATTAATGGCATCAACAAACGGTTGAAGTAATTTGAGGTCACGATCACTTTTTGATCCGACCAGTTTGGATATGAATTTCAGCATGAGGCTGGGTGTATCTTATAAATAGTCCACAAAAATAATAGGTGTGCGGGGTTGCACAAGGTCTTTAATAGCTAAAAAAACGCCAAATAGCGCGACTTCAGTAAAAATTGGACACAATGGCAGTGCAGCAGCGGAAGTTAAGCCAAAAATGGTAGTCGAAAGGGAAAGTTCTAAAAAGAAAAAAGGGGAATTTGGAAGTACTCTCCGGCATTTGAAATCGGCTCAAAATACCCTGAAAATCCTGCCAAATAGCCCCTAGAACCTATCACAGAAGCATGAAAAGAAAGAACCACCAATCTTTACATACAGGTGCAAATATATATAGTTTCCGAGTAAGTGTCCAAATAACACTAAGTTTATTTTCTAACCTTCAGCATTTTATGCGGTCCTTCCGGGACGCATTCTTTATTTTTGCACCCTTAAACAGACCTATTATGTCCGATTCTAATAAAATTTCGACCTCGACCGCACCAAAACCTGTCGGCTTGTATCCACATGCTCGTAAGGTGGGTGATTTACTGTTTCTATCAGGCGTAGGTCCTCGTACCGCGGGCAGCGATGCGAACGACAGCGGGGTTCCTGGATTGGAATTGGACCATAATGGAAACTTTAAAGCGTTTGACTTTGAAGCGCAAGTACACAGCGTTTTTGCCAATGTAAAAGCCATCTTAGAAGCTAGCGGGTCTTCCTGGGACAAGCTCGTGGACGTGACGGTATTCTTGGTAGATATGAAGCGTGATTTCCACACATTCAACCGCATTTACGCCGAGTACTTCAAAGACAACCAACCTTGTAGAACTACGGTTGAGATCAACAGTCTACCGACCCCGATCGCAATCGAACTTAAATGTGTAGCCACAGTATAAAAAGGCCTCATGAGTACATTCCCTGAATATTCACACCTAGATTTAGCTGCCATCCACAAAGCCGTATTAGAGCGTTGGAAGGCAGAAAACGTCTTTGAGCAAACCCTCGAAAAACGCAAAGATGCAGAGCCTTGGATCTTCTTCGAAGGCCCTCCTAGTGCCAACGGTTTGCCGGGTATTCACCACGTAATGGGACGTTCTTTGAAGGACGTCTTTTGTCGTTATAAAACCCAGCAAGGGTACCTCGTTGACCGCAAGGCAGGTTGGGATACCCACGGTCTTCCTGTGGAGCTTGGTGTCGAAAAAGAATTGGGCATCACCAAGGAAGATATTGGGAGCAAAATCTCTATTGAAGAGTACAACGACGCGTGTCGCGAAGCGGTAATGCGCTACACCGGGATTTGGAAAGATCTGACCGATCAAATGGGTTACTGGGTAGACCTTGACGACCCTTATGTTACCTACGATTCCAAATACATGGAAAGTGTTTGGTGGTTGCTCTCCGAACTCTACAATAAAGGGCTCATCTACAAGGGGTACACCATTCAACCGTATTCGCCAAAAGCAGGAACTGGATTGAGTTCGCACGAGTTGAACCAACCGGGCTGTTACCGCGACGTTAAAGACAACACTGTGGTGGCGCAGTTCAAGATGGTTCCTTCGGCGCAAAGCACGGCACTTCTAGGTACGGAAGATGCCCACTTCTTGGCATGGACGACCACGCCTTGGACACTACCTTCAAACACCGCGTTGACCGTTGGGCCTAAGATTGAATATGCACTTGTTAAGACCTTCAATCAATACACCTTCGAGCCGGTAAACATCATTGCTGCTTCAGGCCTTTTGGGCAAGTTGTTCGGTAAAAAGTTTGTCGAAGGCGATACTGCTACTTACGAGAAAGGCGCGAAGAAGATTCCTTACGAGATTGTAAAAACTGTTTCAGGTGCTGATCTAGTCGGTATTAAATACGAGCAGCTTTTAGACTATGCACAGCCGCACGAGCGTCCAGAGGATGCCTTCCGCGTGATTCCAGGTGACTTCGTAACTACTGAAGACGGTACGGGTATTGTGCACACGGCGCCAACCTTCGGTGCTGATGATGCCAAAGTAGCCGCAGATGCTGGCGTACCTCCACTACTTGTGATGGACGAGAGCGATAATTTGGTACCGTTGGTGGATCTGAGAGGGAAGTTCAGAGCTGAATTGGCCGATCCAATGTTCGGTTTGGGTGAAGAATACATCAAAGCGGAATACCTCACGGATGAAGAAAAGGAAGCTTCGTTCCAAGAGCAGAGAGAAAAATTAAAACCAATCATTCCAGAGCTAAAAGCCTATTTGAGCGTGGATGAGCGTATTGCCCTTAAGCTAAAGCTGGAGAACAAGGCGTTCAAGATTGAGAAATACGAACACAGCTACCCGCACTGTTGGCGTACCGACAAACCTGTTTTGTACTACCCGCTGGACAGCTGGTTCATTAAATCGACCGCAAACAAGGACCAAATGATTGCCTTGAATAAGACGATTAATTGGAAACCGGCATCAACAGGAACTGGTCGCTTCGGGAATTGGCTTGAAAACCTCAACGATTGGAACTTGAGCCGCTCTAGATTCTGGGGTATTCCATTGCCTATTTGGAGCACCGAAGAAGGCGATGAAAACATCTGTATCGGTAGTGTAGAGCAGTTGCAACAGGAGATTGAAAAATCTATTGCAGCAGGCAACATGGACCACAATCCTTTGGAAGGTTTCGTGGCTGGCGATATGAGCCGTGAGAACTACGACAAGATTGACCTGCATCGCCACATTATGGACACCGTGGTGCTAACCAGCGCCTCCGGAAAAGCGATGCGCAGAGAAAGTGATTTGATCGATGTTTGGTTCGACAGTGGTTCTATGCCGTACGCACAATGGCATTACCCGTTCGAAAACAAAGACAAGGTCGATAACGGCGGTGCCTACCCTGCAAACTTCATTGCAGAAGGTGTGGACCAAACTAGAGGTTGGTTCTTTACCCTGCATGCCATTTCATCGATGGTATTTGATAAAGTCGCCTACAAGAATGTGATCTCGAACGGATTGGTACTGGATAAGAACGGCATGAAGATGTCGAAGCGTCTAGGCAATGCGGTAGATCCATTTACTACCATGGATAAATACGGCGCGGATGCCCTGCGCTGGTACATGTTGACCAATGCGTCGCCGTGGGACAACTTGCGCTTTGACATGGACGGGCTGGACGAGGTTCGCCGTAAATTCTTTGGTACCCTCCACAATACCTACGCTTTCTTCGCGCTGTATGCGAATGTGGATGGCTTCAAATTTGAGGAGGCACCAATTCCGGTAGCCGACCGCCCAGAAATGGATCAGTGGATTCTTTCTGAACTCAATACGTTGATTGCTCAGGTAGTCGATGGAATGGAAGCTTTCGAGCCTACTCGTGCCTTCCGTCCTATCCAGGAGTTTACCACGGAAAAACTCTCGAACTGGTACGTACGTCTCGGTCGTCGTCGCTTCTGGAAAGGCGAGTACGCTGCCGATAAGATCAGCGCCTACCAAACCCTTTGGACGTGTCTGGAGACCTTGAGCCGATTGATGGCACCGCTCGCGCCGTTTTATGCAGACAAACTCTATCAGGACCTCTACAGCGGCGTTGCCCTAGAAGGTGAAAACAGCGTGCATTTGACCCAATTCCCAATGTCGGATGCTGCTCTCGTAAATACTGCCCTTGAGCACAAAATCAATACCGCTCGCAAGCTGACTTCGCTCGTACTAAGTATCCGTAAGAAAGAGAACTTGAAGGTACGTCAGCCTCTCGCGCGCGTTCTTGTACCTGCATTAAACAAGCAGGATGCAGAAGTCTTAGAAAGCATTCAAAACATCCTGTTGGCGGAGGTCAACGTTAAAGCACTAGAGATCATCGCTCCAGATGCGGGTGTCTTTGTCAAAAAGGTAAAGCCAAACTTCAAGGCCTTAGGTCCAAAAGTTGGGCGTCACATGAAAGCAGTGAAAGCCTTCATCGAAGGGATGGAAAGTACGGCTATTGATGCCTTTGAAGCTTCTGGTGAAGTAAGCTTTGAGGACCAAGGTCAAACCGTTACCATTAGCATTGAAGATTGTGAGGTGGTTACCGAAGATATCCCAGGAATGTTGGTCGCAACAGGCGATGGATTAACGGTAGCACTCGATGCCGAACTAACAGAAGCGTTGAAGAACGAAGGATTGGCTAGGGAGCTTGTTAACCGCTTGCAGAACCTTCGTAAGTCTTCCGGCTTGGATGTAGTAGATCGAATAGATGTGACGATTCAAGCTGAAGATGCCTTTGCAAGCAGCCTTGCTTCATTTGAAGAATATGTAAAAGACGAGGTCCTTGCCGATGCTATCCACTGGGGGACTACTACTGAAAACAGCACGGAAGTAGAAGGGCATGAGATTTGTATTTCTATTTCCAAGAATTAATTAAATTCGTGCCTCTCCGACCTAGCACACAAAACTTTGAGACATGTCAGATCAAGAAAAAACCAGATACAATGATGCTGAGCTTCAGGAGTTCAGAGCGATCATTGAGAAAAAAATCGCAAAAGCGGAAGAAGATCTAGCCTTGTTGCGCGAGCAGTTCGCAAACGACATGAACAACGGTACAGACGATACGTCGCCGCAGTTCAAATCTTTTGAAGAGGGTTCAATCACCATGAGTAAAGAGCGCAATTCACAACTCGCCTCGCGTCAAGAAAAATTCATTCGTGACCTCAAAAACGCCATTATCCGTATCGAGAATAAAACCTACGGTATTTGTCGCGTTACTGGAAAACTGATTGAGGCAGACCGTCTGAAATTGGTACCGCACGCGACATTGAGCATGGAAGCGAAACTCAAGCAGCGTTGAGAAAAGCGACCTTCATCGTTTTAGCGGTTCTCCTCGTAGACCAACTCGTGAAGCTTTGGGTTAAGAGTACTATGTATTTGGGCCAGAGCTATGAAATCACGCCATGGTTTTACATTCACTTCACCGAAAATCCTGGAATGGCATTTGGCCTCGAACTGGGCGGTGTCGCGGGTAAATTAGCCCTAACTATTTTCCGTATTGGAGCCATTGCAGGTATCATTTATTGGCTCCGTTCGACCATCAAATCCGGCACGACCAACGTGGCGATCTGGGGGATCAGTCTCATCCTCGCAGGTGCTATCGGCAATGTCTTAGACAGCCTGTACTACGGCCTCATATTCTCAGACTCCCTAGGCCGCGTGGCCGAGTTCATGCCTGAGGCAGGAGGGTACGCACCCGTACTGCAAGGAAAGGTGGTAGATATGCTTTACTTCCCACTGTACGCAGGAAACTTGCCTGAATGGGTTCCTGTTTGGGGCGGTCAATTCTTCACTTTCTTCCGTCCTATTTTCAACATCGCCGACACTGCCATCTCAGTAGGTGTAGGACTTTTGTTCCTCTTTCAACGCAGCGTCTTCAAATAATGGAGCAGTGGCTGGACTACACGTTCGGCGGCCACTCTTGTCGCTTGTACTTTGACGGTTCACTCTACGTCGAAGACCTCAACACCTTATTTCTTTCCGACATCCATTTGGGTAAAGGGGGCCAATTCCGCAAAGAAGGTATCCCCACTCCTATTGCTGTCCACCGCTTTGGAATGAAACGACTCTCAGCGGCCATAGATCGTCACCCAACCTCTACCGTCATCTTCCTTGGCGACCTCTTTGAAGGTGCTCAAAACAAAGAAACTTCCGAGCTCCTCGATTTCATCAAAGACAGAAGCGAACGAAACTTTATTCTAGTCAAAGGCAACCACGATTTCGACCTACCTAGTTGGTCGGAATTGCTTGTCTACGACCAGTACAGCATAGGCAATTTCCTTTGCCTGCACGAACCGCCAGGGTCGGATTTCTCCAAGAACTGCTCTTTTGATGAAGCAAGAGCACGCCGCGTACACCCTGAATTAAACGAAGATAAAGTGCTTATCTGTGGTCATCTGCACCCTGGGGCCACCCTAAAAGGCAAAGGGCGATTCCGCGTCAAAATGAAAGCGTTTTTCTTCAACCATTGGATTGGAATCTTGCCTGCGTTCGGAGCTTTAACCGGCCATTATTCACTTGCTGAAAACGGCACTTACTTCGGCATCGCTGAAAACTATGTCGTTCCGCTCGGGGATTGGGATAAATAGACCTATTTTAACCCTCCTTTAACCATTAAAAAAGGACGGATTCCGTTCTTTTGAACCCACGAAAAATCAATACGTATGGAAACTGCGCCAGATATTGTTGCATTAAACGAATCGATAAAAAACGAAAGCGCCTTTATCGATCTTCTACAAAGCGAATTAAGTAAGGTCATCGTTGGACAAAAAGGCATGGTCGAAGGCTTGCTCATCGGACTCCTTGCCGACGGTCATATTTTGCTCGAAGGTGTTCCTGGATTGGCAAAAACACTTGCCATCAACAGCCTCAGTAAAACCATTGGAGCTTCTTTCTCTAGGGTCCAATTCACACCTGACCTGCTCCCTTCGGATGTTGTGGGTACTCAGATCTACAACATGAAGGAGCACAAGTTTGAAACCAAACAAGGGCCCATCTTTAGCAACTTTGTTTTGGCAGACGAAATCAACCGCGCCCCGGCCAAGGTTCAGAGTGCCCTGCTTGAAGCCATGCAAGAACGACAAGTAACCCTTGGCGAAAACAGCTATCCTTTACCTAAGCCGTTCTTAGTAATGGCTACGCAGAACCCGGTTGAACAAGAAGGCACCTACCCGCTTCCTGAAGCACAGATGGACCGCTTTCTGCTCAAAGTAACCCTCACCTACCCAGAGCGTGAAGACGAACGCACCATCATGCGCAATCAACTCCAAGGTGGATTAGCCACCCTGAACGCAGTGGTTAGTACAGATCAGATCTTGAATGCTCGCAAGGCAGTCGACAGTATATACATGGACGAGAAGATCGAATCCTACATCCTAGATATTGTATTCGCTACTCGTTTCCCGGATAAATTCAACATCACTGGACTTGACAACAAAATAAGTTTCGGCGCCTCACCGCGTGGTTCTATCGCCTTGGCAAAGGCCGCCAAATGTCACGCATTCCTTAGACATCGTGGTTTCGTTATCCCTGAAGATGTTCGCGCCGTAGCTCCATCCGTACTGCGTCACCGCATTGGCCTTAGCTACGAAGCAGAGGCCGAGGAGCTCACTCAGGACGCCATCGTCACAGAGATCTTAAATACACTTATGGTCCCATAAATAGACCTAAGAATTGGACGCAATAACACTACTTCAGAAAGTTCGACGCATCGAAATCAAGACGCGTAGACTGAGCGATCAACTCTTTTCAGGAGAGTACCAAAGTTCGTTCAAAGGGCGAGGTATGAGTTTTGCCGAAGTACGTCCCTACCAAAGTGGGGACGATGTGCGAAGCATCGATTGGAACGTCACCGCACGAAAACGCGCGCCCTACATCAAAGTATTCGAAGAAGAACGCGAGCTCACCCTATACCTTGTCGTAGACATCAGCCGTAGTACCTCCTTCGGCGGATCAAACCGGAGCAAAAGAGACTTGCAAACAGAGATTGCCGCCACCTTGGCGTTCAGTGCCTTGGGCAACAACGATAAAATTGGCCTGATTCTCTTCGCCGGATCTGTGGAGAAGGTAATTCCGCCGAAAAAAGGAAAGAAGCACGTCATGCGCATCATACAAACCTTGCTCGAATGGGAGACTCAGAGTGAAGGGACGGATGTCGATGGCGCCATAGCACACCTGTTAAAAATACAGAAGCGTCACAGCAATGTATTCTTGATGAGTGACTTCTTAGGACCCGAACCTGCTCGCAACTTTAAAATCGCTGCCAAGCGCTTTGACCTGTGTGCAGTCCATAGTTATGAGCACAAAGAGGTCGAATTTCCAAAGGTGGGACTCGTACCCATGCGCGATGCAGAAACTGGCCAGGTACGTTGGGCCAATTCAAACAGCAAAGCATTTTCAGCCGGCCTAAAACAACGCCACCAACAAAAGAAAGAAGCCCTAAATGCGCTCACCAAGCGCTCCGGCGCTGGACTTGTTTCGGTAGAAATGAATGAAGATTTCGTTCCGCCGCTTTTACATTATTTAAAGACGAAGGCAAGATGATGCGCAAGTATGTATTTTTCATTGCTGCCCTGCTTTCAGGGCTGAGCGCTGTAGGCCAGAGAAACCCAGGCACTATCGATCCTTCGGTCCTTAGTGCCCAAACGGATTCTTCCCAATATTTGGTTGGAGGCATCGTAGAATACACCCTAGAATATCCTCTCGCCGCCACCTCTTTTTCTCTAGATACGGTTGATGGCCTTTTACTGCTGCAGCAAGATTTGGATACAGCAGACAATTACCTAAAACACACCATTTCATTCTTAGTGGTCGATTCAGGAACACTGGCTATGCCTCGAGCCACCCTTGAGTATACGGGCGACAAGTACACCACAGATTCTACATCAGTTTTAGCCACCCTCATCCCTGCTCAGGAGGGAGTAGAACGTGCGGAGAACCGAGCACTCAAAGCCATTGATTTCAACTTTGGTCATTGGGTCAGCCATTACAAACTTCACCTCTTAGGACTGCTGCTTGCACTCGCCCTAGCCTACCTCATTTACAGGTTCGCGTCACGCGATACCGAGACGAAAAACGAGGAAGAGGACCTTGTAGAAATAGACTGGTTTGCAGATACCATGGCAGCTTTGGCGAGACTCCGAGAAGAACAGCCGTGGGAAATTGACGCTAAAGGTTATTACACGAGTATCGCGGACATCCTTCGACGCTACCTCAGTGTTCAAACTGGCTTGCCGCTTAGCGAGCAGACCACCTCCGAAAGCCTCGCTACACTTCGAACACGATGGACAAGTGAAGATGTAGAGCGGTTCGAATTTATCATGACGCGCGCAGACTTTGTGAAGTTCGCTAAGGGTCAAACCACTGTCGGGGAACATCTCGATTGCTTGCAACGCGCCGAGCAACTGGTACTGGATTTTAAACCTAAAGAGGAGAACGATGGATTGGAGTAATTGGGAATTCAACGAGCCGCTTTGGCTCGCGGGTCTTGCCCTCATTCCATTGGCAGCTTTGGGAATGGGCCTACTGCGTGCAAAGCGTTTTGGGCAGTTCACCTTCTCGTTGCTCGACGGTCTTCAACAGCCTCTGGCGGGACCTTTAAAGAACTTTACTGCCTTGCTCTCTTGGATGGCCCTCGGCGCACTTTGTATTGCCATGGCACGCCCACAGAGCTCCGAAATCATTCAACAGCCTTCGCAAAACCTTGGGGTGGATATGATGCTCTCCTTGGACATTAGTGCATCCATGCTCGCGAAAGATCTGAAGCCTAATCGTCTAGAAGCCTTGAAGGATGTCGCCACCGATTTTGTAAGCAGGCGTAACGTCGATCGGATTGGGCTGGTCATTTATGCAGGCGAGGCCTACAGCCCTGTCCCCCTAACCACCGATCACAGCTTACTCAATGAACAGATCAGAGCCTTGAAATACGACATGCTCGACGGCGGTACCGCCATCGGTATGGGATTAAGTACCGCTGCCAATAGATTGGCCGAAAGCACCGCAAAAAGTAAGGTGGTGATCCTCCTTACCGATGGAGAAAACAATGCCGGTTTGGTGGATCCTATTCAGGCCGGAGAGCTCTGTGCTAGTCTCGGCATCAAGGTGTATACCATTGGGCTAGGGACCAACGGCGTCGCTTCAATGCCCGTGGCTATCGATCCCTTGACCAAAGAAATCATTTACCGCCCGCAACAAGTAACTATTGACGAAGCCCTTTTAGAGCGGATTGCTTCTATTACAGGAGGGCAATATTTCCGCGCCACCGACCGCGAAAGCCTAGAGAACATTTACGATTTGATCGACAGCTTGGAAAAAAGCGAGATCGAAGGATTCCAATTTTACCGATACACCGAGCATTACAGCAGATTCGTTTGGCTCGCACTGTTTTTAATTGGCCTAGAGTTATTGTTGAATTTTGTACTTCTAAAATCCGCTTTCTAAATGGTTTTTAAATGGCAACATCCTGAACTTCTCTGGCTAGGACCCGTCTTGTTTTTTGCGGTGCTCCTCGCGGCAGTCGTGTTCCACAGGTGGCGAAAAAATGCCTGGAGCAAGCTCGGTTTGGATGTCAAGGAAGAAAAAAAGCGTTTCGGTAGCATTCGATTCTTCACCCGTCATGTATTTCTCGCCTTGGCCTTGCTATTCTTAGGGCTGAGCTTGGCCAACCTGCAGATGGGCGGTCAAAAGCAAAAAGTCAACCGAAAAGGAACAGATGTCATCTTTGCGCTCGATGTTAGCCGCTCGATGCTTGCAGAGGATATCGCCCCGTCAAGGCTGGACAAAGCCAAGCTACTGATTTCCCGTTCGCTTGAAATGTTAAGTGGAGATCGTGTAGGTATTGTCGCCTATGCAGGTAGTGCCTACCCTGCCCTGCCCATAACCACAGATTATGTAGCGGCTAAAATGGCGCTGAATGCCGCCGACCCGGATGCAGTGCCTTCCCAAGGGACGAACCTTGCTGCTGCATTGGAGTACGGCTCAAGCTACTTCAACCCTGCATCACCGGCAGGTAGATTTATCATTGTCTTTACCGACGGTGAAGACCACGAGGCCCTCAGTGGTTTAGAACTGCCTGATTTCCCAATCAACATTCTTATGGTAGGTCTTGGCACCCAAAGCGGGGGGCCTATTCCTTTGAAGAAAAGTACGCGAGGAACGACATATAAGAAGGATAGAAACGGTGAGGTGGTCATAACCAAAAGAGACGAAAAGGTACTGGCAGGACTTATCGAGGACCTTGGTGCGACGTACCTCGATGGCAACCGTACCGAACAAGCCCTGAACGGCATTCAAGAATTTATCGAAAGTGGACAGAAAGCAGATATCAGTGAAGAAATCGCCATCGACTATGAGCCGCAGTTTCAGTGGTTCATACTCCCTGCGTTATTCTTTCTCCTACTCTACCTGATGTTACCAACTAAAATAGGTTCTCCTTTTACCTATGGCCCGCTTGTGCTGCTATTGTGCACCCAAGTGGCGTGGGGACAAAGCGCAGATTCGACCCTTTCGGCACTGAGGACTGAGGGAACTGCGTGGGAATACGATCAAGCCGTTAACCAAGGAAAAATGCTGCAAGAAGAAGGGAATCTTCAGGCTGCCGCTGAATCCCTACTATCGGCGGTTCAAATGAATCCCGATGGTTACGAAGGCTGGTACAATTTGGGTTCAACATTGCTTGAGGCGGGCATGGCCGAGGAAGGTGAAAGTGCTCTGAAGGAAAGTTTAAGCAACGCAGAAAGTGATGAACAGATCAGCGATGCCTTGTACAATCTTGGTGATGCAGCGTACGATGCCCAGCGGTACGAAGAAGCTTTAAACTACTACAAGGAAAGTCTTGTTAAAAATCCACAGAGAACGGACGCGCAATACAACTTTAACCGCGCCTATGAGAAGCTGCAACAACAACAGCAGCAGAATCAGGAAAACCAGGAGGACGAGAACCAGCAAGACGAGAACCAGCAAGAGCAGGAGAACAACGAGGATAAAGAGCCGCCAAAATCGGACAAAGACGATCCTCAAGAGAAAAATCCTGAAGACGAAAATTCCAAGGAAAAGGAAGACCAGCAGGATCAGAGCGGTGAAGGCGGTGATGAAAATCGCGACGAACAAGAAAACGAGCAAGGTGAGCCTAAGGACGATCAGAACAGTGAAAAAAATGAACCGCAGCAAGGCGGCGAAAGCACAGCTAAAATGACGCCGGAAGAAATCAAGGGATTGCTCGAGGCTATTCAACGTGCTGAGGAGAAAACAGCAGAAAAAGTAACGGCTAAAAAGGCCAAAGGAAAGAAGAAGAGCGGTGAAAAAGATTGGTAAACTACTTCTTGTATGTGCAGTACTGCTTCACGGTGTTGCCTTTGGACAAAACGCTACCCTTACAGCGAGTTGTTCCAAGACTACCGTGGGATTAAACGAGCCCTTTAGAATCACTTTTACTACCAATACGCGCAAAGGGACAATTACACCGCCCAGCTTTGATAAATTCATTGTAGTAAGTGGACCCTATCAATCGAGCCAAACACAGATCATCAACGGAAGGATGTCTTCGCAGCGTTCTATCGCCTATGAGATTGTAGCTCAGGAAGAAGGTGTATTTACCCTACCGCCTGCAAAGATGAAGGTCAGCGGGCAGGAATTGGAAAGCAATCGCTTGAAAATAACAGTGAAGGCGGGTGCTAAGCGGAACAACAGGGCGGAGAGAAAGGCCAAAGAAAGTTTCAATGTTCGTATCCTCGCTTCAAAAAAATCGGTCTATGTTGGGGAGCCTATCGTACTAAAATTCAGGGCAACGCTCTTTGACCCTGTGCGAGACCTCAGTATCATTCAAGCGCCCAATTTTGAGAACGTACTTCAGCAACAGTTGGAATTTAAACAAGAGAGTACAAGAGAGGTAGTCGGGAACAAAATGGCGACCGTATTGGACTTTGACAAACGCCTTATCCTCCCTAATAAACCGGGCACACTCGGCGGACAAGAACTCAAGATCAGTGGACAAGTTCAAGTCCCAACAGGCCGAAGAGATTTCTTTAATATGCCTTTGACGAAATTTGTTCCACAAGTGGCTACCGCCAAAATTCCAGCGGTAAAGATTAAGCCTTTGCCTGAGGGTGCCCCTGAGGATTTCCAGGGCGGCGTGGGCGAATTAAAATTGGTCCGTGAAATCAGCAGAAAAGAGGTCAGTGGAAGCGAAAGTATTACCATTAAACTGCGTGTAGAAGGTGCCGGAAATTTCAATACGCTTGAAGTGCCTGAGCTTATTCAACCAGAAGGGTTTGACGTTTATGACCCTAAATACAATGAGAATATTCGCTACAGCGAGCGGGGTATTCGTGGCTATAAAGAATATGAATACCTATTGGTTCCTCAGTACAGGGGCAGTTTTATCGTTCCGGAAATGCAGTGGAGTTACTTTAATACCAGAACAGAACGTTACGAGACAATTTCCATTGCCGCAGATACGCTCAACGTCGAGAATCCGGCGCTTAGTGGTGTCCAAGAAAACTCAGATTTAGAAGGCGCCGTAAAACGCGAAGTCAAGACCATAGACGATGATATTCGCTACCTGCAAGACCATAGATTCGAGGCGGAGGGTAAATCAAATCTGTATCCATGGACCTTGGCATTGTTAGTGCTCGCCGGTTTGCTTTGGCTATGGCAATTTGCTCCTGAGCGCAGGCAAGGGCAAAAGGTAAATTGGAAAAAATCGCAACTGAAAATCGTGCAAAAAGCATTCGACGCACAAGAAGAGCAGCGCTATGGCACGATGCTGAATGCCCTTGAGTTCGCCCTGGTCAAAAAAGGAATTCATCTCGAACAAGTGCGACTTGAGGCGCTGGAGAATGTCTACGATACGCCAACAGCGAATCGCATTTTAAGATTGATTGAGCACTGTAATATGGCTCAGTATGCACCGATTGCAGCAAGCGAGAATGTGCATCATCTAACAGAATTTGAAGAGGTATGGGAACAGATCTAACTGCAGTTGCAGATAGCGCAAAGACACTGTACGACCTCGGCAGGTACAGCGAAGCGCTTGAAAAATACCAAAGTATCTATGCCTCGCAGGCAGAGAACGATGTGTTGTGTTACAACATGGGTAACTGTTATGCGCGCATGGGTGAATTAGGAGAGGCGAAAGTTTACTTCGAGCGCGCACTGATATACGCTCCAAACAACACAGATGCTCAGCACAATTTAGATTGGATCAACCTCCGCCTCACGGATGCTCTAGTTGCCCCCAAGGAGGAGCTTCTTCAATGGATTGGACAATGGGAGCGCTCCGTCATGAGTACTGAAGGATGGACCTATGCAGCCTGGCTATTTTTGGTAGCAACCGTGGTATTGTTAGTGCTACGACGCACGAAGAGCCGGTCTTTAAACTGGAGGTGGCCACTGACTACTACAGTGATGGCATTTATCCTTCTAGGAATGAGTTACCTCAGCATTCCAAAAATCAAAACTGCGGTAGTCGTTGAAAGAAACTCGTACGGATATAGCGAGCCCTCATCCAATAGCAAGAGACTAGTACTATTGAGTGAGGGCAGCGCCGGAACTATTCTAGGAACAAATAATTCTTGGGTTTACGTTGAATTAGGCGATGGGCGTTTGGCTTGGTTCAATGGGGAAGAATGGGAGGCATTGCTCCCTCCGACAGATTAAACCAGTTTAGGCAGCCACGATTTCACCGAGGTCTTGATACCTGTAGCTTCCTTGTAGCTGTTTGGGAAGGCACGAACAACGTTTTTCGCTTCGTTCCATTTAGGATGCGATTTATCGCCTGCTGTATAGACTGCGAAGAGGTACTTCGCATTCCTAACCGCCTGCTCCATTTGATCTTCATTCAATCTCTGAAAACCGGGGAGTGAGGACATCGTCCCGTCTTCAAACGAGGCTTGTAATGTTTTTTGCTGATCTATGGGCGCTTTCCAGATTGGGAAAAAGAAAGGGTAGCCATAGATAAGATTATTGACAATCTTGTCTTCCATGAGTTCTAGGTTTGTTTGGTTGGTCCTTTAAAATTAGGAACACCTTTCGGGTTCTACACTATGCTACGCACAAATAGTACCAAATGGGACAACACCTTTAGCTCTTGACTAAGAAATGTGAAAAAACAGATTTTCTAAGGTAAATAACGGGCAGTTTAACCGTGGTGTTTAAACCCTTGCGCCTTGAGTTCGATGACTTTTTCATCTCGAGTAATCAGATTTGCACCTGAACCGCCCTTGACGTAACCAATGACCGTAAGGTTTGGATTCGCTTTGATCTTGTCGTGGTCGCCAATTTTAATGGTGAACAACAACTCGTAGTCCTCTCCCCCGTTCAATGCCACTGTAGTAGTGTTCATATTGAACTCCTCACACAAGGTGTAGATGCTCGGATCGATCGGAATCTTATTCTCGTAAATATTGAACTGCGTGCCAGAGGCCTTGCTCAAGTGTAGGATTTCCGAGCTCAACCCATCGCTGATATCAATCATTGATGTAGGTTGAACGTCTAATCCCTTCAATAATTCAACAATGTCTTTACGAGCTTCAGGCTTTAGCTGGCGCTCCAAAATGTATTCGTGTCCGCCCAATTCTGGCTGCATTTCCGGATTCTCAAGAAATACCTGCTTTTCGCGTTCCAAAATTTGAAGTCCCATATAGGCACCGCCAACATCGCCACTTACAACAATTAGATCGTTATCACCGGCGCCTGAGCGCTTGGCTTCCGCACCTTTTTCCACTCGGCCAGTAGCCGTTATGCTAATCATTAGACCCGATTGTGAGGCTGTGGTGTCGCCTCCAACGAGATCTACATTGTAGCGCTCACAAGCGAGATGGATGCCCTCGTAAATTTCTTCAAGCGCCTCTACTGGAAATCTGTTGGATACGGCAATACCCACCGTGATGTGTTCAGCCATCCCGTTCATCGCATAGATGTCGCTTAAGTTCACCACGACACTTTTGTAGCCCAAGTGTTTTAATGGCACATAGCTCAGATCAAAATGAACGCCCTCGACCAACAGGTCGGTGGAGATGGCGGTGTAATGATCGCCTTGGTCAATCAATGCGGCATCATCGCCTACCGCAAGCGCGGTATTTGAAAGCTTTGTTTTTGCATTTTTTACCAGGTGATCGATTAGGCCAAATTCGCCTAAATCTGAGATTGGGGTACGCTGTGGGTTCTTCGAATCAAACATAGAGCAAAGTTATCACCTTATACGACTCGATTGCAAGATAAAAGGCCCATATTCATTAACTTTGCAGTGCTTTTTTAGAATTAGTCTAAATACATATGGTCAAAGTATCAACTTCAGCAAAAGACAAACTGACTTCCCTAATGGCAGAGGAAGGCAAGAGTCTTGAGACTACCTACATCAGCGTTGGTGTGGAAAGCGGCGGTTGTTCCGGCTTGTCGTACAAGATGGAATTTACCCCCGATATGCCCGAAAACGCTGAACTCTATGAGGATAATGGAGTTAAGGTGGTAGTTGAAAAAAAGAGCCTGCTCTACCTGATCGGAACAACGCTCGAATACAGTGGCGGTTTGAACGGTAAAGGCTTCAATTTTAATAACCCGAACGCAACGCGCACCTGTGGGTGTGGCGAGAGCTTCGCAGTATAATACCCCATGAGCGACGAAATCTTAGACGAAATCACCGCATCGGAGTATAAGTATGGATTCACCACCGATATCGAAAGTGATAAGGTGCCTCCAGGCTTAAACGAAGATGTGATTCGATTGATTAGCGCAAAAAAGAACGAGCCCGAATGGATGCTTGAATGGCGCCTAGACGCCTTCCGCACTTGGTCAGAAATGATTGAGCCGGAGTGGCCTAATGTGACCTACGAGAAACCAGATTTTCAGGCCATCTCTTACTACAGTGCCCCGAAGCAAAAGAAAACCTTGGACAGTTTGGACGAGGTCGACCCGGAACTCTTGAAGACCTTCGAGAAGCTCGGCATTAGTCTAGACGAGCAAAAACGCTTGACTGGAGTGGCAATGGATGTTGTGGTCGATTCTGTTTCGGTAGCAACCACCTTCAAGGAGACCTTAGCAGAAAAAGGCATCATCTTCTGTTCGATGAGTGAGGCCATTCAGGATCACCCAGAATTGGTCCGTAAGCATTTAGGAACTGTGGTACCTAAGCGCGACAACTTTTATGCTGCACTTAACAGCGCCGTCTTCACTGACGGTTCGTTCTGTTACATTCCTAAGGGCGTTCACTGTCCTATGGAATTGAGCACCTACTTCCGCATTAACGAAGCAGGCACCGGTCAGTTTGAGCGTACACTTCTCGTAGCCGATGAGGGTTCTTATGTAAGTTACCTCGAAGGGTGTACAGCACCTTCTCGCGACGAAAATCAGTTGCACGCTGCAGTGGTTGAGCTCGTTGCTATGGACGATGC
>QQUU01000066.1 GCA_003385605.1 Bacteroidota bacterium
ATACACGAAGTTTCGACTAACGTTGAAAAGTGGTTTGAATCACGCGGCATCTCCAAGCAGACGCTTAGGGCTCTCAAAGTAACCGAGGGTCCTGAGTTTATGCCACAAACCGGTAAGACCGAGAATACCATACAGTTTAATTACTATATGGGCGATCAACTCATAAATGTAAAATACAGAGATGGTCGTAAAAACTTTAAGTTATATAAGGGTGCCGAGAAGGTTTTCTATAATATAAACAGTATCGTAGGATATGAATATTGTATTATTGTAGAAGGTGAAATGGACGCCCTTTCTTTATATGAAGCAGGTATTGAAAACGTAGTATCAGTTCCAAACGGTGCAACACTAAATAATAACAACCTTGATTACTTAGATAACTGTATTGATTACTTTACAGACAAAGAAAAGGTTATTATAGCTGTTGATTCAGATGAGGCTGGGCAAGCATTGCAAACAGAGCTTGTTCGTCGTTTAGGTGCTGAAGTATGTTATCTTGCAGACTTCAATGGTTGCAAAGACGCAAATGAATATTTATTAGAATATGGAAAAGAAGAGCTGGCAAAGCGTATTGCCAAAGCGAGACCAGTACCCCTTGAAAACGTCACAACTTTCAAAGACATTGAGAATGAAGTTACTGACTTCGTTACAAATGGCTTCAAGCCCGGTTATCAAATCGGGTTGGAAAATTTTGATGATATCTTTTCAACTTATACTGGTCAATTTATTACTGTCACTGGTATTCCTTCTTCCGGTAAGAGTGATTTCGTCGATCAAATGGTCGTTGGGTATAACTCGAACTATGGTTGGAAGACAGCGTTTGCTAGTCCAGAAAATGCGCCAACTTATTTACATGCCCATAAACTGATGCGTAAAACGTGGCAAGATATGCCGCGTAAATCAGATATTGGTACAGACAAATGGAATCAAGTTGCAGAGCATGTGAATGACAACTATTTCTTTATTGACATGGAACGTTACACGCTTGAAGCAGTACTTCGTAAAGGGGCAGAGCTTGTAAAGCGTAAAGGTATTAAATGTTTAGTTATAGACCCATTTAATAAGATACGTGATGTTGATGCGGTTTCTGATGATGTAAATAGATACACAATGGACTATTTACAAAAGATAGAAATCTTTGCTAAAAAGTATGATGTGTTAGTCTTTATTGTTGCACACCCAACAAAAATGTACAAAGGTTCAGATGGACAAATTGAAGAACCTACAATGTACAATATTAAAGGTGGCGGCGAATGGTATGATGCTTCCTATCACGGTATATTAGTTCATAGAAATTATGAAGCTAAAACCGTTAAAGCTAAGGTATTGAAAGTAAAGTTTCAAAACTTAGGTGAAAATGGTGCTGAAGCACATTTTAAATGGGAGCCAAAGTCTGGTTGCTTTATACCTTATAGAGATATGGTTGTTAATGATGACCCGTTGCCATGGGAAGCGGGCTAAGTAAAAAGAAACAATGGTGGACTCCAATGCCATCATATCTAAGATCACCTGAAGAGGAGGTTGCATATCAATGGTGCATAAATAATGGAATAAAAATAGCACCTCATGCAGCTTCAAGCGCTAAACAAAACGATGAATGGTGGATTGATATTGAAGCAAAGAATTTAAAAAAGAGGAGTCCTTATAAGTATAATCGAGACCAGATATGGTCTAAAATATTTGAATTATATGTTTTCTACTATAACAAATACGGATTACGAGATACAGTATAGAGATATTATACAAAGCTGTTTAAGCGATGAAGCTGTATATAGAGAAGACCGAACAGGTGTTGGTTGCTACTCAGTATTTAATAAACAAATAAATATTGAAGTTGGTAATAAGTTTCCTGTAATTACCGGTCGAAAAATGTTTCCTAAAGTATTTAACACTGAAATGCTTTGGTTTTTAAATGGTGAAACAAATATACAAAGATTCAAAGATGCAGGCGTAAAGATATGGGATGCTTGGGCTGACGAAGATGGCGAATTGGGGCCTGTTTATGGTCATCAGCTTAGAAACTTCAGCGGTCGAGGTTATGATCAATTAGAGAGCGTCATAGATAGCTTAAAGAACGACCCAGATAGTCGTCGTCATGTAATATCGCTATGGAATCCAGTGCAGCTTGAGTATATGGCTTTACCACCTTGCTATTTATATTTCCAGTTCTTTGTTGAGAACGGCAAACTTAATATGTTTGTTGTACAAAGATCAGGTGATATGTATTTAGGTGTACCATATGATATTGCACTATTTACATTAATTATGAATTATATAGGTGAAAAAACGGGATTGTTACCAAATAGATTATCGGTTAATATAGTTGATGCTCACGTTTACAAAAACCAATTAGAAGCAGTGAATAAATATTTAGATACAAATATTTTATCCAGACCTTCATATAGGTTTTGTACAGAACGAGGCGCGCGACTAATTGATTATCAATGCGGTCCGCATATTCCAGCACCTGTAGCAGTATAAACTATGTATTATTTATATCACATTCCGGGTAAAAAGATAGGGGTAACGCGTAATCTTAATAAACGCGTAACGGAAACCCAGGGCTATAAGCCTACCGAATATGAAGTTCTTGATCAAAGTGAAGATATTGGTTATATATCAGAGCGTGAGATAGAACTTCAAAAGTCTTATGGCTACAGAGTAGATCGAAAACTTTATAAAACTTTATTTAATAAAATGAGAATAAACCCTACAGACCAAACAAGTACATTTCCTGTGCCAGTGAGTAAGCTAAAAGGTAGACTTATGGATAATCTGGGACTGAAGTGGACTACACCACAAGGTTACGAGTTTGAAATAACAACAAAGTCTATCCCGTGGATTGTACAAAACGCCAAGACTTCAATGTATAACGAGGATAGAAGCTATATTTACAATAAGGCGTTTTACGAGGCTTTTCAAGCCGAACCCGCTATTCCAGTCAACAACGTATTCGAGGATATACGTGAGTGGGCACGCGACAGAGGCATATATGATTCTGGCGATGTGAAGACACAACTAATCAAACTATATGAGGAGACGGGAGAACTCGCGCAGGCGGTCCTTAAGAAGAACAATGACGATATTGTCGACGCTATTGGTGATAGCGTTGTGGTACTCACCAATCTTGCCACACTGGCAGGTTATGATATTGAGCATTGCATTAATGCCGCCTATGGTGAAATTAGGAGCCGAACTGGGTCCATGGTAAACGGAACTTTTGTAAAAGAACAACTATGAAAAAAACAGAGTTAGAATTTAGAGACCCTGTTGTTGAACGAGTTGTTAAGAAGTTCGTATCACGATCAGACATCGGTTATAAAAAATATGGTGTTACACTTGAAGAAGATATGTCTAATATTTTTGAATGGACTAATCACTTGCAAGAAGAGC
Source organism: Bacteroidota bacterium (assembly GCA_003385605.1). Lineage (GTDB taxonomy): Bacteria > Bacteroidota > Bacteroidia > Flavobacteriales > Schleiferiaceae > UBA10364. The sequence continues at coordinate 3,394 of QQUU01000066.1, forward strand.
TTATGGATGCTGTGCTTTATTTACAGAAGCTACGCGAGACTATGACAGAAGAACTTCAGCAAGCACTTCTAAATAATATTGAAGTCAATGAAGAGGAGACCATATAAAAGACGAAAGCGCGGACCGGTACAAGCAAAGAAGATATCATATGATGGTATCAACTTTGCTTCCGGTTTGGAGCGGTATATGTATATGGCTTTGAAAAAAGCAAAGATCAAAGCTAAGTACGAAGGCGAAACGTTTGTGTTGTTGAATGGATTTCACTTCCCAAACAAATGCTATGCACGTCAAGCTAATGGTAAAGGTGATTTTAAAGACAGAGGTAGCAAACGCATACTTCCTATAAAATATACACCAGACTTCATTGGTGATGACTTTATTATAGAAACTAAAGGTAGAGCTAATGAATCGTTTCCGATGCGTTGGAAGCTATTTAAAAAGCTCGTAACCGAACAGTTTCCGCAGTATACATTGTATAAACCACAAAATCAAGCAGAATGCGACAGAGTAATAGAGATAATCCGCAGCTCGCAAAAAAAGTAGCGAGGCAGAAATACAAAGAGCGGCAGATCGATAAGTTTGTTAAATGGGCTGCTGAACAAAAAGGGTATATAAAGTATAAGGAAATTGTTCAATTACATGAACAGTATAATATAAAAGTGTATGGCTAAATTAAATTTATTCGCTTATAGAGAAAAAGCAAAAGTGCGTAGACCAGGTGTCCACGCTAAAACAAGAACTAGTAACAATAAACAAAGTAAAAATTATGTCAAAAAATATAAAGGACAAGGCCGCTAAAGATTGGTCATTAAGTTTAGGAACATATCCAGGTATACTATTTGGTATGCGTACATATCAAGGTGATACTCACGTTCAAACTGTATTTTACTTACCGTTTATTGATATCGCTTACGAAGTTGAAAAGTAATGGGACTGTTTGATGAGCGCATAGCGTATAAACCGTTTGAATACCCTGATTATTATACTGAAGGGTGGCTTAAGCAAGCACAGGCATTTTGGTTACATACTGAAATACCTATGCAAGGCGATATAAAAGATTGGAAAGAAAAATTAAATGATAAAGAGAAAAACTTGGTCGGAAACATATTACTCGGGTTTGCACAAACAGAGTGTGCCGTTTCAGACTATTGGACACAGAAGGTTGTCTCGTGGTTTCCTAAGCACGAGATACAACAGATGGCTATGATGTTTGGATCGCAAGAAACAATACACGCTGTAGCTTATAGTTATTTAAACGAAACATTAGGTCTAGAAGATTATGAAGCTTTTTTACACGAGCCGGCAACTGCTGGAAGGTTTGACAATCTGGTTAGTTATAGCGGTACCGATCCTGTTGGGATTGGCCGCTCTCTTGCTGTCTTTAGTGCTTTTGCTGAAGGGGTTAGCCTATACTCTGCATTCGCTGTACTCTATAGTTTTCAGTTAAGAAATTTATTGAAAGGCATAGGACAACAAATGAAATGGAGCGTACGAGATGAGTCGCTTCACAGTAAAATGGGTTGTAAACTTTTCCGCGATATGTGCAAAGAAACACCTGGTTTATTAGAAAATTGTCAAGAAGATATAATTGAAGCTGCCAAAACAATGGTAGACTTAGAGGAAAAGTATATTGACAAAATGTTTGAAATGGGTGATATTGAAAACCTAAAAGCATATGACCTTAAACAATTTATTAGAAAAAGAGCAAATGAAAAACTCGTTGAACTTGGATACCTCGCCTTCTTCGATGTTGATACTGAAGCGGCTGATAACCTTGATTGGTTTTATCATCTTACCGGTGGTCATACTCATACAGATTTCTTCGCTATTCGGCCAACTGATTACTCAAAGGCTAACGAAGGTGAAGACTTTGAAGACATTTGGTAATTTAATGTCAGAAGATGAAATGTGGGAAGATTTAAGAAAAAGAAATGAAAGGACAAAAACAAAGTAGAATTGATAATGTTGAAAAGCGTTTAGCTGCTATGACAAGAGTATTGCAAGAACTTATTAATGAGGTTCAGAATACTAAAACAATAGCATTAGGCGTACATCAAACAATAAAAGAAATGCCTGACTATGAAGAAGCGATCGAAAAGCTTAAAGAGAAAGCTGCTGGAGAGCATGGTGAAGGAGAGGAAGTTATCTCCGACGGAAAGATTAGCGAATAGGCTAGGGTATATGGGGACTGGTTTTTTTGTAACTGCTCCCCATATGTTACCTGATACACCTGGTATCGTAATATATTTTTTAGCAGGTTTGTTTTGCACACCGCAAGTTTGGGTTGCAAAGCAATGGAACTTAGTAATAGTAAACTTAAATGTAATGATAGCGTACGCGCTACTATTTTTTAAATAATGTGGAATAATGAATGGAAAAAAGGTGTCGACTACCCATCTTGGGGAGACACGGAAGTATACAAGAAGACTATATCCGGGGGATATCTACATATGGGAGAGTCCCCAAGAGACGCATACAAAAGAGTCGCAACAACAGTCGCAAGACGATTGTACAAACCAGAATTAGCAGATACATTTTTTGATTACATCTGGAAAGGGTGGTTGTGTTTAGCGTCTCCAGTTTTATCTAATACAGGTACAGATCGCGGTTTACCTATATCATGTTTTGGTATTGACGTAGGTGATAGCATACACGATATTGGTACAAAGAATTTAGAAATGATGATGCTTGCCAAACACGGTGGGGGTGTTGGTATCGGAGTTAATATGATTCGTCCCGCCGGAGCTAAAATAACAGGAAATGGAACATCAGATGGAGTCGTACCCTTCTGCAAAATCTACGATAGCACAATTCTTGCAACCAATCAAGGATCAGTTAGACGCGGAGCTGCAAGCGTTAATATCAACATTGACCACAGAGATTTTGAAGAGTGGCTTGAAATACGAGAGCCTAAAGGAGATGTCAACAGACAATCGCTTAACTTACATCAGTGCGCAGTGGTTGGCGATAAGTTTATGCGAAAACTTGAAAGAGGAGATGCAGAAGCTAGATCTAAATGGAGTAAACTTCTTAGAAAAAGGAAAAGCACCGGAGAACCGTATATCCTTTTTAAAGGAAACACTAATAAAGCAAATCCAGCAGCATACAAAGACAACGCCTTAAAAGTTCATATGACTAATATCTGTAGTGAAATAGTATTGCATACAGATGAGTCACATAGCTTTGTTTGTTGTTTAAGTAGCTTAAATCTTACTAAGTATGAAGAATGGAAAAATACAAACCTTATCTACGATGCTATCTGGTTTCTTGATGGAGTCTTGGAAGAGTTTATTCAGAAAGCTAAAGGGCTTAAAGGTTTTGGAAACTCTGTTAGATCTGCTGAGAAAGGCAGAGCACTTGGCTTGGGAGTCCTTGGATGGCATACGTACCTGCAGCAAAACGGTGTACCCTTCGAAGGATTACAAGCACAGTTCCAAACAAGACGTATATTTAGCCAAATTAAGATTGAATCTGAACGAGCATCAAGAGCGCTTGCTGAGGTTTATGGCGAACCTCTTTGGTGTCGTGGCACTGGCTTTCGTAACACTCATCTTAGGGCTGTTGCTCCTACTGTGTCTAATAGTAAGCTTGCCGGTAATGTTAGTCCTGGTATTGAGCCTTGGGCCGCTAATGTTTTCACTGAACAAAGCGCGAAGGGTACGTTCATTAGGAAGAATAAAGAACTAGAAAAAGTACTTCGTAAAGCCGGTATAAATACCAAAGAAACTTGGAATAAAATTATGGCCGACGGCGGAAGTATACAAGATATTGAAGAGTTAGATAACTGGGGATATGTTAATGGTAAGCTTACGCTTATCGAGGACTCAAAATCGTACGATCTAACGGGCTTTGATAAAGTTAAAGATGTATTTAAAACCTTTAAGGAAATAAATCAATTAGAACTAGTTAATCAAGCTGGTATACGCCAGCAATATATTGATCAAGCTGTAAGTTTAAATCTTGCATTCCCTTCTGAAGCATCACCTAAGTGGATTAATCAAGTTCACATGGAGGCTTGGAAGAAAGGTATTAAAACATTATATTATATGCGAACAGAGTCTGTACTAAGAGGTGATATAGCCGCAAGCGCTATGGACCCAGACTGTGTTGCTTGTGATGGATAATAAAAAAAGGGGAGGCCGTTAAGCTTCCCCTTCTTTGTTACAGGATCTTTGGGTATGGTGCCCATTTTTTTTATTCCTGTTTATTTATAGTTTTTAAACATTAATTTATATAATAGCTTATTCCAAGCTCCCTGTATTTTGTCTATAATTTTTTTCATATTAAAAATTGCTTGCTAAGTTAATTTCGTTTATAGCCTCTTGTATTTCAGCCAACCCAACAGGAAGCGTAAGGTCAAGACCGGCTTTAAATATTTTTTCCATACTACCAGACTTAAAAACAAGCACAGTAGGTACCATTCGAACCCTATACTTCTTTTTAGCTTGTGGCGCTTTTGATATATCAACTCTATAATATGATGCATCTTTTATTTGTTTCCATTCGTTAAAACAATTAGCCTCATTAAATTTAGCCCAAAATTCAACGACAATAGTTTCATTATTGTCATCACCAAAAGCATTATTATTACCTACAACATCTTCAAAGTTACTATCATCAATCCAGTATTTTTCTGGCACATTAGATTGCGCATGTGCTAAAGCGCTTATAAGCAGTAGTATTAAAGTTCTCATTGATTTTTTCTTATTTCGTATAAACGCTCATCTATTTTTTCTAACTCTTCTAGTATTTGATCAACGTCTTGTTGTGTGTCCATTATCGTTTGGCGCACTAACTCGTCTTTCAAATCATATTCTGTTCTTGAAATTACCGGCTCAGGAAGTTCTTTAGCAAGCGCTATATCAGATTTTAAAGTAAAATATGTTGTAGCAAGTGATATAGTAAATCCTATAATTATACCTATTGTCTTCAAATCAAGAGTTACCTTAGTGCTTTCTCCTATTTGTGTAGCCATTATCTGAGTGTTATATTGATTCCAAAATTAGAGTTAAATATTTCTGAGTCCCAAAACTTAGTATACTCACCCTCTATAAATATTCCTATTGATTTTGTTACTTTCCAACCAAACATTAAACCAGCTTGATAATCATCCCATTGGTCGCCTTCACCCATTGCATGCATTCCGTCATGACCGTGAGCACTCCAACCGTTTCTATGTAAGTAACTAAATTTTTCATCTCCCTGTACGTAACTATGGTATGGCATTATCCAATTACCATAGGCATGTAACCAAAAGTTATTTTTATAATGATAGAAGTCAAACCCCATGATAGGTGCTATTTCAGCAAAGCTATCTAGCTCAGCCCATCTTTCTTGGTTAAATCTATTCATTAATCCGCCAAATATTTGATCTCTAAACTGTTCGTCAGTATAAGCAACTATATTGCCTTCTGGATCTCTCCAACACCAATGATACATTATCTCATTAGTGTTAAAGTTCCTATGCTCAATAAGCTCATCTACAAAACCATATTGATAACCTAATGTCCACCAAGGATTAACAGCACCGCCATCTTCATTCATTTCATTTAACCATATTTCAATAGGATTATATCCATAAGGATTTTGATGCGTGCGATATATAATACCTGCGGATATACTAAACTTATTACCTATAGGCAATCTAGCTCTTACTTCGCCGGACTTATATTCAAATCCAACATTGCCAGATTCTCTAGCTTCAAATTTACCTATATGGTATTTACCCGTGTGCCTTACGAATAAACGTCTATTGTTAAACTCGTTACCGTCTACTCTTTGTTTTTCCCAGTGCAATAAATATTCTAAACCTTTTACTGCAGCTGTAGGTGCAGATAAACCTACGTTGTTTTCTGTACCATTGTAAAAATTTGGTTTGCTTTCATAACCAAACCTTGCTAGCTTACGTATACCAACTCCAAAACGATAATTATACGGATGATATATAGTCTGGTCAACAACAGCGGGTATATCATACAAATTGTCAGGATTTGTTCTGACAAAATACTTTGCTTGTTCTAATTTAGCATTGCCTACATTGCCTGCTGCATATACAGTTCCGTATTTTAAAAAGTCATCATATAAGCCTTTTAAAAACTGTGACTGCACATTAAAAGAAAATAGTACTGCTATAAGCAGAATTAATTTTTTCATATTACTTCGTATTTTGTTTTGTTGTTGGAATCTCTATAAGCTTTTAAGCATCTGTTTCTGTTAGAGTCAGGAGATACATAACTAACATGTACCCAATCAGGGTTGTTATCTGTTCCAAACTCCCATATAAGCTGATCAAAATCAAGATTGTTTTTTATGTAGTTATACATTTCCGCGTTTGTTTTGTGACCATATGTGTCATCAATATCAATTGCGCGGCCTTCACAATGTTGTGATTTTGAACTACCTCCGATTGCTTTATTAAGCTCAATCGAACGAAAAAATGAATTAATTTTTATAGGACCACCTACCCATTTGCGTAGTGGCTCAAATATGTTTTCTGCAATAACCTGCATATTAGTTTTTTCGTATTCATTAGGTATATTATTTATACCTTTTCTTTTCGCTGTATACGAAAGTGTTGCTTCTTTATAGCTAATATGATCACTTATCATTTTCTTCTTTTTACAGACTTAACACGACGAGGCTTACCAGCTGGTTGGCCAAGACTTTTCTTTTCTCTTTCTTTTTGTCTTTTTTCTTCAGAAGACATTTCCGATGCAGTCTTTGGAGTTTTGCTAGATATTCTTTTACTTGGCCTGCAATATGGGACACCTCTCCCGTCGCCTTCGCTTCTACCGCAAGGCTTACCGGTTCTAGTATCAATCCATTTTTCTTTAAACCAACGTTTAAGTGATGCGCCTTTTTCGGTCTTTCTTATTTTTAACGGTGATTGATACATTACTTTTTACTTTTATTACCCCAGTTAGCAGCACCGACTTTACGACATTTAGCTATTGCTCCACTTGCATAAGCAGACGGAAACACTTTGTATCTTGCTTTTACCTTACGATAACAAGCGTCTTTTTTTTCGAATGGTGAGTTTGATTTCATAATTTATTTGTTTCTTCTAAGTAATCTAATAATCTTTTGCCTTTGTTTTCTTTTCTCCACTCTATGTACTCAGCTTTTTCTGTTGAGCTCATATTTTGTAAAGCTTCAAATTCAATTTGTCGTTTAGCGGCAGCTTGTTCTTTTCTTTTTCGAGTAGCTTCTAAAGCTCTTGTTTCTTTAGCAGTAGTATTGATTAGCTCGTGCTCTTCAACTTCAGCACCTACTTCCCATGCTTTCCATCCCAGTGCCATTGCTATTCTTTGCATATCTGAATTACGCGCATCAAGTGCTTCTGTAACTGCATCAACTTCTGCTACGGCTCTATCAAGTGGAAAATTTGCAATAGCTGATGTGAGGCCGCCTAATACTTGATATGCGGGGCTTAATTGAAACTTACCGTCTATCATCACTCCAAAGCCTCTTGCTTCAAGCACATCTCTTTCGTAATCCATAGCTTCTAATGAATTATAAAACTTACGAGCTTTAGAACCAATTGGTGGAGATATATTTATTGCTTGTAATAATATTTTAGCGTTGTCTTTTTGGAACGGATCTTTTTCTTGCTGGCGCATATATTCAATAAGCACATTTTTAATTGTAGATGCAACTGCGCCATATAGTCCTGATCCTCTGAGCGTTGTATCGAGCATACTGTTTAAAACATTTTGAACTTTTTGTTCTTCTTTTCTTTCAATTTTTTCAAGCTCTTCAGCAGTTAAGTTTTCTTCCTCTTCATCATTAAATCCTGGCAGTAATGTAAATAACCCTTGTTGTAGTGTAGAGAAGATTAGGTTTTGAATAGCTGTATAATATGTAATACGACTTAAATATGTCATATCACTTTGGAATTGGTTTTTACCTTTAATACGTCGTCTATTAATTAAATCCTGAAAATCCCGCTTTTGAAAACGAGTAATCTGCATCGGGGTATTTTGAAAAGCTAATATAAGTCTTCCCATACTGCCTGCTTGCTGCTTTGAAATAAGCATTGGATCACCAGATTGCTGCGTTTCATCTGATATATTTGAAAAGTCCTCCCACGCTTTTGCTTCAGCTTCAGCATCATCAAAACCTTTTTTCTTATATGTATTGATTCTGTTACGGTAAAATGCCGCGCCCCCTGTTGCAATAGCAAAGCTATCTGCTATTTTAGTAGGTGTAAAACCTACTTTAAGTAACCAGCTAATCATTGCTAAAGGTTTATTTTTAGCGTTCTTAACCGCTGCCGCAATCTCCGCTTCTTGCACATCGCTTTTCAATCCACCTCTACGCTCTTTAAGCTTTGGCGAATTAAATATTGTTACCCAATCTTTTATATATTGCGGGAAGTTTGCAAATGCAGCTGCTGCTCTAAGTGGATGATTATCTGTATAATTTAAAAAGTTTACAGTAGATAATAACTGTAAAGTAGCAGATCGTCTGTTAAAGAACATAATAGCTCCAACAGAATTGTTCACCCAGTTATTCCATTTGTTTACAATAGAATCGCCGCCTGAAGGCCTATTGCTACCTGTACGCATTCTATAAAGAATATCTTCAAAAGATTGTCTTGCGCTTTTACCAAGCGTAGCTTCTATTTTATTAAGATTATCTGCTGAAAATATTTGTTCAGTATTTTCAATAAACTCTTTTAAATAAAACTTTCTGTTTACATTCAATGCAATATCAGTAAGGTCAGACAAAGTTGTTTGAGCATCCCAATATTCAGTAGGGTCTGACCAACTATCTTGCTTACTAATTGCTAATAAGCCATTTGCATATGCTTGTAATATTGGTGTTTTATAAATATATTCAACTGCTTTTCTTTGATCTGATTCTGTAAGCTCAGGAATTGTTTTGTCAGCTTGTGTCCATAAATATATACGTACAGCTTGATCTACACTTATATTCATTCCAGGCACTTTTTGGTTCATACTTTTAATGCCCGCTGCTTTTAAATCTGGTCTGAATATTTTCTTCAAAGCTTTAAAGTCATTCATAATAGCTTGCTTAGCTTTCTCCATAGCGGCTATACCTCTAGTATACGGCGCAACCACGTGATCTTTGAAAAATTCTTTATCAGCTTCGCCTTGTCTACCACTTCCAAGAAGTGAATAATATAAACCTCTAAAGTCTTCAGCAGACGGCGGTAGGAATAGTTTGAACATACCTTTGTTAGCACCTATCCTACGGGCTACGACTCCTGATAATCTTTTACGAGCTGAAACACCTGAAGCACGCTCTATTATTTTATTAAACTCAGAATTAAGATTTACTCTTTTCTTTTTGCTGAATTTAACCATTCCAGGTACTTTAGCTAATACCTTTTTCTTTTGTGCATCTGTTAAAGCTTCAAATGATGTAGTCACTCCTGCAACAACCGCATCACTCATAGCTTCTTTAGGAAACATTTGCCGTGCAACAACCTGGCGCATATCAAATATATCCTTTTTGTCAAGCTCAGCTTTTGTAAGTGATATTAAATAATCCTGTTGTTGCTCGTATTGCTTTTTAAGACCTTTAGAAAACTTTACATTTTTAGTAGCCTCTAGTGCAGCAGCATTTGTATTTTTTAATAAGTTACTAAAAGCCGCAATGCTATACACACTTTCTGTTGTTTTTTCTGCAATTGCATTAGAAGCTTCAGTTGATAACTCTGGCTGTAATCGTGGAATTAAATTATAAGTGCCATCTGCATTTTCCAATGCTTTCCAAGCTGAAACTTTAGCTTTTAGTTTGCCTTTTAGTTGCGGAATATTCCACCCAAGTGGGTTATCACCCAATGAAACCATTCCTATATCAGCATAGTTTAAATAGTTTACTGAATATTTTTTATTTTTGTAATGCTCATAAACGTATTCAACTGGCAAATCAAAATCATAAAAGTCTGTAGCTTTATATATAGAGCCATACTTATCTTTTATTTGAGCTAATTGATCTTCAGTAATTCTTAAGTTTGATTTTGTTACATCAATGCCTATGCTTTTAAAAAACTTAATACGATCCTTATATTTTTTATTATTTTTTAAATTATAATAAATATTGTTTATAAAGTCGTTTTTTGTTTTAGGATTTTCAATAAGAGCAATATCATCTGGTATATTAAAATAATCACTCATATTAGTTGACCCTAAAAATGCTGTTTTTATAGATTTTATTTCTATAGGTATTGTAGCGCCTTTATATTGGACTAATAGATCTGGTATAGTAGCATCTGATCCACCTAAAACTTTTCTAGCAGCCTTTAAACTTTTTACAGGCTTATTTGTTTTTGGGTCTATAACTAATAAATCTTTATCTAACTGAGCTAATCTATAAACAGATTGTAAAGCGTTATCTTCAGCTACAAAAGCAGCTCTTTGATATACACCTTGCGTAAAATTAGTACCGCCTTCTAAATCATTTAAAATAACCTCAGCATCACCTTTATAAATAGGATCAAGGTCATTCATTATTTTTTTAATAGCAGCTTTTCTTTTAGCGGAAGTGGGCTGATTCCAAGCATTAACTAGTTGTGTAGTTAAAAACGGTTGCGCAGAAGCAACTCTAATTGCCTCTATTGCTTTTTGTTTTTTACTAAACTTAATTTTACCTCTTTCAAATTGTTTGTTTAAATCAGCAATATAATTATCCGCTAAAACTTCACCCCTTAGCTCTTGATTTTGTTCAAAAGCTTTTGCTATTTCAGATTCATTATTATCGAGCTCTTCTGCAAAAATTTCAACACCAATTTCACCTGCTAATTCTTTTGCAAGGGATTCTTTTCTGCCTCGTATAGGTGTGCCGTCTTCGGTTGTAACAAAGTTTGCAAATTCAGTATCATCTATTTGATCAGCAGGTACTCTACGTACTATTTCTAATCCAGCAGTTTGCCCTCTGCCTTCTGTAGTTTCTCTGTCTATTTTTTTCCCTATCCAATCGGGGTAACGTAAAAATTTGCCATTAACTTGCTTTTCAATAGCAATAGGCATACCACCTTTTACATCTATGCCGCTATCTTTACCCATTAGCCATGTTGTTGTTGCATTTTCAACAATAGCTTTTTTATTTTTAATTGTCCAGTCTCTAAGCTTTTTACCTTCTTTGCCGCCCATTGCTTTTTTAATATCAATGTCAAGCTGTTTTGCTACCGACTGCACAAACTCTTTTATAATAGGCGTGGTATTTACGTTTTTAGATACTGCAGTATTTAATTTGTTTTTAAGCGCTCTAACGGTCTGTAATACTTTGTCTTTAGCTTTTACTATAACTTCATTACTAAATACATTAGAGTCTTTTATTTTAACATATCGCGGCTTTTCTTTAGCTGCCCTTTCTTGTGTTTCTTCAATAGTAACCTCTTCTGCTACTAATTGTCGTGTTCTTGGTTCAGCAGGCGCAGCTTCAACAGTAATTTGGCCAAATCCTGGAGTTTTTTCTATAACACCTTGCAATCTTTTGCCTATTTGACCGAATATATGCGTTGTAAGTTTTGTGCCTTTTGCAGGATTATATGTTTTAACCAAGAAAGGAACACCGTTGTCACCTTTTTCAATACCTGTAGATGTTCTATCTACAATTTGAGGTGCAAGTTCATCAAAGCCCGGCACATCGCGCCTAGTTTGCATTAAATAATTAATATATGGCTTCCATGACTCACCTATAATATAACCTAACCCAAGTTTAGTATTTTCATCAAGCGCATTCCATTGCTCTTCTGTAAAATTAGGTGTACCGTCATCATTTAGCCTTATGTCTAAACCGTATATTTCTGCAGCTTCATTAAATGTTTTGTTTACAGAGCTGAAAAGATCTTTTTTATTTTCAGGTGTAAATTCAGTTGCTTTAGGTAAACTAAATTTTGTTACTTTAATATCTTTTGAAACCTGTTTTGCTTTAGTTTCAATAGCTTTTACTTTGCCTTCTAAAACTTTTTTACTTAAACCGGAAAACTCACCTTTGTTAAACCCTTTTACAAAACTATTTAATAAATCAAATACGTCTTCACCGGTTTTTATGGTTGTTATTTCACCTTTTTGTTTTGGCGGTTTAATTTTTTGCCATTGTTGCCAGAGTTTATTTCTAAGCGTTGTATCTTTAGATACATCAATATCATTAATATATTCTAATGCAGCAGCTAATTTTTCTTCAGCAATATCAGCTTCGCTAAATTCATCAGCAGGATAGTTTTGTTCAACTTGTTTGAATATTTGTTTTGCTTGCTTATAGTTTTTATTCATATAAGACTCTAAAGCATTAGCAAGTTCAACAATATCAGCATTGTTATCTAGTAGTTTTCTTAATACGGTTCCGTGACCTACCTCGTGCAATATAGTGCTACCTGCAGAATTTTCAATTGCAGCATCTTCTACAGCAAATGCTAACGGTAATCCGTCTTTTGCCCCCATAAAGAAACCATTAACACCACCTTCATTTACAGCAGCGTCTAATTCTTTTTTAAGCTTTACTTTTGTTTTTTTATCTAAATTAGATGCATCAATTTTTTCTTTACCTAATTCTAAAGTTTCTTTATTGTTTTTTCCTACAATAATATCAAAGTCAAGACCAAGTTCAGCGGCAGCAACTTGTTGTATTTTATTAGCTTGTTTTCTTGTTTTTGAAAATTGAGCTTTAGTTAATATAGCGTCTTTAGCTTTTTCGTTATTATCTATTCTTTGAGCATTTTCTCGTATTAAAGATTGCTTTGTAGGTGCATCCAAATTAGGATTACTATTTATTTTATCAATACCTCTTTTAGCTCTATACGTATCAGCTTCTATATCTAGCAATACTCTTTTGTCAGAATTGGTTAAAGAATCAACTCTTTTGTCAACTTCGCTTTTGTCTTTTATATTTTCAACAATTAAGTTATCAATTTCTTGCTGCATTGCATTGATAGCACCTTGTGCTTCAGCGTCGTCAGTTAACTTTGTATTGGTTTGTATATCGCCAATTTTTTTACGAAGTTCAAATATTCTACCTAATCTTTCATTTATAGCTTTTTGTTTAGGTGAGGTTGTAAAAGCTTTATAAACATCCTGAGCTAATACAGGTGCTTGAAAACCAAGCCCTGACATTATCGCTCCTGTAAGATATGCTTCTCCTAATCCGCTAGTAATAGAAATATCTTTATCAAGAATATATTTATCTGTAAAGTTATTCATTAGTTGAGCAAAGAATTCAGCCCCACCCTCTTTGTTTACATTTACACCGTAGCTTAAAGCTCTTTTTGATAATTTAAAGTTTTCTAATGAATATTTGCTACCTGCTAATTCATAAGCTTTCTTAAAATTATTTTTGCCAAAGCCCATATAGTTTATGGCTCTTTTAGCTTGACCAAGAGATACTCTTTCTGTTATGTATTCTGCAGCTCCATATAAAATACCTGAGCTATAAAATTGCGCGGCTGATATTTTAACATTAGGATCAAACTCCATTTCAAGATCCATATCGTTAAACTTATTACCTGCAGCACCAACTGAAATAGCAACAAGACCAGCGCCTCCGGTTCCTAAAGTAACAGCCGTGTTAACAGCTTGCTCAGAAAATAAATCAAGCATAAATTCACCAAAGTCTTCTATATTTTTAACTTCACCAAGCTCTTGACGTTTTTTAGTACCTTGTTCAATTTTTTCTACTTGATCATATAAAGCATCAACCCCGCCTTTAAATTCATCTGAAGCAAAAAAGTTATTAGCTCCACCTAAATACATTGGTACATATGTACCAGTGCTAATGTCAGAGCCCGTAAGCCTTTTTATAACCTGCTGAGGTGTTAATTCATACAACACGCTTCCTAGACCAGCTATTGTTCTTACCGATGTACCAGATATCCTATTAGAAATAACATCCAAATTATTATAAGTTCGCTGTGTCATATCCGCTATTTGCGAAAACTTATTTGATTTAGTTTGTAATTTTTCTAACTCATTATATAAATTAGTGTATATATCGTAAGTTGTTTTACGTGTATTGAGAAGATCATTATATTGATTTAAATCTTCTTGTGTAACAGAGGCTGGCTCATTATTAAATTTATATTCTAATGCTGATAAATTTACGTCAGTGGTGTTTAATATTTGAGCATGTGTATCAATACTTTTCATTGTGCCTTCAAAGTCTTCACTAGCTTTTAAGGCTTCTTCTTTAAATTCCTCTGTTACTTCTGCTCTACCAACAGAATATTCAATTTCTTCTTTTGTAGGTGGAGCCAAGGGGCTGCCCATTCTGGCAAACTTTTTTAGTCTTGCCCAGGAATACCAGCTTCCAAATACATCATCTTCGTATTCTTCTAATATTTCTTCTTGTTTAGCCTCTAAAGCTTTTTGCTTTTGTGTATCAATCCACATTTCCTTAGCAAGCTCATTCCATTCAGGCTCTGGCACCGCTAAAATATCAATACCTTTATTTAATGCTAATTGTTTTTTAGCATCAGATATAAAATCTTTATATATAGGCTCTTCAATAGTTTTAATTATATTGCCACCTTCAATCATACGATCCAACTTAGGATCATATACAAGTTCTCTTTCTTGTACAGTTTGTGTTTTAGAAGCTTTATTTTCAATTTCCGCAATTTCTTCAGGCTTTAGCTCGGTTGCTTTTAAAGCCTCTATTGCACGATTTAATTTTTGCTCATAATCATTATCTTTTGGTAAATCCAAAGAAATATCTTCCGAAACTAAATCCGTATCTGGCTGCTGTATTGGTTGCTCCGGCCCTACAATTGCAGCCTCCTCTACAGGACCGATTTCTTTTTTTATGTCTTGTGTGAATGGGTCTTGAAATTCTTGCGGTTCAGGCTGTACTTCTACCATACCCTTTTCCCGCATTGCCTGCATAAACTCTTCAAAAGTTAAATTTTGAGCATCAGCTGCAGCTTCAAGCTGTTCTAGTGAATATTGTTTGCCGTTTAATTCAAACATAATTTAATTTTTATTTATTTACCATTAACTGAGGGTCTACAAGCCCAAATGTGTCATATAACCCTTCTAAAGTAGTAGTGTTAGTATCAGCAGACCACCCAAGTGTTGTTTTGTTTTCTACTCTGGCATATTTTCCATTATCAAGAGGTATTAATTTTGCAATATCCTCATCGCTCATGCCTTCAGTGTCTACTATTTTTACCCTAGTACTGCCTTTTGTAAATGTTTTTCTTTTGCCGTCAACTATACCTTGTATACCAGCTGTAACTACTCTTTCAGTTTTACTAGTTGTATCTGCTTTAGGCGCCTCCACCATTGTTCTGTTATAATTATCTTTTGTTGCGGCTTCAACTTTCATTCGAGCCATATCACCAAGATATGAGCCCACTCCCGCATCAAAAATTTTCTGCTGTTCTTCTGTAAATTGTCCTGTTTCAGAATCATATGCTAAATCTTCAGGCTCATAATCTTTTAAAGCCGGAGCAATAGTGTTTTTCCAAATGGATACTTTTTGAGCATGTGTCATATCTTGCATGGCATTCATTCCTGCATCCGTATATTGCTGTATTATACCTTCGGTATTTACCACTTGGGTTGTTGTAGTTATTTTTTTGCCATCAATTATTTCAGTAACTGTTTCTAACTCTGGCTGGCCATTTTCGTTTAAAGGCGCATATGAAGGATTTATTGTTCCGTCTTCGTTAAATATACCCGTATTAGCTATAGTACCTTCAACTTTGCTATTGTAATCAGGTACTTTTAAAACTTTGTCTAAATCTAATTCTGCAGTATTTAAATCAAATGTTTCAGATTTACCATCAGCATTTACAAATGTATAACGCATTACTGCATCACCTTTATCATTTATAATAACTTCCCTGCTTTCACCTTCTGTAATACCGCCTGTTTCAATATTAGCGGCTTTCATTAAGTTATTATTACCTGCGTAATACAAATCTACCGTATTTGGAACTCCAGGTCCGTCAGTTTGTATTTCATCAATAAATGTAGCCATTTTAATTGAATAATCATTGGCATTTTGTATTTGGTCACCGCTTACAGCTTGAAAATGATTAAATCTTTTTAATTGAGGTTGTAAGCTTTCTATTTCATCTAAATCAGTAGATGTTTGTGCCCTTGTATAAACTTTCCAACCTTCATTAAATTCTTTTATATATGCTTGCTTAAACTCCTCGTCTAATCCTTTCATTTTTTCAAGATTAGCCTTTAGCTTTTCTGCTCCTTGCGCAGTAAGAGCATTTCTTCGCCTAGTAAGATCAAGCATTTCTTTATTTTCTTTTTCTAACTTTTCATCAAGATACTTTCTTCTTTCAATTATAGCGTTACCAATATTTTTACCAATACCAGCGGCTGCATTAGCCCATGCTGCGCCTGCACTGGTTGTGCGAAATTCTATTGGTTTTGGATTTTCGTATGCTCCCATTTATTTATTTTTATAATTTAACTTCTGCGCCGCCAAAAATATCCATTAGCTCAGATCTTGTATACGTTCGTGTTGAAGTAGGGCTTACACTAGAAGTTGCCTCTAATTTCCCACACCAGCTGTTAAAGCACTTCCTACACCGCTAAAAGCTCCTGCCCATGCAGCAGACTGATCTGCCCGCGCCTGTGCCGCTTGTTGTTGCTGATTATCAAGTTGCCCGGCAACTCTATTAATTTTTGCTGTTTGTCTTTGCTCTTTAGCATTAAACTGAAAAGCTTTACCTTGTGCTTGTGCTTGCTGAGCTCTAGCACCCTCAGATATTTGTATGCCTTGAATTCTTTGTTTTTCAGCCATACGCTGTGATTGCAAAGTAGCTTCACCCTGGGCTTTTAGTTTTTCATTTTGTGCTTCTTGCTGTTCAATATTTGCAGCTACACCTTGTTTGGATTTTAAAGCCGCTTGTGCAAGTGCCGTAGCCCCGCCAGCACCGCTACCGGTTGCTCTTAGCGTGTCCAGTGTATTAGCTAATGCAATATCAGATTGCTCTATTTGTATTTCAGCTGCTTTGGTAGCAACACCTAAATTAGCAAATGGATTACTTAATTGACCAGATAAATCCTTAGCCATATCAGCCAAACTTGTTACTCCTGCATACGGGTTTATAACAGCCTGCCTACTAGCTTCTAAATTATTAAGCTCTCTTTGTTTTGCTCTTGCAGCTCTTTCTGCAGCCCTTCTTCTTTTTTTAGCACTACTACTGCCTATAAAGCCACCAATGAGGCTTGCTGCAGCACCACCAGCTATTAAAAAACTCATATGTTATTTTTTTTATTGTAATCTTCTATTGTTATAGAAACTATTTCTTTTTCTAATTTTTTTATATTTTCGGTATTTGTAGGGTTTTTATGCACATTTACAAATATAGAATCTTCTAATGCGTATATTAATCTTTGTGACCCAGGGCTTGATACAGTATAACAGGGCGCAATATGTTCTACTATTTCGCCGTTATTATTTATTACAACATGACCGGTTAATAAAAACCATGCATGCAAATGGTTATGAACCGCTCCTACAATAATATGCCCTTTTTTTAAATCCATTTGCCTAATATAAATTTGATCCGCAAATGAATGCTTTATTGGAACTTCCGCAGTTTCACAAATACTATTACCGTCCCCAAAACTATTTTCAATTATATTTGAGGATAAAATATTTTTAATATATTCAATTTCATTATTTGCTTTTAATTCCATTTAATTTAATATGATGATTCTATATATTCAGACGATACCGCAAATAGCTCCTTAGCTTGGCCTGCGTTGGTATTTGTGTCTGTTTGAATTTTTACAGTTGCAAAAAATCCTTTTATACCCATTACAGAATTTCCGTATACTACTTCGCCTGCTTTAGCAGTACTATTATTAATTATATTTGCAAAGTACTTGTTTTCTTTTCTATTAAATCCTGCATAATACGTAACTCCGCCACTGGTATATTCGCCTTCCCCGTAGCTATAAATTCTATTAGCAGTATCAAACCTAGCTGCTGTAAAATTATCGCTAGTATCTTTAGTGTCCATGCTTATAACTTCCCAGCCGTTTGATCCTTCGTAATTTACAGTTTTAAATATTTTTTGCATGCTAACATTCGGATTAAACGTAAATGTTATATGTGATTTTATTACACCTATATCATAAAAATCCCCTCTGTCCGCACTATCTGAATAATGCTGGTACAGTTTGCCATTAACAAAACTAAAAAATTTATTTCGAATGCTGCCCATTAATGTTGGCTTAAAGCTTACAAAGCTAGGCCAGCCTCTAACGGATTCGTCATAATATAATGTATCAAAGCTACTAAAATAAGTTTCACTATCTTCTGTAGTAGTTTGCCATGTGTCCGTATTTTGCACAGACACCTTATAAACTTTATTATGAATATCGTAACCCCCTATTATTTTTGAAATGGTATTAGTGTTAAATTCATCTCTAAACCAATCTTTCATTCCATAATTAGAGATTTCTGTAATACCGTCTCTGGATAATCTTAATACGGCATTTCTACGTGCATCAGTAAAATATTTTTGATAACCGTATACAGCAAAGCTTTCAGGATTATTACTAATTCCAAATTCACCAGCGTAAGGAATGATTTGGCCAATAACTAAATTAGTTGAAGTTACAGTACCGCCGCCTTCGGCTGAATATATTGCATCTTTATCAATAAGAGCTCTACTTACTTTGCTTTCTTGAAATATGTTTAAGTTTGTATCTTCAGCATATAATTTTTGAATTGAACCATATGCAGGATCAACACTTTTTGTTATGCTTTCACCCACTGAAAACACATTTGTTTCATTAAAACCTGTTTTAGAATTAAATATACCTGAATATATTAATCCATTTGTTAATCGCTGTGATTTAGGTTCGTCTTCAACAATATAAGCTTTTACGCCATAGTCGGTAGAAGTATTGTTATAGCCCCCTCTAATTCTAGCCTCTTCAACATACCAATGTTTATCTGGATCTGCATTATCAGGAACTCCACCTAACCAATTTGGAAAAGTATTTACAGAACTGCTATTTTGCAATCTTTTCAATAAGAAAGAATTAAAGTAAGCTACTTCTATTGACATATTATATTATCACTTATTTTATTGATTTATTACTACGGATAATTAGTGTCTACCACGTATAGTTTAAATTGCTCAAAAGTGGAGCCATCCCCGCAGCCAGCACTACACCTACTGCTATCAAATCCATTTACAAGTACTCTATATTCGTAATAAGGTGAGGTTGATTGAGCTGAGTTTGATGGACTAGAATTTGAAACTTTAAATCCAGGCAAACCAGAAGATACAGTCTCCCCGGATGATCCTCCGTGGATAGTAGTCCAAGTTGATGTAGTAGTTAATCTTCTTTGAACCCACCATTTAGTAGTATAACCAGTGTAAGACGTACTACACGCTGCAGAAGGAGGCGGGGTTGTTTCAATTTTAAATTCAACCTCTCCTAATGTATGCGCGCTTGTGCTTTCCGTACTAACAGTTGGGCTTGAGCTATTAAAGCTACTTGGGTAAACTCCTGATGTTGGAGATCCAGTTCCCCAGAAATACACAAAACCCTCCCCACCTGTATCACAGTTTACACTATCATAAAGGCCAGTTGTCCAATTAACAGCCTGAGCTCCAATTTCAAGATCAAATGTTACAGAATCTGTTAAGCTTTCTGCATCAGCAGTGGACCCAGAAATAGCATCTTGCAATCTAACAGTTAATGTATATGTATTACCATCTAATCCTGTATTTACTTTTTCTAATAAACCTGTTGATGAATTTATTGAAAAGTTACTTGAGCCAGTACCTGTTAAAGAAAATTTAACATCATCTAAATTTTCAGCGGATATTGAGGAACCATTTGTACTATTTGTTCCAAAATTATACATGGTTGTATCTGAATCAAGTTTTTGTAGGGTGCCAGGGTCATCAACTGTAGGCGCAATATTATCTAAAGAACCTGTAGCGGTAATTGTATTGTTATATGTATCACTTCCTGTTGTATAATCAACATCAAAAGTAAAAGTAAACGTATGTCTTGTAGAACTGTCATGCAAGAACGTAAATGTGTTGCTTGCTTGTATTTTAAATTGGTAACTACCTACAGATACTAAACTAAATGGATTAGGCGATAAAGTATTACCAAACCCATCAGTGACGCTTGTTAATGTTGCTAATATAGTTCCTGTCACTATATTTCCTGAAGAATTAGCAAAATTAAAATTAGAAGTACAGTCATTTGGAAATGATGTTTCATTTTCTGGTAATGAAAAAGAATAATTATCTCCAACGCCAGTTGGCCCATCGTATTGATTAGCCGCGTCTAAATTTATATCGCTCAATAAACCTGTTGTTGAAGTTTCCCAAAAAATATCTAATAAAGAAATTGTAGGGTTAGCTTCATATATTGATAAATTTTGAGTAAGAGCAGTTGTGCCATTTGGTAGTCTTCCAAATGTTTCTGTACTTCCACTCGGAGCTAAAGATGATATATATGCTATCAAAGGATTTGATAATGATTCATACATTCCAGCAATTGGATCCTGTACACCTGCACTGGTTTCTAAAATATAACCAGAATCTAATACTGTTGCTATTTTACCAACTTGATCACCGCTTATATTAGGGTACCATTGCTCATTAGTCGTTGCAGTAGATAATCTGCTAGGTGTAACTCTTCCAAATAATTTTACACTACTACCATATTGTTTTTGGTCAGGACCCACCTCAGATAAATCTCTAGGTACCTTGTTAATATTATCATTAATAAGTACAGCTTGCGCTAATTCGTCTTCTTCATCATTTCCAGAACCACCAGTTCCGCTAATTGATTCAAAACCACCATTTATAACCAAAGGTAAGTATACATTATAATATTCTTGTTCAGTTTGCTTTACTACTATCTTATAAGAATACCAGCCTAATTTATTTATAGTATATGCTTCTCTTAAGTTAAGAGCTGCTCCTGAAACTTCTTCAATATACGTGTCTGATATCTCTTCTTCAGTTATAATCACTGTATTTGGAGAGGTATAGGTAGAACTTGTTATTTTTGTATAATCAATATATTTACCTCTTAAATAATCACCCGCAGCCGCGCTTGAGGTAATATCGCCTGTAACTGTATAAGTATATGGCGAAGAAGATGTTTTAGTAACTGTGGTTAATCCCGTAATATCCCAAGATTTATTATTATTATCTGAGTCTGCAAAAAAGCCAGGATAGGCGCCATCACTGCTTGCGGTTGTTTCGATAGGAGAATCTAATGTAAATTTTAGCGTATCCCCATTCCAGTCTTCTAATGTATTTGAAGCTGAAAACTCATTATCTGATTTATAAGAGCTAAAAACAGTAGAGCCTGCCCCAGTAGTTAGCGAGTCTTTTTTTGATAATAAAACTGATGTGCTTCTTCCGTATCTATCAGATAAAATAATACCAACTTGATATGTTCTGTTTTGTTTTAAACTGTGAAGAGGGTATTGTGCTGTGTTTGAAAAATCTTCATATTGTTTATTACCTATTTGAATAAAATAATCCGGCAATTGATCAGGAGGGCTATTTTTATCCTTGTAGTTAGCATATACGACTCTATTACTTATAATTTCTTGGCCCTGTGATTTTACAGGCACTTTGTCAAAAACTCTTACAACATCTTTATTTGGTAAAGTTTTATAAGGCTTTTTCGATGTATAGTTATATGTATACAAGTTATCCTCCCCTACAATATCTGCCGATAATATATTTTTAGACGCAACAGTATTTACAACTTTTACAGCAAGTTTATCTGATTCTTTATAAAGTATATCTATTTCACTTATTTTAAATCTATTGCTTTCCCAGGATGATTCGCCTTCCGTGTTTGAAGGTAATGGTATTTTTAAACCTACTTCTTGTACAATATTTTCAAAAAAGTTTACAACAGAAGTTTTATACGTTTGATCTTCATCATCTCCAACCATATAACCAAATTGTTTTGGTATGAATATTGGTTGCGTAAAAGGAGCCATAAGAGAATATTGCCCGTCATCAAATTTAAATCTATAACTAAACCTTATAAATTTATCTTCAAGAAAATCAGAGTCGCCTTCCCATGTATTATCGTAATTTGGATTATCAATAGAACCAGTACCTTTATTATAATTGTCTAAATGCTCTAAGGTTCTGTTTATCATTGTTGATCTTTGAAAAACAACAGGATCTGATGCGGTAAGGCCATGCGCTCTATCTACAGCAACTGTTTTTGTTCCCTCTGTATATGAATCAACTCTACCTATAGGATCTCCATCTGAAATAATAAAATCACCAACCTGAACCACATTAGTTCCGCCAGTAGTAATAATAATTGAACCAGGAGATGGAGTGCTTGCTACAGTATCAGTATGCTCATCTAATAAATTAATTGCTTTAAATGGAGCAAATTTAGCAACAGATATATGATCCTCGTTTGTATAATATGTATAAGATTTTTCTACATTTATAACTCTAGGTTGATTTCTATTGTCTGTAAAAAATAATAAGTTTTCTAATAAATTTACACCTGTTATAAAGCTTTGCTTAGAAAAATTTAAAAAAGCGCCTTCTAATTTTTTAACAGTAGTTCCGGTCGAACAATGATACTCATGCAAAAAACAATTTGCATTTGACGCAACTTCAGTATTTACACTTACGTCTTGATCTGTAGAAAATATATAAATATAATTATTTACTTCATCAGAATAGTAACCTATAACGTTTAAGCCTGTAACGCTTTCAAGTGTATTTAAATCTAAAAGCTCTTCATTACCTTTTATGTTTTCAACAGCACCTACGTCTGAACCCTCAGATGTGCTAATTGAGATATTCATAGCATCTCTATATTCTCCAGATGGCAATAAGCGCGCATCTAGGTCTTTATTCATCTTCGATTTTATGAAAGCGTTTTTAACTTCAGGCATTAGTGTTTAATTATTTTAGATTTATTTCTAAATACTTGTGAAATTTCCTCAAGTTTAATATTTGATAATCGTAATTTAGTATTACGCATTTTAGCGCGCTTTTCTTTCTTAAACCGATTAATTATATATTCTGGTATATTCGGTCTAACAGAAGCAACCGCATAAGCTATATAAGCGTAAAAAGCCTCTTCAGCTAGCTTAGGTACTCGCATATCATCAGAATAAGCCAAACCATCTGATACATATTCTAAAATTATAACCTTATCAACAAGATTACTTGAAAAAGAAAACAAACCTTCTCTTTCATTTATTGTAAACCATCCATTAATTTGTGTGGTTTGAGGATTTTCGCCATAGCGTTGTCCATATAATGTTTTATAAACAGGGTCTATATATGTATCCGCGTCTTCAAAATATGGGTCATAAACTCCTGTTATTTTTTTAGTATCAGCTTCTTCCCATCTTTCTTCTGTAATTGAAGAACCTTCTAAGTTATTTTCAAAATCATCCTGAGTAGCCACGCCATTATCATCCTGAACTGGTATTTCAGTTGGGTTGCTAGTTAGAGTAGTGGGATATATAATATGCTTAACGCCTAACTTATCTACCCATGATGCCTTAACGTAATTTACATAATCTTGCGGAATGGGTACAGTAAGATTGTTTGGAATTGATAATTCTTGTGATTTAACACTTTTAAGTGTATCGTAACTAAACTCTTGCATTGCGCGTTTGGCATGAAACAGCACATCACTTCTTTTTATAGAAGGAAAAACTTTACCTTCTCCAACATAACTTATTATAAAATTATTAATTATATCAGATATTGATGTATATCTATAACTACCGTAATCTAGTTCTTTAAAAGCAACTTTATAATAACCTGCGCTAAATGGTCCAGATCTAGTAAATACATTATTAGAAAGAGAATAATTCCCAACTGTGATATTAAACGGCCCTGACGAAGAGGTACTATAGTTTATTGTAAAATTGTTTCTTGAAAAATCAGGATGTGTTGTTTCCTGAGAACCAGGCGTAAACAATTTTAGTTCTCTTTTAAAAGTGCATGTAAACGTATCAGTCTGAGCTGCCAAAAAGATTATTTGTTCTCCCGTATAATATTCTTGATTAGTTTGCGTTATTAATCCGCCGTCTGGTGCTGCCATTTATTAACTTTTTTCTTGTACTTCTTCTTTTTGAATTTGAGCCGCTGCTGCTTGCACTATCTGTGGGTCTCTTACTATTATACCAGAGTACAATAATATTCTTTTTACAATATTTGTAAATTCATCTTCTGTTAGTAAAAATTGTACAGAGTTGTTAGCGTCATATTCGTATTGCCCTAAACTTCCTGTTGTAAATGCCCATTCAATATCAGAAGGTACAATAAAATAAAAAATATCAGCTTTATTGCCATTTGTCCCTACTGAATCTGGAAATACATTTATTCTTTTTATAGAAGACGATTCATTTTTAAAAGTAAAAACAGGAAATTCTTCGGTAGGATCCGTTAACGAAGATAGTTTTAAATTGTATAATTCACTTCGGGTTACCTGTTGTAGTTCTACATCGCTATTTGCCGCAAGATTATTCCTGCCGCTAATAGTATAAATTATAGTGTCTAATCTGTAAAAATTTGATGGTAAATCTATATATCCCGCGCCGTAAGAAGTTGGCGTGAATTCTGATCTGAATGGTGAAAGTTTTGTTTCTAATGATAATAATCTATCAGCTGTACCTGTATCTGGCTGCTGTTGCCTCACAAGCTGATTATAATCTTCAAAAGTTTGATTATATATTTCAAGCTGAACTTGCGTAGCTGTTTTATTAAACTCTTCAGGGGTCATATATCCCCGTTGTTCTTTATTTAAAATAAGTAATACCGTTTTATATACGTTGTCTACGCTTAATGCCATATCTTTATTGTAATAAGGAGCGATAACATAACGCTACCGCTCCGTATTATTATTACACGTTATGTTAATTTTTTCTCAATTGATTTGTAAACCTCAACACCTTCATCTGTTTGCAAGTATGCTGCAAAAGCTGAATATGGGTTTTCATCAAAAGGAACCGTCATGAGCTTTCTATCGTTACTTCCCCAAGTAAATATTCTTTGGTCTTGCGAAAGCTTTATAATATTAAGCTCTTTAGCTTTGATTGCAAAATTTCTAAGTTGAACATTTTCATCATTAGCAAGATCAATAAATAGTTTTGGATTTCGTTTAGCAAATAAAAGTAAATCTCTTTTTATTTCTTTTGAACTCATGCTGGATACTGCAGAGCCTGTTTCAACTCTTACGATGGCTTCTGCCATGTCTATATCCATGCTAGTTGCTAAATTTAATGCTTCAAGTTCCAGCTCAATTGTTTCAACTTCATCCTGCGCTTCTATTACAGCATCATGCTCCATATATCGTGTTCCTAAAAATGGATGATATATTGATAATAGTTTTTGCAGGTTTTGATATTGTTTTGGTACATATAAATGCCCGTCTTTAAACATTATGTGCCCAAGTGTTACTTCGCCGCTCTGTTCATCTTTTAATGGTGAGTTTTGATTTGTAGCATAACGAATTTCTCTTTGTTCATTACGTTCTGGATCAAACCAAAGTAACGGTCTTTTTGCACTGTGTTTTGATGGGATTGTATATGTGAGAGGCTGCTTACCTAGTAAATAGTAATGCCTATCTTTTATTTCCCATTGTGGTTTTGTTGCCTCTTTTTTAGGCTTAGATTTTTTTGTTTGAGGTGCAACCTCAACAGTCTCTACTGCTTTAGCTTCTTCGGCCATGATATGATAAAATTAAATAATTAAAAAAAATATAAACCTGGGGCTGAATAAACAACCCCAGATTTAAGTAACTATATTAGGCTTTCAACAATACAAAGTTGTTGGCTCCTTGAACACATAAACATCTTTCTGACAAAAAGTGAACGTTCATTTCATCAGTATCATCTGTAAATGCTCCACCTACTGAACCTGTAATCCAAGTTTTAAGTCTTCGATCGTCAGCTTCAGAAGCACGGTAACGTACGTGAAGGAATGGTCGTCGAATATTAGTACCAAGGATTTGGTCATATACAGTTGAAGTACCAGCTGGAATAAGAACTCCGTCAATAGCATCTACTTCTCCAGAGCTGAAGTTTGAATCAGCGCCACGAGTTGAAGCATCATTTAAGTATTTCCAGTCAGTCTTATAGAAATCATAAGAACCTCTGCGGAAGCCAGTGAACCCAAGATTCAAAGCCATTTCTTCAGAGTTTTCAAATAGTCCATAAGCAGTACCTCCATTTGTGCCATTAGAAAGACCTGCAAGCATATCATCAAAAGCTAGATTAGTAGCACGATCTAAGAAAAGCATGTTTTCTTCAATAGCACCTTGTCCATCTAAGTTTTTAAGAATGTTGTCAAAATCAGTCAATGAAGCTGTAAAAGCGCTAAATACATTTCCGCGGCTTTCAATAGCAGCAAAAAGACCTTCAGTACCTTTAGCTCCTTCGCTACCAGCAGAAATACCAGTAGTTTCAGTAGCAAGCTCTGATTCTACCATTGCCATTTCAAGGTAATCTTGGAAACGTAGGCGAGTTTCAGACTCAGCTTTTAGATACCATAGGTAGCCAGAAGTTCCGTCTTCAGTAGCAACTTCCACCCAACCAATCTGAGCAGTGTCAGATCCGTTAATTCCGTATTTATCTTTAATGATAATAGGCGAGTTAGAAAATTGAGTAAAAGAAGGTTCAACTGAATCACTCATTCCAGCAGTTCCTTTCCCAAATTCTGAACCATAAACAAATACTTTCAATGCAGTCGCAGAAACTAAATTAGCTGCCCAAGTAGTTGAACCAAATGGGTGTGCTTCAATATCAGTATCAGTTACAGCAGAAACAATTGCTTTTTGCTCAGTTGAAGTAGCAGGGTCAAGAATAACAACCAAAGACTTTACGCGAATTGCGTGAGGCTTAGAAGATGTTACACTTGAATCGCTATCCTGGATAGTTACAGTAGCGTCGCTATTAGTAGCGATGGTACATGCATCATAAGATATATGCAAGCGGTTTTGCTCACTCCATACGACTTGGTCAGAAGTCATAGGCATCTCAGCGCCTACCATTTGAAGGAAGCCAGCGAGCGTACGATTTCCATATCGCTCTACTTCAGCTTCGTAAATCTCAGGTAGATACTGCTGAGAGAAGTCATTGCCAGCACCACTAGTAAAATCAATATAGCTACCAGTAGTTAGCTGTTTTTGTGCAGTTGGGTTAATATCCCCAAACAAAGGTGATAATGCCATTTGTTTTAAATTTTAAGTTTTAACGTTTATTTTTAATTCTAAGTCTTGAAGAATCAGCACCGCTAACAGCTTTGACTTTTAAACCATTAATAAACACATCGCCTGTTTGTGTTTGACGCGGTTCGTTGCTAATATTTTTAGATTTAGCTGTTAATTCACGAACTGCATCCGCACGCCCCTGCTCATAAAAATGATTTATTACTCTGTCAGGATTGTTAGCTACATATAAAGCTTTATGATATCCACTTAAATCTGACACTTCACCTTTGTCATTCAAGAACTTCTTGATAAAGTTACTTATATCTGATTGTTGATTTGCGACTGAAGAGTTATCTTTTAACCCGTATCTAAACTTTTTTTCGCCGAGTTTGAAATCAAAACCTTTGAAATCGTCGTTGAAATAAGTTTTTGTACGATTTTGAAAACTTTCAGTTCGCTGCTTTATGGTTTGCTGCTCTTCATTGTATCGATTGAAAAAGTCAACTGCTTTTTGTTGTTCCTGAGTTACGCCGGGTCTCAACTTGATTTCGTCGTAATATTTATCTTTCAGTCCTTCTAAAAAGCCTTTGGCCTTTGCAACTTCTTCTTTATACGCAATTTTTTTCTTACGTATATCTTTTTCATCATCTACGTCTTCATCCCATGCAAAATCTTCTAAAAGAATACTCACATCCTCAGAATCTAGATGAGGTTTGCTTTGACGGTAATATTCCCGCAAAAGTGTATTGTTATCTACATCAGAATAATCTGCATTTAATCTTACATAATCTTCTAACGTTCCGCCAGTTTCATTCATAAAGTCTACAACCTTTTGAATATTTTCTGGTAATGGTTCCGCAGTGTCTTGCGATTGCTGCACAGCATCCTCAACTTGCTCTTGCAAGGTTTCAGTTTGCTCTTGAACCTCTTCTTCTGTTACTTCTTGTATTACAGGCGTATCTTCTACCGTTTCTTCGGGCTGCCGTACTTCTTCAACCACTTCTTCGCTACTTTGCGAGTTTCCGGATTCTTCGACAGGAGCATTGCTCTCATCTGTTGTATTGACTTGAACGGCATCTTCTTGTTCTTTTTTTTCGGTAAGATCTACCTTAATGGTATCACCTGTTTCTTTTGTTTCTTCCGCTTTTTTTGACAAATCTACTTTAATAGTTTTAGGTGTCTCAGAAAGCTTTTTCATTTTTCGAGGTTTAACTTTAAATTCCCCCTCTTGCTTGACTGTTTCCGCCATGATAAAATATTATAAAATTAATAAAAATTACTTAGGTTCAAACTGACCTAAGTCAAAACCACCTAATACGTCAAACCCAGCGGATTCAAAGTTTTTTGGTAGTGTATCGTTTTTACGCTGATCAATCAATTCTGATTGCTGCGTTGCTTGTATTTTAGTACGCTCATCTTTTCTATCTTCTTTATAAGCGTCTTTTTCTTTTAAAACTTCTGCTTGCGCTTCCGCCAATTGTTTATTAAATTGGAATTCAAGTTCCATTAAGCGCATTTTAATTTCAGCTTCTCGCTCAAGTTTTTGTATTTCAAATTGTGACTTACCTTGCTCCAATTGTAATTTACTTTCGGTAAGCGCTTGTTGTTTCTGCACTTCTGCAAGAGCCGCCGCTTCAGAGGCTTGCGCATTTGCCTGCCCTTGTGCTTGTATATTCTGCTGTTGAGCTGCTTGATCTATTTCTTGTTTCTTTTGCCTTTTAATACGTAAATATTTATTTGCTAAATCAATATTATTTATATTTCGTATTTCAATAGCGTCGTCTAAATAAATAGAGCCGGATTGCAAAGCTGCTTGTATATTACTTTCCAATGCCTGCTTTTCTTCTACATCAGGTTCGAGCTGCAAATAAATACCAAAGTCATGCAAATGCAAGTTAGATATTTCTTTTAATGTTTCTACATTAAAATCATTTATACTTTGCTCTAAACTTTCTTCTGTTAATGCAAACTCAAATATATCTTTAGCTTTTAATGCAATGTTTTCGCATAATCTAAGTGTAATATATGAAGCTGACTGTAATATATGCCTTGTCGCTGTATTGCTATTTGCAGCCGCAAGTTTTTGTAAACCAACTAATGCGTTCTTATCTGGTGAGCTTCCATCGCGAGCTTCATTTAATCCCGTCACGTCTCTTATCATCTGCAGATAATACTGATAAGTGTTAATAAGCGAAGAAATTTTTCCTTGCCCAGAAGAAGTTTGTAATTCTTGGATAGGCACTTTACCAGGATTCATATCGCCATCTTGTGTAAACGATCGACCTACAATGCTACCAGTTTGGAAGTACATGTTTAATGCCTCGGCTGGATTATAGTTTGTTCCATTACCTAAGTCTACTTCAGCTAAACCGTCAACATCAACGTAAACGCCATCTGGCACCATACGCGACATTACCTGTTGTAGTTTTAAATGAGTAAGCTGAATCATATCTGCAAATCCTGTTATGCGGCTTACTAATGATTCAACTCTTCCTTTATACATTCTAGGCGCAACTAAAGTATAATTCATTTCAACTTTAGGTGAATCCGCATATGGTCTGGTCATATTTTCAGCCATCTTCCATGAAAGCATTTTTTCATGACCTAATATTTTAGCCCCTGTATATAATACCTCAATTACTCTTTCAACTCTTTCAAAGTTATCGTTTGTTGGCGGATTAAAAGTATCAGGTTTTTCTAAAGCTTTTTGTAAACCTTGTTCAGTTTCTTTAATTTTAAATACTTGCTTTTCAAAAGTTTTGTATTCAAAGAACATAACGCTAATTGTGTTATTATCGTTTTGCCCATAATAATTTCTTATATAGTCATTATTACCCGGATACTTTTGTATCTCAGCTAAATCTTCCGGCGTAAGATATGGGAAAAGCTTTGCAATTTCACTTAATGAAATTTGCTTTACTTCACCAATGTAATATAAATCATCAAAATTAGGATCCTCAGTATAAGAGTATACAAGGTTTGCGGGGTCTACATATTTAACACGTAAACCGTTTGATTTATTATATTCTGTTTTAGCAGCGCCAATACCACATACAACTAAATCATAAATAAATCTTTTTCTAACTTCGTCATATTTATTTTTGTCTAAAGAGTTATTAATAAGTTCTTCTAAAGCTATTTCAACAGCTTCTTTATAATTAAGCTGCATATATACTTCAAACTCATCTTGATCTTTAGGTAGGTTCTCCGGGTCTGGTACTGAAAAAAAGTTAATGCCTGTTTCTTGTGTTAGCTGTGTTAATGACTGACGATTAAACATATCAGACATAACTGTTTCAGCGTATCTTGTTTTCTTTTGTTTTGCTATAGGGTCTTGCGCATATGCTTTTATTTCGTAATTACGCTGAGACATACCATTAACAACAATATCTACAAACTTAGGTATTACAGGAACAGGCTTCCAGTCTAAATTCAAATAAGATAAATCCCCATTAATAGACAATTCATCTTTATATTTTTGAACTGATTGTTCTCCACGAGCATACAATCTTCTTCTATGATATTCTTGAAAATTAGAAGTAAATCGATCACCGCCACGGTTATTTCTAAACCACTCGCCTTCAATAGCTCTCGCTACTTGCAAACCATATTCTAATGACTGCTTTTCCTCATTAGGTACCACCTGATCGGGAAACGAGCTTTTATAATTAGTATTAACCATTTATTGTATTATTTTTGAACTATATCCTTTGTTGTTATATTTTTTAAACCCTAACGGTACAGATTTTATAACTCTTTCCGCAGATGGTCTATATCTGTTTTTATTGCAAGCCATAATAGCTAAACCAGAACTAATTGTTGCATCGAACTTTGTTCTATTGTTTATATTAAATCCGGCCCAGTCTTCTAATGTTTTTTGAAAATATATATCTCCGTATACACCTTCAGTAACTTGACCTACATAATTTTCTATATAACTTTCAATTGCAGCAGCATGTGCTTGCTTAATATCTTCAGACGAGTTTGGTATACCGCCTATATCTTTTTCTGTAACAGAAAGCTTATTCCAAAGCTTATCTGGCCGGTTCATTGAAAAACCTCTATAACCTCTTCGTTTTAAATAATATAATAATCGAGGTTTGTTATTTTCTGCAAGTAACGGCATTCCGTAAAATACTAATGCCATAAGTACATCTTCAAAAAATATTTCAGCTGTTTGAGGTCTGGCAATATATTCTAAAAAAAACATATTTGGAGGAGCATCTTCCATGCTAAACTTTGTTAGACCATGCAAAGATCCTTTAGAACCTCTTTTATCAACTGTACCTGATATATCATATGAGTCACACCCAAACGCACCAACGTGCTCATTACCTGGGTATTTGATACCATTCTTTACTATTACACGATTTTGGAGATTTTTAGGTGGCACCCAAGATATCTTAAATCTTCCGTTTTTATTTGGCGCAAATATAACGTTGCTATCCTGCTGTCCGTTTTCCCATTGAAAGTTACCTTGCGTAACTTGCATACCGTTTTGAACCTCTTCGTTGTAATCTATCTGTTCGTAAATCTTAGTTAGATTAAATAAAGATTCTTTTGCTTCATCTCTAAAAGCGTGTTGTTCCGTGCGTGGAAACTGCCGATAGTATTCATTTAAACCGTCTTGATCGTTTTTAAGACCATCAACTTCATTTTGCCAATGCTCTATAACTCCTTGGTCGATAAGCTCTCCATACGGGCCTTCAACTGGTTCTTGTGGTGTATCAAAGACAGGGTTTCCATAAGAATCAATGAACCCTTCGTAGTTCCATTCCATAGGTATGAACAAAGAATATAATCCCGAGCTAGTCTGTCCATTGCGGTTTCGTTTAGTAACGTCTGAATCCTCGTATAGTTTTTTGAAATTTGCTCCACCTTTATCTAATGCGTTTGAGGTCGAGCCCATCATACACTTACCTACGATTCTAGAACCTAATCTAAGCGTTGTTTTTGTAACTCGCCAGTTATTTAAAATGTTATCCGGACGCTCCCATTTACCTGATTCATCGTGGGCAAGTAGCTTGAGCTTTTCACCGTCATATGAGTTGTCACCTGTGTTCTTCCAGTCGATCGTTGTATCAAGCCCTTCGAGCTCCTCCGGCCCTTGGCCCTGATCAAGCTTTCTCCGCGTGAGCTTTGACGCTGGTACCCTGTATGCCAATTCTGTTTTTGGCCTGTCCATACCGTCTTGTATGGGTTTGAAAAAGAATGGGTAGTTAACTGATATGGGTACAACTTTATCGGTAAACATTTTTTTAGCGTCTGCTCCTGACTTTGATAGTATTCCAAAACGTGAGTCGGAAGATATCGTTGCTTGATTAACGAGTTCCGATGATGCCATGAATGAAAAACCAGACCGTCTATTTTTGAGGTAGCACATACCATAACATCGTTGATCGGCTTTACATGCTTCCCAGAATATAAAGAAAAGTCTATTTGATTCCCTGAAATCTGCGGCGCCCACGTCAATTTTAGACCACTGCAGGTACATGTAATGAGAGCCAGTAATATAAGTAGGATTACCTTTGTTAACGAACGAAAAGCCTTCATCGCGGCGTTTAAACTCTTCGTCAATATAGTCATAGTATTTTTCTTTAAAGTATTCAGGCATTTGATTCCACTCAAATACACTTTTTATTTTTTCAAGTTCTTTGGGGTAATCTATTCGATCCCACGTATCTTTTTTAAATTTATGCGGATCAGGTATTTTTGGCAAAGCTATTTTAAGATTTTGTATGCTATACACATCTCCAATCTCACCGGTCTTACTTATCACTACAACATCACTCTCTTTGTCGTAACCGTATTTCCATTGCTTATACCTATTCTTTTTATTAAGAACTTTCTTGCTTATATAATCGGGCAGAACTTCAAATAATGTCTGCGTATAATTCATTTTGATCTACCTTCTGCAAAGCCTTTAAATGATTTAGCTTTAGCTGCTTGATTCTCGCCTTCTAATAATGATCTTTCTTCGTCTATGCGTGTTAGTATTTCAAACGCATCAAAGATCGCTAACTTTTTAGTAGCAGCAGCGTTTTTAAGTCTATCCGCTGAAACATCATCTTCGGTATTTGTTATAATCTTTTCCTCAGCAACGCGAATCAATTCATCAACTGCTTTTTGCCCAGCTTGGATTATATTCCTCTTCGTGTCCTTTACGTTCATACTTAATAGCTATATCATTTGATTTCATACAATAAAGACGCTCATCGTCTATAATAAACTCCCATTCGCTATTCGGCGTAAAGCCCACTAAGCTTCCTGGGTTAATCTGGAGTGCTTCTAGCACATTATTTCCATACTTTAATATACCAATATGCTTTTGCTCTTTTTCATTTGAATATGAGCTTGTTTCTTTAATTGGTTTTACAAAGCATCTGTTGTTAACCATTACCCAATCGTTATCTTTTTTATAACCGTACACTTGGTCTGGGTTAACAAAATACATATTATCTTTGAAATATGTACTACCATTTTTTTCTTTACCTTTAATATCATAATATCTTCTAAAGATATTGTGATGTATTAATATGGTATCACCAACATTTATGCCTGTATTAAAAGCGGCTGGAGTCGAAACTACTATAGCTTCCTTGTTTATGTGACGAAAGCTTTCTATACTTGTATTTAGTAGCAGGCTAGTGTCGCCTATCTTTTTAGTATTATTGTAGCGTTCGCCGTTTGGTTTAACTATAAATTGGTATAATGATTTCATTAGTACTCAAGATCGTACTCAACTGAAATTGCCATGTTAGAGTTAAATTTCTTCCATGGCAACACCTCTGAGTTTTTCTTAATATAGATATTGTACGAAGCATCTTCGTCTTCAAACAGTATGGCAGATATTTCATGGCCACCATATACTTGCTGACCTACCGAATAATGCATTGCGTCATTCTTGTAGTCTGACCCAATACTAATCTTCCTTATCAGATTCATCTTGTTCAATTTTAGAATATTCGCCTGTTTCTAAATTAATGTTAACAGAGCCATATTCTTTTTCAAGTTCAGCTTTGAACTCCTCAACCTCTTTATTCACGCCAGCAAGCTCGTGTAGTAACGCATGCTTGTTCGACTCTACAATACCAATCTTGTTTAGTAATGAGTTTAATGCAGTTTGTTGCTTATGCAATTTATCTAACTGCTCATCTGTAATTTTTGACATTTGATTTAATTTAATTATTATTGTTGGCTTTCTTTGATTTTTCCCACGTGCGCCCAACAAAATACGCGCCGTATACTGTTATTAATAATGATTGAAAAATTGGTATATATTCCTGTGCAACTTCAAAGCCACCTACATTACCATCAGCAAATGCTAGAATAGTAAATATAGATGTAAGATACACTAGCACAAGTGGCCGAATGTTTTTAGATAAAAATGAATCTGATTGCATATCCATTTTCCATCTTTCGGTCACCTGTGTCTGCGCGTCTTGATCTGCTTTTTCCAATAACTCTTGAATCTTTTGCTTGGCAGCCAACCTTTCTTCATCTGTAGTTGTAAGCTTGTCAATTACATTACCTACGTCTTTAATTAAACCGCCTGATAAAAGACTTAAAAGCTTTTTCATTAAATAATTTTTTTAGTAAACAATTTTGAAGCTAGCTTATAACCCCAGCCAAAAAACAGTAAAATAGTGCTAAATCCTAAAACGTATGCCATTATATCATAATGGGTTTGTTCCATGTAAAATAGCCTAGTGTTAAATAAATTTAAAATAACACCACATGTAATAAATATAAATAAAATTAAAATGGTTACTTTTTTCATTGTTTAAAATTAATTAGCGTAAAAATGTAGGCTTTTGGATATTTTTATCTTTTAAAGATCCAGGGTTTTTTCTTTTTCTTTTTTTGCCGAATGGATTAAGCCCATAACCAGAGTCATCAAAAGCATCAGCTACACTAAAATATGTTTCGCCTTTTTTTGCGCGGTCTCTAGAAATATCATAATTTTTTTGTTCTGCTTGCTTTACCAGTCGTGCATTTGTTTGGTCTTTTCTTGACCCTCCAACTAAAACACTTGAAGGATTAGGAAAAACTTTATCTATTACCTGATAGCCTACGTCTTTTGCAAGCTGTCCTGCAGTATTAAGAATTTTTCTACCAGTACTGATTTTAGGCTTTTTCTTAGCACTTGAAAAACCCATCATAGCCATTGAATCACCGTGGGCAAGTCCGGCTGCTTTATTTGTCATTTGCCCTTTTACTACTTTTGCGGGCGATTGTTTGTATGCCATTTTGTTTGTTTTTAATTATTATTATTATTACCTGTTTTTTGTTTTTTTTATGTATTTGACTTATTATAAGCTTCTTTTTCCCAAGGCAAGTTTTTAGCGCCTTCTTTAATACTAGATCTTGGTATTATACGGCCTTTCCAATATACATTTTTATCGTCGTAATCAAGATCACCTCTGCGCATTTGGTCTATATGTACCTGTTCGTGTTTAATAACATCTTTTGCTTCTAGCGGTGATAAATTTTCATCTACTATTATTGTACCGTTATTATTAGCTTTGCCTAAAACACCTTCTTCCATGTCTACATAGTATACCGGAGTTTTACCCATTTTAAATGGAGCAGGTTTCATTTTAAAAGCCATAATTTATTTTTTACCGTATGGTACAACTTTATTAAGATATGCTTGACGCTTTTTACAGCCGCAGCCACCTGGTATATTTAAACCATTAGCAACTTGCTCTGCAAACTTATCTATACCTGTAGCTTTAGTAGCACGTGCTATAGTATCGCCAAGTCCTCTATCTTTCATTATTTTAAATCTTCTACTGACCGAACCAATTTAGCGTCTGGATTGTTTTTTAAATATTGTTCTGTTGCCCAATCATTCTTGCTTTTACCACCAGCATAAGCTTTTTGAGAGCTTAACAACATGCCCCCTACACCAAAAGCTGTAGACAAAGCCTTTTGCCCAACCGATTTTAATGCTTGCTTAACGCCTTGCTTTGCTACAAATTTTCCTGCTTTTTTTGTTTTTTCAACAGCATCAGTTTGCTTTAGTGGGCTTGTAAACCTTGAAGGTGTACAGTGTTTTGATGTAAATGGTTTATTCATAATATTATTTTTAACAATTCCATTTTCTTCGTGCAGCTCTACCTCTTTCAGATTTCCAGCCTTTAGATCTCGCACAAAATGATTTTCTGCGCTTCCACGCTTTACTTCCTTTTTTAAGCTTTGAAGGTGGAGTGGTTACAGCGGTTGATAGTTTACTGCCTGGATTATCTCTACGGTATTTTTTAACACCTTTTTCGGTCATACCACCACCTGCTTCGCTTCCAGTCCCGCTACCTTCTTTTACTTCAGCGTAATACCCTTTTGATTTCTTCCTGGATGGAGCATCGCCTTTTTTAGTAAACGGTGAGTTGTGCTGAACGTACATAATTATTGTTTTGCGCGTTGTGTAATAGGTGGGTTTAAGTCATAAGACTTGCAAGGGTATTTTTTAATTTGCATACCGTTTGCGCCTGAGCTACTGCCTTTTCCCATAGGAAAGCCTGATGTGTCAATAGGCCCATCCCATACGTGAGATTCTCCTACTATTCCGCCTTTTAATGGTTGTTTTTTCATAATTATTATTTTACGTTATAAGTTTTTCCGCCAACTTCAAATGTACTAGCGCCTGATGCCTTTGCTGATTGTAAGGCTGCTGTAAAAGCATTACCATTCAAAGGCGATCCATAATTTAACACACTAGCCTTAGGGGCGCTTATTTCTTTTTTAAATTTAGCGGTGTTTTCTTTAGCAGCTCTTTGAACTCCTCCTTCTGGCTTTTCGGCAAAACCAGGCATACGCCGTTCTCTTTTTAGTTCATCATTATAATCCTGCTCAGTTATTGAAACTGCGGGTTTTTTCATAAACAAAGGAGCGTTCATTCCACCTGCTGCGTATTGACGCATTTCAGGAGACCCGGTCATATCTTGTATGTTTTGCTGAACTTGCGGCGTAAATCCGCCGTTCATTGGTACCATTTGAGGTGGCACCATTGTTGTTTGCATTGGCTGTCCTGTCATAGGATCTATTTGAGGTTTGCCCAAACGCATTATTGGATTTTTTGTATAAGCCATAGCTATCTTTCTTTGTCGTTATTTATTCTTTTGATTGCAACCTGAAGCATTCTATCCGTATAAGCTTTGCTTTTAATTACATTTTGCCTTGCGCTACTTGGAATATCTTCTTCACCTGTAAGTATCCTATAAACACGTGTTAATAACTGTGTTGTTTTTAAAGACACTTTATATAGACTGCCTTTACTATCTGATTTATTACCTCTTCGCCATAATACTATCCAGCCTTCTTTTAAAAGTCGTGAGAACCTATTGTTATCCCAGCTGTATGCATATGTATCAAGTTTAAAATCTTTTTTACTAAAAAAGCCTTGACAGTCTAAAAATAAAAGAAGCTCCAGATCTGCATCTTTTATACCGTAATTTCTGCACGCCCATCTTCTAACTATACGGTAGTGCTTTAATACGTTTGAGTCACGCAAATCTGAAGCCTTTATTGTTTTCATAATATAACGACTACATCCTGCGCTTTGATTACATTGTACACTTTATTATCTAGCTCAATGGAATGGCCGGCGTGTCTATCATAATAAATAGCATCGCCAGCCTTTATTCCCACTATATCGGCGCCCGCTGATATTACGCTCGCTTTTGCGTATCTTATATCTTCACGGGCATTTTCTGCAATTAGCAGACCGCCTTCTGTTTTTTGCGCACCCTGCTTTTCTTTTTCTACTATTAAGTATAATCCGACTGCTTTCATAACTGTTCTATTCTAACATTATTAATTACACAATCGGTTGATATAATTGTTGTGGCTACTGAAGCCGCGTTCCGAAGAGCGCTTTTAGTAACAAGTAGCGGGTCGATAATTCCAGATTTAATCATATTCACCATACCCCCTGTAACAACATTTAACCCTCTGCCTTTAATAGTAGGCTCTTCAAATTCTTCAATACCTGCATTACTAAGTATCGTATGAAAAGGCGCTTTAATTGACTTATAAAGTAGTTCTTCGCCTTTGCTAGCAGCTTTTATCTTCTGCGCAGCATTTAAAAGGGCTATTCCGCCACCTGGCACTATACCTTCTTTAATCGCGGCTTTTGTAGCACATATAGCGTCTTCAACTCTATCACGCTTTTCTTTTAACTCAACTTCTGAATTAGCGCCGACTTTTACAACGGCAACTTTTGCAGATAATCTTGCAAGCCTTTTTTCATACCTAATCTTGTGGCCAGGCAGCATTGGCTTTTCAAGCTCTTCTTGTATTACTTTAATTTTTTCTTCGACCTCTTCTGATTTACCTTCAACTTGTAGAACAGTTTCTTCTGTATTAGTTACTGCTTTAACACAAGTACCAAGCATTTCAATGTCTATGAGGTCCATATCGTCTCCAAGATCTTCATTAATAATCTTAGCTCCGGTTAGCATACAAAGGTCCTCCATGACTTCCTTACGCGTTATACCGTAAGTTGGCAAGTCAATTACATTAACCTTTATATTGCCTTTCATTTTATTCATCGCAAGAGTATTCAGCACTTGTGGCTCAACATCTGCGATTACTAATAATGATTTATTCTTTTTTATAATATGCTCTAGCACTGATTGGATTCTACGTATATTTGGTATAGGTGATTCTGATATCAATATATACGGGTTATCTAGCTCTGCAGCATTTGTATTTTGATTTGTTATAAAGTGATTAGATTTAAGCGGCTGATCATACTGCACGCCATCTACAACTTCTATAGTTGTGTCAGGCTCATCTGTTGTTTGCATAATAACTACACCTGTATTACCTACAGATTTAAATGCATCACTTATAAGCTTACCAAGTTCTTTATCGTTGTTTGCAGATATAGTAGCTACTTGGTCAATCATATCGCCATCAACCGGTATTGCAATCTTTTCTAAATATGCAATTACTTTTTCAACACCGCTTGCAATTCCTTCTTTCAATGTTCGTGAACTATCTTGCTCTAATGCTTTATATGCATTTTTAAGAATTGAATGTGCAAGTACAGTTGCGGTTGTTGTTCCATCACCGGCTTCTTGTACGGTTTTTCGTGCAGCATCTTTTAAAAGCGTTGCACCCATATTTTCAACAGGATCCCGCAAAAATATATTATTTGCTACTGTTACACCGTCTTTTGTAATTACCGGTTTGCCTTTATCGTTTTCAAGTATCACGCTAAGACCGCTAGCCCCGAGCGTTGAGCTAACGGCTTTTGTTAGCTTTTCAATACCTTCGTAAACCTTAGAGCGAGCATCGCTTCCAAAGTTTAAATTCTTAACTATTGCGTCAGACATATTAAATTAGATTAAATTAAATTAGACAAATGTCTTACTCGAAAGTTTTTACAACTACAGGTCCTTTTGCAAATTCGAGCTTTTTGCTATAGTGCTCAACTGAAGCATCAATCGCTGCTTCTGCACCTTCGATAGTCTCTCTTCGCGTTACGTCGACCCAATCGTTATCTTTATTTGGATTAAGGTATTCGGTTTGAAAATATCCATTTGGTAGTTGTACAATTCGCCAATTCTTTTTATCAACTAAATGATTTAAAAACTGGACTTCTTCTTCGGTTATTTTTGGAGATGTTGTTCCCCAAGAATAGGTTCTATAATATAGTGTCATAGGTTTTGGTTTTAATTAATTATTGGTTTACTCTTTCCCGAGTAGGGTATATGTTATATATTACCGGTTTTTAGTGATTTTTACCAAGGTACATCTTTACGTTCAGATGAAGGTGTAATTTTTTCATTAAGTGTAGCGTCAACTGACTCTTGTATATTAGCTATACTTAAATCTGCATTTATCCATTCTTGAACTTGAGACTCTGTTAAATCAGCAAAAGCTGTAAAATTATCAGGGTCAACTTCCCCAGCTGGCGATGTACCAATAACAGTTTCTGTATAAGCATTTCCGTCAGGGTCCAATTGATCTGATGTTGCGGTATAGCTCCAGTGTATATTATATACTACATCAGAAAGTGAATCTTGAGTTGGACGAACATCAAGTTTGTTTATTGTCCAAGCATATGTATTTGCCATTTTTATTTATTTATTAATTAGTTTCTTTTAGAATAACTATCCATGCCATATATCTCCACGCTCCATCCGCACCCCAAAAAACT
The DNA here is from genome assembly GCA_003385605.1 of Bacteroidota bacterium. Taxonomy (GTDB): domain Bacteria; phylum Bacteroidota; class Bacteroidia; order Flavobacteriales; family Schleiferiaceae; genus UBA10364. The sequence continues at coordinate 43,702 of QQUU01000066.1, forward strand.
CTAAAGTGGTCTCCAGCATCGTACGCTTCATTGGGTGTAAATGTCAATGAAACATTAGCGGCAGCTGTATAAGCGATATTTCCTGAATCATAATCCATGGGAGCGTTTGTGCTGTCATATTGATTTAATTGTATTTTAGCGTTACCAGAAGCGGATGGGCCAGATGAAAAACTTGAGTATGGTATATTTTTTACAATTACCTTTTCAACAACTCCATCAAAAGGCATAATTAGAGGCGTATAAGGATAATATCTAGCATTACTAGTACTTGTAGTCATACCATTATTTGTAAAATATAATTGATATCTTGTGTTTACGCTTGTGCCTCCGTGGTAACCTGCGCCGGTTATTGCTATTCTTTGCCCTGGAAACTTATCTGCTGTTATTATTTTTGCCATATTACCAACTATTTTGTACTATATTTACCCAAGCATATGTTGACGTGCCTGTTTGCATACACATATCTACATAGCTATTATTACCAGATGTTCTATATCTTAAAGCACCAACTTTGCTAGCGGAAGCTGTATCTGTATCATCCGCAACTTGGACAGCACCATCTACCTGTAGTTTTGAATTTGGTGCAGCAGTCCCAATACCTACTTCGCCTGTTCCACCAACAACTGTAAATAGTGCATTTGCTACATATTCCGCTTGTCCGCCGGAAGCATCATACCCAATAGAGTATTTATTCCAACTCGACGCGTAGTTCATTCCAGCAAACCACTCCTCGCCTGAGTTGCCTGTATCTTCAAAAAATACACCTTGCCCCCTACTTTCATAGCCTATCATTCTAAGCGAAGTCGTTGTGGCAGGAGACCCTGCTGTATTGGTAGCTTCTATTTTTAATTCAGTAGCTTGGTCCGCGGAACTACCAACGTGGAGCTTTGCAGATGGAGCAGTATTTCCGATACCAACATTGCCGCTTGAATTAATCCGTGCGCTTTCAGAACCTGTGGTTCTAAATATTACATTACCACTACTTCCTGTGCTTAAAGTTACATTCCCTATAAGACCTGTACCGGTTTGCCCAATATTGATATTATTACTGGTATCTTGCTCTATTAAATTCCTTAAATAAAAGTCTTCATTACCGCTACTTGGTATTCCAGAAAATATTTTTTTACCCCTTCTTAAAACTATACCTGAATCAGAACTTGAATCAGCACCGGAAGTTCCACTTGTAAATGTACCTCCAACAACTGCTAAAGGTCCATTTATGTCTAATTTAGTTCTTGGCGAAGTCGTTTCAAGCCCAACGTTTTTAGTGTAACTATCTATAGTTAGAACGTTATGACCTAAAAGATTAATTTCAAAATCATAGTTAACTGATGTAGGCAACTCTATATAAGACTGTGTATATGGGGAAGTTGTTCTTCTAGCGTACATATACATACCCGCGTGGCCTGGATTATCACTCATAATAAATTCACCCATAGCCGGAGAAGTGCTACCATTTCTTAAGAACTGCAATTTAGCAGTTGGAAAACTTGAAGGATTTTTATCTATTCTTAAATCACCCCTTACTGTTGCATTTGAAGTGACCAAAGCACTGCCATCTACGTGTAAATCCGTTGTTGGGCTTGCTGTTCCAACTCCTAATCTATTATTTGTATCATCCCAGTATAAATCTGCATCACTTGAAATACTGCTGCTACTATTCCAAAAAGCTACTCTTGTAGCAGTCCCTGTGCCTGTTACTGGGTTTGTAATGGCATCTTGTTTATTATTAAATGTACTCCAATCTGTTGAAGATAGTTTACCCGTGTTAGAAGCACTTGCAACAGGAATATTTAAAGTTATACTTCCTGATGTTGTAATTGGGCTACCTGATACATTGACATCTGTTCCTGATGTGCCTGTACCCAAACCTACACTTGTTACAGTTCCAGTGTATTGATCAGTAGAATTTATAGTAAGCGTATTATTGGCAGGTGTATAAGTTGTTGTAACATTTGTGCCAGCCGCAAATGTAACTGTATTAGTTGATTCAATATTTTCACTATTTGTTCCATCAGATATTGTCCAATATTGGTAATTATCTAGCGACGGTAACGCCGGTACAGTAACTGTTGAAACGTCTATAGCTGTTATGTGTCCTGTTCCGTTTGTAGTTACACTAGTAACTGCTTCAAAAGTACCGCCAAATGCAGGCGAGTCTGTAGAAGTCGTATCTGTTCTAGTGGTAGCGTCGTGGTTTACAGTTAATGTTTGACTAGCTGCGCTTGTTGTTAAATATGTTCCGCCGGCTATATCAAAAGATTGACTGTCCAAATCTATCGAGCCGGTGCCAGAATCTCCCTGAAAATCTAAATCTTGTGCCGTAACCTGCGAATCAACATATGCTTTTGTAGCTGCGTCTTGTGCAGCCGTAGGATCTGCTAAGTTTGTTATTTTACTTCCGTCTTTATCAAGTTCGCCTGTAATAGCTGATGGCCCAGTGTTTATTGTTAATGATTCACCTTCAATACCTGCTCCGCCATTTATATTACCAACAACTCTAAGCGTGCTGTTTACATCTAACCCAAACAAAGGAGTTGTTTGATTAATACCAACTCTAGTATTAGCTTCGTCTATATGAACTACCGTTGACTCAATAGTATTACCAGTTGAACCAACCCATATTTTACCAGGCGTTAGGTTAGGTATATCGTTTGATCTAAGTATAGATGACACTACAAATGTGCCATCACTGTTAGTGCTTACTCTACCAACCTTACCTATGTTTTGTATAAAGTTACCATATACAGGTTTTGTTGTGGTAAGCGCGGCACCAGAAGTTCCGCTTGGCTTTACATAAACAACGTCGCCTTCTGTTGGTGTCACCCCGTCTATAGGCGAGCTCGCTATATTTCTTAGTTTACCTGTTATTACAACATACCCTTCTCCATTGTTGGCCAAGTCTTGAAACAGTAATCCCACAGCTGGCATTTTAGCGCTGTTAGATGAATCAGCTAATTGTACTTCTAACCTACCTGAAGCACCAACTGAACCTGATATATATACAGGGTCACCTTTTACAAGAGCTGAGCCTTGAACGTTTTTAACAGGTACTTTTACAACCTCAGCACTTTCTACATGTGTATCTAATAGATCTTGGAATGTTAACTCTCCTGTTGCATCTGATACCAGTATTTGATCAACCACTCCTAAAGTATCGGTTGTATCTTTTACAGGGCCATTCAAATATAATGTACCATTTTGCGTTATTAAGTCGCTGGACTCGTCGCCAAGATTAACATTTCCAAATAAATCAGTTCTCCCTTCAATTTCAACATCTGCTTCAAACTTACCTGTATCATTAACTGTTAATACACCATCTATGGTTACTTCGGAAGCGGCTGCGTCTTGCGACAATATGGAATCTGCAAGTACAGTACCATCTGTACCAAACATTGCAATGGTGTTTTCTGTACCATTTATAAAGTCATCAAATAGGTTATCAACTGTAATGTGTATGTTTTGGTTACCATCGTACCCAACTAGATACATACCTGACGTATGGTCGGTTCTTAAATTAAACTGTGAAAACTTTATTGCCATTATTGTCTATTTGTGTAGTGCAAGGCGTCATTGTAGCCTTCTGTTATCATTGTTGGATATGGATCGCCTGGCGGCCATGACCCTTCTTCAGCTATAATTTCAATTGGCGGATCTGCCGTGCCAAGCTCTGTAATCATTTCTAAGGAGTTTACATTGCCATGATCGTATAAATCATACGCAATTAAAATCTCCATTTGCTGATTAATCCTCATCGTGAGTAAGCGTTTATAGGCATTGATACTAAGTTAGTAGCTGTTGTGCCGGTTGTATAAACACGTTTAACCTGAACTGGCACGAACTGCCCGTTGTTCATATTATAAAACGTTACATCGCTGCCTTGGCGTGTTTTAACCTTTACGTGCCCGCCAACGCCTACATACAATACACTGATTGTTGTTAAATCTTGCGTATCGCTAGTAGTTACTTCAGCGGCATCAATTGCTTGTATCAGTGCTTGACTCATCTTGTAATGCTGTTATTTGATTTTCTAATTCTTCTATACGCGCTGTAAGCGCGTCAATTTTATTTTTTTGGTCCTCTATTTTCGTAACTCTACCGTATTGGTCTACTGTTACGCTCGCAAAGTCATATCTACCGGCTTTTAAAAGCGGTATTTTTGCAGGACGTATACTTACCTCGCTACCGTCTTGGGATATGCTAGTTAATATTACTGTTTCGTCTAGTGATATTACCTTGTTAACAGTGCCGCCGACTTTTCCGAGATACTCAACTGTTAAGTCGGATCCAACCATTCTGGTTGTAATACCATTACCACCTACAATATTTATAGTACCATTATCGGTAATAGTAGAGGCAGCTCCGTTCTCGTCTGCTATAGTGATATTTGTTACTGTGCCTTCGTTATTTGTAAACGGTAGCTCACTTATACCTAGCTTATGAACGGTATCTGTAGTTCTGTTTTCAGTTAAAAACTTTATGTCGCTTATATTTCCAGCATATTTTGATGCCGAAGCAACTATATTGCTAGTTCCTGTATACTTTAACCCAATTTGCAAATTATGACCGCTGTGGTTTATACTAAAATACCCCGGTGCGGTTATATTATTGATATCATTGCTGGTATCGGGAGCCTGTAGCGACAAAGTGTTGTTTTCCCATGTCAATGTGTAAAGAGAACCCTCATTACTAACCGAAAAATCCGCCAAGGTATCTATACCGTTCTCCAAATACTCTACAAGATCGGTAAGTGTTACCTTTTTCATATTACGATTAGCACCGGAACTAATTATGGTATCTCCATTTCGTATGGGCAGTATTGGATAATCTCCTAATCTAGGCATTTATTCGTTTTTTGTTCCGTTTCTGCGAGGATTCATACCCCCTCTATTCCTATGAGCTGTTACAAAAGTCCCAGTATAGTGATCATAGTCTTTACCATCTATGTTTTTACCAGCTTTTTTAGCTGCACGGCGTTTTTTCTGGCTATCTGCACGCTTTTTCTTGCGGTCATCGCTATTTGCGTACCTTAAATCACGTTCTTTCTTGCGCTTAGCAGCCTCTGGTGATAACTTTTGCTTACCCATTTAATTCTTTTTTGTATATATTAGTATTTTACATATTTTTTACCGTTTTTACAACCTCGGAGGTGACAGTAGCTACCTATTATATATACCTTAACTGGCTACCGTCGCATATTTTAGGTACCCAAATAATTTAGGGGGTGTGTTTTTAAAAAAAGTGTTAGATATTTAGGGTTTTGGGGTTATATACTAATTTTTTACTACATAGCAACTACAGAAAACCCATTTTTTTTGACCGGGTCCCCTGGTTTTTTTACGCCTGGTTACGTTTTTTCAGGGATCCTGTATCATTTTTCTGGGAACTTCCAGGATTTTCCAGGGATCTCGCCTGGCTCCAGGCTACAGCTGCAGCGCAGCGCGTATAGCATTTACAGTGCGGGCACGGTTCCGTTCCGATAATATATTTGAATCTAAATTTTAATATTATGAAGAATCCACCCTTTCCACACACCAACCGCTCCATCATGATCGACCATATCGAGGAAGAGCTCGGTATGACTATCGACGCCTGGGAGTGGTCTGACCGCGAGATCGAGGATATGTATGACACCCTAATCGGGTCAATGTATAACGGAATATACTGGAACCGATGAGACGTAAATTCAACCACAAAAAAATAATCGTCGGCGTAATCGTAACCGCTTACCTGACCATGCTAATCGGCGGGATCATAACCGTATTGTCTAACCTTGATTCCGTATCGTACGGTATCTACTAAACCTAATAACTATGAGAGTAAGAATTGATACTAAGAACTGGATGGGTAACTATAGCTCATCGATCAAGACCTTCAACGGTCAGAGTCACCTGGATAACTACATCCGATTCATGGGTAACCATGAGATCTATTCAAAGATCATAGGGGTTGAGATCCTTACAAACTAAGCACGATCCTGCACCGATAATACAATTGAATTTAAAAATTATAATACTATGCTGAATACCAACTTTAACTACAACCAATTACAAAATTGGTCAAATAAACAATTAATAGAACAAGTTTTACTATTGCAAGTTTTTATAAACAATAAGTTTCCAAATAATAACTAAAAGACCAAAGGGCCCCTGGCCCCAGGGTGTATAGCAATATGACCGCCCCATTACAACCCGAACACGACTATACTTCGATAATATAATTGAATATAAAAATAAATAATATGACCTATTCAGTCCAATTATATGATCAAGTCACTGATCAAAAGTTAGAAATAATTCACATCAATAATTCAATTGATCTAGATGATAATGACGATAACTTCCGAGAACTATTTGAACAAGAGTTATTAGATCCTAAACTAAAAGAAACTAAATATAATATTAACGACATTTACTATTCAATACTATAATATGAGACAAGTAAAAGTAACATTCAAAACCGAACTAAGTACAATTGAAATTAGTCGAATACTAGAAAATATGTTCTGGGATGGAGAATATTTCGAAGACTTTGAAGATGTAGACTGGGAAATAAACTAAAGCCCAGGGGGCACCGCCCCAAAGCACCCGGAGGGTGTATAGCAAATGTATAGCATTTGCGTATAGCATTTACAATCCTAACACGAACTACACTTGATAATATATATGAAACGAATTTAAAAGTATAACAATTAAAAATTATAAATTATGAGTATAAATGAAAAACTAAAACAACTGTACCAAAGATATGACTTCTTAATGGATAGTGACCACTATGTACAGGCAAGAAGTGTACAAATGGAAATAAGAGAGCTTGAGCTCCTACGTGAAGAAAGTTATACAAACTAAACACGAAGTAAAGTAGATAATATAAATGTAAAACAATTAAAAATTAAAATTATGTCAAATAAAAATCAAACATTAGTAAGTAAAAGATTCATCATCAGAAAATCTTTAATCGGTAAAAATGTCACAGTCTCATTCACAGACTACGACGGTAAAACTCACAAGTACTCACATGACAAAGTATACGAGTTATGTAAAGAAAGATTCGACAACATGAAATGCTTTCAAAAGTACAAGTATTACTCTCAAACATTTGCACTACCGAAGTTTGTACGCGAGTTAGGTGATGAGGTCTTAGTAAAATAAGACTTCACGCCACCGGGCTTCACCGACAACGATGGACGAATACCAACTCTATCGGTGGAGCATCACGGGTACGGTGATTGGAAAAGCGCATTGCTGCACGAAGTACGTCACCGTTCTCGTGTATAGCAGATGTATAGCATCGTGTATAGCAGTGAGGTAACGATCAGTAAGGTGACGAACGGATCAGAAGCAATCAGTAACGTAAAGTGCGACACTAGCCTGTTATTAATAATAATTTAACTAGCTAATGTCACATTTTATTGCTACACCATTCTATTAGATGATGAGAGAGGTGGTGTTATATCTACAACACACTTTTATATTCCATACTAACTATATATTTTTTTTTACAGTTTGAACACGAATCGGTAGCGATAATATATATGAAACATTAAAACACATTACTATGGATAAATATAAATTTTATTTCAATCCTGCCACCGTTGATTACTATGTCGATGGCTTCAGAAATTGCGAGTTTGGTAATGGCTGGGCAGGTACTGCACTCGAAATCTACAAGTTTATTGCAGACGAGTGTGACTATGACAACGAGAGTGATTTTCGAGCACTTTACCTCGATCTACTCGAACAAGTGGAAGATAAAATAAATGAAAAGTGTATAAAATAAATAAATAATTATGAGAAGTATAAACCTTACAGAAAACGACTGCACATTCGTACACTATGTACTCAGAATGTATGCAAAAACTACTCCGAACTTAGACAGTGAGGACAGAGAAGAGATCTATGAAGTAGCAAGTAAATTCAAATAATATGATAGGATTAGAAGAGTTAAATAAATATATAGACTGGGATGGTATAGTTAAAGACTATAACCTGAAGAGTGGTGATGTACCACTGCACGATCTAGTAGAGTTAGAACGAATAATAGAAACGTATATTAAAACAAATAAGTAGAGTTATGAGATTTATAGTAGAAAATGAAATTGAAAGAAATGTATTAGCAGTGGCACTTGACCATATGGAAGAACACTTAATAGATATTAGTGATGAAATTGATGTAAAGGATAGACTTAAAGCAGTAAGAAATTTAAAAAGAAGAAATTATGAGTAGTATAAAATTTTTAAAAGAGAATAAGATACGATTGAACGGTATAGTTTACAAACCTTACCTAATCGGTAACCTGCCACCGAGCTTTGCATTCAAAGAGGAGTGGAAGACAGACAACGACGGTAACGACTATGTAGTCGAAGGTATACGCGAGTGGTTTAATTTTAAAGGCTTTACCTATGTCAGTGAGTAATATGAGAGAGCTACTGGCTTACAGTGCAGCACAAAAAACCAAACGTGCTGAAGAGTGGAACCAAGAACGGTTGCAACACGGGTATTGTAGAGGATTGAATCACCGCGAATATATGCGGTACAGAGTAAGCGGTAAGTCGGTATTCCGCAAAGGTAAAGACTTTTCACACCGCGAACGGTGGAAATATACAAGCTAAATACGAACACCGAACGATAATATAAATATAAAATACAAAAGTTATGCCAAATATGAGTTATTGCAGGTATGAAAATACCTCGCTAGATATGCAAGATGTAGTAGATACCTTATGGGATAGTGACTGCGATGAAGACTTAAGTGAATACGAGAGACGTGGCTTAAGAACCATACTAGAACTAGCTAAAGAAATAGTAGGTATGGAAGACAAAATAGATAACATACTTGAAAACCAAAAAAGTAATGAATAATTTTAAAAACGAAGTAAAAGTACGGGATATAAACTTAAATGTAGAGTACTATTATGATCCCGGTGAAAGAATGGTTATGTACTTCAATGACGGTACAGGCCACCCAGGTACACCGCCTTCAGTTGAAATACAAGCGGTATATGCAGGTGATGTTGATATCTATGAGCTATTAGAAGCGGATATATTAGATTATATAGAGCAGAAATTAATAGAAATACACGGATAAAGATATGTATATAACAGTATTAGATTTTACCGATGGCAGAATATATCAGTACGATGCTTGGGAAGGAGCACTTTCGCATGACGACTATGAAGCGCTTCTAGACTTAAAAGGTCATAAGCTGAACAGTATCGAATGGATGGTTCATGAGAACGGTGAAATAATTACAAACTAAACACGAAACACATACGATAATATATTTGTATGAGAAAATGTAAATGTAACAATATAATACCGGCAGGGCGAGTAAAGCTCGGGTACACCACATGCACAACTTGTTCAGACGTTGAACAGTATAGCTACGTACCCATTATCGCACATAAGACCGGTAACACTATTCAAATCGTCAGTCAAGCAACGAGCGCTGCAGTGCACAGGTCTTGGCGACGTAAGTAGCCGCAATAAGAAATGCTTCGTAGAGAAGATGCCGGCAGACCGGCGTTGTGGCATGAGAGGTCTAAGTTTGGAAGACGGATTAAAGGCGATAATGGTTCGGCTCGATGAAGTCAGAAAGGCAGTATAAACAGAGAAGGAGTATAAGTCAGGGCATACCGGTAAATGACGTGCATCTCCGCATTCCAGTGCTGCCCACCTCTCAACTGGGCGTGAAATGGACTCGTTAACCCTTAATAGGGCACCACGAAATGTGTGTGATAACGCGAGAGTAGGTTCGATTCCTGCTACGTCCACCAATCAATGCACCCGTTAACTCTGATAATAGAGCACGGGCCACTGGCGGTGATAACGCGGGTGCAAAGGGGCGTGAAATGGTAAGACAACATAGGCATGAGTGTGATGCTGTAACTTGACCGAAAAACGTACAAGTATGTTGTAACGCAGGTTCGATTCCTGCCACGTCCACTAAAATTATAAATTATGAGTGAAATAACTAAACGACCCTATAACGGGTGGAATAATTACGCAACCTTTCGTATTCACCACGATATACTTAACGGATATCAGTGGGATGAAGACGAAGACATACACGTAGACTTGCTAAAAGCAATAGTTGAGAACTGTGTATTTGAAAACACCGGAGCAGTTGGTTTAATTGTAGACTATGCCAACCTGTTCCTAAATAATGTAGATTGGGATGAGTTAGTTGAGGCGTACAATACTAGGTCACTCATAACTAATGTATTAAAACCAAATACAGATGAATAGTAAACAAAGCAATCAAGCTAAGCGGTTAGCGGAACTTAAGGATAAGTATGGCATTGTCTTACATGGCAATTCCGATGCTATACATCTCCTCGATCGTATCGAAACGGTAATACGCGACCAAATACTCGAAACAATTACCGAAGAAATGTTTGAAGATGGACTAGTTGAAGAGACCGACGACAAGTATAGTTTACTATTATCTGTACTATACTACGAGTTAATTTACAAACTGAACACGGACACCAAACGATAATATAAGTATGAAAGAAAAAGCAACACTATATAAAAGATTGAAACCCAACTACTTAAACAAGTTGGTAGAGGCGCGGCAAGACTTCCCTAATATGGTAGCCGCAGCTGAGCGAGCAATGGATAAAAACGTGTGGGTAATTGACCTTACCGTTGGCGAGATGTGCACAATTTGTGACGTACTCGGAATAGACTGGAACAATATATTTTTAATTTTTGAATATGAGTAAATACATTACAGACGAGTTAATCGAAGAGCGATTAAAGAAGCGAGGCCTGTCTTCATACGATGGCTATGGAGCAGAAGACGAAGACGTGGACTATAAAAAGTTATGTAAACACTATGACTTTGAACTAATTGAACAGTGGCATCAAAGAGCGGATTACTTTTTGTACACTGAAACAACCGCAGACGGTTATGAGCTATGGGTAGCAACAGAGCACCCAAACGGTGATGTCAGCATAAATGAAGACGTTCACTATTACGACAACGACCTTTCAGAAGTTCTTACAGAATGGATTAGATACGGAGGTGCTACTATATATGTAGAGGATATAGAGGCGTATTATGTGAACGAAGCACTTGAAGTAATGTTTGACAACATGATTGAAAGCATTAAAGACGAAATAATTATAGAACTAAAAGATGAAGGATATGAGTACGAAGACGAGCAAACCGTTGCCTAAGTGGTTTGACGGAACAGTATATAAAGAGGGAGGCACAGTGTCTAACCCTTACACCGGCGAATGGGCCGACTTATCAGCAGAAGAGTTATCAATGTATGATGTTATCAAAGGTGCTGAATTTACACGCAACTATAAAATCTTGCAAAAAGGTTTAGATTGGTTTAGACGAGCAAACGCAGAAGCATATATGACATTATTAGATTAGTTATGAAATATCCAGACGCAAATAAACACTTTTGGGCTAGTATGACAAAGAGTGTTATAAGAGTAGGAGGCTATTGTCTCATTTTTATTGACATTGAAATAGCGGCAGGTGTACTGATCGCTAGTGAAGCAATCGGAGTATTAGAAGAATTAGTATGAATTTATTAACACAGAACGGGAAACTCAAAAAAACAAGCAAACAATTGGGAGTACGTGTATTCAATTTCGGAATACCGGCTTACAAGTCTGCGTCCGGCAAACTTACTTGCCCTATGGCTGACTCCTGCATAAAGTTTTGTTACGCTAAGAAGGGGGCATACATATGGAGCAACGTACAGCCGGCGTTTGAAAAGCGCTACCAGCTCACCAAAACGGATGAGTTCGTAGAGGCAATGAACGTAGAGATTAAACGCAAGCGACCAGACTATGTACGGGTCCATGATAGCGGAGACTACTACAGTCCCAAATATCTAAAGAAGTGGATCGAAATTGCTATACACAACCCGTCTGTGAAATTCTATAGCTACACTAATATGGTAGATATGTTTCACAAAACTGATCTGCCACCTAACTTCGATATCATATTCAGTGATGCCGGTAAACAGGTGCATATGATTGATTATGAGCAAGATAGATACACAAAGATATTCAAATCAGAGCAGGAATTAGATCGTGCCGGATTTGTAAACGCAAGCAAGGTAGATTTGTTTGCGACGAAATGGTTCAGTAAGAACAAAAAAATCGGACTAGTATATCACTAATGGAAAAAGATTTATATACAATGGTGGGGTTAGCAGAAGGATTTGTTGACGGCACAGAAGAAGAGATTATTGAAGCGTGGCAGTATCTACATGATAGTGGTCACGCATATAAACTACAAGGCTGGTTTGGAAGACAAGCTAAAATGTTAATTGAGGAAGGAATTATACAAACTTAACACGAATGGACACTGATAATATAAAAGATGAAGCACATACAATGATATGGGCACGATTGTCTAC
>QQUU01000085.1 GCA_003385605.1 Bacteroidota bacterium
GTGAATCTAACCGTTCATTGAACCATAGGGTATTTCCTTTTCTGTACCAATGGCGTTCGAAGGCCTCGAAGGTCCAAGCGCTTTCTCTTCGGAAGTAAGGAGCGGCCCAAGCCTGGAATTCTCCAGCAGTCCAATACTCACCGCCGTCGGTGCCTTGGAAAATGCTTTCATCATTATAAAATGCTCCGAAATAAGCAGCAGAATCAGCAGTAGCGGCAGCTAGGTGCCATTGGTCTACGAATGCATCAAGTGTTTGTTCGTCGAGATAAGAATTGCGAATTACTTCCGCCATAAAACGGCCAAGAATTTGGTTCCCTTGATCATTTAAGTGGAGCTTATCAGATATGAATAGCCCGGGGTCAACCTGCCCATTGTTGTCGGTGAGCCAAGGCCAGCAATCCATGAAGTGATAGTTGTACGCTTCGGCTAATCCTTCTAGTTGACTGTTTACCGCCTTGTACCTAGCCAAGTGTTCCCATCGAGAAGATGAAGGTTTTGGTGAAAGAATGAACACTGGAAGATCAGGGTGAGTATGCTGGATCCAAAACATCAGTTTCCAAGCGTCCCAATGAATATCAAATACTTCTCTTAGGCTGCCGTCTCCCTTTACATGCACGATGTCATTATCTCCTTCATAGATAACGAGGATATCTGGTTCGGTGTTCGAAATGAGCTCTTCTTTATAACGGTATAGATCGTCGAAACATGAGCCTCCTATGCCGGCATTGACCACTTCGTATTCAGGGAAACTTTCAGCCATGTTGTTCCAGAGTCGAAAGGTGGAACTTCCGGCGAAAACTATCCTCGTTTTTTCGTGAGGCAGCTTCTCGGATGCCCTTACAATCCGACGTACGTCGCGATCGTAGTTTTGGCCGCATTGTGCGCTGATATTCAGCGGTACTAGGTATGAAAAAGAAAGAAGAAGAATAAAGCGTAGGGCGCTGTTCATGGTCCAAGATGTTGATATAGGTGAAGATACACTAGTCTAGGTAGTATTAAAGGGCACTCTGGAGCATAAAATGTAGAAATTTGTTTTGTCCTGCAATTGTCCGGATTGCAGGTCAATTCTAGTTTTTATACTTGTTTTAGCAAATTTTTAGGGGAAATTATGCCTTGACATGCCGAAAATACTGGCGTTTAGGGCTCAACTTAGGCCTTGAGAATGCCTTGAATTGAATTGGCCGAGAAAAGATGCTGAACCTAAGCCAGATTAAGTGTATCACTAACCCGTTAAAATGAAACATGTCCTGAAATAGGGGGTACAACAAACACTATGAAAGAAGAGAAAATTATTTTTCTAGGCGATCAACTGATGCAAGGCCACGACGTTGTGGTCAAAGGAGAGGAAGTCAAAATTGACGCTGAATCTTACTATAAAATTTCCAACTACGATGCCATGCGTCCGTTCTTCATGAGCATCGTAAGTAATTCAAATCATTGGATGTTCCTTTCGAGCACTGGTGGATTGTCTGCAGGTAGAAAAAACAGCGAATTCGCATTGTTTCCCTACTACACGGACGATAAGATTACAGAGAGCGCAGAATTTACTGGCTCAAAAACGATTTGTTTAGTAGAGCGAGGCAATAAAGTAAGCCTTTGGGAGCCGTTTTCGTCGAAGTACGACGGAGTGTACAAGGTAAGCAGAAACCTGTACAAGAATGCCTACGGTAACAAGATTCGCTTTGAAGAAATTAATCATGATTTGGATTTGTCGTTTACCTACGATTGGAACTCTAGCGATAAATACGGCTACGTTCGTAAATCTGAGTTAACCAATCTCGGTACTGATGCTGTGCGAGTGCGTTTTGCAGACGGTCTTCAGAATTTGATGCCATACGGTGTTGAGACCGCTTTACAGCAAGCTTCATCGAACCTTGTTGATGCGTATAAAAAGTGTGAGCTTGAGAAAGAAAGTGGACTTGGCTTGTTCTCTTTGAGTGCAGTAATCGTAGATAAGGCAGAGCCTAGTGAAGCGTTGCGAGTAAATGTTGCCTGGTCTTTGGACCGTCCAAATTCAACGAAACTGTTATGTTCGAAGCAGCTCGATGCTTTCCGCAAAGGAGCCGTACCGACACAAGAGGTTGATATTAAAGCAGAGCGCGGTGCCTATTTCGTATGTGATGAGGTGAACCTCGAAGCAGGCGCTTCTGAAGCATGGAGCATTGTGGCTGACGTAAACAAAGGACCTGTGGAGGTTGCGGACCTTATGGCGGCCCTGAGCGACCCGCAAGCGCTTAAGGCTGAGCTTTTGGCTGATGTTCAAGAAGGATCTCAGCATTTGGTTGAATTAGTTGCCGCCTCGGACGGTTTGCAGCTTACCAACGATAGACTACTCAACATCCGTCATTTTGCCAATACCATGTTTAACATCATGCGTGGAGGGATTTTCGACGACAACTACAATATCGAGAAGGCCGATTTTGATAAGTACATGGCCAAGGCGAACAAAGAGGTGTATGCGCGTACTGCCGATTTGATTGATGGTCTTGAAGATGTATTCGACCTTCAAACTTTAAAAGCATTGGCTGAAGCTACCCCAGATGAAGACTTCAAGCGCCTTGCCTTAGAATATTTACCGTTGAAGTTTAGCCGTCGTCACGGGGATCCTTCACGTCCTTGGAACAAGTTCTCGATCAATACACGTGATGAGGTGACGGGAGAAAAAATCCTCGATTACCAAGGAAACTGGCGTGATATCTTCCAGAATTGGGAGGCATTGGCACATTCGTACCCTGAATTTATGGAGGGTATGATCCACAAATTCTTGAACGCAACTACGTTCGACGGATATAACCCGTACCGTGTGGTAAAAGACGGTTTCGATTGGGAAACAATTGAGCCGGACAACCCATGGTCGTACATTGGCTACTGGGGTGATCACCAGATCATTTACTTGTTGAAATTCTTGGAATTCATTGAGGCCTATTATCCAGGTACCTTGAAGGAGTATTTTGGACAGGAGCACTTTGTGTATGCGAACGTTCCCTACCGTATTAAGGAATACCAAGACCTTCTCAAGGATCCAAAGAACACGATCGATTTCGACCATAAGGAAGAAGAGGCTATCCAACAGCGCCGCGCTTCTGTAGGGGTAGATGGTGCCTTGCTATTGAACGGTAAATCAGAGATTCACAAGGTGAATTTCATTGAGAAGATTCTCGCCACAGTCCTTGCTAAGGTGAGCAACTTTATCCCAGAGGGCGGTATCTGGATGAATACACAGCGTCCGGAATGGAACGATGCCAACAATGCTCTTGTAGGTAACGGGGTGAGTATGGTTACACTGTATTACTTGCGCAGATTTTTGGATTTCTTTGAGGGTATGCTCGAAGGAGAGAACGGTGATGTGAAGCTAAGCGCTGAGCTAGCTACTTTCTTCCGTGGCGTGGTAGCCGCATTGAAGGCCAATGAAGGATTCATCGAATCGGGCTTTGATGATGTTCAGCGCAAGGCAGTATTAGATGCTTTGGGTGAACCGGCAAGTGCCTACCGCTTGGCTATTTATGAAAGTGGCTTCTCAGGTAGTTTTGAAACTATAGGCGCGGACGAGATTCGCAGCTTTGCAGCATTGGCCAAAGCTTACATGGAACAAAGTATTCGTGCGAACAAGCGTGTGGACGGGTTGTACCACGCGTACAATTTGATGACTGTTGACGGCGATGCTGTAAAGGTGAGCTACCTATCGGAAATGCTGGAAGGTCAGGTTGCGGTATTGAGCTCAAAGTATTTAACGGCGGCGCAGAGCGCGGATGTATTGGATGCTTTGAAAGCGAGCGCATTGTTCCGTGAAGACCAGTACAGCTACATTCTATATCCAAACAAAGACCTACCTAGATTCACAGCGAAAAACTGCATTCCTGCAGCTCGTGCTGAAGCTTCAACATTAGTGGCAGCACTTCTTGAGGCAGGTGATAAAACAGTCGTGCTTAAGGATAGAAACGGCGTATACCACTTCAATGGTATGTTCAACAACGTGAATAGTTTGCATGCTGCTTTAGATGCATTGCCTGCGAAATATGCAGAGCTCGTTGAAGCAGATCGAGGTCTGCTAGCAGCAATCTTTGAAGAGGTGTTCGACCACAAATCGTTTACAGGTCGCTCGGGTACATTCTTCGGTTACGAAGGTTTGGGATCCATCTACTGGCACATGGTGAGTAAGCTCCTATTGGCAGCTTACGAAAACACGAACGCCGCTTTGCAGACCGAAGACGGAACATTGATTGGACGCATGTACGATCACTATTTCGAAATCTTGGCCGGAATTGGAGCCCACAAGAGTCCAGAGTTATACGGTGCCTTCCCAACAGATCCATATTCGCATACACCGGGCGGTAAAGGCGCACAGCAGCCAGGAATGACAGGTCAGGTTAAAGAGGATTTGATCAGCCGATTCGGCGAGCTTGGTGTATCCGTTAAAAACGGCCAGTTGAGCTTTGTACCTAAGATCCTTCGCACAGGAGAATTCTTGGAGTCTGCAAGCGAATTTGAGTACGTAAATTTAGATAATGAAGTGGCCAAGGTTGCGGTTCCAAGCGGTGGTTTGGCCTTCACATACTGTCAGGTCCCTGTAGTTTACCAACGTGCTGAAGCAGCCAAAGTGGTCGTGCACACAGAATCAGGTACAGAAGAAGTAATCGGCAGCACTTTGAGTGCCCAGGTGACTTCTGAATTGTTCCGTAGAACGAACAACGTAAAACAGATCACCGTATCTGTTGTGAAATAAGATTGAATGAAAGGAGCAGGAAGAAGAATTCTCGGCTTTGGCGCATTGGTAGTTTTGCTGATGTTGAGTTCTTGTAATGCTACGAATGAGCCTATGGCAATGAGTAAGAGTGCAAAAGAAATTCTTGGGAACCCAGCGTACCGAGCGATTTCATACGGAGGGTATCGAGGTAAGAATAGGGACGAGCAACCTACTATCGAAGAGCTGAAAGAAGATTTAAAGATCATGTCAGCGATGGGAGTTCGATTGCTACGTACGTACAACCTACAACTCCCACACGCACCCAACGTGCTCAAGGCTATAAAAGCGCTCAAGGAGGAGGATCCTTCCTTCGAAATGTATGTTATGCTCGGGGCTTGGATTGATTGTCAAGGCGCTTGGACTTCTGAGGCTCCCGACCACAGCAAGGAAAGTGAGGAGAACAATACAAGCGAGATTCAAAAGGCGGTGCGCTATGCCAACGAATATCCTGATATAGTGAAGATCATTGCTGTGGGTAATGAAGCCATGGTGCATTGGGCGGCCAGTTATTTTGTTCACCCTTCAGTCATCTTGAAGTATGTGAATTACCTCCAAGAGTTGAAGCGTATGGGGAAATTACCGGCAGACCTTTGGGTGACTTCTTCAGATAATTTCGCCTCATGGGGTGGCGGGGAAGAAGCCTATCATGTACGTGAATTGGAAGAGCTGGTTATGGCGGTGGACTATGTGAGTATGCATACCTATCCTTTCCATGATACCCATTACAACAGTGCGTTTTGGGAGAGTCCAGCGGATGAAGCCAATGGATTTTCTGACCACGACCGTGTTTTAATGGCCATGCAACGTGCGGCGTTTTATGCCCAAGGTCAATACGAAAGAGTGAAGGCCTATGTGCATGGTATTGCACCGGATAAGCCAATTCATATCGGTGAAACGGGCTGGTCAAGTGTTAGCGTTGGATTTTACGGGAACAACGGCTCTTTTGCAGCTGACGAGTATAAGCAAGCCATCTACCACAATGCCATGCGTGAATGGACGGATGAAGAAGGGATAAGTTGCTTTTATTTCGAAGCCTTCGACGAGCAATGGAAAGACCCTAATCATCCCGATGGATCTGAAAATCATTTTGGATTAATCACCTTGGATGGACAAGCTAAATACGGCTTATGGGATTTAGTCGATGAAGGTGTTTTTGAAGGTTTGACTCGAGGAGGTCAAGCAATAACAAAGACTTTTGAAGGAGATACAACCGCTCTTTTACAGACCGTTAGCGCACCAAAAAGAAGACGTTAAGATGAAGAAATTTGCTGCTCTTTTTGCGATGGTTTTATTGGCTGCTTGTAGCAGTGAACAAAATCCAGTTGTAGTGGAACAATCTGTCCCTGCGGAGTATTTCAAAGCCATATGTTACCACCCTGTAAACGTGGGGAATACCCAGCGTAGTTGGGAGTTTATAGACCAGGATTTAGACCTTATGCAGGAGGCTGGAATTTCTGTCATCCGTGTGTATATGCCAATTATAGATGAGAATGTTCTTGATAAACTTGCCGAGCGCGGAATGAAGGTCATTACCAGTTTTGGATACAACCAAGACAGTGTTTATGATTTGTATTCTGGTACATATTTGGAGTACGTCACCAAGTACAAGAACCATCCTGCCATTTACTTATGGGAGTTGGGCAACGAATACAATTACCATCCGGAATGGTTTGACGGTGATTTAATGAATTGGTACACAACGCTAGAAAAAGCAGTAGATGCCATCCACGCAGAGGATAGTACACACCTAGTTACAACCGCCCACGGCGAGGTTCCAGATTCAACGGCTATGTACTATGGCCGTCATCTAGACATGTGGGGTTTCAACGTGTATCGTTGGGATCTACCTGCGTCATTTGTTGCCGATTGGCGATCGAAAAGTGATAAGCCCTTTTATTTCTCAGAGTTGGGGGCAGACAGCTACATGACTATCGAGAAAGACTCTCTTGAGCAAGGCGTGAACGAACGTGCTCAGGCGGTTGCGGTAAGTCATATCATTGATGAATTAGAACCTCACGCTCATGAATTTGAAGGAATGACGCTATTTTCATTTACCGACGGTTGGTGGAAAGCGGGCAATCCGGAAATTCAAGATATTGGAGGTTGGGCGCCGAACAGCAGCGGTGTTCCATACGACGGCTCACCCAATGAGGAATTTTGGGGAATTGTCAATATTGACAGAACGAAAAAGGAGGTCTTTGCTGCTGTTAAAGACCGATTTAAGAAAGAATGATGAAAACGAAGCTCATACCCGTCCTAACCTTAGGCCTGCTGATTCAGGCCTGTAGCCCAGAATCAACTATGAAAGTGAACGTATTTGAAACTTCAGCATCCGGGAAGAATTTAGAACAGGTAAGTGCTTTTGAGAAGACAGAAAACCATTCTTCTATTTCGGTAAATACCGAGGTCAAGCGTCAAGAAATTATTGGTTTCGGGGGTGCTTTTACAGAATCTTCGGCCTACAATTTGAACCAGCTGAGTCCAGAAAATCGTATGGAGGTACTGCAAGCCTATTTTTCTAAGGAAGGTTCTGCGTACAGTTTAACACGGACACACATGAATTCGTGTGATTTTTCGGTGAGTAATTACTCGTACACACCTGTGGAAGGTGATGTTAACCTAGAACATTTCAGCATCGAAGAAGATCGCGACGACCTCATTCCAATGATTAAGGATGCGCAGAACATTAGTGAAGAGGGTTTTAAACTCTTTGCTTCACCATGGTCCGCAGCACCTTGGATGAAGGATAACAACGAATGGCGTGCCGGTAAACTCAAGGAAGAATATTACCCAACTTGGGCATTGTTCTTCAGCAAGTATGCGGATGCATATACCGCAGAGGGTATTGATTTATGGGGCTTCACGGTAGAAAACGAGCCGCACGGCAACGGTGGTAATTGGGAGAGTATGCATTACTCACCTGAAGAAATGACTCGATTCGTAAATGAGCACTTAGGTCCCCAGCTAGAAGCAGATGGCAAAGGAGATTTGATCATTTTAGGTTACGATCAGAACCGTCAAGGAATCCAAGAATGGGCGGATGTAATGTACAAGGACGAAGAGTCCAAGAAATACTATGACGGTATGGCTGTTCACTGGTACGAAAGCACTTACGATTATTTCCCGGAAGAATTGGAATACGCCTACAATAGTGCTCCGGAAATGCTCTTGCTCCAAACGGAAGCATGTATTGACAATCAAGTCCCTGAGTGGAAAAATGACCATTGGTACTGGGAGAAAGAAGCCACGGACTGGGGCTATTACTGGCGCGAGGAGGCCAACCGTCACTTGCATCCGAAATACGCACCGGTCAACCGCTATGCACGCGATATCATAGGTTGTTTGAACCATTGGGTACAAGGATGGGTCGATTGGAATATGGTGCTTGATCGTCAAGGTGGTCCGAACTGGGCAAATAACTGGTGTATTGCACCGGTAATTGTTGATACCGACAACGACGAGATTTACTACACACCGATGTTCTATGTCCTACAGCATTTCAGCAAGTTTATTCGTCCAGGTGCAAATGTGGTTGAGGCAACTTGCAGTGATGAAGAATTAATGGTTGCTGCAGCAGAAAATACAGATGGGTCACTAGTAGTAGTGGTCTTCAATGAAGGAGCGGAAGCCAGAAGCTTTGATTTAGAGATAGGTGGTGAAATGACTACGATTTCTATCGAGGCACAAGCGCTTCAAACTATTATTAAAACACCTAAATCTGAAGCGTAGATGAGTGCAACGAATACAGTCCCTATGGGGCAAAAAATAGCCTTTGGTATTGGCATGTTAGCCAATCAAATGTTCCCTGCAGCTATGAGTATATTCATGGTGGTATTGGTCCAAGATTTAGGTTTCCCTGGTTGGATGTGGGGGGTCATTTTCTTTGCGCCACGAGCCTTTGATAGCATCATGGACCCAATCATGGGCTTCATTTCTGACAACACAAGAAGTACATGGGGACGCCGTCGACAATACGTCTTCTGGGGTGCCTTACTGATGGGGTTTGCATTTGCCATGCTGTGGCAGTTGTACCGTGAAAACAGTATTGCTTACAACTTCACCTATGTGATGGTATGGTCTTTTGTGTTTTATTTAGGTCTGACCATATTCGGTGTTCCTTACGTAAGCATGGGTTACGAGATGAGCGACGACTACCACGAGCGTACAAGTGTAATGGCCATTTCACAGTGGATCGGCCAGTGGGCGTGGGTTATTGCGCCGTGGTTCTGGGTGATCATGTACGATCCGGCTTGGTTCCCGTCTGCGGATGAAGCAACGCGCTCGTTATCCATTTGGGTAGCAGTAGTATTTACACTTTGTGCCATAGCACCGGCGGTCTTTATCAAAGGAGAAAGCACCAAAGATCGAAGCGATTACGAGCCTTTAGACTTCAGAGGGATTTTGGGCAGTATTAATAAGATTGCAAAGAACTTCGTTGAGGCATTTTCGTCGCCACCGTTTAGAAAGTTGTGTATTGCGACCTTCTTAATTTTCAATGGTTTTAACACCGTAGCTAGCTTCACTTATTTTGTGATTCGTTCGCACCTCTTTGACGGTGCTGCTCCTGGCGTATGGCCAACCCTATTTGGTTCTGTAGGGGCTATTGTAACCACTTTTATCGTAATACCTATTGTCGCTCGTATGGCGAAGACCATGGGTAAGAAGCGAGCCTTTATTTTGTCGCAGTCTATTTCCATTATTGGGTACACATTGCTTTGGTTCTTAATGATTCCAGGTAAGCCGTATATGTTCCTTTTTGCATTGCCGTTCCACTCCTTTGGTATCGGTGGATTGTTCACCATCATGATGTCCATGACTTCGGATGTTCTTGATATCGACGAGCTTAATACTGGTAAGCGCCGTGAGGGTGTTTTTGGAGCTATTTACTGGTGGATGGTGAAGCTTGGATTTGCCTTCGCAGGGGCGTTGAGCGGTCTTATTTTGACCTTGGTGAACTACCAAAGTGGTGCGGAAGTGCAGCCAGAGGGAGCGGTAACAGGTCTTCGTTTGGTGTTCTCGGGTCTTCCAATTATCTGTACACTTATCGCTATTGCAGTGATGTGGAACTACAAGGTAGATGAGAATTACGCGAAGGAAGTTCGTGCGCAGTTAGATGCTCGAAAGGCCGCCGAAGCTTAACTATTTTTCAAACCAACCAATATGTCTTTTAGAGGAGATAAATTCATGTCACTTGCGGGAGGGCCATCTCTTGCAATGTCTACAGCACAGCTTCAGGCAGAAGCCAAAAAGTTGCTTGATGACGGTATTCACGGCATTTGTTTTAGTGCCTATGACGAGGGTCAGAAACCTGGCGATCAATTGTCAGAAGAGCAGATTCGTCGCAAGCTGGAGATCTTAAAGCCACACGTAGGATGGGTTCGAACGTTCTCCTGTACGGAAGGGAATGAGATTATTGCTCGAGTTGCTACCGAACTAGGTATTAAAACACTTGTAGGAGCATGGCTTGGCGATGATCTAGCAAAAAACGAAGAAGAGATTGCTGGTCTAATCGCACTTTGTGGCGAAGGCGTCGTTGATGTTGCCGCTGTAGGAAATGAAGTGTTGTATAGAGAGGATCTGGAATCGGCCCAATTGCTTGATTACATCAATCGTGTGAAGGCACAGGTAGATGGCGTGCCAGTGGGGTACGTGGATGCCTACTATGAATTCACCGATTACCCTGCGATTGCCGATGCGTGTGATGTTATTTTGGCCAATTGCTACCCGTATTGGGAAGGTTGTTCGCTAGAGTACTCCCTTATGTATATGAAGCAGATGTATCAAGAAGCCAAGGATGCAGGTCGTGGTCAGAAGCGTGTAATCATCACTGAAACGGGTTGGCCTTCGAGCGGTCAAAGCATAGGTGGTGCTCATGCATCGTTCAACAACAGCCTCAAGTATTTTATTAATTCTATTCGATGGTCGAACGAAAGTGGCATCGAAATGTTCTATTTTTCATCGTTCGATGAAAGTTGGAAAGTTGAAAAAGAAGGTGATGTTGGAGCTGCATGGGGACTTTGGGATAAAAATGAGAAGCTTAAGTTTTAGTCTTTTAGCGGCTATAGTCGTTTTTAGTTCTTGCAGAAAACAGGTCGAGGAGCCGAAAGACCGCACGGTTTATGTGATTAGTAGAACCTCTGGACAGCCCTTGTCCAATGTGGAAATGCACCTCAATGGGCAGTTTCACTCCTACACACCCTTGGACGGCATTGCGCAAGAAACAGATTTGCTGAGAACCGATTCGCTCTACCCAGTAGATCCGGAATTCCAGTATACCTTAATTGCAGAAGTGGAGAATGCTACTACGCTAAGTACCACGTATTGGGCAACCAAAGTAGCCACGCAAGAAGATAGTCTAGCGGTAGCCTATTTAAAAGACCTACAGAATACCGTGGGGCTACTTCCTACGGTTCCGTATGGTACTCTCGTGAGCACTTACGATCAAGCTTTAGCGGCTATTGCATTTATCCTGGCCGGAGAAATGCAGAGTGCAGAGCGCATCTTTGACTATTTCGAGTCTATTCGGGAGACGGAATTAGAGAGTGGTCCGGGTGGCTTTTATCAGTTTAGATCTCCGCTGGGAGTGCCTTCTGGAAGACGTTGGATGGGCGATAATGCTTGGTTGCTGATCGCACTGAAGAATTACCCAGAATCAGATAAATATACTGGGCTCATTGCTTCTCTCGAGTTTTGGCTCATGAGTTTAAACGACGAGACAGATTATGGTCTTTGGGGCGGTTATGAAGCAAACGGGGACACCATTCATAAGATCACCGAGGGCAATATCGATGCCTTTGCGGCCCTTGAAGGGTATGGCACTGTTCACGAAAGTATTCTTACACATCTTGAGCAAGAGAAGTGGGACGCTGCCGACGGTAATTTCGTCGCATGGCCAACAAACCCTCCTTACAAATTTGCTTTGGATTGCAACACCTGGGGCTACTGTGCATTCCCCAACTTTGCCGATGTTGCGCGCGCCTCTATTTCGCGATACGAAGTATCGGTGACAAGTACGGAAACAGGTGAAGCTATTGATGGCTATTGTTTTGATGAGGATCAAGATGTCCTCTGGTTTGAAGGAACTGCCCAAGTGGCGGTGATGCATTGGGTAGCTGGGGACCGAGAAAAGGCGGAAGCAGTCCTTGACGAATTGAAAAAAGGATGGCTCACGGGCCCTGTTGGTGAAGGTTTGCCGTACACAGCTAATCAAGGCACTACCTACGGATCAGGAAACCTTTGGGCGACCGCGAATACAGAGCCATGCGTGAGTTCTACAGCATGGTATTTAATGGCCTCTTTTAGGCACAATCCTCTCTTCCTGGGTAGAAACAAGCCCGTGCCAGCTTCGGACCAGTTCTGGGCAGAATAACCGGCGCGGTTATAAAGAATATTCGCCGCATCTTTGCCGCATGGAACACAAAGCGGGTTTTGTTAATATCATAGGCAATCCAAACGTTGGTAAAAGCACGTTGATGAACGCCTTGGTGGGTGAGCGATTGAGCATCATTACACCAAAGGCTCAGACGACCCGTCACCGTATTTTCGGCATTCTAAACGAGCCAGAATACCAAATCGTTTTTTCGGATACTCCTGGTGTCATTCAACCTGCGTATAAGATGCAGGAGCACATGATGAAGTTCGTCTCGGATGCCTTTGAGGATGCGGATGTGTTTCTCTATTTGGTAGAACCTGGAGATAGGGCCTTGAAAGATCAAGGATTCTTTGAAAAGTTACTCCGTACCAAAGTCCCAGTTTTATTGATCATCAATAAGATAGATACCACCGATCAAGAGAAACTTGAAGGGGAAGTAGACTATTGGGGCGATGCCTTGCCGAATGCGGAAATCATTCCTATCTCAGCATTAAAAGAAGCCAACACAGGTTATCTGTTGGAACGTCTGATTTCGTTGATGCCTGAGAGTCCACCGTATTTTGAAAAGGACGCCTTGACCGATAAAACAGAGCGCTTTTTCGTCAGTGAAATCATTCGAGAGCAGATTCTTTTGAACTATAAGAAAGAGATTCCATACTCTGTAGAGATTGATGTAGAGGACTTCAAGGAAACCGAGGATATCATTAGAATGCGCGCAGTCATTTATGTAGCGCGCGACTCCCAAAAGGGAATCATCATTGGGCACCGCGGCACCATGCTCAAGAGGGTAGGTATAGGTGCAAGAAAACAACTCGAGAAGTTCTTTGCTAAGAAGGTGCATCTTGAGACCTTTGTAAAAGTTAAAAAGAACTGGCGCGATAGTGATTTACATCTGAAGCGCTTCGGTTATAAACAGTAGGTATGAGCAATATCGTTGCCATCGTGGGACGCCCTAATGTGGGGAAAAGCACGTTATTTAATAGACTAATCCAGC
The DNA here is from genome assembly GCA_003385605.1 of Bacteroidota bacterium. Classification (GTDB taxonomy): domain Bacteria; phylum Bacteroidota; class Bacteroidia; order Flavobacteriales; family Schleiferiaceae; genus UBA10364. Next base: position 13,111 of record QQUU01000085.1, read on the forward strand.
GCAGAGATGCTATTGTAGATTCTGTTGCAGGTGTCACTCGTGACCGCCACTACGGGAAAAGCGATTGGAACGGTAAAGAATTTTCAGTGATCGATACCGGCGGGTACATCGAAGGTTCAGAGGATGTTTTTGAAGGAGAGATTCGCCAGCAGGTGGAATTGGCCCTTGATGAAGCTTCAGTCATCCTTTTTGTTTTGGATCTACAAGCGGGTCTAACAGAATTTGACAAAATCATTGCTGATCTACTCCGTAAAACGGAAAAGCCAGTAGTGTATGCCGTAAACAAGGTAGATAACAGCATGCTTGAGTTGGAGGCTACGGAATTTTATGGCCTTGGGATTGAAAAATACCATACCATCTCTGCAGTAAACGGCGGAGGAACAGGTGACCTCTTGGATGAACTCACGGAGCACATGGATGAAAATCCTGTGGACGATTTTGAGGACCTTCCAAAGATGGCTATCGTAGGTCGTCCGAATGCTGGAAAATCTTCTATTGTAAATGCGCTTTTTGATGAGGAACGCAACATTGTTACGGACATCGCAGGTACCACACGCGATACGGTAAATACCCGCTTCAACAAATTCGGTTTTGACTTTATGTTGCTCGATACTGCCGGACTTCGTAAGAAGGGCAAGGTGCACGAGAACTTAGAGTTCTATTCCAACATGCGTTCTATTCGCGCTATTGAACATGCAGATGTATGTATGATGGTGGTAGATGCAACACGTGGTTTTGAATCGCAAGATTTGAGCATTGTTTCCTTGGTCGAGAAGAACAAGAAAGGTCTGGTTATCGTAGTAAATAAATGGGATTTGGTTGCGAAGGAAACCAACACTATGCGCGATGCCGAGGCATTTATTAGAAAGAAACTAGAGCCGTTTACGGACTTCCCAATCATCTTCACCAGTGCACTTACAAAGCAACGCGTATTAAAGGCTTTTGAAGAAGGAGTGAAGGTATACGAACGCCGCAAGCAACGTATCTCAACGTCAAAATTGAACGATACGATGTTAGAGATTATTCAGAACTATCCACCTCCAGCAGTGAAAGGGAAATATGTGAAGATCAAATTCTGTACGCAGTTGCCTACGCGTACACCGCAGTTTGCCTTCTTTGCCAACCTTCCTCAGTACATCAAGGAACCGTACAAGCGTTATCTAGAGAATAGAATGCGCAAGGAATTTGACTTCCACGGTGCACCGATAGAAATCTTCTTCCGCAAGAAGTAATGCGTTCATTACTAGCATTGATGTTTTTACCCCTTGCTGGCTTTGGTCAGCAAGAGCTTCCTGACCCTTTACAAGCGGGTTGGAAAGGCGATAAAGTCTGTGAGGTGTTGGTTGAAAACGAGAGTGTTCGTACCCTTCGTTGCACCTTTCCCCCAGGAATTGGTCATGAAAAGCATTACCATCCTAAGCACGTTGGCTATACCCTCAAGGGAGGGACTTTCCGCATCACAGACGCGAAAGGAACTCGCGAAGTAAATATTCCAGAGGGCTACACCTTTTACAATGAAGAGGTGCCTTGGCACGAGGTGCTCAACATAGGAAACGATACGGCCGTCTTTCTTATCGTCGAGCCTAAAAATTAAAGCTCATAGCAAATGATGGCGGCTCCTTGACGAAGGATTAAAACCGGCATTCCTGTAGGGCTTAATCTACCTGCCACCGCTGAACTGCCGGTAAAGCTGCCGTAGTTTTCTCCTGTTTTAAGGTTTACCACTTGGACGGCAGATGTCCCCATGATCAGACCAGTACCCCCAGGGTAGGTCAAGACATTTTCTATGTCGTCGGCCTTAAATCTTAGAGTGCCGTTTTCACTGCGAACTTCGACTTCTTCCGCGCTCCAAACCACCTTGCCGTAATTCTCGAAAATAAGTCCACGTACTTCACCCATGGGATCGGTAGAGGTAGCGCTCGAACCGTCCCAGCTTTGGCGCTGCAGTTCGCCTTGCGCTCCAACACGCTCTGCGTAAGGAATGGCGTCGTTTTTAATTGCCCAACGACCGTTGGAAGCAGTGACACTGGCCGTTTTAATGCGCTCTTCACCACGTCTGTTTAAGATCAGCGGCTTGGTGGCCGTGGAAGTCACAATGTAGTCTTTACCGTTCTTCTGGAACAGCTCGGGAGCGGTAACAAGTCGATCGCTCGCCGCATCTGTTTTCCAACCTTCAATGCGTTTCCCTTCGCTCGAGTAGTTATATAGTTTATCGCCGGCGGCAACAATGAAGCGGTAGTTTCTATTGCGGTCGTAATCGAGCACGCTTACCCCAATATCGGTAGCCTCAGGGAGGTTAATTGGGTATTCCTCGACATCGCGTCCCAAGAGGTCAACACAGTGTAATTTGGTTGTTGTTGCAAAGAGCAATTGGTATTTGTTGTTCTTGAAAAGGTCCACTTGGTGAAGGTCTCCTGCTATGGGTTCCTCGAGCGATTTCTTCCAACTGACCGTTCCATCAGCTGCAATCCAATACAAGGTGTGGTTTTCGTCTTGAACGACAACATCATTCTTGCCTGACCTGTGGTTTTTAACGATCCAAGGACCTGCCGTAGCGGCACTTTCTAGCGCTGTGGACCACAAATAGGTACTCGTTTCTATTTCTTCTTTTTCCACTTCCGTGCTACGGGCATTACCGAAGGTGAGGTCATTTTTCACTTCAAGATTTCCGTGAATCACGAATTCCTTAGCACCTTCTTTTTCAGGAAACTTTAAATATTTCGTAGCCGATTCCGACTGCGCAGTGAACGCAACGCTAAAGTGACCCTTCTTATCAATGCCGCTAGCTAGTGCACGAAGAGATTTTACATTATCCCATGTGGCCTTGGCGGCCAACTCATTTACATAGACCTCTAGCGTTTGCTCTGAAGCTGCAACCAGTAGCCAATCGTTATAGATCATCCACGAAGGTGTACCGAGGTTTTTGTACCACCATCCAAATAGGGCACTAAATAGGAAGCGGTTTCCTTCTTTCAGCGTACCACTCGGGTGACCTTGGAACAACGAATTCCCGGGGCTCAACTTCCTTAGTTGCTCACCTACGGCATCTGGATTTGTAAGCTTGGCAGCAACCACTTTTTCTTGGCCGTAGCCCACATTGACAAAACTGCCTTCAAACCAACTTGCAGCCGTCAGCGGCTCTATCTCAAGCGGATCTAGAAGTGCTAATGCTTGTTTGAGTCGTTGCTTCTTGCCTCGATATCCATTGTATCCACGCAGCCATTCTACAGTATTGCCGACGTTCATCTTTACTGCATGAGAGGCCGATGCCGCTATAATTTCACTGACTGAGGTGCCCGAAGGTGAGGCGTTGAATGTGCTGAAGAAAGTATTGGTCGAATCGGGGTTGATGCTCACGGAAGTAAGCAATACACGGCCCTTGCCAAAATCGATATCTATTTCCGACCAGGCTGCCAGGTGCTCGGTCCAATTCCAGTCTTCACCCGCGAACCAAGTTCCCACCGAAGGAAGCTCCTCGTGCTGCACAAAGAGATTCAATGCATCTGAGCTGTTTGCGTTGTTCCATAGTTTCTCAAAGCCCGCATTGTCGATGATGTTGTATCCGCTGCCCATCTGATTCATTGCAGCTTGCAATAACATTTTACTGGTGCTAATTGCCGCAGAAGACCCAGACTTGATTGCGAAATAGGTAGAGTCTAGTGCCATGATTGCTCCGTCCGTATAGCTACTCATTCGACTGCTGTCACCTACGGTCGTCGTCCATATCCAGTCCATCTTATCTGCACCAGATCCACAAAGAGCACCGGTCCAAATTCCGTCACTCATACTCGTCAAATCTGCCACGGGAACCGCTGCTGCTGCAGGCAGCTGGGTGGAATCTGCAAACCTTGCTAATTCCTGCGCATCATTTACACGTAGTACTAGAGCGCTATTCATTGGGATAAGCGCAGTAGAAGGGTTAGACTCAGGCGCACTGGAACAGCTCGCCAAAATCACGGTAAATAGAATGGAAATGAAATAAGTAATGCGGTGTAACATGAACCAAGGCTTTGGTTCAAAGCTAACGACCTCTAGGGCGCTCCAAGTATGAGGGAGGCGGTTAGTTTTTCACAAATTGGCTAATCGCCAAACAAGTTCAGTTGTGCGGGTAGAAGCTGGAAACTCTTGCGGTGATGCGGCGTTGCACCAAATTCTCGAATGGCATCGCGGTGCCCTTTGGTAGGATAGCCCGCATTTCGCTCCCACCCATATTCTGGATATTCCGTGGCCAATTCCTTCATCCGGTCGTCCCTGTAGGTCTTCGCCAACACTGAAGCCGCTGCAATATTCATGTAGGTAGCATCGCCCTTTACTTGGCAATGGTGTGGGATGTCCTGGTACGGTTTGAATTTATTGCCGTCCACAGCGATAAAATCGGGACGTTGTTTTAATTGATCGATACTGCGGTGCATCCCGAGAATGCTTGCATTCAATATGTTGATTTCATCGATCTCTTCAGGGCTCACGTGTGCTACTGCCCAAGCAATTGCCTCCTTTTCAATGATGGGACGCAGCATGTACCGCTGCTTCTCAGTCAATTGCTTTGAATCATTCAGTACAGGATGGTGGAAGTCCTTTGGCAGGATAACGGCAGCAGCGGTCACAGGTCCACTCAAGCATCCGCGCCCAGCCTCGTCTGTACCCGCCTCAAACAACGCGTCTATGTGGTGTTGCAATTTCATCCTTTCAACGCATCAATCCATGGCTGGGCGCTCGTGGCCCAATCAAAATCTTTCCCGCGTTCCAGTGCCAGTGCACTCCAATCTTCGCGTTCCTCTTGCATACGCTCCAGAGCCGCCGCCCAGGCATCGATATCGTAAGTTGGAACTAATAAACCTTTATCGGCAACCACTTCCGTTATAGCGCTATTATCCGACGCAATAACAGGGGTTCCGCACTGCATAGCCTCCACCAGTGGAATGCCGAACCCTTCCATCGCGCTCGGCATACAATAGGCAATGGCGCCGCGGTATAATTCCTCCAGCTCACCATCATTTAATCGGCCCATCCATTCAACGCGATCCGTATGTTTCAAACCACTCACCACACTTTTTAATTCAGGGTCGCTAAAATGTGGTTCGCCTGCTACCCGAAGGTTGATTGAATCTTCCTTGTTAGTAGAACACCATTTATCAAAAGCTAAAAGCAGCGTTTTCAAATTTTTACGCGGGGTCAATGCCCCGACAGCACAGAAATAAGCGCCTTCATTGCTGGAGGTACCCGGCGAAAATTTTCTCTGCGGCGCATTGTAAGTCACCGAAATTTTATCCTCAGGCAACCCGTAAGTAGTTCTTATATCATCCTTGCTCCAATGGCTCACCGTAAAGACCTTGTCGGCCACTTCAGCGCCTCTCTTGATGTTTTTACTGTAATATTTCGCCACCGGTGCTGGGACCCACTGCGGATGGTGCTCAAAGTTCAGGTCGTGAATGGTGACCCACTGTTTGATGTTCGTCTTCGCGGGCAGTCCGTCGGGCGACCAGTATAGCTCTGCCTTTAGCCGCTTCAACATTTGCGGAACGGCCCAATTGTTCCACATCGCCCAAAGCCATGGGTGGCGGGCTGGAGGTGAAACCACGTGGTAGGAGAGGTTGGGGAAGCCAAGGCCTAATCGGCCCGTATCGACCTGACGGTCCAAGAGTAAATGAAACTCGTGCTGCGGAAAAGCCGGAATGATCTGCTCGAGCATTCGCAGGGTGTAGACCCCAGTACCCTCTAATTTTCCGGGCAGTAACCAACGAGCGTTCACGGCGATTTTCATGTTTCAAATGTACAAAAGCCAACTCTTGCGCGTTAGTAAAGCGGTATATTCGCCGCCATAAGCGCTTAATTGGCACAAAACCATGCGAAGTAGGATCAACCAATTCATGCAAAACCCCATCGGTGCAACCCTTGCCAAGGGCGGTGCTGTTGTGCTCCTTTTTAAAGTCATTGGAGCCTTGGGCGGTTATGTCCTTCTTTTCAGCCTGTCCCGAGTCGGGGGCGAGCTCTCCGTAGGTATTTATGAGGTAGCCTTCACCGTTGTACTAATCGGTTCTACGGTCAGTCGTTGGGGTCTAGATACAGTCTTGGTCCGTGAAATGGCCCGAGATAGGGAGGCTAACCTAGCTAGTCGCGCCCTCTACCTCGCCGTACTTTCCCGCGTATTTCTGCTCTCCATCGCCTGCAGCATTGCAGTTTTTTTCGGGGCCCAATTCTTAACCGACCTCTTCTTCCAAAACACACCCACAGAGGTAATTGCTACTGCTGCCTTTACCATCATTCCGTTCACCCTCATGCTCCTCAACGCTGAGGTGTTCCGCGCCATGGGCAAGAGCCTTCTTTTTTCACTGAACCAGCACGGGACAGTGTACGTCTTTGTCGGCGCGCTGATAGCATTCATCCCTTTCCCCGAAGCGTACACAGCGGCCGCCGCAGCACAAACCTCATTGTTCTTACTCTTGGGCATCTCAGGCCTATTCTTCCTTTGGACCACGGTATACATCTTAAGCCTAACCAAAGGGCAGCAGGCTGAAACTTCCGGTTGGAAGGGACAGCTCTACAGCTTGGGAACGCCCATGCTCATTTCCTCTTCCCTGTTTTTGGTCATCAGTTGGTCCGATACACTCATGTTGGGGTATTATCTGCCAGAAGATAGTGTGGGTATGTACCGTATTGTCTTCAAAATTGCCACGCTCATCACCTTCGCTCAATTTGCCTTAAATACAGTAGTAGCGCCCATGGTGAGTGCCATGAGCACGCAGCGGGAGCGGTTGCATGAATTGGCCCATAAGGTGGCACAGTTGAACCTTATTACTGCGGGTCCAATTTTCCTTGGCATCCTCATTCTCGGCCCATTCCTCATTCAGCTCTTTGGGGTGGAAGAGGCCAGTACAGCCTACCCATGGCTCGTACTTCTCGCGGTGGGGCAACTCACTAATGCCTTTGCAGGACCTGTGTTGAACATTCTCAACATGACGGGATACGAGAAAAGTGCACGCAATACCATGCTTATTATCGCGGTGCTCAACATCGTTTTTAACCTTGTGCTCATACCGCTCTACGGCCCCCTCGGCGCGGCAGTAGCGACCACGGCAACCATGATGGGTTGGAACATTTGGGCGGCCTACCTCGTCTACAAATACCACGGGGTCATCGCGGTTCCATTTTTGACTAAAATTCGCCGCCATGACTAAGACCAACCTCTTTCTCATTGGTGCGGCAAAGGCAGGGACTACCGCGTTGGCAGAGATGCTGGGAAATCATCCACAGATCAGCCCTTTGTCTATCAAAGAACCTGGCCATTTTTGCGACGATATCTATGCAAAAGGCTTCTCTGCGAGTTACCAAAAAATGTTGCGTTGGGACGAAGCGCAATATTTTAAGGCAGATGCATTGGACCAACGTCACATGGCCTTTGTTAGGGGACGTGAAAACTATGACCGACTGGTCTCAGAGGCTGCCGATGCTCAGTACATATTAGATGCTTCCACAGCCTACCTTCCTTCAGTAAATGCAGCAGAAAATATTGCTAGTTATAACGCCGAAGCAAAGATTATTGTCAGTCTTCGGAACCCAGCGACCAGAGCCTACAGTCATTACAACATGGCGAGGAAATACGGTAAAGAACAGCGCTCGTTTTTGGACGCCATCAAGGCGGAAGGCGCTTTGGAAAGAGCACGATGGGGCTGGGACGAATGTTATTTGGAATTGGGAGATTACGCGCCGCAATTGGAGCGCTGGCTCAAACACTTTTCAAAAGATAATATTCATGTGGTTTGGCAGGATGAGTTGTTGGCAGAGCCAGCAGCGACCCTTCAAGGCATATCGAAGTTTCTGGGCTTGAAAGAGGAATTGAAAGCATTGGCGGTAGAGAAACACGGTGCTGAGGTTCCCAAGAACAAGGCGGTGGGCATGGTGCTGGGTGGAATTGGCCCCGCAGTAGCCTCCATTTTACCCGAAAAAATCAAGACAAGCGTAAAAAATATCGTTTTAGCCAAGCCTGAAGGCATGGAAGAGGCGGCTCGCTCGTTTTTACTTCGTTATTTTGCACCGTCCATTGAAGCATTAGAAAAACTTCTAGAAAAGGATTTAACACACTGGAAATAAATTGAATATGGAATACAGCAGCTCAAATTTGATCTCGTTTGTCTACAAGAATTGGAAGCCATTGGTGGTTATTCCATTCCTGTCCATGGTTGTCGCTGTGGTTTTTAGCGGACCTACCTTCATTAAGCCGCTTTTCGAATCGCAGGTCATTCTCTTCCCATCTACCACGAATTCTGTTTCGAAGGCCCTCCTTCCGCAGACCAACGGGTACGGCGATGAGGATATCTTTGAATACGGCGATGAGCAACAAGCTGAACAATTGTTGCAAATCCTGAGCTCTGGTGAGATACGCGACAGTGTCATTGCCAAATTTGATTTGATGAACCACTACGACATCGATACGGCTTCTGATTATCCACGTACGAAGCTTTTCAAAGAGTACGAAAACAAAATTGAGTTCAACCGTACCCAATTCATGTCTGTAGAAATCAATGTGCTTGATACCGATCCACAGATAGCAGCCGATATTGCTAATTACATCTACAAGCTCGTAGATAAGGTGAAGCGTCGTGTCGCAAAGAATCGTGCTCAGATGGGCCTTCAAATTGTAGAAAACGAATACCGTGGTTTGCAAAAGGAGATCCAGACCATGGAAGATAAGATCACTGAACTTCGCTTCAAAGGGGTGCACGATTACGAAAGCCAGAGTGCGGTCTTTAATGAGCAGTACGCTATTGCATTAGCAGCCGGTGCTTCTCAATCGCGCATCAAGCAGCTAGAGCGTCGCCTTGATACCTTGGCGAAATACGGCGGTAAATATGTCGCCATTCGCGATGAGCTTCAATTGCTCAAAGAGGAGGAGGTAAAGCTCAAGACGAAATTTGACCAGGCCAAGGTGGATGTGAATCAAAACCTTCCGGCTACTTTTAAAGTAGATGAAGCACGTCCTGCTGAACGTAAGACGTATCCAAAGCGCAGCATACTCATCCTTGCTGTTGGTTTCGCTGTCTTTATCCTCGTGGTATTTACCCTGCTTGTTCGTGGTACTTTCTTGGAACTTCGCGCTAAAGCGTAGTGACTTCGGCCAAGCAAATAAGCGCTAAGGGCATTACCATCATCGCACTGCTCGTCTTACCGTTCATTGGTCTAATTGTGGCCAAAGAGTGGTGGGAGCTTTTGCTTTTGCCCGCCGGTTTGCTCGTGGTATGGCTGACCCTGTACCGATTAGATTGGGCTATGTGGTTTGTGGTCTTGTCCACGCCCCTTTCTGTAAACCTTACGGACCTCACTGGAGGTGCTGGTCTTTCCCTACCTACAGAGCCTTTGCTTGTGTTAATCACAGGTCTGGTCATCGTCAAAATGCTCTTTATGGGCGAATATGACATGCGTCTGATCAAGCACCCAATTTCTATAGCTATCTATATTTATCTGGCCTGGATGCTCCTGACGGTCATCACGTCCCAACTTCCTCTAGTTTCATTAAAGCAATGGATCACGCGTGTGTGGTTCATTGTACCTTACTACTTCGTATTGGGCCATTTATTCCTGCGCGATCCTAAAAATGCGGTCCGATTCCTTTGGCTCTTCCTTGTTCCGCTCATTATTGCCTGTACCTACACAATGGTCATCCACAGTCAATATGGCTTCACCAAAAAGACCTCTACTTGGGTGATGTTTCCGCTGTTCAAGGAGCACACCTCCTACGGCGCTGTACTGGCTATGTTTTATCCAGCAGCACTATACCTAACGTTTCGTAAATCCTCATGGGGATTCAACGCCATTGCCGCTGTACTACTCATCATATTGACTGCAGCCACGGTTCTTTCTTATACCCGTGCAGCTTGGCTTTCCCTAGTGGGCGCCGGTGCGGTGTATTTGGTTTATGCCTTCCGGATGTCGAAGACGGTCGTTTGGTCACTGGCAGCCTTAGTGCTCTTAATTGCAGGACTCAATTTCTCTTACATCAGTTCGAAGTTCGAACGCAACACTCAGGATTCTTCGGACGATTTGAACGAACATGTGGCTTCGGTAACAAATGTGAGCACGGATGCGTCCAACCTGGAGCGTATCAATCGTTGGAATTGTGCTTTAAGGATGTATGCAGAGCGTCCTTTCTTGGGTCACGGCCCTGGGACTTATATGTTCTTGTATGCCCCATATCAAAAACCTTCCGAAAAAACGATTATCTCCACCAATGGCGGAAACAGGGGTAATGCGCACAGCGAATACCTAGGTCCACTGGCAGAATCAGGTACTTTCGGATTGTTGACCTTCCTAGGAATCATCATCACGGTCATTGTAGTTAGTGTTAACACATACCAACGGTTGGATGATGACCGATTAAAAGGACTGCTGCGACTCGCTTTTCTTGGCTTGATCACCTACTATTTGCACGGATTCCTAAACAACTTCTTGGACATGGATAAGGCAAGTGCTCCGTTCTGGGGTTTTACTGCGATGATTGCAATGCTTGCAATCACTTCCGAAGCCAAATCTGAAGCCTAATTCTAAGGTGTTGGCATTGAGGCAAACACTTGATGCTGCGTAAGTTATCATTAGACTTGCGAATACAATTATATAAGGTATGCTTATACTGCCTTCTAAAAGCCGAACTTTTTTGGTAAAGTGCTTGTTTCAAACGTATGATTGGCGCATATTTAACGCCACTTAACATTCGTTTAACAAAAACAGGTACAATGAAAAACAAGTTTTTACTCGTTTGGTCCTTTCTGATTGCTTTTAGCGCTACTGCGTTTGCACAGAATGAACCAGAGAAAGGCGAGGTGCCAGAACTTCCAGATGTGTTCGAACAATTGGAAGAGGTAGTAGTAACTGCCGGTGGTATCGCTCGTGAAAAAAAGGCCCTAGGTTTCGGCGTAGAGGAAGTAAAAGGTGCTTCTATCAAGGAATCAGGTGAATCAAACATCGTTAGTGGTATCTCTGCTAAGGTGAGTGGTGTTCAGGTAACCAACTCATCGGGTGCTGCTGGTGCTGCTTCGTACATTAAGATTCGTGGTAACGCAACGTTTACTGCGAACGACAACCAGCCATTGATGGTTGTTGATGGTGTGCCAATTGACAACTCTCAAATCGCAACTTCAGATTTGCGTGCGGGTGTTGCAAACTCAAACCGTGCAATTGATATCAACCCAGATGACATCGAGACGATCTCGGTACTTAAGGGTGGTGCAGCTGCAGCACTTTACGGTACTCGTGGTGCGAACGGTGTAATTCTTATTACCACTAAGAAAGGTTCTTACGGAGAAGATTTCTCTGTAAACGTAAGCTCTTCTATGGAGATTTCTCAGGTGAACAAAATGCCTGAGGTACAGAACAAGTACTCACAAGGTTACTTCGGTACTTACGGTGGTGGTACTTCAAACCCATTCTCTTGGGGTCCAGCTCTAGCCGACTTAGGTTATGATGCTGATGGTAACATTACTCAGGATGCTACTGGTGGTGTAACACCTTACGATCACTCATCGTTCTTCCAAAACGGTAGAAGATTGAACAACTCGTTGACACTTTCAGGTGGTGGTAAAGCAAGTTCTTACTACTTGTCTATCGCAAACTTGCAAGACGACGGTATCGTTCCATTGAATACTTTCGATCGTACTACCATTCGTTTGACAGGTTCAGGTCAGATTTCGACTAACTTGAAAGCGACTGCTTCTTTGGCTTACACTAACTCAGGTGGTTACCGTGTTCAGCAGGGTTCTAACACATCTGGTTTGATGCTAGGTTTGTTGCGTACGCCTCCAACATTTGATAACTCAAACGGTGTAACAGATCCAACAGATCCAGCTGCATTTATGAACGCAGATGGTTCTCAGAGAAACTACCGCGCTGGTGGTGGTTACGATAACCCATACTGGACGATTAACATGAACCCATTCACGGATCAAGTAAACCGTCTATTTGGTTACACTAAATTCGACTGGTCGCCAGTTGAAGGTTTATTGGTAAGCTACCGTTACGGTGTTGACCAGTACTCTGATGCTCGTAAGCAGATCATTTCTATCAACTCTCGTACGTTCCCAGGCGGTTCTATTTCTGACGAAATCTACACTGTTAAGGAGCAAAACCACGATCTTACTGCTCGTTACAGCATGGATTTAGGTCCTATCGGTGCAAACTTCTTCGGAGGTTTCAACGCTAACCAGCGTGATCGTAAGTACGTTAGTGCTTACGGTTCTGGTTTGACATTGCCGAACTTCTACAACATGAGCAACGCTCAAAGCCAGTTCGCATACGAAGGAACAACAGGTCGTCGTTTGTGGGGTGTTTACGGTGAAGCGCAGTTTGACTACGCTGACTGGGCATACTTGACATTGACTGCACGTCGTGACCAAGCGTCTACGTTTGGTAATGTTGCAACGCCTATCATTTACCCATCGGCTTCTTTGTCATTGATTTTGACTGAGGCATTGAATATCGAAAGCGACGTATTGAACTACGCTAAATTGCGTTTGTCTTCTGCTAAAGTAGGTTCTGAGCCTTCTTTCGCTTCTAACGCAACATATTTCAACCAAGCAGGTGTTGGTTCAGGTTGGATTAACGGTATTAGCTTCCCGTACTTGGGCGCTACAGGTTTTACGCAGAGCAACACTTTGGGTAACCCAGACCTACGTCCTGAGTTTACTGTAACTAACGAGATTGGTGCTGAATTCCGCTTGTTCCAAAACAAGATTAGCGCTGACGTTACATTGTACGAACAGCGTTCAGAAGATTTGATCGTAGCTGTACCAGTTGCAGGTTCTTCAGGTTTTACAAGCACGTTTATGAATGCAGGTACTATGACAAACTCTGGTGTTGAACTTCAGTTGAACGCTAGCCTAGTAGATACTAAAGACTTCACATTCGATGCTGGTATGACATTTACTCGTAACCGTAACGTAGTTGAGAAATTGGCTGACGGTGTAGACGTAATTGGTCTTCCATGGGGATTCTTCGGTGCTAACCAACGTCTAGTTGTTGGTGAAGCATACGGTACGCTTTACGGTGATGACTGGGCTCGTGACGAGGCTGGTAACGCATTGGTTGATGCAAACGGATACCCAATCTACTCTTCAACTGAAGTCGTAGTAGGTAACCCTAACCCAGATTACTTGATGGGTATTACTTCAAACGCTACTTACAAGAACTGGAGCTTCAACATGCTTTGGGACATCCGTCAAGGTGGTGACATCTGGAACGGTACTCGTGGTGCATTGTACTACTTCGGTACTCACATTGATACTGACGTTCACCCAAGTGGTGCAGGTCGTGGTGAGACGTTTGTTTGGGAAGATGTTGTAATGGGTAACAGTGGTGTTTACGCTCCTGGTACTGTTGACGCTGACGGAAACGATATTAGCGGTCAGCCTAACACAACTCCTATCTTGAACGATATCGATTCTTACGCTCTAGGTCCACTATCAGGATTTACAGGTGCTTCTCGTCCATTCATTGAGGACGGTAGCTGGGTTCGTCTAAGAAACATCGGTGTGAGCTACAAGTTCGACGCTGATGCGATTAGCGCAACTAAACTTAAAGGTTTGACTGTAGGTGTAAGCGGACGTAATATCTTCTTGAGAACTCCTTACCGTGGTGTAGATCCAGAAACTAACCTTTCAGGTGCTACAAACAGCCAGGGTGCGGATTACTTCAACATGCCTAACACTATGGGTGTAATCTTCAGCTTGAAGGCTAACCTTTAAAAAATAAAGCATTATGAAAATTAAATCATTAGCAATTTTAGCGGTAGCCGCAGTTGGGTTTACTGCTTGTTCAGATGCATGGTTGGAAGAGTACAAACTCGATCAAAACCGTCCTTCTGACGTAAGTATGGAGGTTCTTCTTCCTTCTGCTCAGGCCTCTTACGGTATGACGCAGGGTGATGTATTGCCTCGCTTGACTAGCATTTTTATGCAGCAAATGACTGGTACGGATCGTCAATCTTTGGCGCACAACCGTTACGCACAGATTGGTGAAGGTGATTTCAACACTCCTTGGAATAACTCTTACGCTGGTGGTCTTTACGATCTAAAATTGATCCAAGACAAAGCAGCGGAAGCAAATGCTCCAGCTTACGAAGGTGTTGCTCAGATCATGACAGCAATGTACTTGGGTATTCTAACGGATCACTTCGGTGACATCCCTTACACTGATGCATTGCAAGGTGCTGATAAATTGAAAGCTGAATACGACAGCCAACAAGATATCTACGCTACAATCTTCTCTTTATTGGCTGACGGTAAAGCGAACTTGTTGGAGCCTTCTGATGTAATGCCAGGTGGCGACGATTTGATCCACGGTGGTGATTTGGCAGCTTGGGCTGCTACTGCTGACGGTCTACGTGCTCGTTACTTGAATCACTTGAGCAAAACTTCTCAGTACAATGCTGCTGATGTAGTATCTGCTTGTGATGACGCAATCAACGGCGGTGTATACTGTACAATCGGCTTCGAAGCTGCATTGAACCAGAACCCATGGTACCAGTTTACTGTTATCGATCGTGCTGGTTACATCAGCCAGTTCGGTACTATGTACGATATGATGGAGGCATCTTCTGATCCACGTCTAACGTTGTACCGTTCTGCAGATAGCTTGACTATGCCAGTATTGGGTGGTGCAACTTCACCACTACCAATCGTAACTCCATTCGAGATTATGTTTATTAAGGCTGAAGCTCAGTTGGCAAGCGGTGACGCAACTAGCGCACGTGCTACACTAGAAGCAGCTATCGAATCAAACATGACTTGGTTGGGTGTTGATGCAGCGGATATCGCAACGTATGTTGGTGCATTGTCAACTACTACTGACCTAGAGTTGATCATGAACGAGAAGTATGTAGCTATGTTCTCAACTGGTGAGTCTTGGACTGACTGGAGAAGAACTGGTTTCCCTGCACTAAGTGCTCCTGACGGTGCAAACCTTAGCGGTATGCCACGCAGAATGCCTTACCCAGAAGGTGAGTACTTGTACAACGCAGATAACGTACCATTCCCAATTACATCTACACCAGATGTTAAGTTTGGGGTAGACGCTTCACAACGTCTATGGTGGGATATGTAATCCTATAGATCAATAGATCAAAATATTGGCCCCCAGGCGCTCAGCGCCTGGGGGCTTTTTTTTGTTTCAAATTGTCCTTTGTTGCATTAGCAAAGCAAATGGTAATGATAATTTTTGGAAATGATTAGAAATATTGGGAACTTACTAAGATTAACATTCGTTTAACAAAAACAGGTACAATGAAAAACAAATTGTCACTGTGGTCAGTACTACTATTCGTACTATCAGTAAACTTCGCTGTTGCACAGTCGGTTTCTGGTGTCGTTAGTGATGCTGCTTCAGGTGAACCGTTACCAGGTGTGGCGGTTGCACAGAAGGGGACCAACAATGCAACTTTGACTGATTTTGACGGGAAATTCTCGTTGAATGCAGAAAAAGGGGCAACCTTGGTTTTCTCTTCGATGGGTATGGAGACCCAAGAGGTAGTTGCTTCTTCGGATTTCCTACAAGTTTCAATGGAGGCTGCTGCCAGCCAACTTGATGAAGTTGTTGTAACCGCTTTGGGTATCTCTCG
This sequence comes from Bacteroidota bacterium, assembly GCA_003385605.1. GTDB lineage: Bacteria > Bacteroidota > Bacteroidia > Flavobacteriales > Schleiferiaceae > UBA10364. Next base: position 28,709 of record QQUU01000085.1, read on the forward strand.
TGAGAAGAAGTCCCTAGGTTATGCAACTCAAGAAGTTGATGGAGCGGAAGTAACCAAGGTAAAGGACGCTAACTTTATGAACTCTTTGAGTGGTAAAGTAGCTGGTGTAAACATTAAGAGTTCAGGTACTCTTGGTGGTTCTGCCAACGTAGTAATCCGTGGTTACAAATCTCTAACAGGTAATAACCAAGCACTATTCGTAGTAGATGGTATTCCAATCTCGAATGCTACCGGTAACAGCGGCAATGTAGCTCGCGGTCGTGGTGGTTACGATTTTGGTAACGCTGCAATGGATATCAACCCAGAGGATATCGAGAACATCTCGGTTCTTAAGGGTGCTGCTGCAACTGCCCTATACGGTTCGCGTGCTGCCAATGGTGTAGTAATGATTACAACTAAGAGCGGTAAGGCTAATGGTGGTAAGAAGACTTTGGGTATCACTGCAAGTACTGGTATTACAGTTGGTCGTGTGAATGAAAGTACATTCGTTCGTCACCAGAACTCTTACGGTCCTGGTTACGGTCGTTTCTACGGTCCTTCGTACATCACAACTGCACCAGGTGATTCTACGTTTACTGACGGTCGTGCACAAGCAGTGGACGTCAATGGTGATGGTAATTTGGATATCGCGCTTCCATTCGGTGAAGATGCCTCTTGGGGTATCGCTATTGATCCAAATCTAGATGTTTATGACTGGGAATCAATTTTCCCTGAATTGCCTACTTACGGTCAGTCTAAGAAGTACGCATTGCCGGATAGCCGCGCAATGAGCTTCTGGGAGCAGAGCGTAACACGCAACAACTCTTTTGCGATTGATGGTGGTGGTGAGAACACATCGTTCCGCTTATCTGCAACAAGCTTCGATCAAAAAGGTATTGTACCAGGATCAAATATTGGTCGTGATAACGTAAGCTTTAGTGGTCGCTTTAACGCTTCTGATAAGTTGACGATTAGTGCAAAAGCGAATTACATCCAGCAACAAGGTAAAGGTCGTTACGGTACTGGTTACGATTCTCGTAACCCTAACCAAAGTTTCCGTCAATGGTACATTGTATCTACGGATATGGCGGCTCAGAAGGATGCATATATGAACTACGGTCGTAAGAACTACTCTTGGAACGCTTACGGTTACGGTGCAGCTGCTCCTACTAAACCTCACTACTTTGATAACTTCTACTTCTCAGCGCTAGAGAACTTTGCAACTGACGTACGTGATCGTATCGTTGGTAACGTAATGGCAGAATACCAGATCAATGAGTGGTTGAAGTTAACAGGTCGTATGACAGCGGATACATACTCTGAACTTCGTGAAGAGCGTATCGCAGTAGGTTCTGTTGACGTAAGCCGTTACTCTCGTAACAACCGTTCGTTTACTGAACGTAACAACGATTTGTTCTTGAACTGGAACAAATACTTCGGCGACAACGGAGACTTGAGCTTTGCAGGTATGCTTGGTTACAACCAACGTCGTACTTCATTCCAGAGCATCTACGCTGCTACTAACGGTGGACTAGTTGTACCTGGAGTTTATGCTTTGAGTAACTCAGTTGCAGCTCCAGCTGCACCATCAGAGACTGCATACCAGATTGGTGTTGATGGTTTCTACGGTCAAGCATCGTTTGGATACAAGAACTTCTTGTACGCTGATCTTTCAGCGCGTCAAGATGTTAGTTCTACACTTCCTGTAGAAAACAATACGTACTTCTACCCATCAGCAACATTGAGCTTCATCTTCTCAGAATTTATTGATTCTGACGTACTTGAGTTCGGTAAAGTTCGTTTGAACTGGGCAGCTGTTGGTGCTGATGCACCTGCACAAGCACTTGTTGATGCTTACGGAATCGGCACACCATTCAATGGTGTTACTCTTGCTTCTGCTCCTTCTACTCAAAACAACTCAAGCTTGTTGCCTGAGCGTACTGAGAGTACAGAGGCAGGTATCGAAATGAAGTTCTTCAAAAACCGTGCTGGTTTAGATATCAGTGCTTACCAGAGTTCTACCTACAACCAGATTCTTCCTGCACAGGTAAGTTCTGCTACGGGTACATTCTATAAGTATGTGAACGCTGGTCAGATTGATAACCAAGGTTTGGAATTGAGTGCTTATGTAACCCCAGTAAAAACAAAAGACTTCCAATGGGACATCAACATCAACTGGTCGCGTAACCGCAACACAGTAGTTGAGTTGTTCGGTGATTCAGAGTCTTTGATTCTTGGTTCAGTACAAGGTGGTATGAATATGGTTGCACGTGTAGGTGAAGCTTATGGTGCACTTGAAGGTACTCAGTTTGTGCGTGACCCAGAAAGTGGTGCACCACTAGTTTACGATTGGTCAAACTCTCGTGGCGGTGCTCGTTACTGGGCAGGTGATTACGGTGTTATTGGTAACATCCAAGCAGATTGGAGAGGTGGTATCAATAACTCGTTCTCTTGGAAAAACATTACTGCTTCTGCGTTGATTGATATGCAGATGGGTGGTGACTTCTTCTCATTAGATACTTACTACGGTTACGGAACAGGTGTATACGACTTCCAAGCGGGTACTAACGCTGCTGGAAATCCGATCCGTTCTAACCTAGAAGATGGTGGTGGTTTGACATTTGCTGAGGTTGCGTACCTCGGTATTGAAACACCAAAACTTTGGGATGGATCTACGGATGCTGACGGCAACCCAACGAACGTTGGTGGTGAGCTTCCAGACTTATGGATGAACGACTACGGTACATCATTAGGATGGACTAACCGCGTTCAGGAATTGCACGTACACGATGCTTCTTTCATTAAGTTGAGAGAGGTTGCGGTAACCTACGCTGTTCCAACTGCAGCATTGGGTGATTTGCCAGTTGCAGGTGTAGACATCAGCTTGATCGGTAGAAACTTGGCTATTCTTTACAAGAACACTGAGTTCTCTGATCCAGAGGCAGGTCTTGCAGCAGGTAACCTACAAGGATACCAATCAGGTGCATATCCATCACTACGTGAGGTCGGTTTCAACTTGAGAGTTAAATTCTAAAAAGTAACGAGAAATGAAAAAGATATTATTCGCAGCAGCAGCTGCACTTGCTATCACTTCTTGTACTAGTGATCTTTCTGACCTTAACGTAAACGGTAAAGCTCCAGAAGCTGTACCAGCAGGAGCGTTATTCGCTAATGCAACTATGGGTTATTACGACTTTACGTCTGTACAAAATGTGAACTTGAACAACTTGCGTTTATGGTCTCAACACTGGACGCAAACTACGTACGTTGACGAATCTAACTTTGAGTTAAATAATCGCGACGTAAACGGAAATACATTCGTACGTATGTATACGACTGTAATTCGCGATTGTGAGGAAGCTCGCGCAGCATTGGCTGATGTAGTGGCTTCTAATGAAGAGATTGCAGCTTCTGAGGCGGCAATTGAGGTAATGGAAGTACTTGCATACTCTTTGTTGGTGGATCTTTTTGGAGATGTACCATACACAGATGCTTTAGCTGAGACGAACACTCCTTCTTACGATGACGATGCTGCCATTTACGCGGATCTTTTGGCCCGCTTGGATGCAGCAGTAGGTGACCTAAGCGGTTCAAACGCTTTCGGTAGCTCAGACATCATCTATGGCGGTAGTGCTGATTCTTGGAAAATGGCAGCTAACTCTTTGATGTTGCGTATGGCGGTTCGTATGATCGACGCTGATGCTGCAATGGCAAAGACATACGGCGAGAAAGCTATCGCTGGCGGTGTATTCGCTTCATCTGCTGATGATATGCGTTTATTCTATTCGTCAGCGCCTCCTCATACACACCCAATGTGGGAAACACTAGTACAGAGCGGTCGTACTGACTTTATCGCTTCTGCTACTTTAGGTGATGTATTGAATGGTTTGGCTGATCCACGTCGTGCCGGCTTCTTTAAGAACCTTGGTGGTTCTGACTCTGTTATTGGTGCTCCGCACGGATTGCAATCGGATTACTACCAGTTCTCTCAGCCAGGTACAGCATTGGAAGACCCAACTTGGTCACACGCAGCGATTAGCTACGTTGAAACTGAATTCTTGATGGCTCATGCTGCTGTTGCAGGTTGGGCGGGAACAGGCGATGCTGCGACGCATTACGAAAACGCTATCCGTGCTTCTATAGAAGAGTGGGGTGGTTCTTCTGCTGATGCTGACACTTACATGATGCACTCAATGGTGGCATTCAATGCTACTACTGCGGCAACTCAGATCGGTGTTCAAAAGTGGATTGCTATGTACAGCAACGCTGCGGAAGCTTACGCTGCAGTACGTCAGTACGATATTCCTATGGCTACTGCTGATTTAGCAGGAACTGTGACGCCTTCGCGTTACTCTTACCCATTGGATGAGTACTCATTGAATATCACTAATGTTGAAGCAGCAGGTGCTAAATTCAACGACGATGATACATTCGCCAAAGTATTTTGGGATATGTAATCTAATCTTAGATTGAAATAAAGGCCGCCGCTCCCATCGGGAGCGGCGGTTTTTTTTGCCCTAAATTTGGCACCATGGATAAGGCTATAGATCACTTGCAAAAAACCATAGGCGAACGCGCTATTCTTAAGGAAGAATTGGACGCGTTATTCGATACTCAAGAGGGTATTGAAAGGAATTGGTTTGAATACGATGAAAGTGAGCAGGTGTATTATCTAGTGCCAGAAATATTGGCCTATGAAGCCAAGCCTAAGGAGAACTTCGAGGCTCTAGGACTAGGCGAACTAGAAGAACGTATAGTAGATGTCCTAGAGCAAGGGAAAAGCGTCAAATGGGGTAAGCTGGCCTTAGCGATGTGGCTGTTCTTCCTGTTCATAGTAGTGTACACTATAATTGAAACTATTGCATAAAAAAACCACCCCGTAAAGAGGTGGTTTTCGATGTATTATGTGAGTGATGCTTACTTCGCGCGTTCCTTGTAAGAACCGTCTGCGGTGTTGATCACAATCTCTTCGTCTGTTTTAATGAACAAAGGCACCTGAACTTCAGCACCTCCCTCTACAGTCACTGTTTTCATAGCGTTTGTTGAAGTGTTTCCTTTCACTGCAGGTTCTGCGTAAGTCACTTTCAAGTTTACGGTACGTGGCAGCTCTACCGCCATTGCTCTGTTTTCAGTAGCATGGAACAATACAAGACACATCATACCGTCAACCAAGAAATCAGGAGCATTGATCAGCTCTTTGGCAAAGGTCAATTGCTCGTAGTTTTCTGTGTTCATGAAGTGATAGTCGGTACCGTCGTTGTACAAGAACTGGTACTGACGAGTCTCCACGTCGATCGTTTCAATCTTTGAACCCGCAGGGAAAGTATTGTCTAAAACACGACCAGTCTCAAGGTTTTTAATCTTCGTGCGCACAAATGCAGCGCCCTTTCCTGGTTTTACGTGAAGGAATTCAATGATCTGGAATGGCTGACCGTTGAAGTTGATGCACATTCCGTTTTTAATATCTGAAGTACTTGCCATAATCGAGTTGTTTGTTGCCCAAATATACTGCAAATGCAGAGGGCTATTTCATGGATTAATAATGCTTTTCAAGGAGTAGTTCACTGCTGCAGAAGTCATATTCGTGTGCGACGTAGTTGCTGGCAACGATAATGGTCTTTTCTGTGGCCAATTCTTGAACCATTCTCTTATATAGTTCAACACCTTCCTTGTCTAAGTTGCTTGTTGGTTCATCCAATAGAAGTACAGGCCTTGGGCTCGCGATAGCCAATAGCAGTCGTACGCGTTGCTTCATGCCGGAGCTGTAGGTCTTAATTCGCTTATTTAAATGTGGTGTGAGCCCCGCTTCATGGATCCATCGGTCCAGATCTACACCTGGGGTGAAACCACACATCTTATCATGGAAGTTGAGGGTTTCCTTCAGGCTAAACATTGGATTTAAGGCCACATAAGGTGCTGCTATTGCACAAATGCTCCCTGCCTCTGCTGACGGGGTGTTCTTCCCATCAAAGCTGTATTGAGGTGGGTTTTCGGTGGCCTCCTGTGCGCCTGATAATATTTTAATTAAGGTGGATTTACCCGAACCGTTTGAACCTAAAATGACTGTTTTGGAGCCCGTTTCAAAGGTGTGGGTAATTCCTTGTAAGATGTGCTGATTGCCAAAGGTCTTTTGAAGATTTCCAACGGTAATCATACGGCTACTTTCTAATTAACCCTCTGTCACTAGCGTCTATGAATGCGATGATTTCTTTAGCAACGGTGCTTTGACCGTATTCGGCTTTCACTACTTCTAGAGCTTGGCTAATGTTCTTACCGCTTTGATAGAGGATGCGGTAGATATCTTGTATCTCTCTAATTGCGTCGTTGTTGAAACTGCGTCTGCGTAAACCAACACTATTTACCCCTGCATAAGTCAATGGATCACCCGCAGCTGTAATAAATGGAGGTACGTCTTTTCGTACCATCGCGCCACCGCCAACCATAACGTGATTGCCAATCTTTACAAATTGGTGTACGGCGCTCAATCCGGATATAATCGCCCAATCTCCGACTTCAACATGACCTGCGAGAGCAACCGAGTTCACTAGGATAACATGATTTCCGATGATACAATCGTGTGCAATATGCACATAGGCCATAATCAAACAGTCCTCGCCAAGAGTGGTTCTACCGTATGCTTTGGTACCACGGTTAATGGTTACACATTCTCTGATGGTCGTTCGATCACCAATTTCAACGGTGGTTTCTTCACCTTCGAATTTTAGATCTTGGGGTACAGCTGAAATGACTGATCCTGGAAAGATGCGGCAGTTCGCTCCAACGCGAGCACCATCCATGATGGTGACATTGGGACCAATCCAAGTGCCTTCTCCAATCTCAACATCCGCAGCTATGGAGGTGAAGGGACCGATCTCTACTTGGTCGCCAATTTTAGCAGATGGATGTACGTCGGAGAGTTTATGAATCATTATTTGGTAATCTGCGCCATCAACTCGGCCTCACTTACCAGTGTGTCGCCTACAAACGCTCGACCGAGCATGTGAACGATACCTCTGCGTATTGGAGTGATGAGTTTGAGGTCAAAAATCAATGTATCGCCTGGAACGACCTTCTTCTTGAATTTCACGTTGTCAATCTTCATGAAGAATGTAAGGTAGTTCTCAGGATCCGGTACTGAGCTAAGTGCAAGAATTCCGCCACATTGTGCCATTGCCTCAACTTGCAGTACACCCGGCATAACCGGCGAGCCTGGGAAATGACCAACGAAGAACGGTTCATTCATAGTGACCGACTTAACGCCAACTACACGGTCTTCTGTCAGTTCCATAATCTTATCGACCAAAAGGAACGGTGAACGGTGTGGGATCAACGCCATAATATCCTCTACCGTTTTAACCGGTGGGGTATTGGCGTCATATTTTGGTGGTTTTGGCTTGCTCTCTTCCTTGCGGATTTTTGCAGCTAGAGCTTTTGTAAACTCTGCATTTACGCCGTGTCCAGGTTTTGTTGCAATCAAGCGTGCCTTGAGCGGGCGACCCAATAGAGCAATGTCTCCAATAACATCCAGCAATTTATGTCTTGCTGCTTCGTTTGAGAAGCGCAGTTCGATATTGTTAAGGGTACCTCTATTGGTCACCTGAACATCTTCTTTTTCAAAAGCCGCCTTGAGTTTGTCTAAGGTCGCGGGAGCAATTTCTTGGTCCACGTATACTATGGCATTGTTCAAATCGCCGCCTTTGATCAACCCTTGATCGAGCAGGGGTTCAAGTTCTCTTAGGAAGCTGAACGTGCGTGCGCTGGCAATTTCCTCACGGAAATTGGTCATTTGGTTGAGGTGCGCGTGTTGCGGACCCAATACAGATGTGCCGTAGTCGATAAGTGCACTAACCTCAAACGAATCACTAGGAAGCGCCATAATTTCTGAACCGTCGTCGTCTTTGAAAGTGAACGGTTCTTCTAAAACGTAGTAGTTTTTCTCCTCGCTTTGTTCTTCCAAGCCTGCCTCAATGATGAGATCAACCAAGGGTGCTGCAGAACCGTCCAAAATTGGAATCTCACTTCCGTTCAGCTCTACACGTAAGTTATCTACACCAAGGGCATACAGGGAAGCCATTAAGTGCTCTACTGTTCCGACAGATGCATCACCTTTCTGAAGAATGGTCTGGCGGTTGGTGCGGTTGATGTGTCTAGCGAGTGCTGGGATTTCCGCATTGTCTAGATCGGTACGTACAAACACAATGCCTGTGTTTGCATCACTCGGGACTAGATTGACTTTTACGGATTCACCGGTATGAAGGGCATTTCCTTCAAAAGAAACAGTTTTTTTTAGTGTCTGTTGCAGCATATCTAAAGGCCTTGTTTTTTGAAGGCCGCGAATGATTTCAAAAAGTGTCTACGGTCAAGGGCTGGCGAGCCAAAGATAACCTTATTGTCCGGAACATCGTTCATTACACCGCTCTGGGCATAAATAGTCACATTATTACCAATTTTCAGGTGTCCAATGATGCCGACTTGGCCGCCAAACTTACAGTCATCTCCAATGGATGTGGAGCCGGCAACCCCCGTCTGTGCTGCCATTACTGTGTTTTTGCCAATGGTAACGCCATGGGCGATCATACACTGGTTATCTATCTTAGTGCCTTGTCCAATACGGGTATCACTAATAGCCCCTCTGTCTACTGTTGTGTTGGCTCCTATGAATACATCGTCTTCTAAAACGACTTTTCCGAGCTGTGGTATAGCGTGATACACCCCTTTTTCGTCGGGTGCGAAGCCGAATCCTTGGGAGCCAATCACCGCTCCTGCTTCGATTACGACGCGGTTGCCTATACGGGCTGCTGAAAGAATTTTAGCCCCGGCACCTATGCGACAATTATCACCGATGATGGCACCAGAGGCGATAATAGCACCAGCTTCAATAATGCATTCATTGCCAATAACAGCATCGTCAGCGATAAGGGCCTGTGCTCTTTGGTCTTTCACACCACCTAATTCTCGTTCAAGACCTACTAAATACATGGTGAAGGTCATATAGGGGTCGTCACATTCGACCAGCACCGCATTGGTTTCTACCACGCTGCCTTTTTTGACCAATATGGCTGATGCGCTGGAAGTCTGAGCTTGTGCTGCATATTTTAGGTTGGATAAGAAGCTGAGGTCTCCCGCGGAGGCTTGCTCCAGTGTGGCCACGCCACTAATCTCAAGTGATTGTTGACCCGCGGGACACGGGATATGTAATCCTTCGCAGATAGATCCTAGAGTTTTTGGTGTGTGCTTCATAGTAGGTGTCTCAATTCTCTAGGGAAACAAATAAAATGCCGCTCCACTGGTTCGCTAAGCGCATTAATGGTCATTTGATCCGCGGCTGTACTGATATCGCTAGTGTGACCGTCTTTATACAGCAGGTTAATGTGTCCTTTCTTGTTGTTGTATGCGTGATTCTTCACCTTATCGACAATGAGCATGTAGCGCTCTTCTCCATGGGTGAAACCGTACTGATTTCGAATGCCTTCTGCCATTTTTTCGGCCAATTCTTCTTCGAAGGGTGTTTCTTGAAGTCGGATTTTCAGCAGGTTTCTGTTGATGATTCGTCCGCTGAGGTCGCTGAGAATTAGGTCACTGTGGTTTGCCCAATCCTTAATGCCACTCATGACATCGAAGTCATCGAGTTCGAGGAATTTCTTCAGGATTGCTGGGTTTTCTTCAAAGTCATTCCACGTGTAGTCTGCGTGCAGAAAATGCTTTAATGCCTGGGTACCGGTAAGCTCTACACCCTGTGTGGCGAGGTATTTCGCCCGCTTCAAGATATTGACTAACATAAACTCTGCGCTGAGGACCGTCTTGTGCATGTAGACTTGCCAATACATTAGGCGGCGTGCAACGAGGAATTTTTCGATGCTGTAAATGCCTTTAGAATCGACCACGAGTTGATCGTCCTTTACATTGAGCATGGTCAATAGACGTTCAGAGTTGACACTTCCTTCTGTAACGCCCGAGTAAAAGGAGTCGCGCCTTAGGTAATCTAAACGATCCATATCCAGCTGAGATGAAATCAGTTGGTGTAAGAAGGCCTTTGGGTGGTTGTTCGTGAAAATATCAATGGCCAAAGTGAGCGCACCGTCAAACTCTTGGTTGAGCTCCTCCATGATTTTCAAGCTCAGTGCTTCGTGGCTTACTCCAGGAATTAAGGTATGCTCAAGAGCGTGTGAGAAAGGTCCGTGACCGACATCGTGCAACAGAATAGCAATGAGTACACCGCGTTCTTCTTCGGGTGTGATTTTATGTCCTTTTTGACGCAGGGTATAGATAGCGCGGCCCATGAGGTGCATGGCGCCGATGGCATGGTGAAATCTTGTGTGGTACGCACCAGGGTAAACGAGGTATGTAAGTCCTAATTGACTAATGCGACGCAGACGTTGAAAGTAGGGGTGGTCAATCAGCTCATAAATAAGCGGATCTTTGACAGTAATAAACCCGTAAATAGGGTCGTTAATGATTTTGTTCTTTGTGCTCAATGTCAATAGTTTTACCTGTAACGTAAAAATAGTACAGGTCTTGAGGCGAGCAGGGGTGTACACGCATTACTTTTAACAAGAATTAAACGACCAATTATGCCGAATATTTTATGGGTAGACGACGAAATTCACATGCTCAAAGGACATTTATTGTTCTTGGAGGGCAAAGGCTATTCGTTTGAGACCTGTAATAACGGAATTGACGCTCTAGAGGAGTTCGAACGCCAACCTTTTGACGCTGTATTCCTGGATGAGAATATGCCAGGTTTGACAGGGCTTGAGGTGCTTGAGCGCATGAAATCAATACGTCCTGAGGTGCCGGTGGTAATGATCACCAAAAGCGAGGAGGAGAGTATTATGGAGATGGCTATTGGTTCTAAGATTGCCGACTATTTGATCAAACCGGTCAACCCAAATCAAGTCCTTTTGTCTCTCAAGAAGATTCTGAAGGGCAAGGAATTGGTCACTCAGCAGGCTACGCGTGGATATCAACAGGTTTTTGGAAAGCTTACCATGGACATGCAAAGTCTTCGATCTTGGGAAGAATGGGCCAATTTTTATAAGGAGCTCCTGCGCTGGGAACTTGAACTCGACCAAAGTTCTGAAGATGGCCTGAAGAGTGTTTTGGCCACTCAGAAGAATGAGGCGAATGAGCTATTTGGTAGGTTCATTTCAAACAATTACGAAAGCTGGTTCTCTTCGAACGAACGACCAATGTTGTCTCACGAGGTGGTGGGCAATGTAGTTGCGCCGCAGATTCGAAAAGGTGAAAAAGTCTTTTTTGTAGTAATTGACAATCTTCGACTGGATCAATGGATGGTCATTAAGCCTAGGATTTCTGAAGATTTCAATATTGCTTCCGAGAATATATACAGCAGCATCCTACCTAGTGCTACCCAATATGCACGTAATGCGCTTTTTGCAGGTATGGTTCCAGCGGACATCAAGAAGAAAATGCCGCAATATTGGAAGGAGGAGCATGAAGAGGGCAGCAAGAATGAGTTTGAGGGAGAGTTGTTCGCCGAGCAGCTGAAGTCATTAGGGCTGGGCGATAAGCAGGTGAGGTACCACAAAGTCACCAACATGCGTGTTGCGAATAAATTCGTTTCCAACATCCACCAGAACAAACAAGCAGATGTCGTGGCTTTGGTGTACAATTTTGTGGATACACTCAGCCATGCTCGAACGGATGTTGAAGTTATTCGTGAATTGGCCTCCGACGATAATGCCTACCGCAGGGTTACCGCCACTTGGTTCGAAGGATCACCATTGCGCAAGGCCTTAAAATGGGCCGCTGAGAATGGTTTTAAAGTGGTATTAACTACGGATCATGGTACCGTCAATGTGAATAAGGCAACCAAGGTTGTTGGAACGCGCGATTTGACCACCAATCTCAGGTTTAAAAATGGCAATGGCATGAGTTATCAAGGCAAACACAGTTTTGTGGTGAAGTCACCAGAAAAAATTGGCCTTCCCAAGCATCACATCGTTGATGAATACATCTTCGCCCTGAACGATCACTTTTATGCCTATCCAAACAACTTCAATCATTACGTGAAATACTACCGCAACACGTATCAACACGGTGGGGTATCTTTGGAGGAGTTAATCATTCCTTATGTCGTCCTTGACGCAAAATAATTCAATCCGGTTTGAAGGCGTTGGTCTCAACGATTTGCCTGAGGTAGCCAAGGCCATTCTAGATGCTTCTCAGCATCCTGTGAATTTATTACAAGCGCCTATGGGTAGTGGCAAGACGACCCTGTGTAACGAACTACTTAAACAGTGGGGCAGCGATAGCGCCGGATCCTCACCGACCTTTGCATTGATTGAGGAGCACAGCGGACCCAGGGGCACTTTATACCATGTGGATGCATATAGAATTGACCACGAAGAAGAAGCCTATGACTTCGGTTTTGAAGAATACATCGAAAGCGGACATCCAATGTGGATCGAATGGGCCGAAAAAGTGGAATCTTTCTTACCTTACAGGGTAGGAGTCGTTTACATCAAACGGGAGAGTGAAATTTCACGAACGATCGAATTTTTCTCGGATGTAGCGGTCTCTGAAATACAATGGAACCATGAGTGAATATCTAAGCTGGTCGGAGACGGCTTGGGCGACGCAAGAAGAGCGTTTGGCCGTAGAGACTAAAGGAGCAAAACTTGTTATTGGCGTGCCGAAAGAGCGCGACATGGAGGAGAATAGAATATTACTCAACCCAGCGGCTGTAAGTGTATTGGTGCAAAATGGCCACAACATTCTCGTGGAGACGGGTGCGGGTCTCTTGGCCGGTTGGGAGGATAGAGAGTATGCAGATGCAGGTGCAGAAATTGCAGCAGAAGCCTCGGCAATTTTTCAATGCGACATCATCGCTAAAGTGGCGCCGCCAACAGCGGAGGAAATTGGAATGATGAAGGGCAATCAAACGTTGATCAGTGCCCTACAGTTAAGAACCCGTGATCGGAGTTTTTTCAAAGCACTTGCAGATAAAAAAATAACAGGTATTGCTCTTGAAGAAGTACGCGATGCTGAAGACCAAAGTGCCTTACGCATTGCCATGAGTGAGATTGCAGGTCAGCAAGCGGCACGATTAGGAGCAAACTTATTGGCGGACGGCTTATCCGGTAAACGAAAAGGAAAATTATTAGGTGGTGTGCCAGGTGTGGCGCCTGCGAGTGTAGTGATTATTGGTGCCGGTGTGGCAGCCATGTCTGCTGCAAGAGTGGCCAGGGGAATGGGCGCTGCAGTAGTGATGCTAGATACAAACATTAGTAAACTGCGCTATGCTTCTGAGCAGCTAGGCGGTGCCATAGTAACAGAACTTATACAAGATGTCGTACTCAAACAAAGGCTGGCTCAGGCCGATGTAGTCATTGGTGCATTATCACCCGTGGAGGGACGAACTCCCATGGTCGTTACTGAAGATATGGTAGAGGCCATGCCTAAAGGTTCCGTTATCATTGATATTAGTATTGATAGCGGCGGTTGTTTCGAAACCTCTGAAATCACTTCACATCGAGTACCAACTTTCGTTAAACACGATGTTTTGCATTATTGTGTGCCAAATATGAATAGCGCGGTTGGGAACACCTCAAGCATTGCCATGAGCAATATTGTTGGTCCACTTTTGCAGCAATTATCCGATAATGGTGGTGTTCAAGATAGCTTGCATTATGATTTGAACATCCGCGCTGGACTGTATCTTTACCGCGGTCTTTTGACCAAGCGTCACCTGGGCGAACACTTCGATTTGCCGTATTCGAGTGATGCCCTATTATTTGGTAACCTCTAACCGCTTTTACATTCATGGCTTTTTTACGTCGATTACTTTTTTATGCAATAGGTATTGGGCTAGGAATCTTAATCGTTTTGGCATTCTTTGGCGATCGCGATTTTGATTATGCCTATGGTCCACAGGCACGTGTCAAGAAGAACTTCAGAACCAAGGTGGTGGATTCTACTACGCTGGTTCAACCGTTGCTGGATTTAAGTAAGGACAGTCTTTATTACCGCGCTGTGGTTGACGGTCGTGTGGCCTTCGGTGCCAGTGAGCCGCGCAAAGAGCCTTGTGGTGAATATCTCGTTAGATTTTCACACGCCAGCTACGCCTACAAAATGGTATTGCAGAACTGTGATACCGTTAAGGTTTTGCGTTTGGAAAAGGATATCGACTAACCTTTACGACGCTTTAGTTCTTTTTGAATGAGGCTGAGTTCTCGGCCGGTCTGTCCCTCGACAGAAGTATTTTCTTCAGCTCTCCTAAACAGGTAGGGCAAGACATCTCTTACAGGTCCAAACGGCAAATATTTGGCAGTGTTTAATCCTGTAGCTGCAGCATTGAAGCTGATGTGATCGCTCATTCCAAAGAGTTGAGCCACGTGAACATGTGCATGGTCAAGAGGGTGGCCTTGCTCCGAGAGTAAAGAGGCCGCGAGCGCCACACTATTTTCGTTGTGGGTGCCGATGACTACCGCCATGTGGCTGAGATGATTTAAAATCAAAGTCAGCGCAGCATTGTAATCCTTATCAGTAGATGCCTTATCAGGTTGTATAGGAGAAGCATAGCCCATTCGTGATGCACGCTCTCGCTCTTTTTCCATGTAGGCACCGCGTACAATTTTAACGGCGTATATGAACCCTTCATTCTTGGCGAGTTCTAGAGCATCAGTGAGCTGTGCCAGTCGGTCGTGCCTGTAGAGTTGGGCCGTATTGTATACGATTGCCTTTCCTTGATTGTACGTGCGCATGTATTGAATGGCCAAATCATCTACAGCAGGTTGAATCCAGCTTTCTTCTGCATCGACCATTACTGGAACGCCTAATTCATTGGCTTTTTCAATGATTCGTCTCCAGCGCTCCAAGGTGTTTTCCCAGGATTTTTGCTCTTCTTGGGTAAGTGGATTTCCAAGACTTACTTTTTCGTAGATATCTATACTGCCCAACCCCGTTGGTTTAAATACTCCGAAGGGTACGTCTGCATTATTTTGAGCGTATTCTAGGGTCTCAATGGTGGTGGCAAGAGTTCTGTCAAAATCTTCTTCTTGTGCCTTGCCTTCGACGCTGTAGTCCAAAATCGCACCGACGCGACCTTCTGATAAACGTGCAATCTGTGGCGTACACTCTACTACACTCTCGCCACCACAAAACTGGCGGAAAACAGTTGCCTTGACCAGGCCTTTAATGGGCAGGTGTAGGCGGAGGGATGCGAGAGTCATTGATTTCAGGGCACTAACGACGGAAGGCGAACTCAGGGTGGAGAACAACAGCTTGCTTTGGCGCAAGTCCATGTTGGTCTTCATTTTAAAGGCAATCTCCGTATTCGAAAAGTCGATCATGCTCTGTGTTTTGGGCACTCAAATATAGTGCTGAGAAGTGTTATTTTTGAAGTGTGAATACAACAGCATCCACCATTTTTTTTGGCGAAGACGGATTTACCGCTTTGGACCAATATTTATCGAACAACGAACCTTCGAAGACTTTTGTTTTGGTGGATGAGAACACCAGTATCTGTATACCCGCTTTCGCTGAGAAGCTCACTGCCTTAGAAGCTGATTTTGAAATTTTGGAAATCCCTTCGGGTGAGGAGAGTAAGAGTCTAGAGTTGGTCCATCAACTTTGGTTGACGCTCCTCGAACATGGTGCCGATCGCAATGCACTTCTAATTAATCTTGGTGGTGGGGTAGTTGGTGATATCGGTGGCTTCGTAGCTTCGACTTATAAGCGCGGGATTCCCTTTATTCAAGTACCGACCTCATTGCTTGCCATGGTAGATGCTTCGGTTGGGGGTAAGACAGGAATCAATATTGGTGGTTTGAAAAATCAGGTAGGAACCTTCTCCCAGCCGGATATGGTGGTTGTTGATGCTTCCTTTCTTGCTTCGCTTCCCGAAGAAGAGTGGGCGAGTGGCCACGGTGAGATGATTAAACATGCCCTGTTGACTGGCACTGATTGGCCTCAGGTTTTGAGTTGGACGGCAAATGATGATTTGCAAGAGGAGATTAAACGTTCGGTGGCGATGAAAGCTGCAGTCGTGGAGTCCGATTTTAAAGAGAGCGGCCTTCGTAAAATCTTAAATCTAGGACACACCTTTGGCCATGCATGGGAAAGTTTGATGCACAGCAAAGGCAACGGGATTTCACACGGTCGTGCAGTCATTCAGGGATTGCACGTCGCTTTGGTGTTAAGTCAGCAGCAAGGGCTTCAAGCGGAATTGGCGAATAGATATCCTTGGGTAAATGTTTCTACGGAAGATTTCGAAGTGCTGTGGCACCATCAATTGGCCGATAAGAAAAATGAAAACGGTGAAGTTCAATTTGTACTTCTCGAACGTCTAGGTGCCCCCACCTTCGGCAACCCCGTAAGTATAGAGACTTGGTCTGCGGCTTTACTTTGGTTAAATCAAAGTGCCGATGTCAGATAATATTTCACTTCCGCATATTACAAAGCCCGTGCAAGGGACGTTCGAGTTGCCCCTTAGTAAGAGTATGGTCAATAGGGCGCTTCTTCTAGCCGCTATGTATCCTGAGATCACTTTAAGTGGTATGAGCACATCCAGCGATAGTGTTTACCTACAGCAGGTGCTCGACGGTTATTTAGGCGATAGCGCCATGGTTGGTGCAGGCGGTACCACCCTGAGATTTGCAACAGCATATTGGGCGTGTCAAGAAGGTGCACAAATGGAACTTTACGGCACCGAACGCTTGAATAAGCGACCCATAGCGCCATTAGTTGACGCTCTAAATGCGTTAGGTGCTTCCGTGAGTTACACTGCAGCTGAAGGCGAGGCGCCACTGCGTATCCAAGGAAGGAATCTAAAAGGGGGACGTCTACATCTCGGGCACGTGAGTAGTTCGCAATTCATCACTGCCTTGATGCTCATTAGTCCTAAAATGGAGGAGGGATTGCATTTAACTTGGGACAGTGCTCCTTCACAGCCGTATTTGGTGATGACGGCAGCCCTTTTGCGTGAGTCGGGATTTGAGGTACTACTAACTGCTGAGGAATTTAAAATTAGCGCAGGTCAACAACCAAAGAAGGTGGAGCTGTTCATAGAACGCGATTGGTCTGCAGTGGCCTTTTGGTGCGAAGTGGTGGCGCTGTCGAATGAGGCAAGTATTGAATTGTTGGGATTTAAGCCGGAGAGCCTTCAAGGGGATAGTCGAGTCTTGGATTATTTTGAGCCTTTAGGGGTGAAGAGCGCCTTTGAAAATGGCTCCTTGATATTGACCAAAAAGCCCATACTCCCATTGGGCAAGTTCACAGCAAACTTGATATCTGAACCAGATCTAGCACAGGCCCTAATCACTACGTTGTTAGTCACCAAAGTACCTTTTGAAATCCACGGACTACAAACACTAAAAACCAAGGAAACTAACCGTATCGCGGCCTTGGAGCAATTGGCGCACACCTTAGGTATTACAGTAGAGTCTTCTAGAGACAGTTTGGCTTGTGCGGATTATCCTGACGAATTCACTAGCGGGCCTAAGTCCTATGATTCTTTAGAGGATCATAGGGTCGCAATGTCATTGGCGCCGTTGTCCTTAAGATTCCCTGTTACCATAAATGACCCATCGGTGGTGGCCAAAAGCTATCCCGAATTCTGGAATCATTTTACTCAACTATAGTGAGGTGAAATAGCTCATTTGTAGCGTGCTCTTGGGGATATTTTCAAAGTTGATTGTCGTACCAATCTGTAGTGGTCCGATAGCCACTTTAGCCACTATTCCACTAAAATCCTCATGTATGGCTAATGCTCCAAGGTATCCTCGCGCAGCTGGAATACCGAGCCATACAGGACTCCCTCGGTAATCTACCGCAGCAAACAAAAGATGGTACTTGACAGGTCCATGGAGCCATGTATGACGTAGGCTAAGCCCATAGGTTCCTTGATGCCAATGTAAATCATAATTTATTTTGGAGCGCTGGAGTTGAAGTTTCCATCGGTACGTGCGCACAAGAGCTCCCTTACTATGCTCGTTCACGAAAAGTCGCAGATTCTTATTTTGAAGTTGTACTCGAAGTATCCCGTCATTATGAATCACGTGCCAACGCCCTAAGCGGTCTTGCCAGCTCAAGTACTTCCGAGTAGTTAAACCTTCTTTAGTTCGCAGTACGTTGAGTTCAAACAATACATCTTGGTACAAGAGGTTTCCGCCAATGTGTTGTTTTTCCCGAGTTACTTCAGTGAACACCCGAAGCGGTCCTTCATAGTATTTCCCAAAGACGGTCCATTCACTGCCTTTAAGTGCAGCGCCATAAGCTAGGAGGCTATGGTTTTTCTTCCAGATAAGAAGCGGCGAGGACTGGCTTAATGCACCTAAAAAGGTGTCGCTCTTGTTATGATATTGCCAAGCAACACCTCGATACATTCCCGAGGAGGATACCCCTGTTTGTCCGCTTAGACCAAAGCGAAAGTACTCGTTGGTTGTTGGCGATGGGAATCCCGGTCTACCGAGAAGAATTCCTTGTCCACAATGCACAGAGTAGTCGCCGATCAACCATTTTGAGTTTTTAGTAGAACTAGAAACATACCCGTTGTAGATAGGCTTGAAATTCTCTAAAACGGTATGAAGAGCGGCGCGGTGTTGGTGATGTCTTAGCAGTAGTGAGTTGCTCAATCGAACAGTGCCGTTGCTTATGCTAGATTTTGAAACAACTTGACCTCGTGAATTTTCCACGTCCCGCTTTAAGGGAAACATATCTAGCAGATATTCTACGGTGAGTGTGTCTAGCCCGTCGATGTAATACAATTCGCTCGTATGTGCAATGGAACCGAAGGTGCTGCGGTAAGAAATGAAGTGAAATATAGCGTCTTTGGGCAGCCCAAATATCTGCCAAAGGTGTTGTGCAGAGATGTTGTTTAGGGAAGAGGTATCTATAACCTCTAAAGCTTCTTCAGTGAGCGCTTCTCGGGGTACCTGAGAAAATCCAAAGTGAGGGACGAATAGTAAGAATAAAAGGATCTTTACCATTGCCCTAAGAGTACAGGTGCATTTATCGTACCGCCCGTATTCAGTGCTATTTGAATCCACAGCTGCTGGTATTTGAGGGCGAATCCAAGCCTTTGGTATTCCGGTGCAAGACTGAAAGTCAGTAGAACTCTATCGGTAGTGTAATAGGTAAGGATTTGCAAGGCGTTGCTTTTAGAATCCCATTCCATGCCAAGGCGCCAATGGGGGTCGAGTTCGTAGAGGTGGGCCGCTTTAAATTCAAAGGATTTCCGAGCAGGATGAAGGGAGACGTAAACCAGTGATTGGGTCAACTCTTGGCTGAATAGGAGGCTTGTATTTACATGAACTTGGGTATGAGAAGCTCTGCTCTGAAAAGAACTAGTGAATTGCAGTCCAGCGTCGAAGTTAAGATGCTCATGCAATGAGATGCCCGTACTTGCGGCTATGGAATGTTGTCCGAAGTCTGCCAATCTCCTATGTTCCAGTTCCAGTCCAACGTTCTTGGCCTGCTTGAGTCCTATTTTGAACTCGGAGAATTCAGCGTAGGATTGACCCGAAAAATAGGCCGTACGTTCGGTGTTAGGCGTGAATAGGAAAGGGATGCTCCAAAAGAGGAACGAAGCAGGAATAGGAGAATACATGGACCTTAGTTTCCATGTAAATTCTTTCTAAATCTTAGTCTTAAGCAAAGATTGTGAAGAAGTAAAAGTTATCCCTGTTTAGTAGTAACTAACGAGTTCTACTCGGAAGATCAGTGGACTGTAGGCAGGAATTGTAGCGCGTTCATTATCGCCATACCCTAGGTTCGATGGGAAGATGATAACTGCACGACCGCCTTCGCCTACGATTTTTAATCCTTCCTGGAAACCTTCGACAAGTGCCGGTAGTGGAATGTAGTTTGAGGCATACCAACCGTTGGAGAATATGCTTGAATCGAGCAAGTACCCTACATGCTTGAAGCTGACTTCGTTGGTACTATCTGGAATGCGATTTGGGTTTCCCGCTTGCTCCACATGATAGTACAACCCGGTACCGCTTGCTGTGAATTCAAGCCCACTTTCATCGATCCATTCTAAAATGGCATCCATTTGCATTTCAAGACGCTTCTCGTCCGAAGTACAATTGAACAATAAAAAGGAGGCAAAAACCAGGGTATAAATTCTCTTCATAGAGCGCAAATTTAACGATTGAACTTGGAAGTGAAGTGCGAAAGTCTACTTTCTAGAAACTCGAGATAACTCGATGCCACTGGGCTTAGTTTTTTGTTCTTGCGCCAAACCAAATTCCATTGAGTGGTTACAGGTAGTGCTTCATGTGGAATGATGTGTATAAGCCCTTGGTCCAATTCTCTTTTAATTCCAATTTTAGGCATCAATGAAATTCCTAGACCTGCCATTACACTCTGCTTTATGGCCTCGTTAGTGGTCAATTCCAAAATGCGGTCAGCCTTGATGTCTTGACTGGCGACAAACTCTTCCATAGCATGGCGCGTAGCAGAACCGGTTTCACGGAAAAGGAAGCGGCAATTATCGAGGTTTTTTCTAGCCCGTTGCGCATACACTTCGTTACCTACGAGCACCAACTCATTTTCAATTAATGTGAGTTTGTTGAGCTCCGGTTTTGAAGGGACGACACTCACTAGGGCAAAATCGACACTGTTATCAATCAAATGGTCCACAACAGTGCTTCTGTTGGTCACGTCCATGATGAGGTCAGTCGCTGGATATTTTTCCAAGAATTCCCCCAACAGATAAGGCATTACATATTTGCCTGTACTTACGATAGATAGCAATAGAGTACCCGTCAGTTCTTCTTTGAGCGATTCATTCATCAGCTTCAAAGCATTTGCTTGGTCCAGGATACGCTCGGCATGAATCTTCACTTCTTTTCCAAGGGGTGTGATTACGAGCTTCTTTCCTTGATACTCGATGAGCGGAAAGTCAAATTGTTCTGAGAATGATTTAAACTGTAAGCTTACGGCGGGTTGCGTCAGGTGCAGATGTCTGGCTGCCTTGGTAATACTACCATGATTGGCAATGGCACGAAAAACCTGCAATTGGCGTAGCGTGTAATTCATAATAAACCTAAAAAGAGTCTTGTTGTGTGTACGGACAAATATAAGCCTTAGCAAATACAGGTCTCGTCAATTATAACCATAATTATATGATTATGTTTTCATCGGGAGTACTGACTCTTTTTGACTAACATTGTGGTATGAAGAAATCACTCCTGCTTCTCTCTCTCTTTATCACCGTTTCGGCCTTGGCGCAGTCCTTTGGTCCAGCACAAGGATTTCCTTCAGATCCTGTGATTAGTGCGGCTTTTGAAGGTGACCGATTGTACTTAGGAACGCAGGGCTCTGGTGTGTATGAACTGCTCGATGGATTCATTAAACCCAGCACTCGATTTGAGAAATTCAACCGAAACTCCATTTATAGTTTTAGCCAGAGCGATACGGGCCTCGTACCGCAGGTTCAGGGTGATTTGCAAGCATACCCCATAGAGGTCGTAAGCGGATACGGTACCAAATACATTGTTACTGCCAAAGGCGTGCAGGTGAGATTTAGCGACGCAGCTAAGCAGATCAGCGACAAGGCCTCAGGTATTTGGCGCATGACCTTGGGTTCTGATCGTTTAAACTTTTTGAGAATGGGCTCGGAACTGGTCACATTAGACGACACAGGACTTGAGCTAGATCGACAAAATTTCAAAGGCCTCATCTTTGATATGGCTCCCACAGATTATGGATTACTTCTAAGTGCGGAAAGCGGTTATTACCAGTGGAACCACAGTGTCCAAAACTGGAAAAAGGTCGGCTCAGGGCTGCCCATTTTCGCATTTGACGGCCCCATGGCGCGGACACCACTGGGTAGTATTCAGGTTAATAAACTCCTAGAAGGCAACTGGAGTACGGACGACTTTACGAGACTGGCGTATGTTCGTGAATCGTACGAAGAGGCTTACGACATAGATTCTGTTGCAGACCTAACGTATACCTTCTCCTCCTCGGGCGTTGCAGTAAAACGCGATAGCCTCCTGCTTTATACCATAGATCCGCATCGAGAGCTTCCCGACCTGCGTCCAGGGAATTATGACGTTGCACTCATAGGGACCACTTTGTACATCGCGACCCCTTCGGGCATGTACACTTTTGCCGATGCAGGCGAGCCCAATGTTCCCCACACCACTTCCTTCAAAACCTATATTGACGGTATTGCTTCGACAGATTTGTCAGGGGCGTTGACGGCGCCAAATTCAATTGGCTTTTCTGCCAGTGTGGATGTAGAAAGTAATTCGCCGCTTCTCGGTAGGTATAAAGTGAATGATGGCCCTTGGGAATCTTGGGATTTAGGCGGGCCAATTCTTTTAGAATACCCAGCTCCCGGTGCTTATGCTGTAAAAATTCAAGTGGATACCCGCGCAGATTTTGCCTCGAGTACTCCGGCGGAGTTCATCTTTACAATTAAAGCGCTTTGGTACAAGAGACCTGCTTCGTGGGCGGCAATCATTGCGGTCTTAGCGGCTATTGTCGTGTTTTGGCAGCGTCGAGAGCGCTTACGAGCAAATGAACGATTGGAATTGCAAGAACGCCTTGCCGATGCAGAGCTCCAGAGCAAGCGCGGTCAGATGAATCCGCACTTTCTCTTCAACGCCCTCGATGCGATATCAAATTTCATTTTCAAAAACCAACCAAAAGATGCGGTACTCTACATGGGTAAATTGGCCAAACTTATGCGCCTTACACTCGAGAGTTCGCGAAGCAATGAAATGGTACTGGCCGATGAAATTGACTTATTGAACAAATACGTAGATCTCTGCATTTTGCGGTACGGCGAGTTCACTTGGCAGCTTGACGTGGCCGACGACCTCGATCTCTACGATACCAAGCTGCCCCCAATGCTCGTTCAACCCTTGGTGGAAAACGCTGTTCAACATGCTATGCGTCCAAATTTCGCCAGCGGCAAGCCTGGAGCAATCCTTGCGCAGATCGGTGTTAAAGAGCATGCCCTGCATATAGTAATTGAAGACAATGGACCCGGAATTGCCGATGTTGAAGCGGCTTCAAAGAGTCACGGTCTTGCGATTATCCGTGAACGACTTGATCTGCTGACCAAGAAGAATGGGGTACCGTATGGCTTCGTATTGGAATCGGTTGAGAACGACGGTTCAATTCTTGGAACGCGTGTTTCACTCATTCTCCCTTTACCGAGCGAAGATTAAATTGTAGCTTCAAGTAAATCATCACGCCTATGAACGCATTACTATTAGACGACGAACAACCTGTTTTGGAAAGCCTTGCTGGGAAGTTAGGTCTGTTTTGTCCAGAAGTAAATGTGATAGCGCAATGCAATACTGTAGATGAAGCAATTGCGATCTTGGCGGAGGAATCTATAGATGTTCTTTTTCTCGATGTTAATCTCAACGGCGAATCTGGCTTCGATCTTATTGAAAAATGGGACGGTTCAGCGCTCCCCTCATTGATTTTCACTACCGCACACGATGAGTTTGCAGTAAAGGCAATCAAGCACGCAGCACTGGATTACCTGCTCAAACCTATCGATGCTGAGGAGCTCGTAAAGGCAGTGCGTAAGGCAGGCGAAAAGGTCGGTTCAGAACGACAAGAAGTCGTAAGCGAGGCGGCGAAAGGAGCGCCTAAAAAATTGGTCATTCCAACTACTGAAGGCATGCACATCCTCAATGTTGAAGATATTGTCAGATGTGAAAGCAGTTCTAACTATACTACTTTTTATTTGGCAGATAAGACCAGTGTTTTGGCTTCAAAAACAATGAAGGAATACGAGACATTGCTTCGACCTGCCGGCTTCGAGCGCGTTCATAAAAGCCACTTGGTCAATCTTGAGATGATCTCTCGCTACATCAGCGCGGACGGCGGCTATGTATTGCTTAAAGAGGGCTCAACAGTACCCGTAAGTAATCGCAAAAAGGAAATCTTAGTCAGTCACCTTAAACGATTGTAATGCCCTGGAGGTATGCATTTCTTCACTTCTTTGGCAGCCTAATTTTGGGCAGCGTCGTGATGACATTTTTGTCCTTTGTATTGATCAACGTTTACCAACAGACGCTTCATTTTGACGGCCTCGGTTTGGTCTTCCTCTTAAGCATGCTGTATTCCTTCTTCCTGAGTATTCCTGGGGTGGGACACTTGAATCTTTATTACAGCAGAAATTTTCAAAGCGAGAACTTTGAGGTCTTCTGGAACCAATTCAAAAGACGATACCTCTTAACACTTCTTGTCCACGTGGTAGGACTGCTAATACTTATTCTAGCTGTTTTCGGATTTAGTTACCCAGCATTCACACTTACGAATGCGCTTACTGTACTTCCTTGGATATTGATGATGGTATTTAGCTACGGCCTAAGTGGATGGCTCATCTTGCGGGCCCTAAAAGAAAAACTGCGCTTGGCTTAGACTAGTGAAAAGGACGTTTAATACGCCACCACACCCTTTTGTACCAAGGTGCTTTTTTAACGACAACTATGCCTAAAGTTGCCTCTACTAGACCCACTTCCATAGAGGTTTTCATTGAAACCACGTTTTCAAATTCGTTCAAGGAATGAAGAGGTGGGTCAAAATGCCATACTTGATCTTCATAGCCTATCATTGTAATTCGCAATTGATCCACAGAAGTGCTGTCAAATAAAGAGTGAGGTATAGCGTAGTGCCCGTCAAAATCTACAAGAGTGCTGTATACTATATCACCCTTCGAGTATAATAGGATTGTTGTAAAAGGAATGGGTTCATTCGTTTCTAAACTATATACATAACCTTTGAAATGCGGCTTTGTAGTATCTACTGATGAAATGCTGATGGGTGCCTCAGTCTTATTTTCCTTAGGGGTACAAACTGTGGTTTGAGAATTAGATTCTTGTGCCGATAAAGGTGTGCTAGTGCTTAAAGCAAATGCCACAGCAATACCCATGGGTACGCGTTTTTCTTTTGGCGTTGAGATGAGTCGATTGAGTTGGTCAGCACGAAATTGGCCACAGATTTTTCCCTCTTTCTGATACGCCTTGTAAATCTCACGATCGCTTTTTTCCGTGAAGTCTACAATGCATTTTTCACAAACATCGCAGTGACGACCTCCTGGAACTGGGGTCATATTCTGCCAGCTTTCTCCGCATGGCTCAGGGATGGAAATATTGATGGGGCTTCGCATACCTAAAAGGTAGCGAAAATTGTGCCTTATTTAGTGTACTTCGCCTTTACTTCCTCTGCACCTTTTAAGACTTTGGCTTTGAGACCTTCTTTGTAGTCGACCACACGTTGCAACACTGCTTCGTCTGAAGAGCCTACAATCTGTGCAGCAAGGATACCTGCATTCTTGGCGCCATCTAGTGCTACGGTAGCTACAGGAACGCCGCCCGGCATTTGAAGAATAGAAAGTACGCTGTCCCAACCGTCGATCGAATTTGAACTGTGTACGGGAACACCTATTACTGGAAGCGGGCTAACAGAAGCCACCATACCTGGAAGATGTGCGGCACCGCCGGCGCCGGCAATGATCGCTTTAATGCCTCTTTTGTGCGCATTCTGACCGTAATCCATAAGCTTCTCTGGCGTGCGGTGGGCACTCACGATATCAACTTCATAGGCGAGGCCCAATTCGTCCAATACATCGATAGCTTGTTGCATAACTGGCAGGTCTGAAGTGCTGCCCATAATGATTCCGATCATGACTATTTGCTTTTGACCAATATACTATTCTTTGCCCACTCGGCGCGCTTGCGGGCTTCATCTCTATCTTTTGCCACTACCGTGACGTGTCCCATTTTACGGAAGGGACGTGTTTGCGCCTTGCCGTAAATGTGGATGTTTACCCCTGGCTCTCCGAGCAACTCGTCGTACCCCTGATACACCACATCACCGCTATATCCTTCTGCACCTACTAGGTTCGCCATCACGCCAGATGCTTTCAGTTCGGTAGAACCTAAGGGCAGGTCGAGGACGGCGCGAACATGCTGTTCGAATTGGCTCGTGTAACAAGCTTCAATGGTGTGGTGTCCACTGTTGTGAGGACGTGGGGCTACTTCGTTGACTAAGATCTCTCCGTCGGAAGTGACGAACAACTCGACTGCGAGTAGGCCGCAGATATCGTAAGCTTCCGCAGTACGGATGGCAATCTCTTCTGCTTTGTGCTGCATCTCTTGGGTGAGCACAGAAGGACAGAGGACATATTCTACTTGGTTCGCTGTAGGGTGGAATTCTTGATCTGCGACAGGGAAGGTCTTCACCTGACCGCTTTCATTGCGTGCAACGATGACACTTACTTCAAGCTCGAAATCAACAAAGGCTTCGAGCATACCTGGTGCATCCGGTATGTTTTGAACATCTTCTTCGCTTCGACATACCACTACGCCAAAGCCGTCATAACCGCCGGTGGCAGCTTTCCATACAAATGGGATGGGCCAACGCTCGCGAGCGGCTTCAAATTCGGCCTTACCGGAGACCATCTCAAAACGTGAGGTGGGGATATTGTGGTCGGCGTAGAATTGTTTTTGTTTGGTCTTGTCCTGAATGAGTTCTAGGCTATCTGGGTTCGGATGTACCTTCTTGCCTTGGGCGCGAAGGTCTCTCAACGCTTGTACGTTGACGGCTTCGATCTCAATACAGACGGTATCACAATCGGCAGCAAATGCCATGACGGTGTCGTAATCTTGAAGTGAACCTACTTGAAATTCATTGGCGCCAAACCGTCCTGGAGCATCTGGCGAAGGATCTAGGACTTTCGTGCGGATGTCAAACTTGCGAGTGGAGTAGAGCATCATTTTGCCCAATTGGCCACCGCCTAATATTCCCAATTTGTAATCCGTAGAGAAAATATCCTTTGCCATGAATG
>QQUU01000086.1 GCA_003385605.1 Bacteroidota bacterium
AAACATTGACGAGCCCTGGCATCATTCAGTTCTTTATGAAAAGCCTCCATTGGAAAACCAAGGAAGAATTGGCTTGGCGTTTCAATCTCGATGTACTTGAGCGTGAATTAAGTAATGTTGGAGAAGCTCTTGAATACGGCTACTTCGATGGACCCACCCTGTTTATTGCAGGAGGACAAAGCGGCTACATAACCGCCGATGATGAGGACAAAATTTACGAGCACTTCCCGAACGCCGAGTTAGAAACCATTGACGGTGCTGGGCATTGGGTACACGCGGAGGCTCGCGAAGCATTTGCTGAGTGTGTAGATGACTTCTTGGGTCAACTCTAAAAGTCTGTCACTGACTTAAAGGTCAGCACCATCTTAGTTTTAGTACCTGTTCTTGGCACGAGCATATCTGCAAGATCTGGCTTGGAAAGTGTTACCCAAGCATTATTGCTGAAGGCGTACTTTTCGAGGGGTTGGGTGAACCAACCGCGGTCCATTTGAGAATTCCTATTTGCGTCCTCGTAAACAAGCACAGCAAACTTCTCAGTCACATCAAGCGGTACTTGATAAAACGTCGAAGCATTAGCTACCTCAATAAAGCCTTGCTGGAGAATAGTCCCTTTGTCGTTTTGAACCTCGTAAGCAACCCTCGTTGGATATTGCGACGCATCCGAAAAAGACATTTCAATAATGTGGGATTGACCAAGCAAAATAGGGCCAGTCAAAAAGAGCAACAGAGCGAATAGGAGGCGCATCATTCTTCGTAATCAGATTCTGTGCCTTTGCGGGCAAGAGCTGCTCCATTAATTTTCAATGAATCCAATACCTTTTCATAAATAGGTATGAACAACTGGGGTTCGCCGTTGTAAAATTTAAAGCTGCGCTTGAAGGAAGCCTCAGTGATGCCGTGCTTCTCGTACACCTTTGCGTAGTAGTCTTCTATACCGTTGGTATCCCCGAGAATTAAGGCGCCGTTTCTTGCACCCTCCACGATGTGGACATCGACAAGAATGGGAACCATCTGTTTTGCCGGTATTACATCTTCTGGAACAGATACCTCCTTACTGCCGCATGCGGCGAGTATAAAAAGCGGTATCAAAATCCAGTATTTCATTAGTCTCTGTTAAATAGCAAACGTTCGCCCAGTTGGCTGTCGTCAAAGTTTCCTTCTTTGAAAGCCAAATGGCCATTTACAAAGGTATGGGTTACTTTACTCTTGAATACTGTACCCTCAAACGGTGACCATTGACATTTGTACAAAATGTTGTCTTTACTCACCTTCCAAGGTCTGTTTGGCTCAAGCAGTACAAGGTCTGCATGGTAACCTTCACGAATGTACCCTCGGTCCTCCATTCTGAACAAAATGGCCGGGTTGTGACACATCTTCTCAACCATCGTTTGAATGTCCCACACACCATCGTGTACGCGTTCCATCATCGCCGGCAAAGCGTGTTGCACCAGCGGCCCTCCCGAAGGAGCATTGAGGTATTTATTACTTTTTTCTTCGAGGGTGTGCGGGGCGTGATCGGTTGCCACTACATCCAAGCGTCCGTCTAAAAGGGCTTTCCAAAGACCCTCTCGATCGCTCGCTTGTTTTACTGCCGGGTTCCATTTGATGTGGGAACCCTTGCTTTCATATTGGCTGTCGTCAAACCACAGGTGATGCACACAAACCTCAGCAGTAATTCGCTTTTCTGCCAATGGAATTTTATTGGTGAACAACTCTGTTTCTTTAGCCGTGGAAATATGGAATACGTGCAGGCGCGAGTTGTACTTCTTTGCCAATTCTACCGCGGTGCTCGAGCTCAAATAACAAGCCTCTTCACTGCGAATCACTGGGTGCATCGACATAGGGATGTCTTCGCCGTACTGTTGCTTGGCCTTCTCTAAGTTCGTTCTGATGGTTTGCTCGTCCTCACAATGGGTGATCAGCTGGTGGTCCAATTGGAAAATCCCTTCTAGGGTTTTTTGCTGGTCAACAAGCATATTTCCAGTAGACGACCCCATAAAGATTTTTATCGCTGCGACATCGCGCTTACTCACCTTCTTCAGCTCCTCGAGATTGTCATTGGAAGCGCCCATGTTAAAGCTGTAGTTCGCCAAACTTACCTGTGCCGCACGCTGGTACTTCTTCTCGAGTTCTTCAACAGTGGTTGCTGCAGGCTTGGTGTTCGGCTGCTCCATAAAGCTCGTTATACCGCCTGCCACTGCCGCTCGGCTTTCAGAGTGCAGGTCCCCCTTGTGGGTAAGGCCCGGCTCGCGAAAGTGTACCTGGTCGTCGATGATACCTGGTATCAGGTACTTCCCTTCAGCATCTATGACGTTGACATTCGCCGATTTCGGGCCAATGCTTGAATCTATCTTGGCAATGCGCCCAGCTTCGATCAGTACATCACCTTCTACTACGCTACCCTCATTAACGATGCGGGCATTTTTAATCAAATAAGACTTACTCATATTTGTTTATTGGAGTGGTTAAGCCTTGGTGAAAAGACTTCTAAGTTTCAATTTAATAACGCCAAAAATGGCCTCTTTAATGATGCCGCTTGACATCTTGCTCTCACCTTCCGTACGGTCGGTGAAGATGACAGGCACTTCTACAACTTCTATGCCTTTGCGCCATGCCGTAAACTTCATTTCAATTTGAAAGGCATATCCAACGAACTGGATTTTACTAAAGTCAATAGCTTCCAATGTAGAGCGGCGGTAGCATTTGAAACCCGCTGTAGCATCTTGGATAGGCATTCCAGTAATGAATCGCACATATACGCTCGCGAAATAACTCAACAACACACGACTCATTGGCCAATTCACCACATTCACACCCGTTACGTATCGCGACCCGACCGCTACGCCAGCACCTTCAATACATGCCGCCTCTAGGCGCGGGAGGTCTTCAGGATTATGGGAGAAATCGCAGTCCATCTCAAAAATATATTCGTAATCGCGAGCGAGTGCCCATTTAAAGCCGTGGATATACGCCGTGCCGAGACCTAATTTACCGGTGCGCTCTTCAAGATGAATGCGTCCATCGTATTTGGCCATCAGCTTGCGTACACAATCGGCAGTACCGTCCGGAGAACCGTCGTCGACAATAAGAACATCGAACGTACGTTCCAGATTCATGACGGTTTCCAACATCTTTTCGATGTTTTCAATCTCGTTGTATGTTGGAATTATAACAAGGCTTCTCGGCATGAGACAAATGTAGCAAAGAAACCACTAGATTAGAGGCATGAAATGGGACGTATATACAGGTAAACAATGGTGGAAAGCAGCCCTGATCGCTTTCGGTGTCGTCATTGGTATTGTATCGCTATTCTACACAGAGACTTTCCTCAAGGAACTTCGCGCTGAGGAAGAGCGTAAGATTGTACTGTGGGCCAAAGCTGTAGAGGCGGTTTTCTTGTCAGAAGACGACAGCAACTTGGCCTTCTATTCCCAGATCATCCAAGACAACAAGACCATTCCTGTTATTCTTGTAAACGATGCGGATGAAATTATTGCCCACCGCAATTTGGATGTACCGGAGTCCAATCCAGAGCGTTACCTCAAGCGCAAACTGGAAGAATTCAAAGAAAGCGGCCAAGTACTCGAGAATCCCTACCTCGACGGCAAGACCAACTACCTCTACTACAAGGGGTCTTCCCTACTCACCAAGCTTCGTCTGTATCCCCTATTGTTACTTGGGGTGATTTCCATTTACATGCTCATCAGCTACATGGCCTTCTCAAATGCCCGTAGAAGCGAGCAAAACAAGGTATGGACAGGTATGGCAAAAGAGACGGCCCACCAGATTGGAACTCCGTTGAGTGCTATGCTCGGTTGGGTGGCTTACCTCAAAGACAAATATCCTCAGGAAGAAGCCTTTGGGGAAATGGAGCGCGATGTCAACCGATTAACCGCGATCACGGAACGATTTAGCAAAATCGGCTCTCAACCCGAACTGACCCATACAGCGCTTACCAATACCATCGAAAACAGCCTTGATTACCTGGTCAACCGCCTCGGGAAAAATGTGACCTTCACCGCGAACATCGCCAGTGATCTTCAGGCACAGCATAATCCGCAGCTCATCTCGTGGGTGCTGGAAAACCTCATTACCAATGCCACCGATGCCCTAGAAGGCAAGGGAGAAATAGAAGTCGAAGCCCGATTGAACGGAACGGATATCTTCATTTTTGTCAAGGACTCAGGCAAGGGCATACCGTCGAATATTCAGCGCTCCATCTTTAAACCGGGATACAGCACCAAAAGCAGGGGCTGGGGACTGGGACTCAGCTTGGCCAAGCGCATTGTTGACGAATACCACAGTGGGAGTATTTCTTTGGTCGATAGCCAATTGAACCAAGGCTCAACCTTTAAAATAACGCTACCCTCTATCCTCTAATGAAGAGTAGCATCTACCTTCATATCCCCTACTGCAAACAAGCCTGCAGCTATTGTGATTTCCACTTCTCCACGAACCTAAAAACGCGAGAAGAGGTCCTAGGTCGTATGCTCCAAGAAATAGAAACAAGAAGTATTGTTGCGCCCTGGAACAACACACAAATAGGCAGTATTTACTTTGGGGGAGGTACGCCAAGCTTGCTGGAAAGCGAAGAGATTGAACGCTTGTTGCAGCATATACGTCACACATTCAAAGACATTTCGCCTGACGTGGAGATCACCTTGGAGGCGAATCCTGACGACATCACCCCGGAGCGCCTAGAACACTGGTGGGGTGCAGGCATCAATAGGTTGAGTGTAGGGATACAAAGTTTTGAAGCTGCTGAACTCAGCGCGAGCAATAGAGCGCATACCGCTGAAGAGTCGCACCAGGTGCTGCAGTGGATCACTGATAGTGCTTTTGAAAACTACTCTGTTGACCTCATTTACGGAATGCCCGGTTCAACAACAGAAAGCTGGCAAAACAATCTCCAGCAACTCGAGAAATATGCCCCGCCACACATCAGCTGTTATGCGCTGACCGTGGAAGAGAACACAGCACTTGCACACCAAGTGAAAAAAGGAACCACCCTGCTGCCTGATGACGAAGCAGTGCTTGCACAATACGAGCAGCTGCGGATGTGGGCCCGCACCCAAGGCTACGAGCATTACGAGTTGTCTAATTATTCCAAAGCCGGCAAACGAAGCCTGCACAACCAACACTATTGGTCGTATGAGCCGTATCTGGGAATTGGTCCCGGGGCACATTCTTTCGACGGAACGCTCAGGTTTTGGAATGTCAGCAACAACAACCTCTATGCTCAAGGTGCTGCGATTACTCAGGAAGCGCTCTCTGTGAGCGAGCAGTTGAACGAACGATTGATGGTGCGTCTGCGGACCGCCGATGGCTTCAGGTACAGCAAGGACTTGCCGCAACGCGGGCTAAGTACCGCTGATGAAGAAGCGTTTAGAAAAAATATTGCCGAAGGTCTTCGCAGCGGCGTTATAGCGCCGATTAACGACGGGTTCCGTATTTTACCAGAGAATTGGATGACCAGCGATGCCATTATTGCAGGTCTCATGATAGATCACAACGATGAAGATTAACCTACACATTGGCGGCGCAAACTACGCAGTAGATTTAAGTACGCCTTTTGCAGATCTGAGTATGCCGGTGAGCGATGTGGCGCGTGCTTGGTACATTGATGCCCCTGCATTCAGTCCAGTCGTTTTAGGCGATTGGAAGGGATCGGTAGCTATGGGTGGCGGTGTGAATTTCTTCTCCATTGATTTCAATCCACATGCCCACGGAACTCATACAGAAACTGCCGGTCATATCACTGAGGAACGTCATTCCATACACCAGCATTTTAAGAGCCCCTTCACCATTGCACTTGTATTGTACCCGCTTGTTGAAAATGGAAAGGTAAGCATGGCCAATTTTGAAAAGGCGTGGCAGGAAGCTGAAGCTGAAGGTGGAACCACAGACGTAACTACCGTCATTCTCAAAACCGACTGCGGAGACGCCAACCGCAGTAGAAACTACAGCAACAGTGATTGGCCGTATTTAGATGCTGAAATAGGTGCCTTCTTACGCAGTGCAGGTATTGACCATTTAATCATTGATCAACCTAGTGTGGACCAAGAAGAAGACGGTGGCGCACTTGCGTGCCACAGAAGTTTTTGGGGAGAACAGCCAGAGAACAGCCTGCACAGGACCATCACAGAATTGGCCCATATACCCGACCATGTTGTGCCTGGAAATTACCTGCTAAATCTGCAGGTTGCTCCTATAGACAATGACGCTGCGCCGTCAAGACCGCTGCTGTATTCGCTTGAACAGCTCTAATTAACCTTTACGCGTGCGTGCATCTACTGCCGCCAACGTAGCCATATTCACAATCTCACGAACCGAAGCTCCGAGTTGTAGAACGTGTGCGCTTTTCTGCGTTCCAATAAGCATAGGGCCAATAGCCTCGGCAGCTCCAAAGCTCTGAAGCATCTTGTAGGTAATGTTACCTGCAGCAAGGTTCGGGAAAATGAATACATTCGCGCGGTGACCGACCAAATCTGAGAACGGGAAACTTTCTTCTAGGAGATCCGGATTAAGAGCGAAGTTGGCCTGTATCTCACCGTCAACGATAAGCTCAGGGTGTTCCTTTCTAAGGATCTTACTGGCCTGTGCCATTTTACGTGCATCCGGCCCATTGCTCGAACCAAAGTTTGAATAGCTCAATAAGGCCACCTTAGGTTCGATATTGGTGCGACGTACCGTATCTGCTACGTTCAAGACCATCTGAATTATTTCTTCTACGGTAGGGTCCAAATTGATAGTTGTATCCGCGAAGAACATTGGGCCACGTTTGGTCAATAACGTGTACATACCTGCGGCTTTTCTCAAGCCTTCTTCTGTGCCAATGATGCGCAGAATAGGACGTAAAGCCGTTGGATATTTTACGGTCAAACCGCTAATCAACGCATCAACTCGACCTTCTTTGAGCATCATGTTTCCATAATACTCTCTTGATTTGATCTTACTGCGACACTCTGCTAAAGTCCAACCACGACGCATGCGCATATCGTAGAGTTTTTGAGCATATTCTTCACGCCCGCTAGAATCCGCTATAATGTCTATGATCTCTGCACCACCCAACTCAAGCTGATACTCCTCGATGATCCTCTCGATCTTGGCTTTAGGCCCAAGCAATACTGGCTTTGCAGTTCCGCCATTGATCAAAATTTCAGCGGCTTTCAAGATGCGGTATTGATCGCCTTCTGTAAAGACGATACGTTGTGGCTTCTGAGAAGCATTTTCATTTAGCAAACGAATAAACTTGTCATCACGACCCAACCTGTCGCTAAGTACTCGGTTGTATCCTTCCCAATCCTTTATTGGAGCATTTGCCACACCACTATCCATAGCAGCCTTAGCAACCGCAGGGGCCACCGTAGTGATCAATCTTGGATCGAAAGGCTTAGGAATGATGTAGGTTGGACCAAAGGTGAGGTTGCTCTCGCCGTAGGCAAGATTCACCAACTCTGGTACCGGCTCCTTAGTAAGTTCAGCAATGGCTCTTACAGCAGCCAATTTCATTTCTTCATTGATGGTCGTAGCACGCACATCTAGCGCCCCTCGGAAAATGAATGGGAAGCCCAATACATTGTTCACCTGGTTAGGATTATCACTGCGGCCCGTGGCCATAATGATGTCTTCACGAGCAGCCATGGCATCTTTGTAACTGATCTCTGGATCAGGATTCGCTAGTGCAAAAACAATAGGATTAGCTGCCATGGTCTTCACCATGTCTTTGCTGACAATACCACCCTTAGAAAGGCCGACAAATACATCCGCACCAGCAATCACTGTTGCTAAATCTGCAGGGTCATGATCCTTCGCGAAAATTTCTTTCTCGGGAGTCAAGCTGTCTCTCGAAGAAGTAATCAATCCTTTAGAATCACACATGTACAGGTTTTCTGGCTGTACACCTAAACTCAGGTATAATTTCGCACACGAAATAGCCGATGCACCCGCACCATTAAAGACCACTTTAACCGAAGCAATATCCTTTTCTGAAATCTCTAACGCGTTCAATAAAGCCGCCGCCGTAATAATGGCAGTACCGTGCTGATCGTCGTGCATGATTGGAATATTCAACTCTTCCTTCAAGCGCTTTTCGATGTAGAAACAATCGGGCGCCTTGATGTCCTCAAGGTTGATGCCTCCAAAAGTTGGAGCAACCGCCTTCACTGTTTCAATGAATTTATCAGGATCTGCTGCGTCCAGTTCAAGATCAAACACGTCAATGTCCGCGAAGATTTTGAACAACACACCCTTTCCTTCCATTACAGGTTTAGATGCCTCAGGGCCGATGTCTCCAAGACCTAAAACCGCCGTACCGTTTGAAATTACCGCTACCAAGTTTCCTTTTGCCGTGTACTTGTACACATCCTCAGGGTTGGCTGCAATCTCCTTACACGGCTCTGCCACGCCGGGAGAATAGGCAATGCTCAAGTCGCGCTGAGAGTTTGAAGGTTTCGTAGGTATGACCTCAATTTTCCCCGGCTTGGGCTGCTGGTGGTACTTCAATGTATCCGCTTTGCGTATGGGTCTTTGACTCATGTCGTTATAGGTTTAGTACAAAAAGGTATTAAATGGAAACCTTGATGCGTGTATTTCTGATGCCACACGGTAGACCGTGCGTCTTAGTTCGTCAATATTATTTCTGTCTTGAGCCGAGATGAACACTGCGCGCTCGCCAATCTTGTTCATCCAGCTTCTTTTCCAATGGTCAAGATCGTAATTTCTTGGCGTCAATTCTAAATCAAACTCATCCGCCTCCTCGTAGGTGAAGGCATCGATCTTATTGAAGACCATGATAGTCGGCTTATCTAAACTCTCAATCTCCTGTAAAATTCCATTCACACTATCGATGTGTTCCATGAAATTCGGATGAGAAATATCTACCACATGCATCAGCACATCTGCCTCCCTAACCTCGTCCAAGGTACTCTTAAAACTCTCGACCAACTGTGTAGGCAACTTTCGTATGAACCCAACAGTATCTGTCAATAGCAATGGTAAGTTGTCAATATTGATCTTTCGCACCGTCGTGTCCAAGGTCGCAAACAGCTTATTTTCCGCCAGCACATCCGTTTTACAAAGCAAATTCAACAATGTACTCTTACCCACATTCGTATACCCTACAAGCGCCACACGAGTGAGCTTACCACGGTTACTGCGCTGCGTACTCATTTGCACATCAATCTTCTGCAACTTCTTTTTAAGCTGAGAGATTTTCTGCTGAATAATTCGCCTATCTGTCTCAATCTGAGTCTCCCCAGGCCCGCGCATACCGATACCCCCTTTCTGTCTTTCAAGGTGGGTCCACATTCGCGTTAGTCGTGGTAGTAAATATTGATACTGGGCCAATTCTACTTGCGTACGCGCATAGCTCGTCTGCGCCCTAGCAGCAAAGATGTCAAGAATGAGATTGGTTCGGTCCATGACTTTTACCTCCATCATCGCCTCAATGTTCTTGAGCTGAGAAGGGGTCAATTCATCGTCAAAGACCACCATATCAATACCCTCGGCTTTGACATAACCCAGGATCTCTTCCATCTTTCCTGTACCCAAGAAGGTCTTAGAATTTGGCTGCGACAATTTCTGGGTGAACATATGCACCGTATCTGCCCCTGCCGTATCTGCGAGAAAGCGCAATTCTTCCAGATATTCGAGTGCCTTCTCTTCGTCCTGCTGCTTATTGACAATGGCAACAAGAACGCAGCGCTCCCTTTCGGAAGATCGTTTCTTCTTGAGTTCTATCATTTAGTCGAAGTAGTTATGCGCCTTGCAAGAAGGCCTCCCATGGAAATCTCAATGCGATTAAGGCCAGCCCTATTCCGAACCAGACCACAACCGCTTTTGCCTTCTCATGACCAGATTCGGCGCGCTTGCTTTTCGCATTGCCCACGGTAATCAAAACCGCTCCAAGCAACATCGTTGTTGGGTGCTCTACGTATTTAAAACGCAGCGCAGCATCTCCCATCAAAGTTCCCATGTCTGAAAACATATCCATGTTGAAACCAAAGAGCATGATCAAACCAACCGTCACTTGAATGTGGGTTAGTATCAATGTGATTTTATTCTGACGTTGAAGGCTCGCGTTGAATTCACGGTCTGATTTCCAGACTAAAAAATTCTGAACCAAAACCACTAGAATGAGTAGTAGCCATAGAAACGGCATCCAGTGGTGCAAGTGTAGTAATCCTGTGTACATCTATTCGTATTTTGAGCAAAGTTACAAACGCTACATCAAGTATACGTATATGAAGAAGATCATCCTTGCCTTAATCGCAATTGTTTTAATCGCCGTCCTTCCAGTTCTTAAACTCGAAAGCATACAGGATAAATACCTCCCTTCTGAGGATACTGAACGTTTTGAACTCCGTGCGGAGGCTACTGAGATCTTTGCCAAAGGCCTTAGCTACAAAACCATCAGCCAAGTACCTATAATGATCGACAGTGCGGCTTTTGAAGGCTTGTTTGCACACTTACAAGCTTCTTACCCTACCGTGTATGAAAAACTTCAAATAGATACGGTAAGTACCCATACTCTTTGGATGAAGCTAGACGGCCCTTCAGCCAACGCAGAGAACATGCTGTTTATCTCCCACCTAGACGTCGTCCCGGTAGATCCAAAAACTATTAAAGACTGGGAAGCCGAGCCGTTCGCAGGGGAAATCGTTGACAACTACGTCTACGGTCGTGGTGCCTTAGACGATAAGGCTTCCGCCTTCGGTATCCTCGAAGCACTCGAAACTTTGCTTTCCCATGATTGGAATCCCTCGTATAACTTCTATTTCTGCTTTGGTCAGGACGAAGAAATAGGTGGTCGTAATGGCGCCGGTGTGGCGGCAGCAATGTGCCGTGAAAAAGGCATCACCTTCCGTACCATTTTTGATGAAGCTGGAACTATCTCCGTGGGCTCTGTGCCAGGACTTGAAAACACCCCTGTGGCACTAATTGGGGTCGCAGAAAAAGGGTACATCAGTGTTGAAGTAGGCTTCGAGCAACCAGGTGGCCACAGCAGTATGCCCGATAAGGAGAATGCTATATTGAGTGCCTCCGCATTCATCACCTCGCTCAATGAGGATCCCATCTTCAGACCTGAATTTACTGAACCACTGCAAGGGTTTATGACCCACCTTGCTCCTGAGATGTCCTTTGGGTTAAAGTGGGCCTTTGGCTTACGTCCGTTGACCAACTCTCTAATCTTGAGCAATTACCAAGGTTCTTCAACTGGCCGCGCACTTACTACCAATACAGCCGTGGCAACCATGGTAGGTGCTGGTATTAAGGACAATGTGGTTCCATCATCTTCTCGGGTAGTGTGCAATACACGTATTCTACCGGGATACTCCGTTGATGATATTGTCAATGCTTACAGCCAGCGTGCAGCTGAATATGGAGGCACTGTTAAATGGTACAACGATTACGGCGCAGGCCCCACTGCTACATCATCTTTCGAAGGCGAAGATTTCCTAACTCTAGGACAGAGCATTAGAGCAACGTTTCCAGAAGCACTCGTGAGCCCTTACCTCACGTTAGGAGGAACAGATTCGAAGAACTTTGATGGGCTCGCTAAGCAGACCTATCGCTTCCTTCCTATCGCATTGACTCCAGAAGATTTGCCACGCATACACGGAATCAATGAGCGCCTTCATGTTGATGCTTACCGCGACCTTTGCCGCTTCTATCTGGACTTGTTTCAGCGCATTTAGAAGCTGCGTGAAAATTTGGTGGAAAACAAAAAGCCCCGGCCGATGGCCGGGGCTTTTTTATTCGGGAAACCCTGTTCTTATTCGAACAAGATTACAAATTCACTAATTGAACCTTCTTTGTCCAGGTGGAAGTGGGTAGAAGCACCAAGCTCCTCACCGTTCATACTTACCATACCGTGCGCATCGAAGTTCATGCCGTCCGTATCTGCTTCCAAAGAAGAGAATGTACCGTTGAACTCTTCTGAAGCGAATGAGATGCTGATAGTTGCAGTCATATCTTCTACAGTTACATCCATTGAAGCAGTAGCTTCACCTGTGATGGTTCCGTCCAAACGAACCGCAACGTCTTTCAACTTCATCTTCATTACTTCTTGACGAACCTCAACTACTTCTTCAGTAGCAGCAGTGGCAGCGTGGCTCTCGTGACCGCCACCGAGAATTGGTGCAATAACAAGACCTACCAAACACGTTAGTTTGATCAAAATATTCATCGATGGACCTGAAGTATCCTTGAAAGGATCACCTACTGTATCACCAGTAACAGATGCTTTGTGTGCTTCTGAACCTTTGAAAGTCATTTCACCGTCGATCATCACACCAGCCTCAAAAGACTTCTTAGCGTTGTCCCATGCACCACCAGCGTTGTTTTGGAAGATAGCCCAAAGAACACCTGATACAGCAACACCCGCCATGTATCCACCTAACATTTCAGCAGCCTCTTGACCCGAGTAACCAAATACCATCGGTAAGAAACCAATCACTAGAGGGAAGATGATAGTCATTGCACCCGGCAACATCATTTCTCTCAAAGATGCTTGTGTAGAGATTTCAACACATTTATCGTACTCAGGCTCTGCTTTGTATTCCATAATACCTGGAATCTCTTTAAACTGACGACGTACTTCTTTTACCATCTCCATCGCAGCTTTACCTACAGAGTTCATTGCCAATGCAGAGAACACTACAGGAACCATACCCCCTACGAATAGCATCGCAAGAACTGGCGCTTTAAAGATGTTAATACCGTCAATACCAGTGAAGGTCACAAAGGCAGCGAACAATGCCAATGCAGTAAGTGCTGCAGAAGCAATGGCAAAACCTTTACCGATAGCTGCAGTAGTATTACCTACTGAATCTAGAATATCTGTACGCTCACGTACTTCGTCTGGAAGTTCGCTCATCTCAGCGATACCACCCGCGTTATCAGCGATAGGACCGAAGGCGTCGATAGCCAACTGCATGGCAGTAGTTGCCATCATCGCAGAAGCTGCGATAGCCACACCGTAGAATCCTGCGAACGCATAAGCAGCCCAAATAGCGCCAGCGAACAAAAGGATTGGAGCGAAAGTTGAAATCATACCTGTACCCAAACCAGCGATAATGTTGGTTGCCGCACCTGTAGACGATTTTTGAACGATATCAAGAACTGGCTTTTTACCCAAACCAGTGTAGTATTCTGTGAAGTAAGAGATCAATGCACCTACTACCAAACCAACAACTACAGCGCCGAATACATCACCGCTTGTAACTGTTTTCACTCCTTCACCGAAGAAGTTCATGTCCATAGCTGCAGGAAGCATCATGTTAATCAAGACGTATGAACCGATCGCAGTTAATACGATAGACGTCCAGTTACCCATGTTCAATGCGCGCTGAACCTCTGGCTCTTTCGCATCATTGCTGTTTACACGGATAAGGAAAGTACCGATGATTGAGAATAGGATACCTACACCAGCAATCATGAGTGGAAGAAGAATTGGACCCATACCCAACGCTTCACCTGTAGATTGAAGGTGCTCGTTGATGACGTAATTACCCAATACCATAGAAGCCAATACTGTGGCTACGTACGAACCGAACAAATCGGCACCCATACCCGCAACATCACCTACGTTATCACCTACGTTATCTGCAATAGTCGCAGGGTTACGTGGATCATCTTCAGGAATACCCGCTTCAACTTTACCTACAAGGTCAGCACCTACGTCGGCAGCTTTTGTGTAGATACCACCTCCTACACGCGCGAATAACGCGATAGATTCAGCACCTAGAGAGAAACCGGCTAGCGCTTCTAAAACAACAGTCATGTCGTTGTAGAAGTTACCGCCTTCAGTCATGAACCAGCCTACGAGCAAAGCGAACAATGCACTAAGACCAAATACAGCAAGACCGGCAACACCTAGTCCCATTACTGTACCTCCACGGAACGATACCTTCAAAGCCTCTGGCAAAGAAGTACGTGCCGCCTGTGTAGTACGAACGTTCGCATCAGTAGCGATACGCATACCAATGTTACCAGCAACTGCAGAGAATACTGCACCAATAACAAAGGCTACTACGATGAACCAGTGTGTGGTTTCAACGACAGAAGAAATAACACCTAAAAGAATGCCGGCAATAACTACGAATACGGCAAGGATGCGGTACTCAGCATTCAAGAATGCCATGGCGCCTTCTTTTACATAAGAAGCCAATTTTGACATCTTTTCAGTTCCAGTGTCTTGTTTAACTACCCATGAACGTAGAACGAACATGTAGACAAGACCAACAATCCCCAAAAGCGGGACTACATAAAGCAAGTTTTCCATTATAACGATGGTTTGATAAAAAATCAGCCCTCAATGCAATTACAAAGAGGGCTGCAAATATAAGTAGAAGAGTCTTTACCTCGACCTCGAGTGTAAAACCTCTAGGTTATTTAACATACATCACTGATTTCACTGCATCAATCACCTGTCCAACTTGCGGTAAGAACTCTGCAAGAAGTGTTGGCGAATACGGTGCTGGCGTATCAGTAGTCGTTATTCTCTTTACTGGTGCATCCAAGTAATCGAAAGCATCTTGTTGAACCTTATAAGTGATCTCAGTTGAGATAGACCCCAACGGCCAAGCTTCTTCTAAACACACTAAACGGTTGGTCTTCTTTACACTTTCAATAACGGTTGCATAGTCGATTGGACGAACCGTACGCAAATCGATGATTTCACAAGAAATGCCTTCTTCGGCCAATTTATCAGCAGCTTCGTAAGCAACCTTGATGATCTTACCGAAAGACACGATAGTCACATCAGTTCCTTTACGCTTGATATCAGCAACACCAATAGGCAATGTGTATTCGCCTTCTGGCACCTCACCTTTATCGCCGTACATCTGCTCACTTTCCATGAAAATTACAGGATCGTTGTCGCGGATAGCGCTCTTCAACAAACCTTTACAATCGTAAGGATTTGAAGGAACAACCACTTTCAGACCTGGACAGTTTGCGTACCAGCTCTCGAATGCTTGCGAGTGTGTTGCCGCCAACTGACCTGCAGATGCAGTAGGTCCGCGGAATACGATAGGCACGTTAATCTGACCACCAGACATCTGCTTCATTTTTGCAGCGTTGTTGATGATCTGGTCAATAGCCACCATTGAGAAGTTGAACGTCATGAATTCCACGATAGGACGCAAACCGTTCATAGCAGCACCGGTTGAGATTCCAGCGAATCCAAGCTCTGCAATAGGCGTATCAATAACACGCTTTGGACCGAATTCATCTAGCATTCCTTTTGACGCTTTGTATGCACCATTGTACTCTGCAACCTCTTCACCCATCAAGTAGATGTTTTCGTCGCGGCGCATTTCCTCGCTCATGGCCTCACAAACGGCCTCTCTAAACTGAATCGTTTTCATAGTTTCAAATGATGTGTCAGGACGGCAAATATAAGATGCAATGTCAACATTAGCAGATTTTTCTCCCTCCCTGTTATTAGTTCATTGAGTTCATAAAAAGTGGGGCCAATTTTTGACGCCAAAGAAGCACTTTCGTTCGATATTTGAACGAATGATAAAAATGCGTCTTTGCATCAAATTTCTTTGGATTTATTATGCATGCATAGTAATTTAGAGGCAAATCATAACCCAACTATGAACATACTAGTCTGTATTAGCCACGTGCCAGACACTACTGCGAAGATTAACTTCACAGCAGACGGTACGTCGCTTGATCCTGCGGGGGTTCAGTTCGTTATCAATCCATACGACGAGTTTGGATTGACTAAAGCGCTTCACTTAAAAGAAGCTCAAGGCGGATCAATCACCGTAATCAATGTGGGCCCGGCCACCACCGAGCCAACGCTTAGAAAAGCGCTCGCCATTGGTGCAGATAAAGCGGTAAGAATAGATGCCACCCCTATGGACGCTATCACAGTAGCCAAAGAACTCAAGAACCACATCGAGGCAAATTCTTACGACGTTATCATCTGCGGTCAAGAAAGTATAGACTACAACGGCCAACAAGTACCTGCAATGCTTGCAGCAATGCTTCGCCTTCCCTTCGCCAATGCATGTGTTGGACTTTCCATTCAAAACAGCACTGCAACGGCAACCTCTGAAATAGACGGAGGACACGCAACTTATGAAGCCACATTACCAATGGTTATTGGTGGCAAAAAAGGTTTAGTGGAAGAGAAGGACCTCCGTATTCCTAACATGCGTGGCATCATGTCCGCGAGAACTAAACCGCTTGAAGTAATAGCCTCCAGTGAAACCGGAGGACTTACTTCTGCTGTGGCCTTTGAAAAACCAGCAGGTAAAGCCGAAGTAAAAATGGTGGATGCTGAAAATGTAGATGAACTTGTGCGCCTGCTTCACGAAGAAGCAAAAGCCATTTAAAATTTGAAACGATGTCGATTGTAGTATTTGTTGAAGATTGGAATGGGGCGTATAAAAAGGCCTCTTTTGAAGCCGTAGGTTACGCTAAAAACTGGGCGTCCATGATAGGCGCTAAGGTCATTGCAGTAACCAGTTCAGAAGCACCAGCTGCCGAACTCGCCGATTACGGCGCAGACCACTGTATTCAAATTAGTCTTGGCCAAACCGCCATGGGAATCGCTGGACAGCTTGAAGCCCTCAGCGCAGATGCGTCAGGTGTAGTCATTGCCGGTACATCACTCGGGAGGAGTGTTGCTCCGGCACTTGCAGCCATCAAAGAGTCCGCATTGAGTACCAATACCATTAGTCTTCCATTGGGGACCTCACCGCTGCAAGTAAAGCGTGGCGCATTCTCATCCAAAGGCATTGAAACCATTGAACTCAGCGGAGCTTCTCCTATCATTTCATTTGTACCCAACAGTATTGGTATTGAAAATGCGAGCGGTGAAGGCGTTATAGAATCGCAAGAGATTCCAGCTACTGAACTTCTCCAAGTTGTCGGCACAGAGGTTGCTAGTGGAAAGGTAGCATTGCCAGAAGCAGAAGCTGTAGTTAGTGCTGGCCGCGGGCTAAAAGGCCCTGAAAACTGGGGCATGATCGAGGAGCTTGCAGAGGTGCTAGGTGCAGCAACAGCTTGTTCTAAACCAGTGAGTGATATTGGATGGCGTCCACACAGCGAACACGTTGGACAAACAGGTATTCAAGTCAACCCTAATCTGTATATTGCAATCGGAATTTCTGGCGCGATTCAACACCTAGCGGGTGTGAGTGCATCAAAGACCATTGTAGTAGTAAATACAGACCCTGAAGCTCCATTCTTCAAAGCTGCAGACTACGGTATTGTCGGTGATGCATTCGAAGTAGTTCCCAAATTGGTGAATGCTTTGCGCGCCTTCAAGGCCGCTAGCTAATGCAGGAAATCGAAATTACGGTTAAAGGACTCTCCTACAGTCAAGGGAAATCGGGTGCGTATGCGCTCATCCTTGCGGAAAAAGGACCCGATGCGCGAAAACTTCCAGTAGTAATTGGAGGTGCCGAAGCGCAAAGCATCGCTGTAGCGTTGGAAAAGAGCATTGCACCGCCGCGCCCCATGACACACGACACCTGGCAAAACATGCTAGATGAGTTGGGCACACAGATTGAGAAAGTATTGATTCATCGTCTGGTTAATGGTGTGTTCTATGCCTCTATATATGCTAGAAATGAGCACGGCGCTCAGCTGATTTTTGATTCGAGACCCTCTGATGCAGTAGCACTAGCTGTCCGCGTCGATTGTCCCATTTACGTTTTGGCCTCCATCTTAGAACAAGCCGGTATTACCGAGAAAGAGGAGCGTGTTGCCGACGGCGTTGAAGGAGATGTCGCGGAAGAAGGAACCCCGTCAGAAACGGAAGCAGATAGTATTGCACTACTAGAAAAACAGCTCGAGGAAGCTGTTGAAAATGAAGATTACGAGTTGGCCGCACGACTCAGAGACCGCATCGATAAATTAAAACCATGATCGAATTTATTTTAAGAGGAATTGCAGGTATTGCTGTTCTCATAGGTATACT
Organism: Bacteroidota bacterium; assembly: GCA_003385605.1. Lineage (GTDB taxonomy): Bacteria > Bacteroidota > Bacteroidia > Flavobacteriales > Schleiferiaceae > UBA10364. Next base: position 17,948 of record QQUU01000086.1, read on the forward strand.
TTGGCTGTTGAGCAGCAACCGCAAAGCCATTAAGTGGAAGACCGTTTTAAACGCGAGTCTCTTGCAGTTAACTCTAGCCATCTTGGTACTGAAAGTTCCCGGGTTTTCTTGGGCCTTCGATAAGTTTTCTTTAGGTGCAGTAACTGTGCTAGATTTCACCAAGGAGGGCTCGGAGTTTTTGTTCGGTGGACTTATTACAGATACAGATAGCTTTGGTTACCTGTTCGCCTTCCAAGTACTTCCTACGGTAATTTTCTTCTCGGCACTAACCTCCCTCTTGTACTACTATGGGATCTTACAGCGCGTCGTTAAAGCAATGGCTTGGGTCATGCAAAAAACGCTCAAACTTAGTGGTGCTGAATCTTTAGCCGCTGCGGGTAACATTTTCATTGGGCAGACAGAAGCTCCGTTGTTGGTCAAACCCTACATCTCTAAAATGACAAAAAGTGAATTGCTCTGTTTGATGAGTGGTGGTATGGCAACGATTGCTGGAGGCGTTTTGGCGGCTTACATCGGATACCTTGGTGGTGCAGATGCCGCAGGCAAGTTATTTTTCGCAAAACACTTAATTACTGCCTCAGTGCTTAGTGCACCAGCTGCAATTATGAGTGCGAAAATTCTTATTCCAGAAACGGAGAAATTCAATGAAGTAGCAGAAATTTCAAAGCAGAGTATGGGTTCTAATGCCTTGGATGCCATTTCAAACGGTACCACACAAGGTGTGAAACTTGCGGTGAACGTAGGTGCGATGCTATTGGTCTTTGTGGCCCTCGTTTATGGAGTGAATTACATCATTATTCATACCGTAGGAGATTGGACTGGATTAAACACTTGGACAACCAACATAACCAACGGCCAATTTGAAGCATTCTCGCTAGAATTCATATTAGGAGCCATCTTTAGTCCTTTGGCTTGGATTCTTGGAGTACCAGCAAGCGATATTATGCTTGTTGGCCAATTGCTCGGTGAGAAAACCGTACTCAACGAATTCTATTCGTACGTAAGCCTTACGGAAATGAAGGAAGGTGGACTTTTCAGCAGCGAAAGATCCATTGTTCTAGCTACATATATGCTTTGTGGGTTTGCAAACATTTCAAGCATCGGCATCCAAATAGGTGGGATCGGTGTTCTTGCACCTGATCGCAGAAAAGAATTGAGTGAATTGGGCGTAAAGGCACTGATTGCAGGTACAGCAGCATCCCTCTTCACAGCTGCCTACGTCGGAATGGTCATTTAACGATGGAAAAGGAGATTGACAAAGTAATCATCGGAGTCGATCCCGGAACTGTAGTTATGGGCTACAGCATTGTCCATATTGTAAAAGGTAAAGTTCAGCCCGTAGTACTTGACGTATTGAAGTTCAATGCCAAGCTCGATCACTACACAAGATTGTCTCACATTTTTGAAGAGCTGAGCAAGGTCGTTGAACTCTATAAGCCTGATGAAATGGCTCTTGAGGCCCCCTTCTTTGGTAAAAACGTACAATCGATGTTAAAGCTTGGCCGCGCTCAAGGCGTATGTATGGCCACAGCATTGTCCAAGAAAATTCCGGTTTTCGAATACAGTCCTCGCTTAATCAAGCAAAGTATTGTAGGAAACGGGAATGCCAGTAAAGAACAAGTAAGTGGAATGCTCCAGAGTATGTATCCTGGTGTGAGCCACAAATACTTAGATGCTTCGGATGCACTCGCAGCAGCAGTGTGTCATCATGCACAGACTAGCGGCATACCAGCTCCTAAACACGGTTCAGGCGGAAAGCGACCAAAAGCAAAAGGGAAAGGCGGCAGCTGGGAAGCCTTTATTCAACAGAATCCAGATCGTTTGAAATAGCGCGAGCAAGTGCAATCATCTCCTCTTGAGGGATGCCGGATTGCGCATTAGCAAAGCTTAATTCATGTTCAGCATTTATGGGCACCAAATGCAAATGTGCGTGCGGCACTTCCATACCCAAGACCAAGGAGCCTATTCTTTTACAAGGCACCACGCGCTTCAAGCTCTGAGCAACACGCTGCGAAAACGCCATGAGGCTTTGATAATCATCCGCTGGCAACTCATAGAGCTCATCGACCTCAAGCTTTGGCACACACAATGTGTGTCCCTTTTTTATAGGACGTATATCGAGGAAGGCGATGTTCTTATCGTCTTCCGCCACCTTATAACATGGGATTTCCCCATTGATGATTTTCGTGAAGATGCTGGCCATGGTTCTAGGCCATAGAGATTTCAAGGATTTCAAAACTCATTACCCCACGAGGTACTTGAATTTCGGCGGTCTCCCCTACTTTTTTACCCAATAAACCTTTTCCGATAGGACTGCTTACAGAAATCTTGTTCTTGCGAATGTCCGCTTCTTTTTCGGCCACAAGTGAGTACTCCATGGTTGCGCTGTTCGCTAGGTTCTTGATCTTCACCTTCGTCAAGACTCCAACTTTGCTTAGATCGATATTCTCTTCACTTAAGATGCGTGCATTTGCCAGCACATCTTCAAGCTTACTAATCTTCATCTCTAGTAGACCTTGAGCCTCTTTCGCAGCATCGTACTCTGCGTTCTCACTCAAATCTCCTTTATCACGAGCCTCTGCAATCTGCTGAGAGATTTTAGGACGCTCAATAGTCTTCATCTGCTCAAGTTCCTCCTTGAGCTTTTTAAGTCCTTCTGCGGTATAATAACTTACTGCTGACATAACGAATAGGTTTTGACTAAAAAAGAGGCCACAGAAGGCCTCTCTCTTAATTCAAAGGTATAAAATCTTTCTTATTACAAGTTGATTCGTGTTCCGATAGTGTGGATGCCACTAAACGCCGAAGTGGTACCACGGTAGGCGTAATCAATAGCGAAAGAACCGTCGTCGCTTGTTGGTACATTAAAGCTGAATCCACCACAGATTCCTGAGATGGCCGATGTACCGATACCGTCAGCACGGTTGTCTCTTGCAACGTAACCTACGCGAACTTGGAATAAATCTTTTAGGCTGTATTGCACACCTGCATGGTAGGTATCCTTTTCAAATGCATTTGATGTAAAGTTCAAAGCACCCGTTACCTTTCCATTCTCAAGCAACCAGTCGTATGAACCACCAATGCTCAATGCTGTTGGTAGCTCGAAAATCGCAGAGCGGCTTTCAAATGTCTGCGTGTAAGCAACACCGTACGTAGGAACTGGAAGAGTTACCCCTAAACCATCACCTTCGTATGTGATACCTGGACCTACGTTGCGCAAGGTGATTCCAAATTTGAATCGGTCGTCAATACCTGTGCGGTACTGAACACCTGCATCGAAACAAACACCACTCGTATTCAAGTTAGAAATCGAGCTGCTGTAGATTTTTACGTTAGCACCACCATAGATGTTTTCTGTAAACTTCTGTGCGTATCCTAGGTTGATCACGATACTCTGTGGAGAGATTGTCGCGCCGGTACCTTCAGGCTGGTCCGTTGTAGTCACTTCCCATTCGCCGTAATCAAAGGCGCTAATTCCCATATTTAGAACACCCACATCGCTGACGCGCTGCACGAGTGTTGCACCGTTCATTTGGATCCCAGCACCAACCAACCACTGTGTGTTGTTAAAGGTAACTTGAGTATTGCCCTCCATTGCCGCAATACCTGCGATGTTTACGAATGAGGCATCCATACCGCTTGCTCCAGCAACATTTACAGAGCCCCAACCCGATGAACGAGCAAATGGGTTGATCAATAATTCTGAAGCACCTGCCGAACCTGCACGCTGCGGATTACCCGCTTGTACAGTCCCTACTAGGGCCAGTGCGCAAAATGCAATGATGTATTTCTTCATATTCATTTTTATTCTCTCTTAGAATGAGTTCAAATCTACTGGACGGAGTGCACCGAACCACTTCACAACCTTTTCGCCCAAATCACCAGCATCAACATGTATAATGTATACACCAGATGCGATAGGAACGTTGTATGTATTCTTCAAATCCCACTCAATAAACGTGAGTGAATTGTCTTTTCTCAACTGACGTACCAGTGTACCTGAGGTCGAGAATATGCTGATTGTACATGTTTCAGGAAGGTTGGTAATCTTCACAATGTTGTCCAACTGCGAACCTTCGTACGCACTAAATCCGTAGTATGGATTCGGTACAACGCGTATAGTCTCAAGTGCACTTGAACCTACTGAATCAATAAAGGTCTTCGTTGCAATGTTTGACGTATTGAACTGGAACTGCGGTAGACCACCGTTCGGTGCATCAGCCAACTGACTGTTCTGATACGCTGCGTTCATACGAATGCGTACGCGTGTTTCTGTCGGAAGTTCCGTGTAAGGATCAAAATCCAATCCTTGACGCAGGGTTGGCATACCAATCCAACGACAAGCTCTCCAGAAATTAGCCTTGGCAATGTTACCTAAACCACCCGTCTTCACTAAATCTTCCATCAAATCCTTCAATGGCCAGTTATTGATGTTTGGACCAGAGTAAGAAAGGTCTACATTGCTTCCAGAGATTTTATCTTCATCCGCGAACACGTAGATGTAGTGCTGACCACCAAATACGTAACCACCATTTACAGTGTTACCTGGCGGCAAGAACTCGCGGTCTGTTGGATTCCATAACATGTCGTTACCGTTTTCACCCGGCAACCATGAGTTTTCACCAAAGGCCATTGATAGGCGCTTACCAGATTCTACGTCGATAGCGTAACCTGGGAAGTACGACCAACCCGGTGCCATGTTAGGATCTTGTACAAGGTTTCCATTGTTCAACGTCCAAGAGGTATCCTGACGCTGTGTCAATTTCTTATCACCATGCTCACTCAAGCCTACCTCTTCAGCAAGCTCGAATACTGGTACACGAGTCCACTTACTTCTGTCTTGGGTAAAGACAATATCAACAGAATGAAGATTTGAAGCATCGTTTAAGTTACGTCCGATAGTTACCGCTGGACCCATACCGTAGTTTGGATAGCCGTTTACATTCACACGGTTATTTCCTGAGGCATACATGTAAGGTCCCCAAGTACCATCTACGATGTTTTCAAAGTATCCTTTAGCATCGCCATTTTGATCTGGGTACAATGTTGCAGGCTCCTCTGTCGGGAAGCTGTTCGTACCCGCTAGAATCCAGTTGTACGGTGTGTACGATTTATCGTCCTTGATACCCGACCACCACTCTTTCGAAGGGTCGTCGTAAATAATCTCAGAGAAAATCACACCATTGTCGTACGAACCTTCATCATCACCGCCTGGTGTTGGCGCTTGCTGAACAGCTACAGACAATCCAAGATCTGGGATGATTTGCTCGTTGTAGAACGAGATAGTTGTATCAGATTCTGCAATTACAGCACCTGTTCCATCTGTGATTTCCCAATTAGCCGTTGCATTAGCAGCATCAAAAGTCAAGGTGTAAAGACCATCCTTCACCTCAAGTGGATCAACCACTTTGATAGCTACAGGTCCCATACCACCCATGTACGAAGGTTGACCATCAGAGTTACCACTCATGATAGCATCTACCTCTTCAGGAAGCAGTTCAAGTTCAGTACCACCATTACCTACACCATCAAGGCGTTTGATGATAGGACCGTCTCCGTACTGGGCCACCTGTACCGTACCGCCTTTTTCAGAATCAATCTGATGAGGAATTACAGTATACGTTTTAATGTTACGACGACCTGCAAGGAATGGAATCTTCTGTCCTCCCGGAGCAGTAGTCGGATTAAACTCTAGGTATTGGTTTTGACCGTAAGCAATCACAGTGAAGTAGTATTCTTTGTGGTTGATTAGCGTACGATCACCAGTAGCAAATTGGTCTTCAGTAATCTGGAACGAAGTGAAGATACCTTCATTGTTAGATTGCAAAGTCATGTCTTGCGGCACCAATGCATTTAAGTCTGGATCTACCTCCCAGTTGATGAGCTGTGTTAGACCATTCTTGATATCACATTGAGCAACCATACGGCTTTGTGTAGGATCGTAAATGTCAGAGATACTTACGTCTGAGTTTGCCAATTGGAAAATCTGGAAACCTTCGAACTTGTAATCAAAGTAATCTGGATTTGCATTCAAGATTGAATCACGATCGTCAGGGCTAACTGTAATTAGCGGATCGCGCTCGCGGTAGCTAAAGCCTACGTTATTAGAACCTGGGCCGTATGTCAATTTCAAGATCACCTCACGGTCAAGCTCTTGAGCCGTTACGTCCGGTGCGTCTGGACCGTTCAATACTTGGAAACAGTTATCGAACAGCTTCTGCGCTTTATCGTCAGCAATGATCACCTTCTCTACAGAAGCAAATAGATCATTATTGATAAGATCACGCTCCCAAACTACCCCTGTAGTTACAAAGTTCAAAGCACCCGGTGCCAAAGAGAATGGACCTGCACTGTGGAGACCACGCTTATCTTCTTTATTCGCTGGGCTCTCCCACCAATCTACTGGCGCGTACGGAGGGTACGCTCCCGTAGTATCGTAAGACATACCTGGGTAAGCGAAGCGTGTTGAAGTACCGTTACCTGAAGCAACAAAACCATCACCGTTACCAAGATCACCTGCACCTGAAGGCGTTTCAATAATCAACTCTGAACCGTTCTTCCAAAGTGCACGCATGTAGTTGTAGAAATGCGTTGCATTGTCTGGGTTACCAGAGATGTTTGATGCCGTGTTGTTGTAGTACATGAACTGGCTCATAATGATACGCTCGTTCACACCCGTTGCTGGATCTTCAGCAACACAAATACCTGTTTCAGGATCTTTCACACCGTCCACACAACCGTCACGGTCATTATCCAATCCGTCGTAGTAATCTGCGAAAGGACCTTGGAAGAAGTCGAAACCTACAGCAGGTGGATTCAATCCGTAACCCAATGCACCTTCATCTTCTGTATCTGAGTTGTAACAGTATCCAAGACCACGAGCAATATCACAACCAATAATATCATCCGTGTAGTTCCCTAAATCTGGATCAAACCACGTTGAGAAGTACGTATTGGTCAGACGGAATGTAGAACGGTTAATAATACGATAGTTGTTGAACGTCATGTTGTTCACTTCATCGTTGGTTGAGAAAGCAAACGCTTGCGCACGGATTTCGAAACCTAGGGCACCTGCCTGTGATTCCGTGTGAACGTTCCCACGGTCATTGTATACCCACCAGATAGTTTGGTCACCGTAAAGAACATCAGTTTCCTTGTCACGACAGTCGTACTCTTTATCTATATCGTATGCCGGGTAGTCTACCAAGTAATCGTAAACACCGTCACCATCACGGTCAATGAAAGGAGCCAATTGGTACGGCAACTCGCCGTCTACACCATTACCTGGCCAATCCTTAATGCTTTGAGGAATTTGACTTTCGTACCCAGGAAAGAGCTCTGCATCATTACAGTTTGGATCGTCCAAACATTCTAGCCATGCCTTGTGCACATCTACCTCTTCACGGTAAATAATCCAATGGCGGTCGTACTTATCACAGATTTCTTTGTTTGTCGAAGCTGTACCATCAGTAGTTAGCGGACCTGGCCAGTAGTCGTTACCCGACTGACGGTAGGTCATTGCTGCCAATTTCAACTGGTTACCTTCATCTACACCACCAAGCCACAATGAACCGGCAAACATAGAGTGCTTGTTCGATCCCTTAGGCACCTCGTAGCGTGCGGTGTTCAAATCCCACCACATATCACCACCACCTAAGATGGTCGCACGAACGTTGTTGATGCTCAAATCACTCTGTGCCTTTGAAGGCTGACAAAGTTCTTCGACTGTTTTCATGGAACCGGTATTGGCGCTACCTGAGTTCTCGCTGGCACCTTGAACCTCACGGGCTGAAAGTGGCAGTGTAAAAGCGGCTGAAAGTAAAAGGAGATATACTCTTTTCATATGCTGTTTTTCGAATGCTTTTTAATTATAGTCCAATGCGTAAACCTAGACGGATACGACGTGGTAAGCTGAACAAACCAGGGTTTGCCAAGCTGATGTTGTACAAATCTGCGAACGATTGTGCGCTCGCTTGGAATTGAATAGCGTTTTGACCTTGAGGCGAGCTCAAGTAACCGTCATCACTAGGTGATCCCGTGTAAGGATATACACCTAATACATTTTGCGTATTCAGAACGTTCAGCATTTGAACGTAGATCTCAAAGTTGCTTAATGGGCCTTCGTTGAAGTTCCAAACCTTGTTGGCCGTTGCATCTACACGGAAGCTCCATGGAAGACGAGAACCGTTAATGTTACCAGTCATCGGCGTTTGTGCATCTGTCAAACCGTAGGCAAGAACACGACGCGTATATGGAGTACCCGAGTTAGCATTCACTACCAAATTCAGACCGGCGTTTTCAAGCACGCGCTTTCCGAACCATACAGGACCGTTGTACGCTGGACCTCCACCGTAGCGGTAGTCCATATTCATTACTACCTGGTGGCGTGAATCGTACGACAACGGTAGGATGTAACGCAAGTTTGGCTGTCCTGAACGGGCGATGTTTGCACCCGAAGTAGAGCTTGAACCGGTACCGTCAGCGAACTGCAAAGTGTAGTTTGCATTCAATCGAACATTACCGGTACGGCGTAAATCGTACTGAATCGTATACCCTTTTACTGTACCGAAATCCAAGTTTCCAAAAGCAATGTAGGTTACTGGATAAGCCTCAGTGAAACTAAACGACTGCATCATATCGCGCATCTCGCGGTAGAAGGCACTCAATTTAAGAGCACTGTTGTCGTTCAATTTCTGACGGAAACCAATCTCATAATCCGTAGTACGCTGTGGTTTCAAATCTGGATTAGACAAAAGACCACCGTTGTTACCGTTCTCCAACTGTAAGAAGGTGATTGGATTCATTCTGTTCACCCCTGGATCTGGACGCTGCACCATGATATCGTAGTGCGCAAAGAATTCCGCCTCATCTGAAATAGGGAACTGGAACGAAATACGCGGACTCACTGTAACTTGTGGCGTGTAGTCTTTGAAACTTTCATTTGCCGTGACGGCTAATTTCTGATCTTCAATACCTGGGTTCTTTAAGAATGGTTTAATACCACCACTTAAATCCGCAATGTTTTTTGGGTTTGCCTCAACCTCCCCGTTTGCAGTGTACCAGGTAGTTCCTTCGCGGTATCCTACAATAGCTGATGGGTTTTCTTGATCGTCAACATACACTACAGCATCGTCACTAATACCTTCCGGCACGTCGTAACCTGCTAGCGTAGTTGCATCAAGATCTCCTACAGAATATGCCGGGTACAACACATAAGGATCTGCAAGGACTGGCTGGTTCGCATCAAAACGGTCAACACGAACACCGATGTTAAAGAAGAGGTCTTCGTAAGTGAACTGGTCTTGGATATAACCTGCCATGTAAATTGGTTCAAAAGCGCCAATCAAACGTGGTGAGTTGCCCTGAGCGTCTGTAGCAAAGAAGTCTGTCAACGATGGACGCGTAGTCAATCTATTTCCTAGATAATCGAAACCGTAGTAACCAATATATTGGCTCGAACCAATGTTCAACAATTCATTTGCAGAGAACATATCCAACGAGAACGTTGATGGATCATAAGAATCGATATCCAACCAATCCGTACCGTTAGGATCTAATCCTAAGGTTTCACGCAAATTGCGATCAAACGTTCTTGGCTTGTCAGCATCAAACAAACGCGGGTAGTTCAACGTATCCTGGAATACGCCGTTGTTGTCGTAAGAAGCTATTGGATTGTTTAAGTCCAATTCGCGGATGGCATCATTTTGCAATAGACGCATCAAGGTCCACAGTCCCGTTGCTCCAACGCTGTACGAACGGTCGAAACGTTGTTCGTACTCCACACCCACAATAAGCGAGTGGTCCTTAATATCAAAGGTTGAAGAAGCCGTAATACGGAACTGGTCGTTTAACGACTTTCCGTAAGAAGCTTGGTTTGCACCGACATTCCCCCATAAACCGTACACTGACGATGGCTGGTCACCGTTTAGAAGACCACCACCTGCACGAATATCTTCTAGCGAGCGAGCTCTGTTGAAGATCAAGTTTTGATCCACAAAGTCGTAGAAGTTTGAGGTGTAGTTTGCAAGGATTGGATTGTTTTCGCCAGGCGTGTAATCCACATTGGCACTCTGGAATACGGCAAGGGTGTAGGCATCCATCACCTTTCCATAGTTAGGATCGTTTGGATCTGTAATGGTATCTGAGCCTAGCGTATACAATGGACGGTACTGTGTTTTAAACGTACCGATGTGACCGTAGGCAAAAAGATTGTCCTTGTGACGTGCATCTTGCGTCAAACGCTGGTTACGCGTGAAGTCCATTTGGATGGTGTAGAACGCGTTACGAATAAGCGAGTTCGAAGAATCTGATGGATTCCCGAAACGTTGCTGGAAGCGTACGTAAGTCGACCAGTCTTGTGCAAACGACTCTGAGTTGTTTGCATAGTTCATTAACTCATTGAATCTACTACCGTTACGACCTTGATTCATGTTGTAACGACCACCTATAGTCAAAGTCGTCTTCTCTGAGGTCACAAACTTCAAGTTACCCGAGACACGAACAGCAGTTCGCGCCACGTTTTCACGGTAGTTTTGAGATGATAAGTCACTTTGAGTTAAGAAATCTGCCGCATTGAGCACCCCAAATCCTGAAGAAGCCGGTACCAATGGATTGGCTTGTAACTCTGCGAGCTTATCGTCGTTCACTTTCCAAGTGGTCAACGAACGAGGAGATCCGTCACGGTTGTATTGGAACTCTGAAGCGAGAAGGAAACCAACAATAGGCTGTCCTGTTTTCTTGTTTCTGATAATCGGTCCACCTAGGGTTAGAGCACCTAAGTTGTAGTGGTATGGGTCGAAAACTGAGCTGGTCAAAATCTCAGAAGAACCAAAGTAATACGGTGCAGGACCTTTTGTAGTCGTAGAAATTACACCACCGGTAACGTCACCGTACTGTGCCGGTACACCACCCGTAATAACCTCCGTCTGCAAGATCGCATCACGCGGTAGGTTGACATCACCACGAACCTTTACCCCGTCGATAAAGACAACGTTGGTAGATGAACGGGAACCACGAACGTTGAACGAACCACTACCGTCTTGTTGGAATACCCCCGCAGTGGTACCAACGATCTGGCTGAGGTTACGATACGGCAGGTTTTTGATTTCCTCCGAGCTTACAATTTCTGAAGTCTTCCCCGTTTCGATGAGTTCTTCTTGGGCGGTAACTGTGACCTCCTGGATCATAGTACTCTCAACAGTCATGTTGAAATTAACCACCTTAGGCTTGCCGGAATAAACCGTTACACCATTGAGGTTGAAATCTGCGTAACCGATGAAATTACAAGTAAGGTTGTACACCCCCGCATTAACTGGGTTGATGTTATACTTTCCATCGAAATCAGTCGTTCCTGTTGCAATGACAACATCCTTGTCTTTTACGATTACCGTAGCAAATGGAATGACTTCGCCGGTGCGCTTATCCTTGACCGTTCCCTTGATAGAACCGGGACGTGTTTGACCGTAGCTGAACGCTACAGCAAAGACCATAATAAGCGTGAGTATTCTTTTGACCATAAATACTGGCTTTACTTTTGGGTTATAAGTCCGTAAATATAAGCATCAGAACCGGAGAATTGACAAGGAATTCGAGCTATCTTGCAGCCAATGAGTAAACGACTTTACAGACTGATAAACAATCCCTTACAGGCCCTGCTATTGCTGGCATGGGGATTAAGTGCATGCAACAACACCAATGTTGTCTACGATATTCCGGAACCTTTGGTCGATGAAACAGTCTACGTGAGCGACCCTTCGAGCTTCAATCTGACGGTCGTTGGAGGCCAATTATTACTGCCAAATGCAGGCCATGCTGGGGTCTTGGTTTACCGCCGGTATTTCGACGGTCAATTCTACGATTTCGCCGCTTACGAAGCCGCCTGTCCAGAGCACTGGGCCGACGGTTGTGGCGTGCTAGAAAGTACCAATGGGGATTTCTATTTTACCTGTGGGTGCGACGCACACCAATACCAACTTCTGGATGGCCAGAGCGTAGATACCAGCTACACCCTGCCGATCAAAGAATACAGCTGTTCCTTTGACGGGGTAAACGTGATTCGAATTACGAATTAATCTAGACGAAAGCGTTCTCTCCGGTGATATCTAAACCGGTGATTAACAGATGAATATCGTGTGTACCCTCGTAGGTTACCACACTCTCCAAATTCATCATGTGTCGCATGATTGAGAAGTCTCCAGTAATACCCATTCCACCCAACATTTGACGCGCCTCGCGAGCAATTTTCAATGCGATTTCCACATTATTTCGTTTCGCCATTGAGATTTGTGCGGAAGTAGCACGGCCCTCATTTTTAAGGTGACCTAAACGCCAGGTCAGCAGCTGTGCCTTGGTGATTTCGGTGATCATCTCTGCCAATTTTTTCTGTTGCAATTGGAAAGCAGCAATAGGCTTGCCGAACTGAATGCGTTCTTTCGAATACCTCAATGCCGTATCGTAACAATCCATGGCAGCACCCAATGCGCCCCATGCAATACCGAAGCGCGCACTATCCAAGCAGGATAGCGGTGCACCGAGGCCATCACGACCCGGTAAAATATTTGACTTAGGGACGCGTACGTTATCGAACACGAGCTCGCCCGTAGCCGAAGCACGAAGCGACCATTTGTTGTGTGTTTCCGGTGTGGTAAAACCTTCCATACCACGTTCAACAATGACACCTTTGATACGTCCGGCCTCGTTTTTCGCCCAAACAACAGCGATGTCACAAAACGGCGAATTTGAGATCCACATCTTCGCACCATTTAGAATGATATCATCGCCGTCTTCAACGAAGTTAGTAGTCATTCCGCCTGGGTTAGACCCGAAGTTTGGCTCCGTTAGTCCAAAAGAACCGAGGTATTCACCCGTGGCCAATTTTGGGAGGAATTTTTGCTTTTGCTCCTCGCTACCGTAAGCGTAAATAGGGAACATCACCAAAGAGCTTTGTACAGAACAAGTAGACCGAATACCTGAATCTCCGCGTTCGACTTCCTGCATCATTAGTCCATAGCTGATGTGGTCTAGACCGGCACCTCCATACTCTTCAGGTACATAAGGCCCAAAAAGCCCTACCTCGCCCATTTCTTTTACTAAGTGTTGCGGAAAGGCGGCACGCTGAGCGAAATCTTCAATGATTGGACTTACGCTACGCTTGACCCATTCTCGGGTAGCGTCACGAATCATTTTGTGTTCCTCGCTGAGCAGTTCGTCTAGTAGGTAGTAATCTGGATGTTGAAATTGATCCACCATGCTTGTGTAGTTTTCTTGAGTGGTTGTGAAATTAAACACAAAAGGTGAAAAATTGTTATAAATTCAACCGAGAGTTTCACCATTCACTTAATAATAGGAAGCCCCATGAAGAAAACGTTACTCATTATCGCCCTTATGGGCATCTCAACATATTCGTACACCAACAGCGGGGGGTCACCGGCAGGAAAAAGCGGTTCACCTGCATCTAATGGGCAGACTTGTTCTGGTGGTTACTGTCATGGAGGCGGAAGCCCAAATGGAAATGAAGCCATCAGTCTGAAAGTAGATATAACTCCTTTCGCAGGGTCGAGTACCTATTCGAATATCATTAATGACTCAATTGATACGGAAATCACCTTAACCGCAGCTGCGGCTAGTAGCTCCCGAATAGGCTTTTCAGCCAGCATTGAAGATGCCAATGGAAATCATGTCGGAGAATTGTCTTCGGGATCTGGTAATGCAAAATTATCAGGCTCCGATTACGTTACACATAAAAGCTCATCAACAAATGTTTCAGGTGATTCAATAACATGGGTTTGGTACTGGGATTCTCAGAACATAGAAGATTCAGCGACAATTTATGTTGCAGTGAATTATACCAATAGTAATGGCCAAGCTTCAGGCGACTATGTTATAACTCAAACGAAAACGTTGTATGAGGGCCAAGTTTTTAGTACTGCAGAAAATAAATTTAGTGGCCTTTTAGTAAGCCCAAATCCTGCTACGTCAACTTTGAAGGTGAAGGCAGAAGGACTAGTGGCTATTCGTTTATACAACACGCTGGGCCGATTCATACAGCTCGACTATTCGGCATCTTTAGAAGATGAAGCCATTTTAGACGTGAGCGCCCTAGCTCGAGGCAACTACATCTTGCACGCAGAATATTCGGACGGCAGCATTCAATACAAGCACGTCGTTTTGCAGTAACTTTGTGTCCTAGATGGACGTAAAATGGTTGTTTATTGGATTCTTCGCAGTCCTTGGTGTATTCCGAGCTCTAAAGCCTGAGGTGTTCGCCAAATGGATTCGACTTCAATGGAAAGACCTGGGTGATTCTCGCAGTCGCTTAAGCGCATCCGTAATCAGTTTGGTACTTCCCGCAGCCTTATTCTTTGTGCTTGGAGAAGCTTTAGATTTAAAATTATTGTGGTGGGAAGCACCCTTAGCTATAATCATCGTTCTTTTGGCCCGTTTGGTTTTTTCTATTCTATTGAGCCTGCTGTTTTCCTCAAATAATGCGCTTCAAAATGGTACAGATCTTTTTGGGGGTATTCAATTGAGCTACGTCTACAGCCTTGTATGTCTAATCGTGCTATGCACATTGCTGATTAATGAGGCGTGGTTAAATGCAGGTATCTATATACTGAGTTTAGGCCACATTATCGGATTACTTTGGTTCGCTTTAAAGAGTCCCGTACTTCGAAATATTCGGAGCGGTGGGGCTCGTTTTTATGCAATGTCTTACCTTTGCACGCTCGAACTAGTATTAATTTTTTCGTTCGTCAACTAACACTCATGGCAGATAGACAAACAAAAGTGAAGTCGATTTTGGTGTCACAACCAGAGCCAACCACCGAATCTCACCCTTTTTTCACACTTGCCGATAAGCACAAGGTAGATGTGGATTTCCGCTCATTCATTCACGTAGAAGGGGTAACCGCCTCCAACTTTAGAAAGGATAAAATCCAGATAAGAGATTACCGCAACGTTATCTTGACTTCTAAGAATGCTGTTGATCACTACTTCCGTATGTGTGAAGACATGCGTGTTCAGATCAGCCCAGATACTCGTTACTTCTGTATTTCAGAAGCGATCGCGTACTACCTGCAGAAATATGTGGTGTACCGCAAGCGCAAGATTTACCATGGTAATTTGAAGATTGAAGAGTTGATCCCAACGCTGAAGAAATTCAAAAACGAAAAATTCTTAATGCCTTCTTCAAACAGCTTGAAGCCTTCTATCCCAGAAGCGTTGGCAGATGCAGGCATTGACTACACACGTGCGATTCTATTCAATACGGTAGTGAGTGATTTGAGCGATCTAGAAAATGTATTCTACGACATTTTGGTGTTCTTCTCTCCTTCTGGGATTAAGAGTTTGTATGAAAACTTCCCGGATTTCAAACAAAACAAAACGCGCTTGGCTTGTTTTGGACCAACGACGCAAAAAGAGGCAGAAAGTCACGGATTGATTGTTGATATCCCTGCACCAACGCCGGACGCCCCATCGATGACAAAGGCCATCAGCGATTACATCAAAGTGGCAAACAAGAAGTAAGATATATTGTAAATTGAGGGCCCGGCGCATGCGCCGGGCTTTTTTTATGCGCTACAGTTTTCCCAAAAAAGAACACCTCACCAAGAAGGAACATTTCGACGGCCTCCATGTAGAAGGTCGTGGCGTGAAAGCCTTCCCATTCTCCTTGCGTTATATGGAAGCGGAGCTTGAGGATGGTGTCCAGAGAAAGGTGGCTATTGTGGCGCCGAAGCGCGGGCTAAAAAAAGCTGTGGAGCGCAATAGGATAAAAAGACAAATGCGGGAATTGTACCGCTTAAATAAGGATAAAGTGTTCGATAGCGGTGTGACTGAGATCTGGTCCATCCGTTATTTGGGAAACCGACCTAACGAGTATGCCTTTCTCGAGGCAGGATATTTGAAGTTGCTCGAGGCTTATGAAGAGCAGCGAAAAAAAGAATTGGCAGATGAAAAATAAGATGAGCCTTTGGGCCGTGATTGTGAGTGCAGGCGTACTGATGAGTGCGGCGGCAGGAGATCCGTTTGAAACGAGCAAGCAATTAGAGGTATTTACCGCGGTGCTGCAACAGGTACAGGTGAATTACGTTGATGAGATCGGTGCAGAGCAGGCTGTCGGGAGTGCGATAAAGGGGATGCTGAAAGAATTGGACCCGTATACCGTGTATTACCCAGAAGATAAGATTGAGGATGTTCGATTGCTTCAAACCGGCGAGTATGGCGGCGTTGGCTGTGTTATTCAAAAGATTGAAAAGGACATTTACATCTCTGATTTAAACAACAGCGGACCTGCGAAAGCTGCCGGGATTCAGGTCGGAGACATTATCAAAAAGGTAGACGATACGTCGATTGACGATTTTTCTATTTCGGATGTGAGCTCCCTACTGAAAGGAACACCGGATAGCGAAGTTAAAGTGGTGGTCGAGCGCAGTGGCAAGGAAGAAGTCTTCACCTTCAACCGTCAAAACATCACTTCTAAGGCGGTGCCGTTTTATGGTATGCGCGAGGACGGAATTGGCTACGTATACCTCGATGGATTTACAGCAAAAGCTTCTTCTGAGGTACGAAACGCTTTAGTGAGCCTCAAAAAACAAGATCCAAAAGGCATCATATTGGACCTGCGCGGCAATGGTGGCGGATTGCTCATGGAAGCCGTGAAGATTGTTAGTTATTTCAGCGATACCAAAGATACGATCGTGAGCACACGTGGTCGCGGAGGAGAAATCCAAGACGTATACCGCAAGGCGGCTAAGACCCTGTTTCCAGATCTTCCTTTAGCGGTGCTAGTGGACGACCGCAGTGCATCGGCATCAGAGATAGTCGCTGGGGCTATTCAAGATTTAGACCGCGGGGTCATCTTGGGTGAGAAGAGCTTTGGAAAAGGATTGGTACAACAGATTAAACCGCTGCCTTTTGGCGCTCAAATGAAGGTCACTGTTGCTAAGTATTACACGCCTTCAGGACGCTGTATTCAAAAGGTTAATTACGATCGCGACGAGAATGGAAAGCGTACCAAGAAAGCGGCACAGAAGGAGTTTGCTACGGCCAGTGGTAGACCGGTGGTTGATGGCGACGGCATTCATCCAGATTCGACGTTGGCAGATGCCTACTATCCAGAATTTGTCAGCGCGATGAGCGCGAAGGGTCTGGATTTGCGCTACGCAGCAAGCGTGATGGGCTCGATGGAAGGTGCTTCTCCAGATGCTTTTGCCCTTAGTGAAGTGCAGTGGACGGCTTTTAAAGAGTTTTTGACCGACGAAGCCTTCACCTTTGAAAGTTTGGGCGAGCGAAAATTAAAGCAGCTGGAAAAGGCGGCATCAGAATTGGACTACCTGAGTGAAGAAGATATTCAAGACCTTCTTGCCAATGTTGAGCAGCGCAAAGGAAAAGTGCTCGAAAGCCAGCGTGCTGAGATTACCGAGTATCTAGAAGATTACCTCGTTCAAAAGCACTTCGGTTTGGAAGGCACCTTGGAGCGTGGTTTAACGCGGGATGAACAAATCAACGCCGCAGCAAGTATTTTGCTTGAACAAGGTACGATGGACGCCCTTCTAGGCGTTAAATAACCGATGACAAAACCACATTCGTACTTGCACATTACTGGCGGTATTGGCGCAGCCTTGCTCCCGTTCGCCTTTCCTTGGCTTAGTCCTGTATATGGACTGATCATTATGGCCTTGGGGGTGCTGGCTGCTGGTAAGAAGTATTTCCGGTTTGCCCCATTACTCTTGTTTGCCGTATTTACAGATTGGCAATGGCTCAGTACTACTTGGAGTGAATACAGCAGCGAAGGCTGGGGCGATGTCATCATGGTTTTGCCGATCACCGTTATGGGTGTTTTGATGCATGCCGTGCGACTAAAAGATCACCAAAGCTGGGTGAAAAGATGGATGGAAACTTTTGCCTGGGCGACGCTGGTAAGCTGGACCATCATCTTCTGCAAAAGTCTGTACCTCAACGGTTGGGTCAACTATAAAGAATTTGAATTAGGAGGCCGATTGGGTGTTCATTTCCAAAGCCTTTACCTCATCGCCGCAGCACTCATTTTAGAGCGTAAAGTTTGGCGTAAAACCTATGGATTAAGTGCACTTCGAGGGGCCGCTGTGCTCTGGTTGTTGTTTGGGGTCATCGTATTAAGTGTTCGCATACACCTGTTACTGGTACCTGTGATTGTTTTGGGGAGGTTTGCAGAATTGGCCCTTAAAAACAGGGAACAACGCGGCAAGATTGTCGGTTTAGCAGTGGCGATATTGGCTGTAGGAGCCGTACTTATTACTGCGCTGCCGGGACCTCGAGGGCGCCTGGTAGATCTGCGCAACGAGATTCGAAGTATTGACGGTAAAGTGGATGGCAAACAGACCAACCACCGCATTTTTATTTGGCGTGAAGGCCTCAAAATCATTGCCGAACACCCCATAGTTGGTGTGGGTAATGGCGCTGGCGAATTTGAACTGAACGAACGCCTGAGCAAGGTGGAGGCCAAGTTTTACCGTGGTAAACAGGCCTATACTCTTGACGAATTCATGTACGATTTCCATAGCATCTGGATTCAAAGCTGGGCAGAAGGCGGCATTGTCGCGGTCCTTTTATTGGCCGCCATCTTTTTGTGGGGCCTGCTGAAAAGTGCAGGCGTATTGCGTTACATCTGGCTGCTGGTGATGTTGAGTGGTACTACGGAGAGTTTGCTCGACAAGCAGGCAGGTGCGCTGCTCATTACCTTCATGGTCGGTTTAACGGCGCTTCAGAGCCTAAAAGAAAAAAGGGAACCACAATCGTAGCTCCCTTTGAATATCACGTTTAATGAAACGTTTACTTCGTGGCGTCCTTCACGTCTTTAGCGGCTTTTTCCTTGGCTTCTTTGAGCATTTCCACACCCAACAATCCCGACTGAATTTCCGTCTGAAGATCGCCCACCGTTCCCGGCGAATAAGGCATAAAGATGGTGCTGACGTTGTTATCCGCTAGGCGGCTGATGGTATCGTAATGCTGGGTCATAAAGAGCATGTTCATCACGTGCTGACCAGTTGTACCTTCTTCCATGGCACCGCGTACTTCCTCCACACTTTGCTTGAGACCGTTGGCGATGGCGATGCGTTGGTTCGCAATTCCCTCCCCTTGCAATTTCTTGCTTTCGGCTTCGGCTTCGGCGGCCGCAACGACCTTGATTTTTTCTGCCTCAGCGTATTCCTTCGCCGCCTCTTTCAAACGCTTGGCAGCATTGATTTCATTCATCGAATTCTTCACTTTGGCATCTGGATCGATATCGGTAACGAGTGCTTTCACAATCTCATATCCGAAGCCTGAAATGGTCTCTGCCAATTCATTTTGCACCGCAACAGCAATCTTGTCTTTCTCGCTAAATACGTCGTCCAAGATGAGTTTGGGAACTTCGGAACGGATGGAGTCGAACACGTACGATTGGATCTGTGCTTCGGGATTGTCAAACTGATAGAACGCTTTGCGAATGCCTTCAACGTTGCCGGTAACAAAATACTGAACAGATACAATGAGGTTGACAAATACGTCGTCCTTCGTCTTGGTTTCGATGTTTACCGGCAATTCACGAACACGAAGGTTCACCACGCCTGATTTTTGGTCAATGAATGGAATTTTGAACTGAAGACCGCTTTGGGCGATGCGTTGGAATTTTCCCAATCGCTCGATAACTACCGCGGTTTTTTGCTTGACGGTAAATACTGCTCGTGTGGCCAATAGAACGAGCAATCCGATGATTAATGGTGTGGTAATTAAGTCCATAAGGATGCGTTACGTTTAAGAGTTGATTGAACTTAGAAAGTACAACAAAAACTCCGTAATGCAGGGATCCACAGCGAATAAGTCTTCTCCCTAATCCTTGATGTACAATCTTGGTACTCTGGGGCCAATTCCGGTAAGGACCTCATAGGAAATCGTTCCTGCTGCTTTGGCCAGATCTGAGGCACTTTGATGGGGGCCTAAAATTTCTACCTCATCGCCAGGGTGCACCTCCAAGCCACTTACATCCACCATACACATGTCCATGCACACCCTTCCCAGGATGGCACAGCGGTGACCGGCGATATATACGGCACCTTTTCCACCAGATAACGCGCGAGACAGCCCGTCGGCATACCCCACGGGCAAGGTGGCGTATTTCATAGGTCTTTCGGCAGTGAAGGTAATCCCATAACCTACAGAATCGCCCGGCTTCAGATCACTGACCTGACTCACTTTACACTTCCAAGAAATGACTTCTTCCAAAGGCGCAATGCCTTCATAACTTCCTGCGCCGTATAACCCAATGCCCAAGCGCACCATATCGTGGGCGTCCTTAGAAAATCTATGGATGCCGTGCGTATTCAACACGTGCGCCACAGCCCCTGGATATTGCGCCTTCACAGCCTTCGCCACCGCTTCAAAAGTGCCCAGCTGTTTGCGCGTAAATTCATCTTTAGATGCATCGTCAGCCGCAGCGAGGTGTGAGAATACACCTACCACTTCCACTCGAGGTTCTGTGGCCAATTCCTTCAACAATTCCTCCACCTTCTCGGGGGCAAAACCCAATCGGTTCATCCCTGTATTGATCTTCAAATGGACCTTCAGCACCTCCGTCCTCTTTGCGCTGAGCCAAGTATCGAGCTGGTGAGAAGAAAACAACTCCACCTCTGTGCCCGCCGCAGCGAGCAGTGGCATCTGTTGTGGGTCTACATTAAGCACCAGTATAGGCATGGTAATTCCCCTTGCACGCAAGCTCAATGCCTCCTGCGCAAAAGCAACGCCGAGGTAATCGACATGCAGGTTTTGCAACCAACGGGCGACCTCTAAAGTACCCGACCCATAACTGGCCGCCTTGACCATGGCCATCACCTTAGTTTCTGGCGACAAATGCGCTTTGAACTTCTGCAAGTTGCGACGCATAGCGCTCAAGTTCACCTCTGCCCACGTACTGTGGTATTGGTCTTGCAGGGTTGCGGCGAATTGTTCCAATTTATAGGCGCGTCGGCCCTTCACCAATACGGTGGTTTTATTCAAATCCAAACCGGCGAAACTCGCGGTCAATTCCCCCACATCCTCTGGCTTTTCTACCCACCAAATGCGGTCCAAGCCGTACGTAGCTGCAAGCGCTTTGGCCTCTGTTGTTTTTTCCTCGCTACCAAGGTGGCTGAGCACCGCCCATTTTCTTGAAGTGGGTGCGCTGCTTACGAGCTCTTCCAACGCCCAGCGGAGGCTGCTTAAATCTGAACTGTAGGTATCCTCTAGCAAATAGCCGCCGTCCTTAGCACCACGCAATTGCATGCGCATTTCAAGCGGTTGTAGAAGCGAAAGTCTACGCTGCAGATCTTCCATAGAAGCACCCAGCAGCAATGCGCCGCCCAAGGCACTCAAGGCATTTTCTTTTTGATAATCGCCGCTAAACGGCCAATCTTCAATGGTATTCGGGTCCAATTCCTCCCCTTGCCCCCACACCAGTGTGCGCTCGGGGATTTTTAGCCCTAATTCTTGTGCCCACCTCAGCCATTTTCGGCCAATGACCAAGCTGTGGCAATGCTGAAACAGCTTGAACTTTTCCTTGAATTTCTGCTCGTCGCTTTCAAAATTCTCCCCGTGGGCATCGCCTAAGGTGGTAAAGATGCCAATGGTTGGGCGAACTAGTTCTTCATGGCGCTGCATGGCACCTACTTCATCTATACCCACCTCTACAAGGGCACTTTGGTGCTGATCCGTTAGAGCGCTCAAGGTTAATGGCACCCCTAGTTCACTGTTAAAGCTGGCGTGTGTGCGATGAATGTGCTCCGGGGCACCCAGCAGCTCATACAACCATTCCTTGACTACGGTTTTTCCGTTGCTGCCCGTAATGGCTACAACTTCGCCCGAGATCACCTCCCGCTGCTGCGCAGCCCAAGCCCTAAGGACCTCCAACGGTGCAGGGTGCACGATGAAACAGGTGGACGGGTGGTTTGCCGCACGAGAGGCGTCGCTACATATTACAGTGGTGGCACCGCGCGCGATGGCGCTGTCAATGTATTGGTGGCCGTCCGCGTGCGGTGTAGCGAGCGCTATAAAACACGTGGATTGGGCACTGTGGATACGTCGGGAGTCGAAGGCGAATTGGGTGAATGATGCCTCCGAGGGGCCGTGCAAAGTTGCGCCGGCAAGTGTTGCAATATGTGCGGCTTTAATGGCCACTCTTTTGTGCGTTCAATTCATTGTAGACCGAGCGACTCACCGGTTCGTATTCACCGTGTTCGCCCAGCATAAAGGTTTGGTCTCCTTCCACGATGCGGTAGGAGAAGTGTGCAGGACCACCGGTGCGGCGGCAAATCGCGTGAAGCTTGGTCACATATTCTGCAGTGGCAAGTAGGTTGGGCATGGGTCCGAATGGGCGGCCCTTAAAGTCTTTGTCTAGGCCTGCGATCACTACGCGCTTTCCTTGGTTTGCGAGGGCATTAGCAACCTCTACGATGCCTTCATCGAAGAATTGGGCCTCGTCGATACCTACGACCTGAACGTCGTCTGCCAACAGGAGCATGTTCGAGCTGTTGTCGATGGGTGTCGAAGGAATGGAGTTTTTGTCGTGGCTCACCACCTCTTGTTCGTCGTAACGAATGTCTGAGGCTGGCTTGAAAATTTCGACTTTCTGTCCCGCGATCTGGGCACGGCGCATGCGGCGGATTAATTCCTCCGTCTTTCCACTAAACATAGGACCACATACTACCTCGATCCAACCGCCTTTTTGTTGGTTAAATTCTATACCGCTTTGAAACATGAGAACAGATTAATGCTACTTTGGCGTTAAAGGTAGATAATATCACAGCTAGAGGAAAGGTTTATGAAGAAGAGAACGCAGATTGAAGCAGAATTGGCCCAATTGGCCCTAGAAATAGGAGGTAAGAGTCATTCAGAGGCGGCAAAAGCCGTACTCGATCTGTATAAAGGTTTGGCTTTACTCGAGGCCGAAGAAACCATTGAACAACAACTTGCCGCTGCGCAGCAGGATATGCAATCTCAACTTCGTGCGAAGATTGCAGAACTTCAATCTGAAGTCAGTGTTCCTGAGATCGATGTACCTACACCTGCTCCTGAGGCGCCTGCAGCAGCTGCTCCTGCAACGACTGAAGCTCCTGAGGAAGAGGACAACCAACTTTCACTGGTAGATGTCGCTGAAGAGATCGAAAAAGAAGAAGCTGCAAAAGCTGCTCAAATTCAACCTGAAGAAGTAGAAGCAGAAGAACCTGTACTTAAATCACGCGAAGACCGCACTGTATTTCAATTGGACGAAGCCGTTGAACCGGCACCAGCGGCACCTGAGCCTCCGTCGGAGGAAATTGCTGAGCCAGTGATGGTGAAGAGTGAAAGTGTCGCCGAAAAGGCGCAAAGCACTGAAAAGAAAAGTTTGAACGATCGATTGGCAGGTGGTGCACTAAAGTTTGGGCTGAATGATAGAATTGGCTTTGTAAAAGATTTATTTGACGGATCGGCTGAAGATTTCAACCGCGTTGTGAGCCAGCTTAATACCCTAGGCAGCCTTGGGGAAGCGCAAGATTTCTTGACTACACATATTGCACCGGAATACGGCTGGGCAGATAACGAGGAAACCGCAGAGCGCTTTATGGCGGCGGTAGAACAACGCTTCGGGTAATTATGTCTGCAACGCTGTACGTCGTACCCACCCCTGTGGGCAATTTGGAGGACATGACCTTTCGCGCCATTACGGTACTGAAAGAGGCGGACCTCATCTTGGCCGAAGATACCCGCACCACGGGAAAATTGACGTCGCATTTTGGGATTGAAACGCCCAAACAGAGCTTTCACATGCACAACGAACACAAGGTCGTGGAGCGCTACATCAGCCAGATTCTGGCGGGCACCACCATTGCCTTAGTGAGTGATGCAGGTACGCCGGGGATTAGCGATCCTGGATTTCTCCTGATACGCGCTGCCGCAGAGGCAGGCATTGAAATTATAACCCTGCCGGGCGCCACAGCATTTGTTCCGGCGCTTGTCAGCAGCGGCTTGCCGTGCGATACCTTTTATTTTGAAGGGTTCCTACCGCCAAAAAAAGGCCGACAAACCAAGCTTCAAAACATTGCAGCGGCCACCTCAACGGTGGTGCTCTATGAAAGTCCACATAAAATCATCAAAACCCTCGGGCAAATTGTCGAATTTTGTGGGAGCGACCGCCCAGTAGCCCTGTGCCGTGAAATCTCAAAGAAGTTTGAGGAGTGTATTCGCGGAAGTGCCAATGAAGTATTGGCCCAGGTAGAGGAGCGCGGTGGCGTGAAAGGAGAATTGGTCCTTATCATAGGAGGACTGACCAAACAACAAGCCAAGGAAAAGGGTTAATTACGTATGACTTCCATCAAAGCACAATCTATCGAGCAGTGGTTCGACACCAACGATAGCGGTCCATTATTGATCGCCGGTCCCTGCAGTGTGGAAAGTCCTGAGCAGGTGCTTGAAACGGCCCAACAAATTCGTGCGAATGCACCCATCTCTCTATTAAGAGGTGGCGTATGGAAGCCGCGCACAAAACCCGGCTCGTTCGAAGGTGTGGGCGCCGAAGCCATGCGCTGGCTCATTGATGCCGGTAAAGCCATTAACACCCCAACTACTGTTGAAGTAGCCAACGCCGAACATGTGGAACTCGCCCTTAAGGAGGGGGCCGATGTCCTCTGGATTGGGGCACGCACAACTGTGAACCCGTTTTATGTCCAGGAGATTGCAGAAGCACTGAAGGGCGTGAACATCCCCGTGCTTGTTAAGAATCCAATTCATGCTGAGATTGGCCTATGGGCGGGTGCTATTGAGCGCTTTCAAAAGGCGGGTACCAAGCGCATTGCAGCTGTACACCGTGGATTCTTCTCAACGGCCAAGAGCATCTACCGGAACGAACCAGAATGGCAGCACAGTTTTGATTTGCGTGCCTTGATGCCTGAGATAAAAATCATCTGTGACCCTAGTCATATTGCGGGAGACCGCAGCCTCATTAAAGAAGTAAGTCAAGTGGCCATGGACCTGGGAATGGAAGGTCTGATGATTGAGACGCACCGCGACCCAGATTGCGCCTTGAGCGATGCCAAGCAACAGATCACCCCGGCCAAGCTGGGCGAGATTATACGCGAGTTAAAAATTCACACCGAGGTACCGCTTCAGCCCAATGCAGAGCTAGCCACCCTACGCGAAGCACTCGATGTCTTGGACGATGCCATTGTGGATGTACTCCAAAAGAGATTTGCCAAGGTCAAGGACATCGCTGCCATCAAAGAGCGCGAGGGACTGAGTATCTTCCACATGGAACGGTGGTTAAAATTGGTCCAAGAGCAAACTTCTAAGGCGGAAGGCAAAGACATGTCGCCGGCGTTCATTCATGAGCTCTTCGCATTAATCCACAAATACAGCGTGGATTATCAAACTGAACTGATTAAAAAAGATTCCTAATGCGTTGGAGCCCAAAGCCGGCTCCCGAGGCAGGCATTACATCCATCTTAACTGCGGAGGTCACCAAAGACCCACTGCTCTCCCACCTACTGGCCGTTCGTGGCATCGAAGATTTCAGTTCCGCTAAGGGGTTTTTCAGGCCCGATTTAAAGCACCTGCACGACCCGTATCGCATGAAGGATATGGAGGCCGCAGTGGAGCGTATTGAGCAAGCCAGGATTAACCAGGAACACGTGATGATCTACGGCGATTATGACGTGGACGGCACCACTTCCGTCGCTTTAATGTCCGATTTTCTCGACGGCAAATTTCCCATCGAAGCCTACATTCCCGACCGCTACAAAGAAGGCTACGGATTGTCCTTTGACGGCATTAATCTTGCCGCGGAGCTGGGCATCACACTGATCATTGCATTGGACTGTGGCATCAAGGCCTTCGACCAGATTGCACACGCCCGACAGCTGGGTATAGACATCATCGTCTGTGACCACCACCGACCCGAACAAGAACTCCCGCTGGCCAAGGCCATCCTCAACCCCAAGCGCCCCGATTGCTTGTACCCTTACAAGGAACTCTCCGGGTGTGGAGTAGGATTTAAACTTTGTCAAGCGCTCTGCGAGCGCTGGGGACTGCCCCACGAGCATTACCTCTATCCACTTCTCGACCTGTGCGCCATCTCCATTGCTGCTGATATCGTACACGTCACTGGAGAGAATAGAATATTGGCACATTTCGGCATGGAGCGCCTAAGAAATGGTGAAAGCCGACCAGGTATTGCTGCGCTGCTCCAAGTGGCCGCAAAAAATCCCCACGAACTGAATTTTCGAGACCTCGGGTTTACCATTGGCCCTCGAATTAATGCTGCTGGGAGAATGGAAAGTGGTCTACGCGCCGTGGAGCTGCTGCGCTCAAAGGAAGGTGAGGCGCAACAAGACCTCGCCCACCGCATTCAACAATTCAACACGGAACGTCGCGAGGTACAAGGACAAATTTTCAAGGAGGCCAAAGACCAATTGGACCCCGACAACTACCCGTTTTCCAACGTTCTATACAGTCCCGAGTGGCACAAGGGCGTGGTAGGTATCGTGGCCAGCAAGATTGTGGAAACGCGCTACAGGCCTACCATCGTACTGACCAAGAGTGGCGATAAGCTGGCCGGCAGTGCGCGTTCAGTAACGGATTTCGACCTCTATGAGGCCCTTTCTGCCTGTGAGGAGCATTTGATCCAATTCGGCGGGCACAAATATGCCGCTGGGATGACCTTGCACGAGAGCCAATTGCCCCATTTCAAGGCAGCCTTCGAAGCCTATTGTCAAAAGAACCTCAGCCCCGACCAGCTCGAGCAGAACTACTTCTATGACGCACAAGCGCACCTGAGCCAATTCACCGATCGCTTTCACAAGATTCTCAAGCAACTGGACCCGCACGGACCCGAAAATCCAGCACCTATATTCCTACTAAAAAATCTCGTGGATGCGGGGCAAACGCGCGCGGTAGGTGGCGACAAAACCCACCTCAAGCTCAACGTCAAGCACCAAGAAGGCGGACCAGCCATTTCTGGCATCGCCTTTGGGTACGGCCACCTAGAAAAAGCGTTCAAAGAAGGCCAACCCTTCGACGCCCTCATCACCCTGACGGAAAATCACTTCCGCGGTCAGATGAGCATCGAAATCATGGTCGAAAGCCTGCGCCCCGCTGAATAACCAGGGCTATTTATCCCAAAAAATTCTATACTCCCCAGATATGCCATAGCGCTCCTCAAACGTGGCGTCCTCCGGCATAGGAACCTGCTGATTGTTGTACAAATATTCGCTTTCTGGATACGGCATTCGCCTTGGAATCTCAGTGAGGTACCACAGCGGGTCGGCACTCAATGCGGGATAGCCCGTTCGGCGCCAATCGGTCCAAGATTCCCCTTGGGTAAACATGGAAATATATTTTTCCTCCATGATCAATTCAAGGGTGGTTGCCCCAGGCAAACTATCTATATAAAGTTGCGCACTGTCCGATGCTACCCCTAAATAGGACATGTTCGCTGCAATGCCCTGCTCCATCGAACCTCTGGCCCCTGCAAGATCACCACTACGAAACTGCGCCTCTGCTTTGATAAACTCCAATTCAAAAGTGGTTAGCACGGGAAGATCCGCAGTGGCAGCACCCAACGACGGTATGGACCACAAATCGCTCGAGCGATAGAAGGCTACTCTTGGATCCGCTGTGGAATCCATCCTGCTGTGCAAAAATCCCTCTTGGGTAAAATAGCCCACGCGGTCAATGACGGTGAACTGGTACCAAGGATTTTGATTGATTTCCTCTTCAAAACCAATTTGAAAATCCACCCCTACCTCCAAAGCCGAATCGCACGCCGCAATCACCGCAGCCGCATCGTAGGCAGGCAGCTCGCTCAAGTGGTTTAAATTTCGCGCTAGAAGGCCATCTGCTACGGCCGCCCAAGCACCTAGGTCGCCCTGCAACATAAGGTCATCACCGCCTGGAACCATCGCTGAAGACCGCAACAACTGCTCCTTGCCTCTTGAAAGCAAACTGAAAATGGAGTCGTACACCACGGCACCGCTGTCGTAGCCGGGCTTCAAATTTTGACTGCCACGAAGAGCCTGGGTAAACGGCACATCACCAAAGTGGTCGACCAACAAACCCATATACAACGCAGTCATAATATCCGCAATGCCCGCATAGGCCGGCGCGTCAAGCGCTAGGGCTTGCTCACGAAGCAACTTTAGATCGTACAATCCACCCGCGTAAGCATTGTTCCACGTCCTGTCGTAGTTGTATTCATACGCCGTACGTATCTGGCTGGTCATATGCTGCATCCATTCCGCACTCGCACGGGCCAACACATCGCCCTGCACCATCGCATAATTTGCCTGAATGGCCGGCAGAAGCACCTGCATACTGACCTCGCTAGGTCTATTAGGGTCCAATCGATAGTCGTCCAACCATTGATTGCTGCATCCAAAAAGTCCAATAGCACAGAGGACCACAACGACAAGCTTCTTTCTAATCATGCCTTAAATGTAAAACTTTTACTTCTCCACAATCTTTGCATCCCTTCCTTTCCCGGGCCAATTTGAAAGAAACCCTTTTCTACCTAGCCCATGGCCAAGCACTTCATCATCACCGTCGGCGATTTTCGCGATTCCTCGGGGAGATACTTCTCCTTAAGGACGCCCTTCCACCGTCCCCTAAACCGAGCGTTACATCGCATTGGCGCCACCTGGCGCAAGGAGTTGAAGTGCTGGCTACTGGCCTACTCGAAGAAGAACTGGTCCACCCTACAAACCGCCATCGAGCCCTTCGGCTCACTAGAAATTGTCACCAAAAAGCCCCTCCCGCTATCCTTGTCCAAAGGCATCAACCCCGACATCCGCAGCCACCTTGAATCCTACCTCGACATGCTCTACGCACGCGGCTACGCCCAAAACACCATCAACACCTACACCAGTATGGTTAGTAAGCTGCTCAGCGACCTGCACCCAACACCACCTGAAAAGCTCACCATCTATCAGATCAACAAATACCGCGCGAAGCACATCTTCCAAAACGCCAACAGTACCCAACGTCAGTTCGTCAGCGCACTGAAGCTGCTGCTCCAACATTTCAACAACCCCATCACACCGGATACCCTCGTACGCCCTCGTGCCACCCAAACCAAACCCAAAGTCATCTCCGTGGACGAAGTCATTCGGATGATTGCCCTCACCCAAAATGTAAAGCACCGATTGATCATCTCGTTCCTCTACTCCTGCGGCATGCGCCGCGGCGAAGTACTTAACCTTGAACCGCGTGACCTCAACCTCGAAAGAGCCTCCATACATATTCGCCAAGGAAAATGGGGCAAAGAACGCATGCTCCCCCTGCCACAAAGCCTCTATCCGTTATTAAAGGAATACGTCCACTTCTACAAGCCCACAGTGTACCTGTTCGAAGGCCAGAAAAAAGACCAATACAGCCCCACCTCCATCGCCCGCATCGTCGACAGGGCGGCAAAAAAGGCAGGCATCCATCAGAAAGTCACCCCGCACATGCTGCGCCACAGCTACGCGACACACCTATTGGAAAAAGGCGTGGATATGCGCTACATCCAAGAACTCCTCGGCCACAGCAAACCTGAAACGACCATGATTTACACCCACGTAGCAAAACACACCTCCCTGGCCATCGAAAGCCCCCTCGACACTGCACTGCGGGAACAATTTGGCAATGAATCCCCCGAGCAACAACAGAAATTACAAGGATTCAAACCTTTCAAAAAGTAAACTTATTAGTTAACTTTGCTGTGGAGAGAGACGTCCTCATATTTAAATCCTCGTTCATCGAATTCTATCGATCCCAAGAACCCAAGGTTCAGCAGAAGATTGAGTTTGTTTTAGATTTAATTCGACACGAACACGCGGTGCCTGCCAAGTTTTTTAAGCGTTTGCACAACACCCAAGGCCTGTATGAAGTGCGCGTGATCACTCCGCAAAAGAGCATAAGAATACTTGGTTTTCTAGATGAAGGAAACTTAGTGGTACTGACAAATGCCTTTATTAAGAAGACCCAAAAGACCCCAAGAAGGGAAATAGAAAAAGCAAAACGACTAAGAGATGAATACTACAACAGCCAAAAAGAGGGATAAAATTGAACTCATTTCTCTTGAAACACTCATCGAAGAGAAATACGGCAAACTTGGCACTGCATCTCGCGAAAAGTTCGAAGCTGATGCCCTCGCCTTCCGTTTAGGAATAATGCTCAAACAAGCACGCAAGGATCTCGGCATAACGCAAGAGGAACTTGCCAACCGCACAGGCACTAAAAAAAGCTACATCTCTCGCATCGAAAGAGGACTTAGTGATATACAGGTATCTACCTATCACAAACTAATTGCCATCGGCCTGGGCAAACAGCTCAACATCTCAATAGAGCCATTCAAGTAGTTCGAAAAATGTATCAAATCAGACCCTGTCCAATAATTAATTCGTATCTTAAAGGAATATTACAAACCAAAAATAACCACCACTAACAAGCCTCTTAAACTGCGATAACATTCCCCCCAATTAGTGCATAAACCTGCACATTCCAATTTCACAGGTGCACTTCTTCTCGGTCGGAATAAACCATCACATATAAGGGGTTGGCACACATTAGAGATGACCGAGAATCAAATAAAATTTGGAGTGTGGCATGTGAAGGAAGGATTCGCACCTCCTTCAACTGATATTACACGGATAGAGGATTTTATCCCTTCAGCCAAGCTCAGTTTACTTCTCACGCAGACAAGTTTAAAACCGCACATTCAAAAGAAGAACTATGAACGTTGGTGCGAGATATTACCAGAAGCAAAAGAATTGAAGTTTTTATGGCTGCCGTCTAAAGTCAATCAGAAGATCTTTGATGCTGTGTGTCGAATTCCAAATCTAGAGGGACTTTGGATTGAATGGAGTAGTGTTAAGAATATCGACAATCTAGTTAAGTTGAGTAGCCTAAGACACTTGCATCTTGGGGCGTCATCACAAGTTGAAAATATTGAGGCACTGGCCTCTCTTTCAAACTTAGAAACTTTAGCTACCGAACAACTTAATAAAATATCCGATTTCTCTCCTATAGCTGGTTTACGCCAACTTCAAGGTCTTGGCCTTGATGGAGGAATGTATATCTCACAAAAAATAAATACTCTTGAACCTATTGGAGGTCTGGAAAATCTGAAATACTTAACCTTAACCAATTCGCAAATCAAGGATAAATCCTTAGATCCACTTCTAAAACTTAATGAGCTTATGAGGTTAAACTGCTCTTTGAACTACCCAGCTTCAGAGTTCGACAAACTTAAGTCCATGCCCAACCTGAAATATGGTAATGTAGTAAGCTCATGGAAGTGACAGAAACGAATACAATAGTAATCAACGTGTGCCAACAACGTATATAACTCATATCCGGGCGCATCGTCCTTTTGGTTATCTTGAAGGAAACCAAAACGACCTCTGCTGATACGAGGTTATATACAACATTGGCGTTCATTTTCCTTCAGTCCACTCTGAAATGCAACAGAAGAAATATTCTCTACTCATTTTAATTCTGACGCTTTGCTTCACAGGCAGTGCTTTCGCTCAAACCGTTCCTCTTTATTCTATAAAAGGGAATGTCAGAATACTAATTGGACTCGAAATGCTCGCACCTGTTGAGCCAGCGTACATTCAGGTTTCCCAGAACAGCTCAGTGACACTAACTGACTCTTTGGGCGAATTTGAAATCGACAGCTTAGTCGCAGGCATATATGACATCAAACTTGACATGTTGGGTTATCCAACGCTCGACACAACCCTTGTAATAACTGAAGACGTTGAAGATATTTTACTATTGGTGTTTTCTGAATGCTCCATCAATGGAGACATAGCACAACGCGATATTAGCGAACATAAACCGAGGCTGCTGATCATTGGAGGTATCGCACCCGTTTGGTACGAATCAGATCCTGAATTTCAGGAAAAGTACGGCGTAACCTACTTTGACTTTGGTTGCATTTCACCAGGTTCGGAATGCGCTAGCCAGTACAATAAGGTGATCTTCAAATATCTTGATCAGAAGTATGGAAAGTCGTGGCGAAAAGAGGTACGTAAAGACGTCGTTGGATTCAAAAAAAGAAGATAAAAACAGAACGCCAACAACGTATATGATTCATGATCGGACGCGTTGCACTTTTGGTTACCTTCAAAAAAGCTAAACCAAAATCACAAAGCTTATCACGAAGTCATATACGTGACTTGGGGTTAATTAAAATGAAGAACTTAATTACAATCATATTGACCATTTTTATGTTCATGGGAGTAAATGCTCAAAATAAATCAGAACAAAAAGAAAGGACAAAAAATGAAAAAGCATATAAAAAGCGTCAACTGTATAAAGCCAGACAAATATTCTCTCGGACAGAAGAATTGTTTCCTATCGAAGCAAAGGAAATAGTGCATGATTCTTCTGAAGTATATTTTAAGACAGATGTTGTATTAACACTTTGTTCGACTCACTGGCTTTGTAATTCCTTATTTGCGAAAGGAATGTTGACAGGTGAAATGTTCTACAAAGAAGTAAACCTTGACCCAAATAGGTTTAACAAAGATGTTTGGAAAACAGAGGAAGGTGATACAATTAAAAATCACTTGTGGAACGATGGAAAAGGAAGTTTGACAATACTGAACTTTGAACATCTAAGTCAATTGGACAAAAAAGACAGAAGGTATTTCTGTATTTGGACCACATTTCAAACTCTCTTGACAGGCGGTCATAACGTTTATTACTTAGTTCTTGAAAATAGGAATGCAAATAAACAAACAGAACTAAAGGAATTTATTATTAACTCCACAAGCTATAAACTGTATTATTCACATGGAGAAATATAAATTTAACTAACCCCAACAACGTATATAACTCATATCCGGGCGCATCGTCCTTTTGGTTATCTTAAAGGAAACCAAAACGATCTCTGCTGATACGAGGTTATATACAAGACTTGGCACACATTAGAGATGACCGAGAATCAAATAAAATTTGGAGTGTGGAATGTGAAGGAA
>QQUU01000003.1 GCA_003385605.1 Bacteroidota bacterium
TCCCATTGGTCCAATTCTTTTTCGCTAATGCCCGCTTCTATACATTCCTGACGAAGCACCGGATATGGATCGCGCTTTGCGGCCTCCTCCAAATCGTCTCTGTACCATTCCTTACGAACGCCGGAGGTGTGGTGATTAAGTAGCGGCACATCACAACGAACCAAGAATGGTCTGCGTTCAGTGCGCATGATTTCAATGACTTCTTCTAGCGCTTCATAGCACTCCTTGAAACTTGAACCGTTGAGGTCTCTCGTTTCTATACCTGTAAAACCCTTGGCATATTCCACTGCATTGCTGTGGTGCACCTCTTCGCGGTTCGCGCTGATGTCCCAACCGTTGTCTTGAACAAACATGAGCAGCGGAAACTGCTTTAAGGCGGCCATATGGAGCGCTTCGGAAATCTCACCCTCGGTCATAGCGCTGTCGCCTATGCTGCACACAGCAATCGCACCTTTTTCTTCTTCAGAAGCGAGTCCTTGATTTTCCCGGTATTGTATACCCATAGCAACGCCAGCAGTTGGAATGGCTTGCATTCCGGTTGCCGAGCTCTGGTGAGGGATTTTTGGCTTATCGTCGTCCTTCAGCGAAGGGTGGCTGTAATAGGTACGACCTCCTGAAAAAGGGTCGTCAATTTTAGCCAAAAGCTGAAGCATCAAATCTTTTGGGGTCATCCCAATACCCAACAGAATACTATCGTCTCGGTAGTATGGCGCAACGTAGTCCTTTGGCTCTAGCTGAAGAGCCAAAGCCAACTGTGCTGCTTCGTGGCCGCGGCTGGTGGCGTGTACATATTTAGAGGTAGTGTCCTTTTCGCGCTCGTACAATTCAGCCATACTCTTGGCGGTGGCCATGAGCTTGTAGGCTTTGAACCATGGAATGGTCGGGCTTTTGGGCATTTCTGTGATGTATTTGGGTGCTCTAATTTACGGCCTTTCGCCCGAACTTAAAGACACTTGAAGTATTCAAAGGGCTCCAAGCAAGAATTGCAAGCATATTGGCTCTTACATGCTGTGCTTCCATGCCTGCTTAACATGCGCGTATCATCACTTTTACATTTGGGACAATTCACTTTTGGAGCCTCTGCAAACAGCACGCGTTTGTCGGCACTTTCATTGACCGGTGGTGCAATGCCATAATCCTCCATTTTCTTGCGCCCTTCTTCAGAAATCCAATCTGTGGTCCATGAAGGTTGAAGCTGTTGTTCTACTACGAAGGGGAGTTGCATGACGTACATGGCCTCCCGAATATCCTGTTCCATACGATCCATAGCTGGACATCCTACATAGGTGGGACTGATGGTGATTTTATAAATGAAACGCGCGTTTTCTTCCGGGGCGTCTGGATGAGCGCTTAGAAACGTTCCCATGGCATCTTTAAAACGTCCATCGTTTTCATCGAGGACATCAACGCTACGAAGGATACCCATGTCGTGCAAGCTCAATACGGGAATCTCAGGATCCTTGACCCTTCCAAGATGCTCGTATATTTCCTTGCTTCTGTTCATCTATCCAAATAATGCACGCATTACATCGTTTCCGTTAGCGAAAATGAGTAGTGCAAGTAGCAAGAAGAATCCAATCATCTGAGCTATCTCAAGTACCTTAATCGACGGCTTCTTGCCAGTAATCATTTCGATCACCGTAAAGACCACATGGCCGCCATCTAGCGCTGGTATTGGCAAGATGTTCAAGAATCCAAGCATAATACTTAGAAAGGCAGTAAACTCCCAGAAATGTCTCCAATCCCAAGCTTTTTCATACTGCTGTAAAATGGTCAAGAAACCGCCCACTTCTTTGTACGCTTCGGTTTTTGGATTGAAGATGAGCTTGAACTGGCGAATGTATCCGTCCAGCTTGGCAGCAACCTCGTCACCAGCACCACTCAGGGCTGAAGCGAAGCTGTATTTCTTGTTTTTAATCTCATAGTATTTGAATACCGCAGTGGTATTGTAGACATCCAAACGACCCGATTCAGGTAGTGTAAATGTCAAAGTATCCGCCTTTCCGTCGCGGTAGTAGGCAAGATTTACTTCTTCCCCTGCGTAATCCGGTAAGACGGTTTTGTATTGGTCGAAAAACAACATCTCTTGGCCATTCAAGCCTACAATACTGTCTCCCACCTGCAGTCCTAAGGATTCTCCAAAACTGTTTTCTGCGAAGGAACCAACCACATACGGCATCCTCGGCTTGATAAGACCCGGGAACTTCTTGTCCTTGATCATTTCCTCGATAAATTCCACAGCGATCGGAATACGCACTTCACGGCCGTCTCTTTCAACCACCAAATCTTCTCCTTGGCTCAACAAGATTTCCAGCGCAGTTTCGCTGTAGCTCTCTGGTGTGTAATCGCCAATTCTTAAAATCTTATCGCCGTTTTCAAGACCCATCTCAAGGCCTATTTCATTGGTCCAAATACCATTGACCAAAGAGTCGTTTGGCAAATAATCCTTGCCATAACCCATTAAGAGGAAGACATAAATGAAGTAAGCTGTGAGGAAGTTCATGAACACACCACCAGTCAAAACGATGATGCGCTGCCAAGCTGGTTTCGCGCGGAATTCCCACTCTTCTGGCTCTTCGCTGAGGTTTTCGGTGTCCATGCTTTCGTCCACCATGCCTTCAATCTTTACGTACCCGCCCAGTGGTATCCAACCAATACCCCATTCGGTTTCGCCAATCTGTTTTTTCAGCAGGGAGAACTTGTAATCGAAGAAGAGGTAGAACTTTGATACCTTAATGCCAAAGTATTTAGCCGGTAAAAAGTGCCCGAATTCGTGGATAACGATAAGTAGAGAAAGTCCCAATAGGAACTGTGCGATTTGGATCAGCATGCTGTAAAGCTCTTTATTGAAGCTGTAAAAGTAACGCCTCCCTGCTTAGAGTGTTTACCTCACTACAGTGTAAGACGCTAAAAAAGGTGTTAAAATTAGTTTTCTAGTACGCCAAGCTCTTTACCCACCTTCGTAAACGCAGCAATAGCACGGTCTAAATGGGCTTTGTCGTGTCCGGCACTTAACTGTACTCGGATGCGCGCTTGCTCTTTTGGAACTACAGGGTAGAAGAAGCCAATGACATAGATGCCTTCTTCGAGCAATCGATCTGCAAATTTTTGGCTGAGCGCCGCATCGTACAACATAATAGGTACGATGGCGCTCTCCCCATCTTTGTAATCAAACCCTGCTGCTTTTACTCCTTCTTTGAAGTAGTTGATATTCCACTCTAGCTTATCACGGAGCTCTGTGCTTTCGCTCAAAAGGTTAAAGACCTCGATAGAGGCACCGACAATGGTTGGTGCCAAAGAATTCGAGAACAAATACGGTCTTGATTTTTGACGCAGCATTTCAATAATCTCTTTGCGTCCCGTGGTAAAGCCACCCATGGCACCGCCTAAAGCCTTGCCGAGAGTTCCAGTGATGATATCCACGCGACCCAAAACGTTTTTAAGCTCTACAGTTCCACGACCAGTTTTGCCTATGAATCCAGTGGCATGACATTCGTCTACCATCACCAAAGCATCGTACTTATCAGCGAGGTCACAAATTTTGTCCAACTGTGCTACGTAGCCGTCCATGGAGAATACACCGTCGGTAACGATGATTTTGAATCGGGCACCCTCAGCAGCCTGAAGTTGCTTTTCAAGATCAGCCATGTCATTGTTGGCGTAGCGATAACGAGCGGCCTTACACAGGCGAACCCCATCAATGATCGAGGCGTGGTTCAAGCTGTCCGAAATAATGGCATCTTCAGCGGTTAAAAGGGGCTCAAATACACCGCCGTTGGCATCAAAAGCAGCAGCATATAGAATGGTATCCTCTGTATGAAGGAATTCTGCAATCTTCGCTTCGAGTTCCTTATGGATGTCCTGAGTACCACAAATAAAGCGCACTGAGCTCATGCCAAAACCGTGTGTGTCGAGCGTTTTGTGCGCGGCCTCAAGCACTCGCGGATGCGAACTAAGTCCAAGGTAATTGTTGGCACAGAAGTTTAGGACCTCGGCTCCTTCAGTGGTTTTAATTATCGCATCCTGAGGAGTGGTAATTATGCGCTCTTTTTTGAACAGGCCAGCTGTTTCTATATCGGCCAATTCATTTTGCAAGTGGTCTTTTAAGTCTCCGTACATAAGTAGGTTGTATTTGGGTATAGTTCTTTGCTTATTCCATGTAGGCTTGTTCTGCCGCCCAGTCAATGCTCTCTTTCAAGCAATCTAATGCACGGTCTGCACTACAAACATCTTGCTCAATATAATAGTGTTGCATACCGCTTAGTTCAGCATTGGCGAAAACACGTTCCCAATCAATGACTCCTTGACCTACTGGAACCTGAGTCAAAGTGTCTGAAGCGAAATCTTTTACGTGCCACAA
Organism: Bacteroidota bacterium; assembly: GCA_003385605.1. Classification (GTDB taxonomy): domain Bacteria; phylum Bacteroidota; class Bacteroidia; order Flavobacteriales; family Schleiferiaceae; genus UBA10364. Next base: position 4,361 of record QQUU01000003.1, read on the forward strand.
TGGGAACATACCAGGGTATTTCTCGAACCATTTAACAGGATCTTCTCCGGCAAAAGCCACCCAGTGAACGTCCATTTCGAACACCACGCCTTCGTCCTTTAAATTCTCAATAAGATAGTCGTAAGGAACCGTGCCGTCCTCGAGTGGTTGGAATTCAAATTCATGATTGTGCCAAGCGGCGATCATGCCTCGCTCCTGACAAGCTGAGCTTAAGGCTTTTAGATAATTGGCCAAATGCGCGTAACCTTCGGCGTTTCTCCATGCCTCGCTCATCCAAGGGATAACCACCCATTTTTGATTCAAAGCTTCTGCAGCATCCAATATTTCCGCAATGGTAGAAGTGTCCAATGGACCTACTTCGTTCATGGCCAATTGCATGGGCATATAATGCCCACTAGGTGAGCTGAGTGAAGCACTGTCAATGGTCTTTTTAAACTCCTCCGGACTTTGTCCAAAGAACGTGCCCTGCATGTAGCCAAAGGACTCAACTTGTACATAGCCCATCTCTTTGGTCGCATGCAAAGCAGCTTCGATAGCCGAATCATTGACCATTTCTTCGCGAATGGTGTAGAGTTGATACCCTTTCTTGTAGGTCTCCATAGTCTGCGGCGTTTCTTCTGAAGTAGTGTCTGAAGTACTGTTGTTACAGGCGATTAGGGTTGCGGCTCCTAACAAAACGACCGCGAAAATGTTACTTTTCATATTTAGGTGTTAATGAGGCCTTAAAATACCCGAAATGTTTCAAATTTGCTCTGATGAGAATTGACAAATTTCTTTGGTGTGTCCGATTGTTCAAAACCCGCAGTCTCTCTGGTGAGAATGTGCGCTCTGGGCGTGTTTTAATGGATGAACTGCCCGTCAAGGCTTCGCGTGAAATCAAAGTAGGGGATGAAATCACCATAAAACGCCACGGATTTGACCAAGTTTTTGAGGTTTTATCCATTCCCAAGAGTCGGGTTGGTGCGAAGTTCGTTGAAGAGCTTGTCAAGGACATTACCCCTCAGGATGAGTTAGATAAGCAAGAATTTTTGCGTTTGGCGCGTAATGTAACCCGTAAAAAGGGGTTAGGAAGACCTACGAAGAAAGACCGTCGGGATCTGGACGATTTCACCGTCTAAATGTCCCATTTTGGACTCTGTCCGGTCCTCCCAAGTCTTAATTTTATTGACTTTGTGGCGAAAATGAACAATTCTGTCCGGTTTTTGTCCGGTAAGCGTGGTTGTATACCTAATTACAATTCAAGACTTTTGAGTGTACATCGAACACTTTTAAAATAACTATAAGTCGATCATGATTAACAACAAACACTTAATGTCGCTTGCTGCAACATTTGTCCTTGTGCTTTCGTCGTTTACGATGAACGCCCAGTACAAAGGGGTAGTACTAGATGCGGCGGACAACTCGCCTTTACCGGGCGCGGTTGTAAACGCTGGCCAAAAATCTGCCATGACAGACATGGATGGTCGCTGGTCTCTAGACGTTGCGAAAGGAACGCAAGTCTCAATTTCATTTGTTGGATACGAAAGCAAAACTCTTACGCTTTCAGACAACAAACAGATTACCACGAAACTGAATTACGATCAAGCTGCATCTACTTTAGATGAGGTCGTTGTTGTTGGTTATGGGGTGCAGAAAAAATCAAACGTAACAGGGGCTATCTCTAGCGTGAAATCTGAAGACCTTGAAGATCTTCAATTGCCACGTATCGAAACCGCACTCCAAGGTCGTACATCTGGGGTAAGTGTTGTTCAGAGTTCAGGTCAACCGGGTTCAGGTTCGGTGATTCGTATTCGTGGTACGTCTTCTATCAATGGTTCTGACCCACTATACGTTGTGGATGGAGTAATCATCGGAGGAGGTATTGACTTCTTAAACCCTGGCGACATCGAAACTATCGAGGTGCTTAAGGATGCTGCTTCAGCTGCAATCTACGGTGCTCGTGGTGCGAACGGTGTAATTATCGTTACTACGAAAAACGGCTCTAAGGCACGTGGAATGGAGGTGAAGGTATCTTCATACACAGGTGTTCAAAACCCATGGAAGAAAATTCCAGTATTGAACGCTACGGAATATGCTACGCTGATGAACGAGATGTCGGCAGCAGCCGGTCAGCCAAAAATTTACGACAACCCAGCACAATACGGCGAGGGTACAGATTGGCAAAGCCATGTATTCAATCCTAATGCAATCATGCAGAGCAGTGATGTGAGTATCGCTGGTGCAACAAATAAAGGTTCGTACTACGCTTCGGTAAGTAACTTCAATCAAGAAGGTATCGTTGCAGAAGGCAAATCGTACTACGAGCGTCTTGCTGCACGCTTGAATACCATTACCAATGTTAACGACCGTTTGACGGTTGGTTGGAACGTTGCCTACACGCACAACCAAAGCAACGGTGTTGCGGAGAATACTGAGTGGGGTTCACCACTAGGTCGTGCACTTAACATCGATCCTTTGACACCACTTTACGAAACAGACCCAACGGTCTTGGCTTCAGCGCCGTATTCTTCAGGCGGTGTATTGAGAAGTAATTTGGTTCGTGACGAAGGCGGTATCTATGGTATTTCAAACCGTGTAACTTCTGAGATCGTGAATCCGGTTGCAGCATACAGCATCATTAATAACTACGGATGGGCTGATAAAATTGTAAACAATACCTACGCGGAGTTTGAAATCCTTCCTGGATTGAAAGCGCGTTCTAGTATGGGTATCGATCTCGCATTCTGGGGTAACGAAGGTTTCACACCGTCGCACTACTTGAATGCAACCAACCTGTTGGATACGAACAACGTATACTCAAGCTTCAATAGAGGTTTCACTTGGATTTGGGACAATACTATCACCTATAGCCACAGTGTTGGTAAGCACAACATGAGCTACCTCGCGGGCCACAGTGCTCAGGAAGTGAACGGTAGATATATCGGCGGTAACAAGCGCGATGTTCCTACACAAGATTTCCAAGATGCAACTATTGACTACGCAAGAAACGAGCTTTCTGAGCAAGTGTACGGTGGTAAGTGGGAGCGCTATGCTATTGAATCATACTTCGCTCGTGCAAACTATGACTACGATGGTAAATACGTTGCTACTGCAGTATTGCGTGCAGATGCTTCTTCTCGATTTGGACAGAACTACCGTTGGGGTTACTTCCCATCACTTTCTGCCGGTTGGAACTTACACAAGGAAGACTTCTGGGTATATGATAATATCAATCAGTTGAAGTTGAAGGCGGGTTATGGTTTGAACGGTAGTGATGCTGCTGGTTCGCTAGAATACGCTTCAACAATTATTGGTGGTCGTTCTTACACCTTTGGTAGAAACGAAATCCTAACAAACGGGACAACACCTGCACAGGTAGCTAACCCTGATTTGCGTTGGGAGAGCGTTGCACAGTTGAACGTTGGTGCTGAGATTCGTGCATACGACTACTTGGTATTTGGTTTTGATGTCTTCAACCGTAAGACAAACGACATGAAGACACGTCCACCTCTACCAGATTACATTGGTAACGATCCTTCTACAGCGAACGTTGGTTCTATGTTGAACCAAGGTATCGATATGGAATTCGGTTACGACAGAACCTACAGCAAGGACTTTGCTATCGGCGTGAGCGGTAACGTTAGTTTCATTAGAAATGAGGTTGTTCTTATCGGTAACGACGCAGGATACTTGACAGGTGCAGGTTGGGGACCACAGGGTCTTGAGATCACACGTATCACAGAAGGTCTGCCAATCGGTTACCTATTCGGTTACCAAACAGACGGAATCTTCCAGAACATGGATGAAGTGTATGGATACACTTCTTCTACTGGTGATACAATCCAGCCAGGTGCAATGCCAGGTGATTTCCGTTTTGTTGACGTAAACGGTGACGGACAAATCAATGCTGACGATAGAACAATGATTGGTAACCCAACACCGGACTGGACTGCAGGTATTACGCTAGATATTCAGTACAAGAATTGGGATTTGAACGTATTCGGTCAAGGTGTATTTGGCAACGACATTTACAACGCGACGCGTAGATACGATCTACCAACATCAAACATGCCTGCAACTGCTATTGACCGTTGGACTGGAGAAGGTACATCAAATACTTATCCTCGTCTAACCTTCGACGATAGAAACAAAAACTTCGCTCGTAGTTCTGACTTCTACGTTGAGGACGGTAGTTTCTTCCGTTTGAAATCACTTCAATTGGGCTACAACATAACAGGTTCAGTAGCTGAAAGAATAGGATTGAGAAAAATGCGCATTTACTACGCAGGTACGAACCTATTAACGTTTACGAAGTACAGTGGATTTGATCCAGAGATTGGTGCAGGTCTAGGTATTGACCGTGGTATTTACCCTCAAGCGAGAGTAAACACAATCGGTTTGAACATCACATTTAAATAAATAAATCATGAATAAGTTAAACCACACAAAAAGCATTTGGGTAAGCCTCACGCTGGCGCTGACCCTAGTATTGGGTTCTTGTTCTAAGGACTTTCTTGATACGCGTCCGGTAGGCCGTGTATTGGAGGTGAACTATTACCAAAATCAAGACCAGGCTTTTGAAGCTTTGGTAAGTATCTATGATGTTCTTCAGTGGAACGATCAGTATGGATTTACTATGTTCCGCTTCTTGCAGAATGTTGCTTCTGACGATACATATGCAGGAGGTAGCGATGCTTCGGATCAGCCTTCATGGGTTGCTTACGACAACTTCACGTTGACACCTAACCTAGGCCCTCAACGCGGTTTTTGGAGAAAGTGCTACAAAGGCATCTACCGAGCTAACCTATACTTGGAGAAGATTGACGGTATAGAGGAAGCAGCAGAATCTTTCCGTGTAAGAACAAAAGGTGAAGCTAAATTCCTTCGTGCAAAATTCTACTTCGATTTGGTTCGCCTATTTGGCAACGTGCCATTGATTGATCATACGCTAGGAGCTTCTGAATACTACACTGTAGAGCAAGTAGGTCCAGAAAGCATCTACCCGTTGATCATCTCTGATCTTGAGGATGCAATTAGTGTATTGCCAACTTCAGTTTCTGAAAACCAGTTGGGTCGTGTAACTAAAGGTGCAGCACAAGCATTGCTCGCTCGTGTGTACTTGTTCCAGAACGACGAATCTAAAATGAGCCAAGTTGCTTCTTTGTGTGAAGACGTAATCAACTCTGGTGAGTACCAATTGCTATCGAGCTATGCGGATCTTTGGACAAAAGAAGGCGAGTGGTCTTCGGAAAGTGTCTTTGAAATCACGTACAGCGAAAACTCAGCATCTGACTGGGGTTCATTCGGCTGGGGTGGCGGTGAAGGAAACGTAGGTGTTCAATTCATCGGTATGCGTGACTACAACGGACCGACATATGCTACTGGTTGGGGATTCTGTCCTGTTTCTACAGAGTTGCAGGCTGATATGGCCAACGATCCACGTTACGGACAGACGATTATCAATGCTGCCTCTCTTCCAGGTGCAGAATACACTCCGGGTTACCAGAACACGGGTTACTTCATGAGAAAGTACGCTCCTATTGCTTCTAATGTTGCACCTGACGGTGATCCAGCATTGAACTGGGGTAACAACATTCGTGAAATCAGATACGCAGATGTTCTATTGATGGCTGCAGAAGGTTTGGTTCGTAGCGGCGGTTCGGAAGGAACAGCTCGTTCATACCTCAACCAAGTGCGTGGTCGTGTAAGTTTGCCTCCTGTGTCTTCTACTGGTTCCGATCTGTTGGAAGACATTTACGACGAGCGCAGATTTGAGCTTGCGACTGAAGGACACCGCTTCTTCGATTTGCTAAGAACAGGTAAAGCGACAGACGTATTGGGTGATCAAGGTTTCGTGTTGTCAACACACCAATACCTACCGATCCCTCAGCAAGAGATTGACGCGAGTCAAGGAGTATTAACCCAGAATCCTGGATACTAAAATTTAGAATTATGTTGAAGAGAATCGCATTATTCGCAGTACTAGCTATTGGTTTCATTGCTTGTGAGCCAAGTGAAGCTGGTCATACAGAGCTTGGAGCATTGCCTCAAGCGGACTATACAATGACATACATTGATAGTAACAATGTACAGTTTACATCAAATTCAACCGGTGACCCATTCCTATTCTCTTGGGAGATTGAAGGCGTTGGAACATATACCGGTGAAACGGTTGATGTATTCATCGGTTCTATCGGTGTTTACAATGTGAAGCACACTGTGTTTAATCAAGGTGGATCTGCAACCGCAACGGGTACTGTAGAGATCTTTAAAGAAGGTCCACCGCCGTGTGTTGGTGCCATTGAGTGGTTGACTGAATGTGACGAAAGAACATGGAAGCTCGCTCCTCAAGCAGGCTCTTTGTGGGTAGGTTCTACTGACGGCGCTACTTGGTGGGCTGTCGATGCAAATGGTGCTGCTAACGGACGTCCATGTACGTACAACGATGAATGGACTTTCACGGCAGACGGTGACATGGTGTATAACGCCAACGGAGATTTCTGGGGCGAACCAATCTTCGGCTTCTCGCCAGAAGGATGTTACAATGAAAACATGCTCACTGGCACTTTAGAAGGTTGGAAGAGCGGTACGCACGGTTACCAGGTAATTCCTGCGAACAACGATCACCCGGATCAAATCAAGGTGGTTGGTACTGGTGCTTTCTTAGGTCTACACAAAGTAGCTAATGGTGCAGAGGTAAGCACACCTCAGACAGAGATTACTTACGACATTCTGTCTATGACGGATGTTGCTGGTGACCGTTACATGGAAATTGAAGTAAACTTTGGTCCAGGACTCTGGCGCTTTACACTCTACTCTGAATCATAAGGAGAATACATGAAGACACTCTTAAACGTATGTTTAATTTTCGGAATGGGCCTTGCAATTTCTAGTTGCGAGGCACCTTCCGTTCCTCAATTAAGTGCAGAGGACGTAATTATCGACGAAGGCAATGGAACGCACGTTCTTGACTTCTACGTCTATCTTACGGAAGCAGCACCGAGAGAAGTATCGATCGACTATACAACCAGTGCCGTAAGCGCTGATGAAGGTAGCGACTTCGAGGCTGCTCAAGGAACATTAATCATTCCTAAGGGTGAATCTGTAGGAGTTATTCCTATTACGATTCTTGGTGATGAGGATTCTGAAGACACTGAATCTCTTTGGGTTTCATTCAGCAATCCTATTAACGTTACTACCCCTATTCCTTATGCTCAGATTACCTTGACAAATGACGACGGTGCACCACCTATCGACAATACTGGGTATACATCACCGTCCAGCTATTCTGGTCTTACGCTAGTTTGGGAAGAAGAGTTCGACGGGACCTCTATTGATGGTGCTACTTGGAACTTTGAAACCGGAGCGTCTGGCTGGGGTAACAATGAAAGTCAGTACTACAGAGCAGGAAATAAAAATGCAGAGCTTGATCAAGGTTTCTTGAGAATTACAGCGAAGGAAGAAACGTACTTAGGTGCGCCGTATACTTCTGCTCGTATGACGACGCAAGGCAAGGAATCTTTCAAATACGGACGTATTGATATCCGTGCTAAGGTGCCTTACGGACAAGGTATTTGGCCGGCACTTTGGATGCTTGGAGACAACTTCAGTACTGACGGTTGGCCGACTTGTGGAGAGATTGATATCATGGAACTTATTGGAGGCGAAGGGTACAACGATCGTACGGTGTATGGCACGGCCCACTGGTCTAATAACGGTTCTCATGCAGAGTACAGTGGCAACACTAGTTTGCCGAACGGTGAGAAGTTCAACGATGAGTTCCACGTGTTTTCTATCGTTTGGAACAGTTCATCAATCAAATGGTACAGAGATAATATGCTGTACCACTCGATGAATATCGGTAACTTGAGTGCGTTCCATCAAAAGTTCTTCTTCATTTTGAATATTGCCGTGGAAGGAAACTGGCCTGGTCCAGTTGGCCCTTCAACCCAATTCCCTCAGTATATGCTGGTGGATTATATTAGAGTTTTTCAATAATTACTAACCATTAAATAAATGCTTAACATGAAAAAAATCTACGCTTTATTGATGTTGTGCTTGCCTATGCTAGGTTTCGCACAAAAGGATGTTACGTTTATCGTTGATATGCGTGACTATTCAGGTTCGTACACTACAGTTAACCTTAACGGTGACTTTAACAGCTGGTGTGGTACTTGTAATCCTATGGCTGATGCAGATGGTGATTCTATCTGGACAGTAACTCTTCCTTTGACTGCGGACTCTATTGAGTACAAGTTTACTCTTGACGGTTGGACAGGACAGGAAAACTTGACTTCAGGTTCTGCGTGTACCAAAACTACTGGTATCTACACAAACCGTTTCGCTGCATTCACAGGTGATACGATCCTTCCAGGTGTTGCATGGGAATCTTGTGATGCTAAAGCAGGTCAGGTATACTTGACAATGCAAGTGAACATGTCTTACCAGGCAGTTGATTCAACTGGTGTATTCTTAGCTGGTGGTGGTAACTTCGGTAACCCAGGTGATAACGAAATGCACCCAATCGGTGATAGTATCTACAGCATCACTGTTGCTAAAGACACTGGTTTCACTTCATTCTTTACGTTCACTAACGGTGCTTGTCCATCTTGGGGTTGTAAAGAGAACTTGGCTGGTAAGCCTTGTGGTGACCCTAACAACTACAACGACCGTTCAACAGGTTCACCATTGTACGGTGACTTCCACTTGAAGACTTGTTTCGGCGAGTGTACTACTGACGGTACTTGTCCAGTTCCACCGACACCAGTAAACGTTACATTCCAGTCTGACCGTAACTCAATCTTGGGTACGTTCACTACTGCTTACGTTTCAGGTACAATGAACGGTTGGTCTGGTGATGCAGACATGATGTCTGACGATGACGGTGACGGTGTTTACACTGCTACTTTGTCTTTGTTGCCAGGTTCTTACGAATACAAGTACACTGCTGATAGCTGGGCTATCCAGGAAAACTTCGATCCAGCAACTTCAGATTCAGTTTGTACGTTGACTACTGGTATCTACACGAACCGTTTCATCACGATTGGTGCTGCTGATACTACTCTTGACGTTCAATGTTGGGAAGAGTGTGGTCCATGTGCGAACATTGGTATCGAAGAGGAGGCTGCTTCATTCGTAGTTAAGCCAAATCCTGCATCTGATGTATTGTTCATCGAGAACACTACTGGAACTACTTCTAACGTAGCAGTATACAGCATCACTGGTGCTCGTGTAATGGAAGCTACTTTCGACGCTGAGGCTCGTCTAGACGTTGCTTCTCTACCACGCGGTATGTACATCGTACGTGTACAAAACGGCATGACTGAGAAGGTTGTACGTGTAGCCTTGAAATAATATTCACTTACCTTTTGGTTAGTAAGTAAGTGTAGGGGGACCCGTTTCGGGTCCCCCTTTTATTTGGTACCTTGCGCACATGCGAAGGTTGCTCACGTTATTGCTTTTTGTCCTGTGCTTGTCCGGCTTTGGCCAAGAGGCTCGCCTTATTGATGCAAGCCAGGGATTGAACAATCCAACGGTATATGACATTGTCCAGGACCCTTGGGGATTTATTTGGATCGGAACCAGAGACGGTTTGTACAGATACAATGAGGGAAAAGCAACAAACATTTCCTTTCTAGATTCTACAACTGAACGCCGTTCTAACAACGTACAGAGCTTGTTGGTCACTCAAGATTCAATCCTTTATATCGGGTTACAACTTGGGGGTGTCGTGAGTGTTGATCTGAGCAATCTGAGTGCGCGTCCTGACAAGAAATGTCCGCAGTTGCCAGCGAATTATTCCATCATCTCTTTATACGAGACTAAGGATGGAACTATTTGGGCAGGAACAAGCGGAAACGGATCCTACTTTCTACGCCCCGGGGCAGATCGTTGGCAGCAGCTCATTGGTAAAATTCATGGTGCGGATATCGCGTTTTGCTTTGATTTTGCCGAACAAGGCGACACACTTTGGATGGCTACTACGGGTTCTAAATTGTTATACGTACTTCAGTCGAACAATACTATCCTTTCCGCACTGGTAAATGGGGAGGTGAGTTCGTTTCGAAAATCGGTTGACGTTCGAGGAGGCGATGTTGTATTTGGAGTAGAAGATCAAGGACTTTTTCGTTTAAATACAACTTCAGGTGCTTTTGAAAGGGATGCGACGTTGGATCCAATCGGTCCCCGGGATGTTCATTTGGACGGCGAAGATTTGTGGGTAAGCACTGATGGAGAAGGCTTATATAAAACGACTGGTGGACGCATCGAACACTATTCTAAGTACCAACCACAGTTAGGCTTTGCGTCAGACCAATTCTATGGTATTTATGACATCTCCGATCAACTGTGGTTAGGGACGTTCAATTCCGGAATTACTGTACTCCCTAAAAGCGAGCGCATTGTTAAAACCTTGCCGAAGCATGAGGACTTTGCTTATTCGGGATTGCAGAGTTCGATTGCGTTACTAGAGCACGATGGTCTCTGGGTAGGTTACGACGGTGATGGTTTGGTTCGATACGATACAGATGCTGAAAAGGTTACAGTGAGCAGGGTAGACCCTGCCGTCCTGCCGGATGTTGTCACAAGCCTTGCAACCTACGGTGACGAACTTTGGGTCGGGAGTCTATCTGAAGGGCTATTTGTCTTGGACGATAAAGGCATTCTTAAGCGTCGTTTCTTGGCGAGCTCCGGTATCGCCTTTGGTTTAGCGAATAGCAACATTTGGTCCATGGAGCAAACTTGGGGAGACAGTCTTTGGATAGGTACCTTGAGTGGACTGCAATATTGGAATGGACAAGAGTTTATTTCTCCATTTAAAGTGCCTTGGCGCGTAGGCCGGAATATCATGGATCTTGAATTTACTGGCAATGAGCTGTGGGTGGGGTCCGAATTTTCAGGGCTACATTCCATAGATCGTAATGGCGGAATATTCTCAGTAACATTAGACAATAGTGTCCTTGATCTAAGCTCTTACGGCGGTCAATTGATTATCGGGACAGAAGGTGCCGGTATTCTTTCCTACCGAGAAGGAATCTTAGATACAATACTTCAAAATTCAGACTACACGAACTGTTATGCATTAGCAACCGGCGAGCATTACATTTATGCAACAACCTCTCTAGGACTAGGCCGCATACAATACATCGATAGCCACTGGGAATTCGAGCTCATCCGTGAGATTGATGAATTACAGATTGGACTACCAAATAGGAAATCACTCGTTCTTAAGGGTGAAAACCTTTATGTAGGTGGCACCAAAGGCGTTGCGGTGGTCAATGTGAATGATATACGTACTGCGGAGGTTCCCGATCTGCTGTTGACCGATGTCTATGCAGACAATGAAAAGCAATCTGCAAAATTGATTAAAAACACTAATGAGGTCCGCCAACCCATTACATTTAACGCAGGGACAAAATCTATAAGGTTTTCCTTTGAACTGATGTCTCCTTCTTTTCAACGAGGTGTAGCGTTTCATTACAGATTGTCTTCAAACGACGAACGCTGGATGACACTGCCTCAAGGTTCACGAATCATTGATTTATCAGAGCTCGATCCGGGCAAATACACGATTGAAATTTCAGCGACGAAATCTGGCGTAGCACCCAAAGTACTTTCGTTTGATTTTGTCATTAAGGCTTTCTTTTGGCAGCAATGGTGGTTCAAACTTATCCTCTTTGTAGTAATTACTTTCTTGGTGGGGGCCGCAGTATTCTTCTTCCAGGACCGTAAATTCAGATTGACGCGCCTAAAACTTGTAGAAACTGAGCGTGAGCTTTTAAAAGCAAGGGCGGCCGAGCTAGAGGTAAAGACCGAAAAACAGAAGACAGAACTTAGTTTTCAGTTACTGAAGACATCTTCACGTCTTGAACTTCTTCAATCCTTTAAGGAACGCTTGGTAAAAGAAAGCGAGAAGAAAGGACGATCAGAAGAGGTACTTAGGTTTCTTAAGGGTATGACTAGGGAGTTGAACAGAGAGCTTCAAAGTGAAAACTATTGGGACCATTTTGAGCGTAACTACCGCGAGCTCCACGAAGACTTCTCTGCAAAGCTAAAAGCAGAGTATCCAACCTTGACTAAAGGAGAGATTCGTTTGAGTTATTTGCTTCGTCAGCAGATGAGTAATAAGGAGGTCGCGAACGTACTGAATGTGAGTCCGGCAGCTGTTGAGAAAGCCAAATACCGTCTAAAGAAGAAACTAGAACTCGAAAAGGGCGATTCTCTAGATGAATTCATCCAAAAAATATAATTGTCCAGCAACTGTCTTGCTCTAAATAACACGTCTCGAAGCAATTATCGCATCTTTGGAAAAGTGTTACCGATTGCCAAAACTGCGCATCATTAAAGCGAGGTTTGCTTCCCAAGGGAAGCGCCTCGTTTTTTTTATATTGTACCTACACAACTACACATCATGAAACGCTTATTTCTTCTTGGGACACTATTGGTTTCAACCTTTGTTTCCGCTCAATACGTAAAATCTAATGGTAAGGCTATCGTCGATGGATCAGGCGATACACTACTTATTCGTGCTATGGGGATAGGCGGTTGGATGGTTCAAGAAGGCTATATGCTTCAAACTGCTTCCTTCGCGAATCCGCAACATAAGATTAAGGACACCATTGAAGATCTTATTGGCGCTACAGCAACGCAGGCGTTTTACGACGCTTGGCTAGAAAACCATTTTAGTAAGGCAGATGTAGACAGCATGGCGGCTTGGGGTTTCAACACCATTCGAGTTCCCATGCATTATAATCTCTTCACCCTGCCGATAGAAGAGGAACCTGTACTCGGACAAAATACTTGGCTCAACAAGGGATTTAATCTTTTAGATTCAGTGGTTACTTGGGCGGAAGATGCAGGATTGTATGTCATTTTAGACCTTCATGCCGCGCCGGGTGGCCAGGGCTACGATCAAGGTATTAGTGATTATGATCCTACGAAGCCTTCGCTTTGGGAAAGTGTACACAATAGGACTAAGACGGTAGCGCTTTGGAAAAAGTTGGCGGAAAAATTTGCGACAGATACGACCATCGCTGGTTATGATTTAATCAACGAACCTAACTGGAATTTACCGGGTGGAACGTTGCTTAGAAATCTTTACGAAGACATCACCGATAGTATTAGAACCGTAGATACTAACCACATCATTTTTATAGAAGGGAATTGGTTTGCAAATACATTTACTGGATTGACACCGCCATGGGACAACAACATGGCCTACTCGCCCCATAAGTATTGGTCTCCGGTGAATAGTGTGGCCGATATCCAGTATGGTTTGGACTTAAGGGATACGTACAACGTGCCTATTTGGTTTGGTGAAACCGGTGAAAACTCCAATGCTTGGTATACGGGTTTAATCAGCATCATGGAATCCGAAGGGGTTGGTTGGGCGTGGTGGCCATTGAAGAAGGTAGAGACCATTAATGCGCCTTTAAGCATCACTAAAAATCTTGGGTACCAGCAGTTGTTAAATTATTGGAGTGGAAGTGCTAGCGCTCCGTCTGTTGCTGATGCTACCGCAGCATTGATGCAGCTTGCAACCAACCTTAAAGCTGAGAATTGTACCTACAATAGAGGGGTTATCGATGCGATGTTTAGACAAATCTATGATCCTACTGCATTGCCATGGAAGGAGCACACAATTCCTGGTGTTGTTCATGCTTCAGAATACGATATGGGTCCCTTAGGAGTAGCGTATTATGATACCGAATCTATGCAGTTGAATCCTCCACCTGCTTGGAACAGTGGCTGGACATATAGAAACGATGGGGTAGATGTGCAGGCGTTCTCAGATTTCGTAAATAGTAATGGCTACTGTGTAGGTTGGGTAGATACGGACGACTGGATGCAATACACTGTAGATATTGCGCAAGACAGTGTGTATACGATCAAAGTACGTCAAGGTGCAAACGGTGCTACTGGTGGGAACTTTTACTTTGAAGCGGACGGTGTAAAATTGACTCCAAACTATTACGCTTCGAATACGGGCAGCTGGTCTATTTTGGCGGATAAAGTTATTCCTAATGTTATTCTTTCTTCTGAGGATAAGACGATTCGCTTTGTAGCGAATAGCGGGGGCTTTAATGTCGCCAGTTTCGAATTTATCGCTACTGGAAGTACAACATCCCTAGACGCTGAATACGTTAGTTCTGTAACGCACAGCTACACTGAAATAGAGGTCAAAACAAACAAGCCTTTGGATACAACCCAGCTCGGAAATTTTGCTTCTTACTATGTTACGATAAACGGAAATCAGGCATCGGTCGTAAACATCGCACCAAGTCCAAACAATGTTAGAAATTTCATCTTGACACTTAATCAAAACATGACCTTTTTAGACGAAATGAAAGTGTCTTATTCAGGAACTGCCTTGAAAGCAAAAGACGGAACTTCCGTAGATCCTTTTACTCAGGAATTGGTTGAAAATACATTGCCTACAGTGCACGTCATTCCGGGTAAAATAGAAGCAGAAGCCTATTCTAGTATGGATGGAATTTCATTGGAGAACACCTCCGACGTGGGTGGAGGGCAGAACATCGGTTATCTAGACGGTGGCGATTATTTGCTCTACGACATCAAGGTGTTAAACAATGCTACTTATTCTATTGATTACCGCCACGCTTCACAAAGCAACGGTAAGATTCAATTTGAATTGTACGATACCTCTGGAACATACTTAAGCAATATGCCCGAAGTTACACTGCCGTTGACGGGTGGCTGGCAGACTTGGACCACTACTAGTGGAAATGCTGGTGTGCTGACACAAGGCGATTACATCTTGAAGCTGAATGTCATTCAAGCTCCTGTGAACATCAATTGGTTTGAGTTTATTCAAGGGATTGGACTCGATGAAGAATTGGCCTCAGACCAGTTAATGGTATATCCGAATCCCGCACAAGACGGCTTTAGGCTAGGGGGTATGTGGACTGAAGGAACCCAGCTTGAAATGTACGTATATGACGAGTCAGGCAAGCTTTGGATGAAAGAGTCGTTTGCCTATGCTCCGGATCGCGTGATTTCTACTAAGGATTTATCTACTGGCACCTATCTAGTAACAGTGGTTTCTTCTGGAAGAAGGTTTACCGAAAAACTACTGATCGTTCATTGATGCGATACATCGTTATTCTGTTGTCTTTTACTGCGTTATTGGGCGCTTGTACTACCCGTCCTTCTTGCGAAGAGTCTGTTTTAGTGGACGAGGGATTAGTCGGTCACTGGGAAATTTATCAGAGAACAGATACCGTCACAATGTTACCTGCCTTCCTTCAAGGCGAAGACTTGATCATTACAGACGATTCACTTTGTGGCGATCTCCAAGGTCTATGGGAGTATAGGGCGTCAAACAGTGAAAACGGCGGCGAATTCACTTTAGATACAGCGCTTCAAGAGATCATCTTTTTTACCCCAACCTATAGTTTTCGGTGGGACTATATTGTGGTCGATTACGACAATTTGGTCTTCGAATACAACAACGGAGGCCTCGATATTCGAGAACTTTGGCGTCGCAAGTAATTAGTTGTTAAACCACAGCTCTCGCAATCTAGCCTGCTCGGTACTCATTTCCTTCGCTTCTCGGATGTAGTGGCTTTTTGATCCTTCCACTGTCCTAACCGTGTACGGCAATTGAATATTCTCACCATCTCGTAGGACGCTGATCTCTATAGTCTCACCCGGTTCAAGTGCCTGCGGTCCTGAGAAAAGCTTGTCGTCTAGAATACTCACCTTATCACCAGGTTGGAAACCTACAAAATCGTCTTTGCCAACCTTTTTGATGGTCATTTTCTGACCAACAATTAACCTACTGCGCTTCACATCGTTATCATTCACGGGATGTGCTATGAGGGGACCTACATAGTTCCTGTCGTATTCGACACCGACTTTAGCCAAATAGGATTTAATTGGTAGTTCTTCCCGACCTGTGACATAACTATCGAAAAACTGCTGAAGGTCTGGATGAACGAGGCTTACGAACTCTTCAATGATCTCGTCGTCGTTAAAACTCTCATCAGGACCGTATTTGTCGCGGAGGGCAAGAATGATATCATGTAAGTCTTTTTCGCCTTGGGTCAACTCCATGATACGAATATCGAGTAGCGCCCCCATTAGAGCACCTCTTTGGTAAACTTGACCGTATTGTTTTTTGTACGGTTTGTCCAAGACGTTTTCACTCATCTCAGTGAATGACATTTTCTTTGTTGGGTAGCGTGCGGCACTGCGGATCTTTCCTTTCAGAACCTTGGTGAGGTACTCGTCTTTGGTGATGACCCCACCTTTGACTTGGCTGATGCCGGCAAAGTACTCAGTGATGCCTTCGTACAGCCAAAGGTGCTTACTCATCTTTGGCTCGATATAGTTGAAGTTTCCTATCTCTTCACTGTGCAGTCCAAGTGGGGTTAGGATGTGGAAGAATTCGTGGATACACACATCGGCCATGCCGTCAAGTACGGTCGTGCCGCCAAAATCAGGAAGGTAGTACACGGAACTATTGCCGTGCTCGAGTGCCCCAAATCCTTTACCCGCTAATTTTCTCAATGCTTTAAAAACGGTACCGATTTTAATCTCTGAACCGTTGAATAGGCTTTCAAATTCAGTGTGGTCTTTGATGTAAAAAATGAAGGCATAGTTGTCTACCGGGAGATCACCTTGCAAGAAGGCTTCAATGGCCTTCATGCTGGTTTCTACCTGTTTGTAAATGTCCCTAGAAAGTTCACGACCATTTTCAGTGAATACCCCGATGGTCACTTTTGCGCCGCCTAACATAAATGAAGTAGTGTCTGGCTTGCTTACCATTACGGGGCAATCCAAAAAATGGTGGTAATCGCGAGCATAGAAGTTTTGCGTGTTTCCGTAGGAGTAACTTTCCATAGCACTCAAGCCGTAAAGACTCGGGCTTTTATTGACTTCAAGAGATACAGGTAAATCTTCAAGTCCTTCAAAAAATCCAAAGTAGCCGGCGGCATTCAAGAGGAAATTTCTGCGCTCTTGGTTGTTGGTTCCTGCAGGCTCGAAAACTTTATTCTTGCGAATTTTTGCGTCGAAGCTATCTTCTGCCCAATATTCAATTTTGGCAGGCTTGCCTTTGATGGTGTAGGTGTTCTTTTTCTTGGAAACTTTTAGGGTTTTTCCAGAAGCGTCGATTGCTTTAAAATCGTGGATGAATCGACCGTAATCTAAAGTGGCGTAGGTGCCCGGGATAGTCGCTGGAAAATTAAATCTGTATTTGCCGTCAAAGGTCTCGCTAAGATTTGTGAGTGTTGCGTCGACGGTTACTTTCACACGATCGTCTACCACGTTAGTGAGGTCGATTTTATAAGAGTGCGCTCCAGTTTTCTGAGGAAAAGCGCTAAGAGAATAAAGGAGGGCTAAAACAAGAATTCGGTACTTCATCTTCCAAGAATTTGTAAGCATAAAGATACACTAAGGGGGATTTAGGAAATGTCCTAAAAATAGAAACCCCCACCGAAGCCGCGGTGGGGGTTCCAAACACTCTGAAACGTATGATTAAGCCGCCTCTTCTTTCGTGCTTACAGCAAGAGAGTAGATGACAAGACCGAATCCGATTTTGTTTACTGCATCACCAATGTTGTAAACAACATCCATGTATGCAGATGCAGCAGCTGAGTCAGAAACTAATTGCATTCCGAACAAACCGCCTGGTGTACCCAAGATGTAACCTAATGGGTAGATTGCCCATCCTACTAAAACGAACCAGAAAAGAACTTTTACTGCTTTCGCTACTGCAGGACCAGCGTTGGCTGCCAACTGAGCCACTTCTCCTTTCCACACCAAGAATACGATGTAGAAGTAAGCAGCACCAGAGATAACACCCCAAAGAACTGAAGACTCACGGTAGATTGTCTCACCGAGGTAACCAGTTACAAGCATAATTACAGACGCAAAGATGAGTTTCCATAGAAGACCCATTTTAGCACCAGCTTTCTTAGTGATCAAGTAGAACTCAACACACATTAGTGGTACAGTAAGCGTCCAGTCAACGTAACGGAAGAATGTTGGAGATTCTCCAGTTTCGAAGTGGTAGCTTCTCATGTAGTAGTAGTGTACGAACGCGATAAACGTGATCAAACCACTTACTAATAAAGAAGTACGCCATTTCTTATCTACGTTCCACATTTCGAAGAAGAAGAACACAGATGCAGCCATCATAGCCATACAGCCTACGAAGAACGTAAACGAAGTAACGGTTGTGATGTCAGTGTAGGCAGTCAAATCTACTGCCGCGTTGCTAGCACTTACGCTAGCCAATAAAGTTGTCAGTGACATGGTGTATAATTATTAAAGGTTATAACTACCACTTAACTGCACCCCTATGAATTTGTTCACAGATGTTTAAAATTGAGTAGAAAAACTTAAACAATACCTGTTTTTCATCCATTTAAGGCCAGATTTCGTCTATTTCTGAGCTTTTTAAAGAACAAAACAGTGATTTTTTGGTTTCTAATATAAAAGGGTCACTTAGACATTTAATCGTAATCGTGTATACTTTTGGACTCATAGGATTGGGAGCGGCAAATTCATTGCTCTTGTTGCACATGGAAAAAGAAGGCTTGCTGGAGGAATCGGCGGGTATAGTATTTGACCACAGCTTCAAAGCAGTGAACGATAAGACCTATTGTTTCTGGGCGTATCCTGACGATGAAATCGTTCAGGACTTAGCAGCGGAAATCAAGCACAGCTGGTCTAGGGTGGTCTCGGGTGAGAAGGCAGAACATCTCAAGGGTATGCGTTATTACATGGTAGAAAGTATCGCACTCTACGACAAGACCCGGGCCTTATTAGAGCGCCATCCAAATATCATAGCCTCTAACGAGGAAGTCCGAGAGATAGAGGATCATAATGTTTACATCGATTTACATACCAATGAAGGAAGCTATCAAGTTCTAAAGGTATACGACAGTCGTCCGCCTTTAATTAATGAGGTCATTGGTAAAACCGTCTGGCAAAGTTTTGAAGGTTGGAAGGTGACCTTTGATAAGCCTACGTTCAATGAGGAGACCATGCGCTTGATGGATTTTAATATTCCTCAAAGCGGTTTTACACAATTCGTATATGTTCTACCTACGAGTAAGACTGAAGCCCTCATTGAGCTTACAAGATTTGGAAACGAATTACTCTCCCCAGAACTGGCGAAGGATTTATTGCGTAATTATCTGCTGACCTTCAACGGCAATTACAGTATTAATGATATTGAGCGGGGCGTATTGCCTATGTCCCAGAATGCGGAGCAGTACCACCGTAGTCCAAAAGTCATTTCAACCGGTGCTCGTGCGGGCAAGTTGAAAGCGACTACTGGGTATGCCTTTAAGAACATGTACCAGCACGGCCGTGAAATTGCGGTAAACGAATCTTTGAATAAATCGACCAATCCTTGGTTTGGATTGCCTTCAAGGGGCGGCGGTCGTTTTGCTTTTTATGATTTTGTTTTGCTCTTTATTTTGAAGTTTAGACCGCACTGGGGGAAGAGCATTTTCACCCGACTGTTTAAATCAAAGCCTACTGCGGAGGTGTTTACTTTCTTGGATGAAAAGAGCAGCGTGCGGTGGGAAATTGGCATGTTTGCTCGATTGAACAAACGTAAATTTGTTTGGAGTGCTGTGGTATCGGCTTTTGCTTTCATGTTGTCCAAACCCCAGCGCTGGGTGCCTATTGTGTTTTCTCTTTTGGCGCTTGCCATCAACCATTTTGCTCCGGGGTACGGTACGAATTTGGGAATCGGCTTGTTGCTGTTCTTCCTCTTTTTGGTTGGGATTCCTCATGGGGCACTCGATGGATTTTCGCACGCTCGCAATTTAAAGTTACCTGCATTCATTGCTCGTTACCTCGGTATAATGGCTTTGGTAGTATTGTTATGGTTGGTTAGTCCGATCGCAGGCCTAGTGTTCTTCCTTATATATAGTGCTTGGCATTTTGGCGAGACAGATCTTATTGAATGGCAGCGTTCCAACGCCGGATTGTCATTTTTATGGGGCACCATGCTGCTTGGAATAGTTTTACTCTCCCATATTGAGGAAGTGAACACCATGATGAGCTACATGAATGTGCCTGCCTGGCCTGTCGACGCGGGTCTAGCGACCTCATTAGTGAATATGATGCTCTTCCTCGGATTTATGTGTGCCTTCTGGTTCAGATCGGCCGCTTGGGCACTTTCATTAATAGCTTTAGCATTAGGAACACAGTTGCCTTTGGTATTGAGCTTTGGCGTGTATTTCGTTTTACAGCACAGCTTAACGGGTTGGGGGCATTTGCGTACGACAGAGAACTGGACCCACAGTGGCATGTTTATTAAGGCGCTACCTTTTACGGCCGGTGCGGTGATTATGTTTTTGGTGATCTACCAGTTTGACCGTAGTTCGTTGTGGCAGTGGTCGAGCTATTTCCTCATTTTCTTAAGCGCGTTGAGTCTGCCTCACATCTACTTTATGTCGCGCCTGTACAAAGAAATCTAAGCCAATTTTTTGCGCAGTGTGATGTGTGTGATTTCAGGCCACATCCCAACACGACCAGGAAAGGCCAAGAAGCCGAATCCTCTATTTACATGCAGGACCTGACCGTCCGGTTCAGGGTATAATCCAGCCCACTTTGGGTATTTAAATTTTACCGGCGACCACTTGATCCAACCGGGTATTTCAATCCCAAACTGCATACCATGCGTATGGCCGCTTAGGGTGAGGTGCACTTTTTTAGAATGTTGTTTGACTTCGGCATCAAAATGTGACGGGTCGTGGCTTAACAATACGGTGAAGGCATCTTCTGGAATACCGTTAAGGGCTTCTTGCAAATCGCCGTATTGAGGGAATGGAGGTAGACCCCAATTCTCCACACCAGCCAGATATAGACGCTGACCGTTACGCTCGAAGAATCGGCTCTCGTTTAGTAGCAAATCCATACCCATCTCCGCGTGGATTTCTTTGAGTCGATTCAAATTATCCACCTTCGCTTGAGCGGAGGGGAAGCGCCAATAGTCCCCATAATCGTGGTTCCCCAAGATGGAGAACACACCATTCTTCCCACTGAGTTTTTTAAACGTATCGATCCACGGTTCTGCTTCTGTGGCAATATTGTTCACCATATCTCCGGTGAACATAATGGCATCCGCACCGAGTTCATTGACCATCTGAACACCGTATTCCACCTTTTCTTGATTGTCAAAGGATCCGCTATGAATATCTGAAATCTGAGCAATGGTAAATCCATCGAATTCATCGGGCAGGTCTTCAAATTCTAAGGTGTGGCTGATCACGCGGTAACGGTAGCGTCCTTTCCAAATGCCGTCGATGATGCCAATAAATGGAATAGCTGCAAGTCCCAAAGCAATCTGTGAAACGAAAGTTCGGCGTCCCGGTAGGGTGGTAGGCTGGGTAGTGGCGGCGCGGAAAAGGAATTGGCCCAAACGGGTAATATCCTCTATCAATAACGGGATGATAGCGACCAATTTAGGAACGGCCAACAAGATGCTTGCTCCCATGAGGATACCGAGGTATTTGTAATCTACCTTGCCGCTGCTCATAAGCAAAGAAATGCTGACACTCAGTACGATGTAGGCGACTGTGATTCCCCAATAAATCCATGGGGTGGCGGTAGAACGGAAGACGGTTTTGAAAGCTTGATAGGCGTATAGGTCTATGGCAAGTACAAATCCCAGGGTAAAGAGGATTCTAAAGATCATAATATCTGAATGTATACTGAGTATCAACGCCATGGGTAGCGTATTGTTTTCCGTCCACAAAACTCGTTATTTAAGTGGGAAGTAGCTAACTTCCGTTTTCAATATTTCCACTCATGGGTCAAGACACTCCTGCAGCTGAAAAAAAGCTGTTTTTACTAGATGCGTACGCGCTTATTTTTCGTGCATACTTCGCTTTTGCGAAGAATCCCCGCATTACATCAGGCGGTTTAGATACTTCTGCGATTTATGGTTTTACCAGCGCACTATTGGATCTGTTAAGTAAGGAGAATCCGTCTCACATCGCTGTGTGCTTTGATTTGCCGCAGCCTACAGAGCGTCATGAAATTTTCCCTGAGTACAAGGCGAACAGAGATGCTACGCCGGAGGCTATTAAACTAGCTGTACCATATATCCATAAAATTTTGGAGGCGTTTAAAATCCCGGCGCTAGGTGTTCCAGGCTATGAGGCCGATGATGTCATAGGGACCTTAGCGAAGAAGGCGGAGAAGGAAGGCTTCACTACGTATATGATGACTCCGGATAAGGATTTTGGCCAATTGGTTAGCGAGAACATCTTCATGTATAGACCTGCTCGCGGAGGCAATCCTCCTGAGATTTGGGGCGAGGCTGAGGTTTGTGAAAAGTTTGACTTGGACAACGTCATGCAAGTGGTGGATTACCTCGGTATGATGGGTGATGCCGTAGATAACATCCCCGGTCTACCTGGTGTTGGAGCAAAGACCGCGAGCAAGCTGTTGAAGCAGTACGGCTCGTTGGAAGAGACCTTGGCGCATGCAGATGAGATTAAGGGAAAGTTGGGCGAGAAGATTCGTGATAATGCTGAGCTGGGCATCTTATCGAAACGATTAGCGCGGATCATCACTGAGGTGCCTATTGACCTTGCACCCGAGACATTGACTCGAGACCCATGGGATCAGGACGGTTTGATGGACATCTTCGAAGAGCTAGAGTTCAGAACACTTGGCCGTCGATTAGGTCTAAAAAGAGGGACGGAAGAATCGGTCGAAACTGCGCCAGCGCCAACAAAAAAAGTAAAGCTTACGTCCAACGATCAAATGAGTTTGTTCGGTGGAGACGATGCGCCTACACAAGAGGCTGCTGTGGTAAGTTCAAGAAACTCTGTGGCCAATTCCGACCACCTTTATCAACTGGTTGAAACTCTCGAGGAGGCTAGGCAGTTGGCCTACTTATTGGCTGAAAAGTCTTCGGTGGCCTTTGATACTGAGACTACCTCTTTGGACGTCTTAGATGCGGAAGTCGTAGGTATGAGTTTTTCGTATGCTTCCGGCAAGGCGTATTACGTTCCGGTGCCTGCGGATAGAGCAAAAGCTGAAGAGTGGCTTATGGCGTTTAAGCCTTTCTGGGAAAGTGCGGGTGAAAAAATTGGCCAGAACATTAAATACGATTTGAGCGTATTGATGAATTACGGTGTTGAGGTGAAGGGACCATTGTTTGATACAATGATTGCGCATTATTTGATCCAGCCCGACATGCGCCACAACATGGACATTCTTGCAGAGACCTATTTGAACTACGAGACTATCTCTATAGAATCTATCCTTGGAAAGAAAGGAAAGAATCAGAAAAATATGCGCGATATCGAACCGGCTGCTGTACTTGATTATGCGGCAGAAGATGCAGATATCACTTTCCAGCTCAAGCAGCTTTTTGAGCCAAAGCTGGCCGAAACAGGCGTAGACAAGGTCTTCCATAACATTGAGATGCCGCTTGTTCCGGTGCTTGCTCGCATGGAGCGCGAAGGTATTAAGGTGGACGTAGATGCCTTGAATACCTACAGTGGAGAGTTGGGTGAAATTATTGTTCGACTAGAGCGGGAGATCATTGAGATGGCAGGACGTCCGTTCAATGTGGGGTCCCCACGACAGTTGGGCGAGGTATTGTTTGATGATTTAAAGTTGTCGGACAAGCCCAAGAAAACTAAGACTGGCCAATACGCTACTTCCGAAGCAATCCTTGAGGGATTGCGTAAGAGCCATCCCATCATAGAGCATATCCTGAACTTCCGCGAGTTGAAGAAGTTGAAGAGCACTTATGTGGATGCCTTACCAGAATTGGTCCACGTGAAGACGGGAAGAATACATACAAGCTTTAATCAGACGGTCGCTGCGACGGGCCGATTGTCTTCGACCAATCCTAATCTTCAAAATATTCCGATCCGAACAGAAAATGGCCGAAAGGTTCGTGCGATGTTCGTGCCTGCCAATGACGAGCATATACTCATGGCGGCGGATTACAGCCAGATTGAGCTCCGTGTCATTGCGGCATTAGCGGGCGACGAGGCAATGATTAGTGCTTTTAAGAACGGCGAAGACATTCACCGTGCTACTGCAGCAAAGGTGTTTGAGGTGGCTCCTGAAGAAGTGACTAGAGAACAGCGTTCGAATGCAAAAACGGTCAATTTTGGTATCGTCTACGGGGTAAGCGCCTTTGGATTGAGCCAGCAGACCGACATGAGCCGTAAGGAAGCGAAAGCAGCCATTGACGGATACTTTAGAACTTATCCAGGCATTAAAGAGTACATGGACAAACAAGTAGCCGTTGCTCGTGAAAAGGGCTATGTAGAAACAATCACAGGTCGACGTCGCTATTTAAAAGATATTGATAGTCGTAATGCAGTGGTTCGTGGACACAGCGAACGCAACGCGGTCAATGCACCCATCCAAGGTTCTGCGGCAGACATCATCAAACTTGCCATGATTGAGCTTGATCGTGCCATGCGTGATGCCAATATGAAGTCAAAAATGCTTCTGCAGGTGCACGATGAATTGGTCTTTGACGCTCGTATTGAGGAATTAGAGGCTTTAAAATCATTGGTCATTGAAAAAATGGAAGCGGCTGTTTCCCTAGCCGTTCCTATGGTTGCAGAGGTGGGAACCGGAGCGAATTGGCTCGAAGCACATTAAATTTTCTAGGAGAATGTCAAAACGTTGTGAAATGTGGTATATTAGTAAGTGATTACTTACTATGACTAATAAACGCGATGACATCATAGCTGCTGCCCTAGATTTGTTTTCCGAAAAAGGGTATGCAGCAACTTCTACCGCTCGAATTGCTCAGGAGGCAGGCGTGAGTGAAGGCCTTATATTTCGCCATTTTAAAAACAAGCGTGGTTTGGTGGAAGAATTGCTCCAGCAGAGCAACGAGCGTTATCAGAGCGAAATTCAACAGTTTATTACTGCCGAGGATCCTTCGGAACTCCTACGTGCCTTTATAGACTACTCTGTGCGGACGATACAGTACGTGGATAGTGCAAAGATGTGGATCACTTCATTACGACTTTCCCAGGAATTGGGTATAGATCATGAGTTGCGTTACGCGGTATTGTTAGAGCGACTAGCTTGGGCCTTAGGTGCTATTGGACATGGAAAACCGACGGATGTTGCGCGCACTTTACTTAGCGCACAAGAAGGTATGTTGGCATCGGGCGCATTGGGCCACATGGGTATTGTAGAGTCCATTGCAGCTGGAATGCGAGAATTGGTATTGAATGAGTGAGTAATTACTCATTATATGTTAGTTTTATCGTCTCAACGAGTATCGTTTGATTTTCATTGAGGTTATAACACGAAATCCTGGGCACATGGTGGCCCGGGATTTTTTGTTAAAAAGAGGATTTCTGTGAACATTTATGGTCTAATTGTTGTATTTATGCAACAATTGTTCAAACACCCTTAGCAATTTGACCTCGAACATCACCAATTTTCTTCCGTACCTAATAGGAAGAGCTCATAAAAACCTGAGAAACATCATGGTTTCAGAGCTCCAAAACAAGGGGCTGCATATTAATGCGGCTGCTTTGCCTATTCTCGGCAAGATGCTTCTTGGAGGTGGTTCAGTGCAGCAAGGAGCTCTTGTGGAACTCCTTGAGGTTGATCGGCACCGAGTGAGCCGTATGGTCAAGGAGTTGCAAGAGGCGGACATTGTAGCCGTGGAGCAGAATCCAGAGAACAAGAGAGAGAATATCTTGGTATTTACCGAGCACGGAAAATCAGTGATTAGGATCATTGATGAAACGGCGGTGGACATTACAGAATTGGCTTTCAAAGGAATTTCAAAAGAAGCTCGAGAAATCACCGAGCACACATTACGACAAATCACCATAAACCTCAATCCAGAAAATTATGAAGTGGGTTAAAAATGCGATCATCGCAGTAGCTATCCTAGCCGTAGGATTATTCGTTTCAAAAACCTTAGGCGGCATGTCCACTAAGGAAGAAATCAAGGAAGACAACATGAAGCTCCAGGTCAGTGTACTGGAGGCAAAGCTTGATACAGTGGCCCTTCCGTTAACCGTTTATGGCCGTTTGAATGCTGCCAACAGAGCGGACCTCCTTGCTGAGGTAAGTGGAACGTTTAAAGGCAGCGACCGTGCCTTCTTGGAAGGGACTAGATTCTCTAAAGGCGAGACCATCATTCGTCTCGACGATAGTGAAGCGCGTGCCAATGCGATGAGTGTAAAAGGCAATTTCATCAATGCGTTGTTGGCCATTTTACCGGATTTGAATCAAGATTACCCTTCGGACTATGCCCGATTCAAAGCGTACTACGATAACACAAGCTTGGAGAAATCTTTAGAGCCATTGCCATCGGCAGAAGGTAAGCTCGAGAAGTTCTTAATCGCTCGTGGCATTCAAGGGGCCTACTTCCAAGCCAAGAGTGCAGAGGAGCGTCTGGCAAAGTTTAGCATCAAGGCACCTTTTAATGGGGTCGTGGCTGCAGCGAACGTAAAGCCGGGCAACCTAGTGAGTCCAGGACGTGCTTTGGGAACCTTTGTAAATACCGACAGCTACGAATTACGTAGCGCTGTGAGCCTTCGTTATGCCGACCAGTTGAGCGTAGGACAAAAAGTTGCTTTTAGCTCTCCAGATATCGCAGGAGATTGGACGGGTACTATCTCGAGAATAGCTCCAGTGGTGGACGCAGCTTCTCAAAGCATCAATATTGTTACCACTGTACGTGGCGCAGCCTTGCGCGAAGGCATGTACCTCACCGGACAAATTCAAGGAATAGAAGTAATGGATGCCCTGAAACTGCCTGCATCGATGGTCTTTGACAATAAGTACATGTACATGATCGAAAGCGACAGCGTTTTGGCAAAGAACGAGGTTGAGGTTGTGGAATGGTTGGACAACGAGGTGATTGTTCGTGGGGTAGCAAATGGTGCTACGTTGGTGAACGAGCCGACGCTGAAAGCGGCGGCGGGATTGGTTGTTGTACCTGTGAAATAAGGGAGCCATGAAGAGATTAATTGAATTTTTCATCAAATATCCCGTTGGGGTAGACGCCCTTTTAATTGGGTTCTTCTTCTTCGGTTGGATCAGCTACGGTAAGCTGAATACCACCTTCTTCCCATTGGTGGAGAGCCGCGATATCACCATTAGTGCTGTATATCCGGGTGCCTCCCCTGAGGAGATTGAAGAAGGGGTAGTCAATAAGATCGAGCAAAACCTCAAGGGCTTAACTGGGGTCGAGCAATACACGTCTACCTCGAACGAGAATCGGGCCTCTATTAATGTGAAGGTCATCAAAGGGTACGACACAGACCTAGTGCTGGAGGACGTGAAGAATGCCGTACAGAGTGTGCCTTCTTTCCCTACCGGTTTGGAGCCAATTCGTGTTGCCAAACGAGAGAACAGAACGCTCGCCATGAGCATAGCCCTGACTGGTGAAGGAGTTGATCTCATTAGTTTGAAGCAAGAAGGACGTAAAATAGAGCAGGAACTTCGCCTACAGGACGGTATCTCCAAAGTTTCTTTGAGCGGATTTCCAGCGGAAGAGATCGAGATCGCCTTGGACAAAAGCACCTTGCGCAAGTACGACCTAAGTCTCTCGCAGATTGCCAATGCATTGCGCACAACCAACCTAGACATCACTGGGGGGACCATTAAGGGAACTCAAGAAGAGATGTTGATTCGCTCGCGCAACAAGCAGTACGACGCGAAAGACCTTCAAAATGTGGTGGTATTCACCCGTCCTACTGGCCAGACTATTCGCCTAAAAGATGTAGGTACCGTACGTAACCGCTGGGCAGATAGTCCTTCGAGAGCCGCATTCAACGGGATCAATTCTGTTGAGATTAGCGTAAACAATACCGACCAAGAGGATTTGTTGAGCACGTGTGAGTTCGTGAACAACTACGTGAAGGAGTACAATGCGAACAATGATCACATGCGCTTGGATGTCATCACGGATTTTTCCATCACCCTACAACAACGTAAAGACTTGCTCTTTGAGAACGGGCTGCTTGGATTCTTCCTGGTACTCATTCTATTGACGCTTTTCTTGAACCTGCGATTGGCTTTCTGGGTAGCTATTGGTATTCCGGTTTCATTTGCAGGAATGTTCATTTTGGCGACCTATTTCGGCATTACCATCAACGTTATTTCGCTGTTCGGTATGATCGTGGTTATTGGTATCCTCGTGGACGACGGGATTGTCATCGCCGAGAACATCTATGCGCACTTTGAGCGTGGAAAGCCGCTACTTCGTGCCGCACTGGACGGTACTGTAGAGGTTATTCCTTCGGTAGTGAGTGCCGTTTTGACGACCATTATCGCCTTCTCCTCGTTCTTTTTCTTGGACGGTAGAGCCGGAGATTTCTTCTCCGAAATGTCCTTTATTGTCATCGCGACGTTGGCCGTTTCTTTGATCGAGGGGCTCCTGTTCCTTCCGACCCACCTGTCTCACGCCAAGCTTGAGCGCAATGCGAAGATGAACCCGGTACAGAGCGCTGCAACGAAGGCGTTGTTTAGATTCAGAGATAAGATTTATGCACCGTTCTTACGCTGGTCGCTGCACAACAAGATTATTACCATTAGTTTCTTCTTTGCAGTGATGTTTGTGACTTTTGGGGCCATTGGTGGCGGAATCATCCGTACCCAATTCTTCCCGTTCATCGAGCGCGACAACATCAACATCAGCTTGGATATGCCAGCGGGGACGAATGAAGCGGTGACACAGAAGTGGATTGACCATATTGAATCGACTGTTTGGGCAGTTAATGAGCAATACAAAAGCGAACGCGAGGACAGCCTGGATGTGGTTCGAGCCATTCAAAAGAATATTGGCCCGATCTCTTCAAAAGCGCGCTTGAACGTCATTCTGCTGGATAGCGAGACTCGATTAACGCCTTCCTACCTCATTCAAAATGACATTCGAAAGGCAGCAGGGGAGATTGAAGGTGCGGATAATGTAAGCTTTGGTGGTGTTCAGGCCTTCGGTAAGCCTATTTCAATTTCACTAGTCAGCTATGACCTTGTGGAACTCAAAGCAGCCAAAGAAGCGCTGAAGGCAAAACTCAAACTCATGGATGCCTTGACCGACGTTATTGATAACGATCAGAAAGGAATTCGCGAGGTGACCCTTGAGCTCACCGATAAGGCCCGCTATTTAGGCCTTACCCCAGGAGCCGTTATGACTCAAGTTCGTGAAACCTTCTTCGGGGCGCAGGTGCAACGCTTGCAACGCGGTGAGGACGAGGTGAAAGTGTGGGTGCGCTTGGACGAAAAGGACCGCAAGCAATTGTGGGATTTGGAGGAATTGCTCATCACTACTCCACAGGGCAATGTTCCGCTAAGGGAATTGGCCACGTATACTATTGAAAGGGGAACGGTCAACATCAACCACCTTGACGGGCAACGTGAGTACCGTGTGGAGAGCGATTTGAGCAGTCCTAACGGTTCGGCGCCAGCGCTACTTTCGCAGATTAAGGCCGACATCTTGCCTGAAATTTTCGCAAAGTATCCTTCGGTAACCGCGCGTTACGAAGGCCAGCAGAAAGAAAGCCAGAAGACCCAAGACAGCTCACAGACGGTGATGCCACTGATTCTCTTCCTGATCATTTTAACCATCACCTTTACGTTCCGTTCACTGGTGCAGACCATTGTCATTATGCTTCTTATCCCACTCAGTTTGACTGGGGTAGCTTGGGGTCACTGGATCCATGGAATGCCAATGTCTATACTTAGCTTCCTTGGGGTTGTAGCGCTCATCGGTATTATCGTGAACGACAGTTTGGTGCTGGTGAGTAAATACAACATCAACGTCAAGGGTGGGCAGAAGGTGTACGATGCCATCTTTAATGCAGGAATCAGCCGATTCCGCGCCATCTTCTTGACCACTGTGACCACCATTGCTGGTCTGGCGCCGCTCATCTTTGAAACGTCCTTCCAAGCACAGTTCCTCATCCCGATGGCGGTGGCTATTGCTTACGGAATTGGTTTTGCGACGATGTTGACCCTTGTGGTCTTGCCGTCGATGATGGCCCTAGTGAATGATGCACGCGTTCTGATGCGCCACATCTGGACGAATGAGAAACCTACTCGCGAAGAAGTCGAGCCGGCCATTAAGGAAATGAAGAGTGAACAATACTTTAAAGAATTGAATAATGCTGAATAAGAGAATCTTCATCGCCGCAGCACTGCTTCTAGGTTGGAGCAGCTACGGACAGAATGTGTTGACATTGGACAATGCATTGAGCTTGGCATTGGAGCACAACCACGATTTGCACATTGCACGCTTAGATGCTGAGCAGGCAGCAAATTCTGCAACCCAGGGCAATGCCGGCCGCCTTCCTAGTCTTACAGCTTCGGCGGGTACCAACTACAGCAATCAGAATTCAAACCTTGAATTTGCTACGGGACAGACCCAAGATGTCGAAGGTGCGGAGTCGCTCTCGCAGAATGCGTCGTTGGGCGTGAGTCAGGTCTTATTTGCAGGAGGCCGCATACAGCGCAGCTACCAATTGTTGAATAGTGCTAAAAAAGCAGCGGACCTCGCTCAAAAGCAGGCCATGGAAAATACCATCGCCCAGGTCTGGTCGCAGTACACAGGGATTTCATTGTTGCAGCGCACGGTAGCAACGGCAGCAGAGAACTTCAATATTAGCAAAGAGCGTTTTGATAAGGCACAATTGACCAACGAGCTTGGCGGATCAAATTCAACGGACCTCATGGCCGCGAAAGTGGATATGAATCGCGACAAGGTAGAATTGATGGAGGCGGAGACGCAGTTGGAATCGGCCAAGAATTCATTTGCAGCCTTTATTGGTTACCAGGAGGCATTTACGGTTTCAGATCAGACAGGATTGAACTTGGAGGAGCACTTCGATGAGGAAAAAACGCTCGAGATTATGCGTGCCGGCAATACGGCTTTGCAGTTGGCTGGAATTTCAGCAGAGACCGCTCGTATTCAACAGCAGTTGCAACAGGCAACGCTCTTTCCAACCATTGCAGCCCAAGCGAGCTACGGACTGAACCAAAGCCAAGCAGAAGCAGGCTTTTTAAGCTCTTCGCAGCAGACCGGTTTGAATGCAGGCATAAGCGTACAGTACAATCTGTTTAGCGGTTTCCAAAGTCGCACGCAGCGTCAGAATGCGAAGCTCGAAGTATTGAAAGCAGAGCATCGAGAAGCGCAAACCCAGGAGCTTATTGAGAATACGGTTAAGAACGCGGTACGCGCCTTCAATAATGCCGCTGCTGTAGCTAAGATTGAATCGGACAATGCAGAGGTTGCAAACCAGCGCATGCTTAAAGTGAATGAGCTCTACAGCCTTGGGCAAGCTTCCTCCTTGGAGCAGCGTCAAGCCCAGCTGGCCTGGTTGGCCGCTGAAAACGGAAAATCTTCCGCCCAGTTTAGGGCCGTCAATGCACAGATTGCCCTGTACCAACTGATGGGTACATTGCTCATTACGGAGAAATAAAAAAAGGCGCCCCACGGGCGCCTTTTTATTTAGTTCGCGGAACATTTATACTCGTTACCGCCAATATCAAACCAGAGTTGATTCCTGGTCAATTTTGAGATGTCGATTTCACCCATATTATCGATGATGACCCCTCTCTTATCATTGTTCCAGTACCAATAGCGTGTCTGAGAGCTAAATGTGCCGTTGTTTTCGGTGATCATATCTACTTCTCCATCTTCTTCGAAGTCCCAATAAGTATTGGAAGGATATGCCTGTCCGTTTAACTCATCCAATTGCCATTCTCGGCACAGCCGGTATTCTTTCGTAAATGGACTGACCAATGGACCGTTGTCGTATTTACTACAACCTTGTAGTACTAGAGCAAATCCACCAAAGGCGCATGCCACTAAAAGTTTAAATGATTTTGTCATTCTGTCCTGTTACAATTTCATCTCAGGAACATCGCCGTCAACGACCAATCGTCCGGCAGTCTTCTCCTGAATTTCTTCAACACTAACCCCTGGAGCTCGTTCTAAGAGCACGAACCCGCGATCAGGGTCTACCTCCAACACAGCAAGGTCAGTGACAATCTTTTTAACGCATGCCACACCAGTTAGTGGAAGCGAACAAGCAGAAAGCAGCTTGCTTTCCCCGCGTCTATTTGTGTGTTGCATGGCCACGATGATGTTCTCCGCTGAAGCCACCAAATCCATGGCGCCGCCCATTCCCTTGACCATTTTGCCAGGTATCTTCCAGTTGGCAATATCTCCGCCGTCGCTGACCTCCATAGCACCCAATACAGTGAGTTGCACGTGCTGGCCACGGATCATGGCAAAGCTGGTGGCACTCGAAAAGAACGAAGCCCCTGGCATTGCCGTGATGGTTTGCTTTCCGGCGTTGATTAAATCGGCATCTTCTTCTCCTTCAACAGGGAAGGGGCCCATGCCCAAAATGCCGTTCTCACTTTGAAATTCAATGTTAATGCCCTCTGGAATGTGGTTGGCCACCAATGTTGGAATGCCAATACCGAGGTTCACGTACCATCCGTCGCGCAGTTCCTGTGCAATGCGCTGTGCGATTTGATCTTTACTCAATCCCATACTATTCAGCTTTTGCACGCACGGTGCGTTGTTCTATTCGTTTCTCGTAATCGGTACCCTGGAAAATGCGTTGCACGAAAATGCCCGGCACATGAATATCATTCGGGTCCAATTCTCCCACTTCAACCAATTCCTCTACCTCAGCCACGGTAATTTTACCAGCCATGGCCATCATTGGGTTGAAGTTTCTTGCGGTCCCTTTAAAAATCAAGTTCCCCGCTTTATCTCCTTTCCAAGCTTTGACAAAGGCGAAAGGCGCATCAAAGGCATGTTCGAGGATGTGTGGTTTGCCGTTAAATACGCGCACTTCCTTGCCTTCGGCCACTTCTGTTCCATATCCGGCAGGGGTAAAGAAGGCCGGTATGCCCGCGCCTGCGGCGCGGCAGCGCTCTGCAAGGGTGCCTTGCGGAACGAGGTCCACCTCTAGCTCTCCAGATAACATCTGGCGCTCGAACTCATCGTTCTCTCCGACGTACGAAGCAATCATTTTTACGATTTGGCGGGTCTTCAATAATAGGCCCAAACCAAAATCGTCCACCCCAGCATTGTTTGAAATGCAGGTGATGCCAGTGGTGCCTTTATCGCGAATGGCTGCAATGGAATTTTCGGGAATCCCACACAATCCAAAGCCGCCGAACATTACGGTCATATTATCCTCCAAGCCGTCCAATGCTGCATGAGCGTCGGAAACCACTTTAGAGATGTAGTTTTTCTGTGACATATTTTGGGTTAATTAGGTCGATTAAAAGGTAAGAAAAAAGCCCCTTCATTGTTCGAACAACGAAGAGGCGTTACCTCAATTTCTTAATCTTCAATGGCCGGAAGAATCTTCGTGCTTACCTCGCCAAAACCGATGCGAACCTGGCCATTTTCGCAATGGCCGCGCATGCTAATGGTATCCCCGTCTTCAATGAAGGTACGTGTATCTCCGGTATCCAAAGTAATGGGCTCTTTACCCGCCCAGCTCAGCTCCAACATAGAGCCATAGCTGTCTTTCGACTTTCCGGAAATGGTCCCTGAAGCCATCATATCGCCGGCATTAATGTTACAACCGTTCACGGTGTGATGCGCAAGCTGCTGGCGCTGGTTCCAGTACATGTATTTATAGTTCGAACGTGAAATCACGGTCCCTTCTTTTCCTTCCGGGGCCAATTCCACTTCCAACTTGATATCATAGTTATTCTTGCCTTCCGTTTTCAAATACGGAAGCACAGGCGGATCCTGCAGCGGTCCCTCCACTTTAAAGGGCTCCAAAGCATCCATGGTCACCACCCAGGGGCTGATGCTTGATCCAAAGTTCTTTCCAAGGAACGGGCCTAGCGGTACATATTCCCACTTTTGAATGTCACGGGCGCTCCAGTCATTGAACAACACCATGCCGAAGATGTATTCATCGGCTTCCTCTGCTTTGATGCGGTGCCCCATAGGCTTGCCTTCACCGGTTATAAAAGCCAATTCAAGCTCGAAATCCATGCGGATACTTGGACCAAAAGTCGGTGCATCGGCACCCGGTGCCATACGCTGTCCTTTCGGGCGGTGTAAATCCACGCCGCTAATCACAATAGAAGAACTTCTTCCGTGATAGCCTACAGGAATATGCTTCCAGTTAGGCAACAGTGCATTGTCAGGATCACGGAACATCTTTCCTACGTTGGTTGCATGCTCGATAGAGCTGTAGAAGTCTGTATAATCTTGCACAAAGACAGGCATGAGCATCTGCACTTGGCTTACTGGGAACAGTGCTTTGTTTTGATGTGCAACATTACCCTTTAGGGCGTCATTATTCTCGTCAAAAATTTCAGCCAATCTGTTGCGTACCGCTCTCCAAACCGGTCGACCTAGGGCAATAAAATCATTCAATGTGTCTTGTAAGAACACATCATCCGGTAGATCTATGCCGTCAAAATAGCCGAGCTGATGGAGAACGCTCAGGTCAATCGCAGTATCCCCGATACGTGTTCCAGTAGTAATGATATCGTCTTCGGGAATGAATACCCCGAACGGTAGGTTTTGAATGGGGAAATCGCTTCCTGCTGGTACAGGAATCCAACTCTTTCTCGAAGGGTCGTTTGCTAGTAGGTTCATTAATTCGTGTATTTGGGTTAGAGGGTTCCTCGGTTTTCTTGTTCTCGCTCTATCGCTTCAAACAGGGCTTTAAAGTTCCCTTTTCCAAAGCTGGTTGCACCCTTGCGCTGAATGATTTCAATGAAGACGGTCGGGCGGTCCATGAGTGGCTTGGTGAACAGCTGAAGCAAGTAGCCTTCATCATCGCGGTCAACGAGAATTTTGTATTTCTTCAATACCTCCATGTCTTCATCGATTGCGCCAACGCGGTCCTTGAGATCATCATAGTAGGTATCCGGAACATCTAGGAACTCCACGCCGCGCTCACGCAGCTCGTGAATGGTGTGAATGATGTTATCCGTGGCTAGGGCCAAATGCTGCACGCCGGCGCCGTTGTAGAAGTTGATGTACTCTTCAATCTGCGAGCGTTTCTTGCCTTCTGCCGGCTCATTGATTGGGAATTTGATGCGGCCGTTGCCGTTGGACATCACCTTAGACATCAACGCGGTATATTCCGTCGAGATGTCTTTGTCGTCGAAAGAGATGATTTGAGAGAATCCCATAACCTCGGCATAGAATTTCACCCAAGTGTTCATCTGACCCCAGTCTACATTACCCACC
Source organism: Bacteroidota bacterium (assembly GCA_003385605.1). Classification (GTDB taxonomy): domain Bacteria; phylum Bacteroidota; class Bacteroidia; order Flavobacteriales; family Schleiferiaceae; genus UBA10364. Next base: position 39,531 of record QQUU01000003.1, read on the forward strand.
ATATGGTCAATGTATTTCAGGCCAACCGGTCCTGGCTGGTATTTTGGACTGCGGGCAACGTATCCTGGCAAAAAGGGTCCGTCGTAATCGTTGCGCTCTACAAACATGTGCACCGTCTCACCATAGGTGTAAATCCCAGAGGTCACTACCTTACCATTGGTATCCTCGATTACTTTGGGCTCTTGGTAAGGCTTCGCACCGCGCTTGGTGGTTTCTTCAAATGCCTTGGTTGCATCGGGCACCCAAAGCGCCACAAACTTCACTCCGTCACCATGGTCATTGAGGTGTCTGTTGATGTCGCTGTCTTTCACCATAGAAGAGGTGATTACCAAGCGAATTTTATCTTGTTGCAGTACGTAAGAAGTGCGGTCCGTTACGCCGGTTTCTAGTCCGGCATAAGCTACTTCCTGGAAGCCAAAAGCGGTTTTAAAGTAATAGGCGCTTTGCTTGGCGTTACCCACGTAGATTTCTACGTGATCCGTACCCCAAAGTTCCAAGAAATCTTGGGCGTCTTCGTATTGTTTAGGTAATGTGTTGGTCATTGCAATAGGTTATTTGATCCAGCTCTTGTGGTACTCACCAGCATCAAGAGCGAGGGCTTGTTCTGTTATTTTCAGTGGCGCAAAAGTATCGACCATTACGGCCAATTCTAGCGTTTCCTTTTTCCCAATGCTCGCCTCGTAGGTGCCAGGGTGTGGCCCGTGAGGGATGCCTGCGGGGTGTAATGTAATCTGTCCCCGTCCAATGTTGTTGCGCGACATGAAATCTCCGTCTACATAATACAGGACTTCATCAGAATCAATGTTGCTGTGGTTGTATGGGGCTGGGATCGATTCTGGATGGTAGTCGTACAGACGCGGTACAAACGAACAGATGACAAACGCACCAGTCTCGAAGGTCTGGTGTACCGGTGGCGGTTGGTGAACACGCCCAGTAATCGGTTCAAAATCGTGAATACTGAAGGCATACGGGTAATTAAAACCGTCCCAACCTACAACGCCAAATGGATGAGCAGCATAGGTATAGGTGTGCAGCATATCTTCTTTCTTCACCTTCATGGTAAAGTCTCCTAGTTCATCATGGGCGGCACCCAAGACGGGTGTACGCAGATCGCGCTCACAATACGGACTGTGCTCGAGCAATTGCCCAAACCAGTTGCGGTAACGCTTCGGAGAATATACTGGGTGGCTACTCTCGATGATAAAGAACCTATTGGCAGAAGTAGTAAAGTGAAACTGCTGAATCATTCCCCGAGGAATCACTAAATAATCTCCTTCAGAAAAAGCCAATTCTCCAAACTGTGTCTTCAACGTGCCGCTTCCCTCATGCACAAAAACCACCTCATCGTTCTGCGCATTCTTATAGAAGTAATCCGTCATGGATGCTGTGGGGGCAGCAAGAGTGATGGTACAATCCTTATTGGTCAGGACGGGCACACGACTTTCTAGGTAATCCTCAGTTGGCTTTACATCAAACCCTTTGAGTCTGTAGGCCTTCATATTTTTCTCAACGGCAATCTTCGGTGCAATGTCGATGCTTTCGCCCACCTCTTTCACCATGGTTGGCGGATGATTGTGGTACAACAACGAGGACATGCCGTCAAAGCCTATAGTCCCGAAAAGTTCTTCATGATACAACTCCCCATTTTCCTTGCGGAACTGGGTATGACGCTTGTGTGGAAATTGTCCTTGCTTTTGATAAAACGGCATAGGATTGACTCTTTAGTTTGTGCGGGTTCCCTACAAATATACACTACTTTAGAGGAGTTAAAATCTCACCTATGTCATTGCATAAAGACCTTGGAAAACAACTGTTCGATTCTTTGAATTCTGGCCAGAGCATTGCACCTATCCGTGACCACATCGATAATAATGTGGATGCCGCTTACGCTGTGCAGAAAGAGCTGGTTGCCCTTCGCAAGGAAAGAGGCGAGAAAGTAGTGGGAAAAAAGATCGGTTTGACGTCTTTTGCAGTTCAAGAGCAGTTGGGTGTAGATCAACCGGATTACGGTATTCTATTCGACACCATGGACGTTTCGGCCAGCGGCACCTTTGATACGTCAAAAGCCATATTGCCAAAGGTGGAAGGCGAACTGACCTTTGTGCTTGGTAAAGACATCACTGCGAGCAATATTACTATGGCAATGCTCAAGGATGCCATTTCAGAAATCCATGCATCCATTGAAATTGTAGATTCTCGTGTTGAGGGCTGGAACATCCGTATTTCAGATACCATCGCTGATAATGCTTCAGGCTCGCATTTTATCATTGGCAAAGACTTTAAAACTTTGGAAGAAATGGATCCTTCGACTGCAATGATGCGTTTGTACAAAAACGGGGAATTAGAAAGCGAAGGAACGGGTAAAGCATGCATGGACAACCCACTAAATGCTGCCTTGTGGTTGGCGCAGAAAATGGCCGATCAGGGCGAACCATTGACCAAGGGCGAAGTTCTTTTATCTGGCGCCTTGGGGCCCATGGTACCCGTAGTTCAGGGCGATGAAATCACCTTGGAGATCGATGGGTTTGAATCTATTGCACTAACTTGTTCTTAAGAATGAGAAAATTCCAATTCGTTTTATTAATCCTCCTGGCTTCTACTTCGGCCTTCGCACAAGGAAAAGCATTTATCCCGGAACCGGGTGAGGGGGTAAGCTTTAACACCTCGTCGCTAATGGTTGTAGGTGCTGGGGGTTCTTTTGCACCCGCCTGGCAGGCAAATTCGCAAGAGGTGCAGCTTCTGCGTGAAACCACATTTGGGCTGACCCATTTCGGCGTGGCGTATGGAGTGGGATACAGCGGTCATTTCTACCACGGAAACTTACACATTGATGTTTCAGCGGACGGCAGTCAGACGCTTCAGAATTTGGACGGTGAAGCCTACCTCTCAAATCGATTGGCCGCTGAATATGTGGACGGTGTGTTAGAATTTAGGTACCGTTCGACAGCCAATAACAAAGGACGATACAACCGCTTTTACGTCGGTGCAATCGCTGGATATCGAGTAGATTCCTACGCCTACCTGAAAGCCGAAAATTACCGTGTGAAGTTTTACAATATTGGCGGGTTCAGTACCCTTCGATACGGCGCCTATCTAAAGGCAGGCCGAGGACCGTTCAACTTGTATTACTACTACGGCCTCAATCCAATTGTAGAATCCGGTGTATTGGTGCCAGAATTAGGGGCTGCGACGAGCCAGAACATCGGGCTGTCGATAACGCTATAGTTATTTCAGGGGTACTGCGGAGCAGGCTTCCCCGTAGCTAATTTTCTTTGCGATCCCTTTGAGCGCATCTGCCGTTTGGATATAGGCATCTTGCGGAATGCGAGCATCGCCACATCCCTTGATGATGATCGGTTTTCCTTCGAAAGATGACCAATGTACTTGGGCCAACTTCCACCGATAGTACTGCGCAAAAAAGGCTTCCTCTGTCGGCGCCCAGAAACTCCGGATATTCCTATCACTAAGCTTTGAAGCGACCAAAATAGAGGCCCATGCGGGGAGTATGGCATCCGTAGAACAATGGATACGAACTGCGGCACCAACGAATGGGGAGTAATCGAAATCTTGAAGAGAAGCTCGAAACTCTTTTTCACGCAAAAGGTATCCTCCATCAAGGAACTGAGCAATATCTAGTTGCTCCACCCTTGCAGGTAGGTAGTCTTCAAGATTGAAGGTAATTAGTGGGCTCTGCGCGACTTTGTTTACGATTTCCCCCTCGGCCATAACAACGGATTACTGTTTCTTGTAATCTCGGAAAAATTCTTGGTTTTCTGCTGTTCTGAGACCGTCAAAAACGAAGCCGGATTTCGAAGGAAGAATTGGACCCTCTAAACGCTCATTGTGCCAGTTCTCATACGTAGTGAAATCTACAGCTGTACGGTTCTCCAGACTACCAAATAGATCTAGTCCGGCAACTTTTGACCATCCAGGTTGCACGTGACCTTGGAAGACCTTCGCCTTGCTTCCTGAACCGTAGCCCATGAAACCGATACACGCGCCTTCGATGTTCTCGCCTTTATCGGCAGCATCACACAGCGTACTGAGCAATCCCATAAAGATGGAAGCCGTATACATATTACCAATGAGGCTCGACGCACGTTCGGCAGGGGCCAAGGCTTTAGCTACATAAGCGCGGTAATAATCGCTCTTACTAAATGCTTTTACCCAAGCTTTCGCCTCGTCTTTATCTGCTGGTTTGTCGCCGCCCATAGCAGCAACTACTTCTTCCCATTTTCCGTTAGCGTTCATCCAATTCAGGTAGAAATTCACCAACATACGGCGCCCTTGGAAGGCATAAGGCAAGTGCATCACTACGCGGTCCCAATCCAAGGCAGGATTCAAATCCACCTTGCTTTCAAAGTGAGCGAGTGCCTCTTGGATTCGACCAACATAAGCGCCGTTGCTGTATTGACCGTCAAAAACCGGCTCTTCAACATAACTGCGGATCATGCTGTTTCCGCCCCAGAAACCTTCGGCCTCTAAGAGTTTAGCTGCTGCCTCCTCTTCACTCAATTCAACCCCTAACAATGAGGCTGCCTGAACGAGAACAGAAGCTTTTGTGTGTGTTCTGCGCGGTTTGAAGAAATCACGCTCTCCTTTAGTGGCTACGCCAATCTCAGAATCCAACGCAACAATGGCTGGATCTACACTGACGAGCAATGCCACGGCACCGGCACCTTGGGTGTATTCTCCTGTTGAGCCTAGGTCATATTTGGCCAAATCGGCCGCGATGATAATGGCTTTCTTATCTGGGTTTTGCTGCACATATAGGCATGCATTCTCTAACGCATCTACTGCACCGATACACGCGAAGGTCATATCGACGGCATCTACGTTCTTTAAACAACGCTCACCATGCTCGGCAGCTAATTCTTTCTCTACTAAATCTAAAATGTACGTCGCAGTAGGTTTAGCACTATCCAATGCACTTTCTGTACCGAGGTACATTCTGCCCACTGTGGCTGGATCTAGAGATTCTCTTTGGAACATGTCGAGAACGGCATTCGCTCCCATGGAGGCAGCATCTTCGTCGACATCCGGGAAGGACATAGAGGTGAGACCCAAGCCCTTGTTCAGCTTGGCGTATTCAATGTTTCTTGCATTCGCAAGTGCTTCGATGGGGAGGTAGTGGCTAGGTACGTAGTATGAAATGGCGTCAATTCCAATTTTCATTTGGCGGATATTTTTCTAATTCACAAAAAATCGCTCGATTCTTTGAATAACGAGCAACAAAGTAACGTCATCCTTAACGGATTAAACGTTAGATGGTTCTCGTTTTGGGAAAATTTTAGAGAATTAGGACAATTAAAGCATACCGAGCTCGAGTTTTGCCTCTTCGCTCATCATACTCTTGTCCCACGGCGGGTCGAAAGTGATTTCTACTTCAACGTCGTTCACGCTGTCCAAAGCTCTAGACTTCTCCTTCACTTCTTGCGGTAAGCTTTCTGCTACGGGACAATTCGGGGAGGTCAACGTCATCAAAATATGTACATCGCGCTCTGTACTGACCTTCACATCGTAAATCAACCCTAACTGGTATATGTCTACTGGAATTTCAGGATCAAAGATGGTACAAAGAACTCCTACGACCTCTTCTCCAATCTTTTGCATCTCGCTGTGCGTCAACTCTTCACTCATGGCACTTCTGTATTACCCGGCAAAAGCCAAGGCGTAAAATTTCATTTGTTTGATCATGCTCATCAGACCGTTTGCTCTTGTCGGGCTGAGATGGTCTTTCAATCCAATCTCTTCCAAGAACCCAAGGTCAGCAGCAGCTACTTCTTTTGCAGGTTGATTATCAAAAACATCAATCAACATCGCTACAATACCCTTGGCAATGATGGCATCTGCATCCGCTTGAAACCTCACATTTTCACCGTTCTTCTCAGCGTGAAGCCAAACCTTGCTTTGGCAGCCTTGCACTAAAAGATCATCGTTCTTCTTTTCTTCCGGTAAGGCGTCCAGACTCTTCCCCATCTCAATGATGTGGTTGTATTTGTCCATCCACTCGTCGAAGAATTCAAATTCCTCGACCAATACTTCTTGTCTTTCTTTAATCGTTGCCATTAGCGGAGCATCGTTACGGCCTTCTCAAGGGCAGCCTTGAACAGGTCAATTTCTTCTTTGGTATTGTACATTGCAAAACTAGCTCTTGCCGTTCCGTCAATACAAAAGGCGTCCATGATGGGTTGAGTACAGTGCTGTCCGGTACGCACCGCTACTCCTTGTTGATCGAGCAACACACCCAAATCATAGGGATGCGTCCCATCGACGACAAAGCTCAGCACACTGGCCTTATTCTTAGCGTCTCCAATAACCCGGAACCCTTCAATCTCTGAACACTCCTGCGTCGCGTATTCTAACAGCTCTTTCTCGTGGGCTGCGATTGCTTCAATCCCAACTTCGTTGATGTATTTCAGCGCAGCCCCAAAGCCTATAATTCCTTCGATATGAGGTGTGCCTGCTTCAAATTTATGTGGGAGTCCAGCATAGGTGCTCTCTTCTAAAGTCACTGTGGCTATCATTTCACCACCGCCTTGATAAGGAGGAAGGGCCTCTAGTCTTTCACGTTTGCCGTAAAGTACCCCCAGGCCTGTAGGCCCGTACATTTTATGACTGCTCAGTGTAAAGAAGTCAACGTTCCAAGCGCGTACATCTACTTTGGCGTGCGGTCCACTTTGAGCGCCATCCACTAAGGTCCAAGCGCCTACTTTCTGGGCGCGCTCCAAAATAGCATCCACGGGATTAATAGTCCCAAGTGCGTTAGAGATGTGATTGAAGGCAACCATCGCGGTATGCTCGTCAATGATCTCTTCAATACCGTCCAAAACAACCTCACCGTGTTCGTTCATCGGCAAGTGACGAAGCTCTGCACCCGTGCGCTGACACAGCATTTGCCAAGGCACAATATTGCTGTGGTGCTCAACGGCAGTGATCACAATATTTTGTCCCTTCTTCACAAGGGCTCCCATCCCAAAGGCGATGGTGTTGATGCTGTCGGTAATACCTCGTGTAAAGATGATTTCAGCTGTTTCCGCTGCATTAATGTGTGCACGTACATCTTCACGAACGGCCTCCATGGCATCGGTAGCGCGCTGGCTCAAAGTGTGTACACCGCGGTGTACATTGGCATTGTAGTTTAGATAATAATCTGAAATAGCGTCAATGACAGCGATGGGCTTCTGCGCGGTGGCAGCATTGTCCAAATACACCAATGGCCTTCCGTGAATCTTTTGATTCAGGATAGGAAATTGCTGGCGTATGGCTTGGACATCATAGCTCATTACAGTGCAAACTCTAGGTTGATACCGAGCTTTTCAGCGATTACGCCGTTCAGACGCTTTTGCAGCTGTGGGATCTTAATATATTCGAGTGCGTCTGAGGCGAATGCATAGGTCATCAGACCTTGTGCTTCACGCTTTGGAATACCACGAGAACGCAGGTAGAACAATGCATTTTTGTCCAATTGTCCTACGGTACATCCGTGTGAACAACGCACATCGTCTGCAAAAATCTCCAACTGAGGTTTCGTATCCACCTTCGCTTTATCGCTCAATAGAATATTGTCGTTCTGTTGGAAGGCATTGGTCTTCTGTGCCTTTTGGCGCACCAAAACTTTTCCATTAAAGACACCGTGACTCTTGCCGAGGTAGATGCCCTTGTACAACTCACGGCTGTAGCAATTGGGCTCTTGGTGATCTACCAAGGTGTGGTGATCTACGGTTTGGCCGTCACCGATAATGGTGATGCCGTCCATGTGACTTTCAGCGTGTTCGCCGCCAGAGTAGAAGTGCAGGTTATTGCGGACCAATTTTCCACCGAAACTGTAGGTGCCTACATGCACGTTAGAACCGGTTGCTTGCTTCACGTGGGTGTTGTCCACCAAGGAAGCCTTGTCGCTGTCGTTCTGTACTTTATAGTAGCTAACGCGAGCATCGCGAGCAGCAAATACTTCACTTACAAAATTTGTAAAGCTTTCAGCATCGCCAAGATTCTGGTGACGCTCCAATATTTGTACCTCTGCGTTTTGCTCGACAATAATGAGGTTGCGGTTCTGCGAGAATGAAGTGCCGTTCTCATCCGTGGTGATGTAGAGTATCTCGATCGGCTTGTCTACCGTTTGATTCGCTTTTACACGGATATACGCACCGTCATCGGCAAATGCCGTGTTGAGGTCTACAAACGTTTCTCCAGCTGGAGCAGCTTTGCCCAAGTATTCGGCAAGAACATCCGGGTATTTGTTCAACGCGGCAGCAAAGGTGCAAATGTCATAGCTCTGGTGTGTCGATTCGCTCAACCAAGAGCTGTACTTACCGTTGATGAATACCAGTTTATAGGTATCCAGATCGCTGAGTAGGTACTGTTTGATATCTCCAAACGATACAGCACTCTCGCTCTTGAGCATGATCTTGTAGTCGTGCTTAAGTACGGGCTTGAGGTTGGTGTATTTCCACTCTTCGTCACGCGTGGTTGGGAATCCGGAAGCTTCAAAACGGTCCAACGCTTCTTTGCGCATGTTGACCACGCCCAAATTCTTGGCCCCGTTTAAGCCCGCTTCGGCAACGACGAATGAAGAGAGTAAATCCTGTGCTAAATCTGTCATGCGTTTTCTGCCTTGATCCAGTCGTATCCTTTTGCTTCTAGTTCGAGGGCCAAATTCTTGTCGCCGCTCTTCACAATCTTACCGTTGTACAACACGTGCACAAAATCTGGCTCGATGTAATCTAACAGACGCTGGTAGTGGGTAATAACGACCACTGCATTGTCTTCACTACGCAGTTTATTGACACCATTTGCTACAATGCGAAGGGCATCAATGTCCAAACCAGAATCGGTCTCATCAAGGATGGCCAATTTTGGCTCCAACATCGCCATCTGGAAAATCTCATTGCGCTTTTTCTCACCACCGGAGAATCCTTCGTTTAAGCTGCGGCTGAGGTAGCTCTTGTCCATCTCTAGAAGTGCAGTCTTCTCGCGCATCTTCGCCAACATCTCTCTGGCCTCCATCGGCTCCTCACCGCGGCCCTTGCGGCTCTCATTGATGGCTGTTTTGATGAAGTTGCTCACCGTGACACCTGGAATTTCAACGGGGTACTGGAAGCTTAGGAAGATTCCTTTGTGTGCACGCTCTTCCGGGTCGAGGTCCAACAGGTCTTCGCCTTCAAAGTCGATAGCACCACCAGTTACTTCATAATCCTCACGACCAGCGATGACGCTACTCAAGGTACTTTTACCCGAACCGTTTGGTCCCATGATGGCGTGAACTTCACCCGGACCTATTTCTAAATTAATGCCGCGGAGAATTTCCTTTTCCTCAACGCGTGCTTGTAAATCTTTGATTTTAATCATGGCTTATCCTACTGAGCCTTCTAGAGAGACTTCCAATAGTTTTTGTGCTTCCACGGCAAACTCCATGGGAAGCTGGTTCAATACTTCTTTACAGTACCCATTTACGATTAGGGCAATAGCTTCTTCTGTACCAATTCCTCTTTGGTTACAATAGAAAATTTGATCCTCACCAATCTTCGAAGTGGTCGCCTCGTGCTCGATCTGTGCACTTGGGTGTTGCGCCTCGATGTAGGGGAAGGTATGTGCACCACATTGGTCGCCCATCAGCAGCGAATCACACTGGCTGAAGTTTCGGGCATTTTCAGCACGAGCGCCTACGCGAACAAGACCTCTGTAGCTGTTGTGGCTCTTACCGGCACTAATTCCTTTAGAGATGATGGTACTCTTGGTGTTTTTGCCCAAGTGAATCATCTTGGTTCCGGTATCTGCTTGCTGGAACTTGTTGGTTACCGCAACGCTGTAAAACTCACCTACGCTATTGTCTCCTTTGAGGATACACGAAGGATATTTCCAAGTCACTGCAGAACCAGTCTCGACTTGCGTCCAGCTGATCTTCGCATTGCGCTCACAGATGCCGCGCTTGGTCACAAAGTTGAAGACCCCACCTTTTCCTTCGGCATCGCCCGGGAACCAGTTTTGTACGGTGCTGTATTTTATTTCGGCATCGTCCATAGCAACGAGCTCAACCACTGCAGCGTGCAACTGATTTTCGTCGCGAGAAGGTGCAGTACAACCCTCGAGGTAACTTACATAAGAACCCTCATCGGCCACGAGAAGTGTACGCTCAAACTGACCGGTGCCTGCTTCATTGATACGGAAGTAGGTGCTCAATTCCATAGGACAGTGAACGCCCTTAGGAATGTAACAGAACGAACCGTCGGTGAAGACGGCGCTGTTAAGTGCAGCATAGAAATTATCGCGCTTAGGTACCACAGTTCCTAAATGCTTACGGACCAATTCTGGGTGATCCTGAATGGCCTCACTCATCGAACAGAAGATGATGCCTTTTTCCGCTAAGGTCTCCTTGAAGGTGGTTGCTACCGAAACAGAATCGACTACAACATCCATTGCCACTCCAGTCAAGCGTTTTTGCTCGTCTAGACTAATGCCGAGCTTCTCGAAGGTCTTCAAGAGTTCCGGGTCGACCTCGTCCAAACTGTCCAAGGTTTTCTTTTGCTTCGGG
>QQUU01000050.1 GCA_003385605.1 Bacteroidota bacterium
AGCACTACTCGAGCTCATTTTGGAAGAATTTGGCGAGGCCCGCGAGAAGTTTGACCACTACATGGCCAACCCGGATGAGGTCATGGCCGCTTTGAAGGTAGGTGCAGAGAAAGCACGACCCGTAGCACAGGCGACCTTATCAAGGGTACGCGAAAAGCTCGGCTTCTAGTTCCAGCTAAACTGAATTTGTTGCTGCTGACCTGCTGTTTCTACTTGTAGAATGTAATTGCCAGCTCCCGCCATAAGATGGCCTAGGTTGAGTAGGTTTTTGCCAGCTTCCACTCTTTGAGAACCTTGAGCAACGACTTTTCCATCAAGGGAAAGGACTTTGTACTTCGCCGTTCCACTTTCTAGAGCGTTAAACTGAGCCTGCAGAAGTTCTTTTGAAGGATTTGGAGCAACCAATAATTCTAGGGCCGATTCAGGCAATTCTTCATTAAGGCTTAATCCACTGTTGCGCACCAATCCCACTTTGTAGATTGTTGAACTGGCAGAACTTTGATTGGTCATGCCTCCAAAAAACACATTGGCTGCGGGAGAAGAAATTCCGCCATAAATGTATCCAGTCCATGTGGTATCTGTACCAATAGAGTCGGCCTGCAGTATGTGATGGCTTTGCACCAATTCCTTGTCTAAAAAGAACTCTGCCCCTGCGCCCAAAAGCCCAGGCATAGTAGTGCTGGATTTCGTTTCAGAATAGGCTCCTAGGCGTTTTTCAACGATACCAATGGTGTTGACAAAAGGAACATTGTTGTCTTGCATCATGGTTCCGTTTGAATAGTAATACTGAGCAATGCCGCCAAAGAATACCGTATACATAGCTCCCTGGTCTTGACCATAAAGTGATAAGGTCGGACAATGGTAGTGATTCAGGTACTGGCTAAAGTTGGGTACGGAGGTGAGGTTGGTGTCGTGAATCTCTACAGCGTTTAGGTACGGCAGGTCGGCTGTTTTTTGGAAGACACCAGACCAAATATTGAAGTAGTAGTCAGAGCCGTCAGTCATGTAAGTGACGTTATAATCGCGACGGTGCAATTCGTCAGTATCTACAATTGGATTCAATTTTGAAATGCTCAGGTTGGGGAAGGTCCCACTCACGGTAAAAGGCAATATTTCCTCCGTGTAGCTTTGGGTATAAGTGTTGTGTCCCATGGGATTGTATTGACCATCGAATCGGTGGCCCCCTACGAGCCAAAAAGTTCCGTCGAGGTACATGAGTTTTCCTCCGGTCACCGCAAAGTCTTCATCTGAAAAAACAGCAAAATCTGAGCTGTCCAAGGTCCCGTTAGATTTGATCGAAGCAATGGCTGAGGGAACATTTACAACCGTTAACACGGGGTGTGTTATATGTACGGAAGATGCGGACAATCCGTAACCTCCAAGAATGTAGAGGTAATCGCCTACTTGCACAAAGTTCGCGTTGGTAGCGCTTAATTGAGCCTCTAAAGTATCGTTACTAAGACCGCTCAGAGGCGCCCAATGAACAGTGGAAGAATCTGGGTTTATGACCACAGCATTCACATGATGCCCAGCGGCATCAAAAGCTTGCCAAGGCTGACGTTGATGAAGTCCGTCTGTCCTACCGCCCAGGATGAGCCAGTCTCCGTTGTGCTCAGCTTTGCTGTACGACTGCAGTCCTGGCGCGCCAGAGACATTTACCGCTTCTAAGACAATATCAAAAGGGAATGTGCTTTGAGCAAAAACACTAGCATTTAGTAACAGGAAAAAAAGTACGAGTCGTTTCATTTTGTTGGCTTATGCGGTATTGTGTTCAAAATTATTAGCTAGTAAGTGATAACTATGTGACATATATTACATTAGCGCCGTGAAAACACTCGGAAGCTATATACACCACCTCTGGTACTACGTTTGTGCGTTGGTGTCCATCCTATTGCTTTTACCGCTGCTTTTGGTTTTCGCGCGTCCCGGAGCAAAATACGAGGCCTTCTTTCGTGTGGGTAAATTATGGTCCCGAATCTACTTGCTCTTAATGGGCATTATTCCGCGCCCAAAGAAGTATGAGCTGAAGCACAAGGGACCGTATGTGTTGGCAGCAAATCATGCATCAGATTTGGACATTCCAATGACCTTTTTGGCTGCGCCTTCCCCTGCCGTATTTATGGGTAAAGCAGAGCTATTAAAGCTTCCTTTGTTTGGCTATTTCTTTAAGCAAACCTCAATACCTGTAGACCGTAGTTCATTTTCGGGTCGTAAGCAAGCGATGCGCGATGCAGACCAGCGCATTAAGGACGGGTATAGCGTTGTGATTTATCCCGAGGGCGGTATTCCGCCGCAAAAGCACTTGGTTGGGCCTTTCAAAGCCGGAGCGTTTAAGCTGGCGGTAGACAACAATGTGCCTGTGGTCTTGATGAGCATTTATCAAAACAAGTTTCGCTTAGGCGACTGGGGCGAGAAGTCGTCGTTGGGCTTTGTGGACTCCAAGGTGTTGGGAGAGTTTTGGCCCGATTTAGAATCGGACAATCCAGTACAAGAACTAAGTGATCGTTGTTACCTGGCGCTGGCTAAAGATTTGAAAAATTGGGGCCACGAGGGGAAAGTTGCCTTACCTTTGGACTAAAGAAAGAAGCATGAGCATCAGTCTAGAACAGATCAAACATTTGGCACATTTGAGCCGCCTTGAGTTTAGCGAAGAAGAGCTAAAGGAGATGCAGGGCGACATGGGCAAGATTCTTGAGTTTGTTGCGCAGATCGACGCCTTAGACCTTGAAGGTGTAGAGCCTTTGACACAGATGAGCGAGAGCACGGATGTGATGCGTGACGACCAAGCGCAAGGTATGCTGCCGAAGGAAGAAGCCCTGAAAAACGCCCCGGATGCAAATTCTGATTACTTCCGCGTTCCAAAATTCGGAAAGAAGGTCTAGAACCTTTTTCTTTAAGGGCTTGTTTGAAAACAAAAGCCTCTACAATGAACATATCAGTAATTCAAGGAAGCCCGCGTTCTGGGTCCAATTCTGCCAAGATTGCAAAATTCCTATGTGACGCACTCAACGCCAAAGAGGGTGTGAGCGCCACCGTTGTTTCCTTGCGCGAATTAGATTTTCCAAACTTTGATACCGGTCGCGAGATCCCTCAGATCGAAATGCTCCGCGCTGCGCTAAATGACGCCGACGGATTGCTCTTTGTCTTCCCAGAATACAACGGGGGAATGCCGGGCGCCATGAAGAATGCTCTAGATTATTTCCGACCAGAATACGACTTAAAGCCAATGGCAGCTGCGACGGTGAGTGCTGGTCCTTTTGGCGGGCTAAACGCATGGCACGCCTTCCATTCTTGGGCGCTGTACGTGGGCGGCATTTTACTGCCGAACAACCTAAAAGTGAGTGGCGCCGGAAATCTCTTTGACGAGAGCGGCAACCCTTCTGAAGAGCACTTCAATCTGAATTACCCAAAATTCTTGGACCAATTCCAGTGGCTCGTCGCAAAAATTAAAGGCTAAATGTCTTCTGCGGGAGCGCTTTATAGATGCCGCAGCTGGTTTTCCGATCAAGGTTGGAAGCCCTTCCCGTTTCAATTGCAAGCATGGAGCACCTACCTCGACGGCGGGTGTGGTCTAGTCAATGCCCCAACAGGTAGCGGCAAAACCTATTCGTTGCTTTTGCCGGCCATCGCCGAGGGCGTGGAGCGCATGAAGGCGGACCCCAAGTCGTGCGATGGCGTTCAACTTATTTGGATCACACCGATCCGTGCCCTAGCGAAGGAGATCCATCAGAGCGCGGAGCGTGCCGTTCAAGCCCTAGGCGCAGAATGGGAAGTGGGTGTACGAACTGGAGACAGTACGCAGAAGGTCAAGCAGGCGCAAAAGAAGAAGCTCCCCCAGATATTAATCACTACGCCAGAAAGCATCCACGTGATGCTCAGCAACAAGGGTTATGCGAAGCTCTTTAAGAATCTGCGCGCTGTTGTTATTGACGAATGGCATGAGCTTATGGGGAGCAAAAGAGCAGTGCAGTGTGAATTGTTCCTCTCAAAATTTAGAGCGCTTCAGCCGGAATTGCGGACGTGGGGCATTAGTGCCACCATTGGCAACATGGAGGAGAGCATGGAGATCCTCATGGGTGCCGAACCGAGCGCGGAGCCTCAGATCATTAAGGCCAACATTGAAAAGTCATTGGTCATTGAGCCCGTGTTGCCGGAGGAGGTGGAGACCTTGCCATGGGCTGGGCACCTGGGTATACGATTGCTAGACCAGGTGGTGCCGCTCATCTACGAGAATCAGAGCACATTGATATTTACGAATACTCGTGCACAGGCAGAGATATGGTTCCAGCAGATATTGGCGGCGGACCCCTCATTGGCAGGTATATTAGCGATGCACCACAGCGCTATTTCGAAAGAGGTGCGCGCTTGGGTGGAGGAGGCCCTGTACGACGGCCGACTCAAGGCAGTAGTCTGTACCTCTTCTTTGGACTTAGGGGTCGATTTTAGGCCGGTAGACTGCGTCGTGCAGATAGGTTCGCCTAAGGGGGTTAGTCGGTTTGTGCAACGTGCGGGTCGATCGGGCCACCGGCCGGGGGCAACTTCGAAGATCCACTTTGTGCCCACGCACAGTTTGGAGCTATTGGAATGTGCGGCACTCAGGAAGGCGGTCGATGAGAAGGCCAACGAGGACAGAATGCCCTATTTACGGAGCCTGGACGTGTTGATCCAGTACATGGTCACCCTCGCGGTGAGTGACGGCTTTAGAAGCGGTGAATTGCTTACGGAGGTGCGCGGAACGACCAGCTTTGCTTCGGTGAGCGATGAGGAATGGAATTGGTGCTTGGATTTTATTGTTCGCGGCGGCGAGAGCCTCGAGAGTTACGACGACTTTCACAAGGTCGTTGTCGAGGAAGGCGTTTATAAAGTCATTTCGCGAAAGGTCAGCATGCGCCACAAATTCAACATCGGCACCATTGTGAGTTCTACGATGGTCAAGGTGAAGCTTCAGAAGGGCAAATTCCTGGGCCAAGTCGAAGAATATTTCATCTCCAAACTCATTCCTGGCGACGCCTTTTGGTTTGCTGGAAGGTGCCTGGAGCTCGTTCGGTTCAAAGGGGTGGAGGCCACCGTCAGGCTCTCCAAGCAGAAGAAAGGACAGGTTCCTTCGTATATGGGCGGACGCATGCCGCTTAGTGCGGAGCTGGGCTATTTTTTGAGGGAGAAGCTGGAGGAATCGGCCACGCGAGATTCCTTTGAAGACCCTGAGCTTGCCCTTGTGCAGCCCATCATTTCCTTGCAGAAGGAGCGGTCTGCTGTGCCTACTAGGGACCAATTCCTGATCGAGTACCTCGAGGACAAAGAGGGCCACCACCTGTTTGTATATCCCTTCGAAGGGCGACTGGTGCATGAAGGGTTGGCCTCCCTGCTATCTTACCGCCTCGGTCATTTCGGGAAGCAGACCTTTAGCATTGCCATGAACGATTACGGCTTCGAGCTCTACAGCGATCAGCCCATACCCATAGAAGACGGTCTGGACAGCGATATATTCTCTCTAGAACACCTTCGAGAGGATTTGGTGAGCAGTCTCAATGAAAGCGAGATGATGCAGCGCCGATTCCGAGATATCGCCCAGATTTCGGGCCTCGTATTCACCGGATATCCGGGCAAAAACATCACCACCAAACAGCTCATTAACAGCACCAAGCTGATGTATGAGGTCTTCCGCGATTATGACCCGGACAACCTCCTGCTTCGCCAAGCCTATGAGGAGGTGCACGAGTTCCAGTTGGAGGAGGCGCGCATGCGTGCCGCCCTCGAGCGCATTGCCAACCAGGAGACTGTTTTCAACAACATCGACAAGCCCACCCCTTTGGCATTCCCAATCCTCGTGGACCGATTGCGCGAGACCATGGGCAACGAGAGCCTTGCAGAGCGCATCAAGCGCATGCAGCTCGATTTCGGGTAAAACGGCCCAAAAAATTTTGGGCATAAAAAACCCCCGCGCCACCGGCGCGGGGGTAGTCATTAATTTTTTCTAACCCTTACTGAAAGCTTTGGGCAATGGCAGCATAGCGCTGGTAGAAGTTTTGCTGATTCTCCTGATCGTGCATCTGTATGTTGCGGAACAGCATCTGGTAGAACTGAAGATCAGTGCTCCATTCGTTTCTCATACGCTTGCGATCGTTGCGGTCCAAACCTTCGTAGTAGGTCAATTCACTATCGAGGAAGTCTGCAAATTCATTGGTCAACTGACGTGCTTTGTCCGTTGCACCAGCGCGGTAGTAAGAATCAATTATTCCGAAGAGGAAGTAGTTGTATCCGAACTTCTCTGCTGGCATTTTCTCCATAGCGAAGTCGAGGACTTCAACGGCTTTAGCGTTCTGTCCTTCCTTCGTTAATTCGTTCGCTAGGCGGCCGAAAATAGTACGGAGGTTGTAGCTCAAGCGACGGTTCGTTTCGTCTAGATATACGTTAGGAAGCTCCATGTTTCCGTAGGCAAACTTGTTCATCAAGTTGTCGTACATGATATCTGTATCCACCTTACCGTAGTCGATGCCTTGCGTATTGTTAGGCGTGTATACCGGAACAAAGCGGTACGCCATACCTTCAAGGCGGAAGTAATCGTTGAGCCAGAAGTAGGCCTTAGGATTATTTCCTACAGTGATTGAGAAATAAATAGGACGCTCCCAGTTGTTGTTTGCAATGAGGTCAATGACCATCAAATCACGCTTGGTAATCACGTTCGATTTCCAGTTCCAGTCGATATAATCTACAACGCTAGCGCTGTCTTTTACATCAACGACACCGTTCGTAAACACAGCATCCTTGTCGATGTTGATGCGCAATTTCTTTTGTGGGTACAACGGCAATTCTTTATTACCTGAAGTTTTGAATTTCACCTGAGCATCGTCGCGCTTGGTGAACTGAACGAAGTCTTTCACGTCCCAACGCCCTTTAACGCCAAGGTCACGGTAGTACAGGACATCGCGCGTACCTTGAACGTATTGGTTCCACTCGAAGCTGAACGGTACCGCCTCTCCATCGTAAGCTGCGCGACGCTGTTGGTCGATGTACCAATCGGTATTTAGGAGACTCAAGTTCACAACACGGACATCCGTTCTGTAGCCCTCTACTTCCTGGACGTACCACAATGGGAACGTATCATTATCACCATTGGTGAAGAGAATTGCATTTGGCTCACAGCTGTCGAGATATGCCTTGGCAATGTCGCGAGCCGTATATCTGTTGCTACGGTTGTGATCGTCCCAGTTTTCTGCTGCCATACGAACAGGCACGGCAAGCATGGTTACACCCACAACGAGGTAAGAGGCCACCATTGGGCTCATCTTGGTGCGAAGGGTATCCCACAAACCAAGGGCTCCAATACCAATCCAGATGGCATAGGCATAGAAGGAACCAACGAA
Source organism: Bacteroidota bacterium (assembly GCA_003385605.1). Taxonomy (GTDB): domain Bacteria; phylum Bacteroidota; class Bacteroidia; order Flavobacteriales; family Schleiferiaceae; genus UBA10364. Next base: position 7,365 of record QQUU01000050.1, read on the forward strand.
GGCATAATCACGTTCGCGCGGCTCGTATGGTTTGTGGTTGGTGTAGACCACAATAGCTAAACCAGTGAGCAGGAAGAAGAGCGTGACAGCCCAAGCATCCTTGTTGTTTTTCTTGTATTGGTAGTACAAACCGAAGATTCCAAGCAGGAACGGCAGCATGAAGTAGGTATTACGAGCCGGGTTGTTTTTCCAAGACTCTGGCAAGTTGTCTTGCCCACCCAATCGGATGCTGTCGATAAACGGTATACCTGTAATCCAGTTCCCTTTGGTCAGTTCTCCTCGGTGTTGTGCGTCGTTTTGTCGACCAGAGAAGTTCCACATGAAGTAGCGGAAGTACATGGTCCCCACTTGGTATTGGAAGAAGAATTTTACGTGTTGTGCAAACGAGATCGGCGCATCTGGGTTTTTAATGCCCATGATGTTGATGTAGTTCTGCTTGTACTGTGGGTCGTCGTTCCAGATTCTCGGGAAGAAGCCCATGTATTTAGGGTCGTAATTTGGCTTGCTGGCCTTCTTGTCGTCGGTCATCAAGTATTTGGCATCAATTTTCAAATTGCCGCCATTTTCTGAAACGTACGCTTCAGCTTCGCTACGAAGTTTGAATGCAGTCACCTGCTTAGGGCCTTTCATCACAGCAAACCCTTTCTGGTAGACCGGCTTGCCATCATCAAACGGCTCTGTGCGGTCGTATGGCGCATTAAACGACTTACCATAAAGAATTGGCCAATCACCGTATTGCTCACGGTTGTAGTAGGCCAAGAGCGACATCGCATCTTCCGGGTTGTTCTCGTCGATAGGCGTGTTCGCATTTGAACGGATGGCCAAGATGATGAACGTTGAATATCCCATTACGATGAGCATCACAGCTAATACCGCTTGCTGTGCCAGTGGTTTTTCTTTGCGAGCTGTCCAAAGCACACCGAAGACAACAGCCCCCACCAAGATGAGCGTAGCAGCTACTGTTCCTGAGTGGAACGGCAGGCCAAAGTTGTTAACGAAGGTGATTTCCAAGGTGCTAAATAGCTTTAGCACGATTGGGATGATAAAGGCAAACACAAGACCCAAAACAGCAATACTTACACCGTTAGCGATGATGAAGCCGTTGCGGGTTGGGTTCGGATATTTTTTGAAGTAGTAAATCATTCCAATGGCAGGAATGGTCAAGAATACAAGGATGTGAACACCTACTGAAAGTCCTACCAAATAAGCGATAAGCAGCAACCACTTGTTGGCATTAGGGTCAGTATCCACCGCTTGCTCCCATTTGAGCACTGCCCAGAAGGCTACTGCGGTAAAGAACGAGCTCATGGCATACACCTCGCCTTCTACTGCTGAGAACCAGAAGCTGTCCGAGAACGTGTAAGCCAACGCGCCTACAGCACCCGCACCGAGTACTGCGATAATTCCTGCATTGTCCAAGTTTTCTCGTCCGCCTAGGAGTTTCGCGGAAAGTGCAGTGATGGTCCAAAAGAGGAACAGGATGCTGAACGAGCTCGAAAGCGCACTCAACGCATTCACCATCAAGGCTTGGTTCTCAGGCGAACCAGCGAATTGGCCAAAGAGGTTACCCATCAACTGGAAGAAAGGCGCACCTGGAGGGTGACCCACTTGAAGCTTTACGGATGTTGCAATGTATTCCCCACAATCCCAGAAGCTGGTTGTAGGCTCGATAGTCATGAAATAAGTAATCGTTGCGATGGCAAATACCGCCCACCCAGCGATTGTATTGAGCTTATTGTAATTCACGTATTCTGCTTGTTTAGCGGGATTATGGGCATCCCGTATTCAGTAATTGGCTCGAAAATAAGAAAAACACAGCCCCGCAGCCTTGAAATGAATGTTAAACCACAAAATTTTCCTTGGTTGTTTTTTGCATTTTGCCATTTGGACTATATTTGCCGTCCCCAAAGGGGATGATTGCCCGATAGTGTAATGGCAACACACCGGTTTTTGGTACCGTTATTCTAGGTTCGAGTCCTAGTCGGGTAACGATAAGAGCCCTTCACGAGAGTGAGGGGCTTTTTTTATGCCTTATGTTGAGCTTCGCTGAAGCCGAGGTTGGCAATCCTAGTTGCTCTTTGATTAAAGGTCTTTACAGCACGAAACCTAGTGCGATTGATCCAACAACAACCTCTTCTTCAAAGGTTCCAGGTCTAAAGAAAGCCTGCGCATCAAGACGACCCGTGAGTTTGAGTTTTTTGAAGCCTGCCTGGGCTTGCAGCCCGTAGCGCACCAAATGCGTGTTGTATCCACTGATCGTTCTGCTGATCACACGGTCTCCGTCAGAATCGGCGCCGTGCACAATGCTTTGGCTGCTGGTTCTTAGACCGGCAAAACCTCCAACGCCTAAGGATAGGCCCTGATCTACCGTGTTGCCTTTCGAGAAGTCAAGGTGCAACATCACAGGAAGTTCTATGTAGAATTGGTCCCAACGGTTTCTTCGAACCCCGCTGATATTTTCGATAGGAACAATTTCAGAGGTTGAGGCCGACGCAGGATCTACGACGGTTTTCACAATGGTCCGGTCATTGTTAAAGCTCCACCCTAGCGACTCGAAGCCAATTCCCGACTGAATAACCAAAGGGCTTTTAGGTCCAAATATGCGGCGCTTTACACCCAAGAACGAACGCCCCGTTAAGCTTTGAAGAGGAGACAAGTATGCGTTGCTCGCAGCGTCATTCCCGTCCATGGTTCTGAATGAGTTCGCACCAATGTGGAACTCGAACGAATCGAATTTCACTTTTACTGAATTATCTTCTTCTTCCTCTTCTTCGTTCTCAAAGTCAAGTTTTAACTCGATATCTCCCTCAACGCGATCGGCGATACTTTCGTCAAGCTCTTCAGCGCGTTCTTCCCATTTTTTTGAGAATTCTTCGCCCCAAGCGTCCATTTTATCACCGAATTCGTCGCTCCACGTCTCCATGCTTTCTCCGAAGCGCTCCATTTTAGCCTCGAACTCTGCTTCCAACGCTTCAACGCGCGCCTCACCTTCCTCTTCGGTAAGAGTGCCCGCCTCCACCAAGGCCTCCACTTCTGCGATGCGGGCGGCCAGTTTAGTAGCTTCTTGGGTACTGACAGTAATGATTTCGCTCAAGGCAGATATAAGACCGCTATCAGGGTCAATCCCTTCGATTTCAACCTGTACTTCATTGGTGTCAGTTTCTGTTAAAGTCGTATCCAACGGGTTGAAGGTTGAAGCGGACGCAGAAAGTCCGGATAACAGGAATAAAAAACTGAAGGTTGCTGAGGTCAGTGTTTGTTTCATTTGGCGCATCTTTTAATGAGACTGAAAAGGTATTCAAAAAAAATCCTCATTACGGCCAACTCAAAAATTCAACTAGGTTAGGATACGAAGCGAATGGGTTTTTTGAGCTGTAACCGCATGAGGAAATTAGGGGTACTTAGTTGTTACAACACAATAACGATACCAAGATGGCTTTTCGAGCGAGTAATTTCTTCAAATTGGTCATAACAATTAACATAACAAGCCGTTGGTAGTGCTTGAAAGGCCGTATTTTTACTTCTAGATTATGGCAAGAAAACACAACAGGAGAGCGAACAAGCGCTCTCAGAGCATCGACGTTAAGAAGTATGCTCATGCTCTTGAAGCTGTTTTTCGCAAGTACCCTACCCGAAAATTCAACTACAAGCAACTCGCAGCGCAACTCGGCTACAAACCAGCTATGGTGAAGGCCAAGATCGAGATGGCCCTGAGCGACATGGAGCGCGCAGGAAAGATCATCATGGTCGACCGCGGGAGGTACAAATTGAAATATAACGCCATCTACACCGAAGGAGTCGTAGATATGGCGAGCAACGGGAATGCCTATGTGGTGAGCCCAGATACAGAAAGAGACATTCTCATTCGTTCCGCTAACCTGAACAAGGCGTTAAACGGCGATAAAGTCCGTGTTAGTTTATTTGCTCGTCGGGGCGGAAAGAAACTCGAAGGGGAGATCGTCGAAATCGTTGAGCGCAAAACAACCGATTTTGTTGGGACTATCGAGATGGGTAAGCACTTTGGTTTCTTAGTACCGTCCTCAAGAAAAATGCTGGTCGACATTTTTATTCCTAAAGAAAAGCTGAACGGCGTAGAGCACGGACAGAAGGCGATTGCACGCATAGTGGATTGGCCCGAAAAGGCCAGCTCTCCCTTTGGCGAGATCATCAAGGTGCTGGGGAATGCCGGAGAACACAACACAGAGATTCATGCAGTGCTTGCAGAGTTTGGATTGCCGTACGAGTTCCCCGAAGAGGTAGAACAAGAAGCGAATACGCTAGACACCTCTATTAAGGAGGAAGAGATTGCGCAAAATCGCCGCGATTTTAGAGCAGTGCCCACCTTTACTATTGACCCAGCAGACGCCAAGGATTTTGACGATGCATTGAGTCTACAGCAGTTGGAAAATGGAAACTGGGAGGTCGGCGTACACATTGCAGATGTGAGTCATTATGTAACGCCGGGGTCAATTTTAGACGACGAAGCCGTTGAACGCGCCACGAGCGTTTATCTCGTAGACCGAGTAGTGCCTATGTTACCAGAGATTCTATCCAACGGTGCTTGTTCACTGCGTCCAAATGAGGATAAATACACGTTCTCTGCTGTTTTCGAAATGGACGAAGAGGCGAATATTTTGAAGCAGTGGTTCGGACGTACAGCCATTCATTCGGACCGAAGGTTCGCCTACGAAGAGGCACAAGAAATTATCGAAGACGTGCATCCGGAAGGTGAGAAGGCAGATTTCTACACGGAGATTCGATTGCTCGACAAATTGGCGAAGATTATGCGTGAGAAGCGGATGAATTCGGGAGCGTTGAGCTTCGATAAAAAGGAAGTAAAGTTTCGCTTGGACGAGGACAACAAGCCTCAAGGAGTCTACTTTAAAGTGGGTAAGGACGCCAATAAGCTTATTGAAGAATTCATGTTGTTGGCCAATCGCAGCGTAGCAGCCTTTATTGGTCGTGCGAAGAGTGGTGAGCCGTCGACAAACACTTTCGTTTACCGTATTCACGACGATCCGGACCCGACGAAACTTCAAGATCTGAGCACCTTTGTCAAGCAGTTTGGACACGAGGTCAGGCTGAACAGCAAAAAAGCGGTAACGAATAGTTTGAACAAGATGTTGTCTAAGGTGAAGAATACTCCGGAGGCCAACATGATTGAGACCCTTACCATCCGAACGATGAGTAAGGCAAAGTATACGACCCAAAACATAGGGCATTACGGATTGGCATTCGAGTACTACACGCACTTTACATCTCCCATCCGAAGGTATCCAGACGTGATGGTGCACCGATTGCTTCAACATTATTTGGACGGTGGAAAGTCACCGCACTTTGGACCGTACGAGGAGTTGTGTGACCACAGCTCGGAACGTGAGAAGGCGGCAAGTGATGCGGAGCGCGCGTCTATTAAGTATATGCAAGCCGTGTTCCTTGAGCAACATGTTGGCGAGACTTTTATGGGAGTGATCTCCGGTGTCACGGAGTGGGGCGTCTATGTAGAATTGGCCGATAACTATTGTGAAGGAATGATTCGTATTAATGCGTTCCGCGACGATTATTACACGTTTGACAGCAAGAATTACTGTATCGAAGGTGAGAGCTCTGGGCGCATATATCAGCTTGGAGATCCTATGACGATACGCGTTAAAAATGTAGATCTCGAGCGCAAACAGATTGATTTTGAGCCGTATTACGGAGAATAATGCTACATTAAGGGTAACAAAACTCGTTTACTATGTCCGCTGCAAAATCTTCAAAACCGGCTGAATTGGCCGCTATATTCATAGGGCTAATAGCCATAGCTGCATCGGCCTATTTCATATTCGCTACTGAAGCAAACACCTATCGTTTGACGAATATGGTGATCGCATTGGCATTCGTCGTTTTTGTAGTGTACAATTTTATCAATGTTCGAAACCTACGAGGCGAGGTGGACGATTTAAGTCAAAACAACGACAGGCTTTCAGGTGAATTGGCTACCACACAGCAATCATTGACTGAAGCGAAAGCAGATGTTGAGGTGATCAAGGGGGACCTTATTCAGGCACAGTCGGAACTGCAGAAGCGCGAGGCCGAAATCAAAAAACTTAGGGCGTAATGAAACGCATATTCCTAACCTTATTGTTGCCGCTCGGACTGTTTGCGCAACAACCGTACAATGCCATTCATTTTGACGGCACAGACGATTACATTACCACATCTGGCGGAAATATTACAAGTGGAAATGCACGAACTGTTGAAGCTTGGGTGCGTACGGACGCCAATTGTATCCCAGGCTCTGGAGGCGGAAAACAGAAGGTGGTTGTGGATATGGGCGCCTTCGGAACAGGCACGAGGTATACCCTCTGTTTACTTTGGTCCAATTCCGTAAGAATAGAAGTTGGCGGCGGTGGGCTTAGTGGTTCTAAAGCCATCAACGATTCTTTGTGGCACCACATTGCAGCAGTGTATGACCCATCCTCTTCAACGGCTAAGCACCGCATTTATATTGATGGCTCTTTGGAAGCCTCGGGCAACCTAACCACTTCAGTAAACACCTCAAGCGGCGGCGTTCAGATTGGCCGCAGAGTGGATGGGGTGAACCCGTTTGAAGGCGACATTGACGAGGTTAGAATTTGGAGTGCCGCGCTGAGCGATGCAACCATTGCGGCGCATGCCAACCAAGAAATCTGCGGCAACCCTACAACATTAAAGGCCTACTACACCTTCAACCAAGGGAACGCGAACGGCAGCAATACTTCCAATACTACACTGGCCGATCAAGCGGGAACCAATACAGGGACATTGACAAACTTTAGCCTAAGTGGATCTTCGTCTAACTGGACCATTGGTCGGGACATGAACCCCAATTATTACGATACCGTTTCCATGAGTGTATGTAACGGAATGTGGTCTCCTGATAGCACTATGTATTGGGACAGCACCGCAGTATACCGACACACGTTTACCGATATGAACGGATGTGATAGTGTCATATCGTACGACCTTGTGGTCAATGAAGTGGACACTTCTATAAGCGTGACTGCTTCCACGCCACCAACTATTAGTTCTAATGCACAGGGCGCAACGTATCAATGGGTAAATTGTAGTGATTCGTCTTCAGTGGCAGGAGCTACACAGTCTTTCTTCGTGCCAGCTTCTAATGGAGATTATGCGGTTATCGTTACAGCTAACGGATGTTCCCTCTGGTCTCAGTGCGTGAGTGTACAGGGTATCGGAATTGAGGAATTCACTCGCGTGCTGCTTTACCCAAACCCAACTTCAGGCATACTGCAGTTACCATCTAACTGGAGGGGTGAACATGTTGAGGTAAGTAACCTTGCGGGACAAATAATACTAACTACGGAGGCATTAGATAAGCTTGATCTTAGCAATATGCCAACAGGAATTTACGTGGTACGTTGTGGCGCACAATACGCGCGCATTATCAAAGAGTAGGGTTACTTTTTACCAAAGAATGCTTTCAACTTTTCGAGGTCGGCATCCGTCGTTTCTTTAGCTTCTTCTTTCGCCGCTTTAGCTTTTGGCGAGCCCACTTTACGAACCGGTTCAGCGAGTTGCGCTTTCTGTTCTGGGGTCAATTCCTCTTTCTTTTTCCCGCTAGATTTCTTCGCAGGAGCTTGCTTCAAAGGAGTGCCTTTACTTGCTTCTTCAAGCTTCTCTTTGGTGCTTTTTGCCTTAGGCACAGATTTCCGTTTTCGGGCGTTTTTGCTCGATTTTGAAGCGTTTTTGCTCGATTTTGGATTGTTTTTGGCTGTTTTTGCCTCTTTTTTGGCTTTTTTCTTCTCAGCGGCTTTTTCCGCTTTGGTCTTTGGTGCAGCCTCTTTTACCGCCTCTTCTTTTTGAGGTTCTCGAACACCACCTTTAGCCTTGCCTTTAACCGTTCCTTGGTCGCCGTGAAGACTTTCGGCAGGGATGAATTTATCTCGAGTCACCCAAGTGCTCAATGCACCAATGGACAGCAAGTATTGGTCCTTTTTGATTTCTATAATCTCTCCAGGTTGACGCGAGCCGATCAGTTTGACACGGTCACCCACTTTTGCAGGAGCCGAGATGAGCTTTTTAATCTTGCGCTCTTTCTGCTTCTGGTACTTTGATTTCTTTTGGTCGCGCTCGTCTTGCGTCTGTGAGGCGCGCTCACCAGCATATACTTTGAAGCGACCAACGACTTGGTCTTTCCCTTTTTTTGTGCGTTGCTCGGAATATTCGTTGACCAAATTTTGGAATTTCTTCCCCCAAGTAATCATTGCATTTTGCTGCTCATTCATCGCGCTTTGACGACGTACCTTGTCTTCCAGCTGGTGAATTTTGCGGTCCTGCTTCTCTTTGAGCTTCTCAAGCTCTTCAAGACGCTCGGCCAATTTTTCGCGCTGTCTGGTCAGTTCATTCTTCTCTTTCTGAATACCCACCAGCAATCGGTCCACAGCTACAGTGCTTTCATCGAGTACGTCTCGCGCCTGATCAATCAAGGCAGGGCTAACCCCAACCTTTTGAGCGACTTCATAGGTATAGGAAGACCCAGGAACACCCTGGTTCAAGACGTATTCAGGGGTAAGGTCAGTAGAGTTGAACTGCATAGAGCCGTTGTCGACCCTTGGCAACTCGCTCGCCAGCGCTTTGATGCTGTTGTAGTGGGTGGTCATGACCCCGTAGGTCTTGCTGTTGTTGAGCTCTTTCAGGAATATTTGGGCCATAGACGAACCGAGATCCGGGTCTGAACCCGAACCAAACTCATCGATGAGGACCAGTGTTTTGTTATAGGCGGCGTTCAAGAAGTAGTTCATCTTGGTGAGCTTGGAACTGTAGGTAGAAAGCTCATTCTCGATGCTCTGTGAATCGCCAATATCTGCCATCAATCCATTGAACCACCCCATGGTGCTGTCTGGGTGAACCGTTACTAGCAGTCCGCTTTGGAGCATCAACTGAAGCAAGCCAACGGTCTTTAATGTGATGGACTTCCCTCCAGCGTTTGGCCCAGAGATGACCAAGATGCGGTTGTGGGTATCTAGTCGAAGATCGAGTGGAACGACACCCTTGCCTTTCTGCTTGTTAAAGTCTCGAAGCACAGGGTTGATTGCCTTGATCAGATGAACGTGTGGCTTGTCGAGAAGTTGCGGTAGGCAGGCCTCCTCGTCAAGGGCGTGAAGTGCCTTGGCATTTACAAAGTCAATTTGATACAAAGCGGTGCTGTAGTCGCGAAGCTCGTCTCTGTACCCAGCAACGAAGGCGGTTAGTAGGCGCAGGATACGGGTCACTTCGCGTTTTTCCTCGTCTTCTAGAACAGAGATTTCATTATTGATCTCAAGGGTTTCAGAAGGCTCTACATAAAAGATGGTAGCCTTAGAAGAAGACCCGTGAAAGATTCCGTTGACTTGGCCTTTGAAGGCCCCTTCTACGGCGAGTACGCGCTTGTTGTCGTGTACGCTTTCCTGGGTATCGGCAAGAATGCCTGAGCCCGAGTATTTTTTTACGGCGCGGTAGAAGATGCGGTCGGCCGCGGCACGTTTTTTAGCAAGGTTGGCGCGAATCTTTCCCAAGGCCGGCGAAGCCGAAGTTTTCACCACACCGCGTCTGTCGAGTACACGATCGATCTCGTCAGGAACGGTTTTGTTTTTCTCGAGGTGGGCGAGTTTGTCTTGGATGGAAGGGGTGCGGTCTGCGTGTGTTTTGAAGAAGGTGTAGACTCGGTTGAAGCTTTCGATCATGTTCTTGATGATCAAGAAATCTTCACCTTCGAGTGTAGCTCCTTGGATTTTCAATCGGACCAAGAAGGGCTTTATGTCTTCTGATGCGAGTGCAGGTACCGGGAATTCGCTGAGGTAGAGCCCAAGGATTTCGTGGACCTCTTGAAGGTCGCGCGTGGCTACTTTGAAATCACTCGAAGGCTTGAGTTCATTGATACGCACTCGTGCACGTTCGGTGACGGCGCGCTTGGCCACAGCCTTTTTTACAAGGTCGAACTCAATACTTTCAAATAAATCTTCCGGGTAGGTATTCAAAACGTTCTTGGGGACCGATGTTATCCGCGGTACACCTCTTCTTCGCTACTAACGCGTGCAGGCCCTTCATGTTTACGCAATCCGCCAGCAATTATGAAGGCGGTGATTCCTAGAATCAATGAAACAACTGCATCAATCGAAGCAAGCTCTGGACCAACAGGAACTACAACGAGATCCATCATTAAATCAACAAAAATCCAAAGGACAGCGAGAGGTAATGCGAAATGCCAGGCTTTGAATTTTGCCTTGAGCCCCTTGTTTATAAGCTTTAAGAGGTAGACAAAGGAAAGAATACTAACAAAGGGCGCCGCTGCGTGTCCCATTACTACCGAAGGAAAAGCAAACCAGTGACTATTTAGATAATTGTCTATTGTAGCGGCTTTCTCGGCAAATGACATTGATTCAAAATCAGCAAAAACAGGAGGTTGTACGATGTTATGCAACCCACTTTCAACTATTGCAACGGCAAAACCTCCAAGCAGTATAGAGGCAAGCACCGCAACTATCACCAGTGCGATTTTCAGGAACTTATTCATGGCGGCGGAATTTTAGTTGAACCAGCTTTCTACGACATCTAGGGAGAGCGCTGCTACGTCTAATTTATTCTTTTTACGGTAACCGTTGAGCTTTTGGTGCAAGGCCGCAGGCTTGTTGTCGCGCAAGGCATCAATGGTGTGGTAACCGGCTTGAGCAATGTGGTGCGACCACTCTTCAGGAACGCCAATCGCTTGGAATTCTGCAGGATCTGCAACCGTCTCAAACTTTTCAGGACGCATCTGCGGGAAGAACAATACCTCTTGGATGCTGTCTTGGTTGGTCAACATCATGGTGAGGCGGTCGATACCGATACCCAAGCCTGAGGTTGGCGGCATGCCGTATTCTAGCGCGCGAACGAAGTCTTGGTCGATAAACATCGCTTCGTCGTCTCCTTTTTCCGAGAGTTTCAATTGGTCCTCGAAACGCTCTAACTGGTCAATAGGATCATTAAGCTCAGAGTAGGCGTTAGCAACCTCCTTACCGTTGACCATGAGCTCAAAACGCTCTGTGAGTTCTGGGTTGTCGCGGTGCTTCTTACACAGTGGCGACATCTCAACAGGGTAGTCGATGATGTAGGTTGGCTGGATGTAGTGCTTCTCACACTTCTCGCCGAAGATTTCGTCGATGAGTTTCCCTTTGCCCATGGTTTCGTCCACCTCAAGGCCGATTGATTTCGCTGCTTCGCGCACCTCGTCTTCTGTCTTGCCGTTTAGATCTAAACCAGTGTGCTCCTTGATGGCTTCTAGGATAGGTACTCGAGCGTACGGTGCTTTGAAGCTCACGGTATTCTCACCAATCGTTGCATCTGTGGTACCGTTTACAGCCATGGCCACTTCTTCGAGCATGTTCTCCACGAAGCGCATCATCCAGTGGTAGTCTTTGTACGCCACATAGATTTCCATGACGGTGAACTCTGGGTTGTGCGTCTTGTCCATCCCTTCGTTGCGGAAGTCTTTGGCAAATTCATACACCCCTTCAAAGCCACCTACGATGAGGCGCTTGAGGTAGAGCTCGTTGGCAATACGCAAATACAACGGCACGTCGAGTGCGTTGTGGTGCGTGATGAATGGTCGAGCAGCGGCGCCACCGGGGATAGGCTGCAGAATGGGCGTTTCCACCTCCATGTATCCGGCATCGTCAAAAATGCGGCGCATGGTGCTCATGATTCTATTTCTCTTGCGGAAAATCTCCTTAACACCAGGGTTCACAACGAGGTCAACGTAGCGCTGACGGTAACGAATTTCCGGGTCGGTGAGTTGATCGTATACGTTTCCATCGGCATCTTTCTTTACAACAGGAAGCGGGCGCAAGCTCTTGGAAAGCACGACCAATTCCTTCACGTGCAAGCTCATTTCGCCTGTCTGCGTGGTGAACATGTGGCCTTCTACACCGATAAAATCACCGATGTCTAGGAGCTTTTTGAACACGTCGTTGTACATGGTTTTGTCCTCACCAGGACAGATCTCGTCGCGATTCACGTAGATCTGCATCTCGCCTGTAGAGTCCGCCAAGACTGCGAAAGAAGCCTTACCCATGATGCGTTTAGTCATCAATCGGCCCGCGATGCGCACCTTTTCAAAGCCTTCAGCGCCCTCAGTGTAAGTAGCGGCCAATTCATCGGCTTTGTGTGAAACAACGTATTCGGCGGCCGGGTACGGATCGATCCCCAAGGCTTTTAATTTGCCTAAGGATTCGCGTCTAAGTACCTCCTGTTCAGATAATAGTCTTGCCATGATGCTAGATGAATATTAAGACCGCAAAGATAATTGCCTTTTAGTAGCTTAGCAGTATGACTCGCAGCCGATTTTATGCACTTTTCCTCACCCTCTTCTTTGCAGGGGCGAGCTATGCACAACCCTATTGGCAAAAAGGCACTCGTTTAGCAACCTTCAGCGGCACTTCGAATCTTGACGGATTGGTGGGCGGGGTGACCAACGCAGGCTTTAATGCAGCGGCAGGTACAGCGCTTTTTCTTGATGAAAAATGGGCCGTCGGCTTCGGCGGCAAATACCGTTGGGCACCATTGTCGCAGAGCATGGAGGCCTCGGTTCGACTTCAAAATTTAGTGTACGGCGCATCCAACACCCCGCATTCCTTGTTGCTCGACCTTCACGCAACTTTTGGCAACAACATGAACACGACGCTTAGCGGAGACATGTTTGGCCGTCAGACGTCTGCCATCGGTGTGGGCGCACAATACACGTATTGGCTCACCTCAAGCGTTGGAATTTACCTTTGGCCACAGATAGACCGAACGAATAGAGGTCCAAGCGGGTTATGGGATTGGCAAATGATTGCACCCGTAGGGTTGCAAGTAAGTTGGCAATAGAACAAGTAGTATGAGAAAGGTCCAATTCCAAGATATCGGCCGGGTTTCCTATGGTACAGCCTGGGACTTCCAGACGGAGCTCTTTACGGAGACGGTGGATTTAAAATTGGCCAATAGGAAACATCCAGAAACCGCTCAGGAAACCACAGATCACTTTCTGTTTGTAGAGCATCCTCCAGTCTTCACTTTGGGGAAGAGTGGAAAAATGGAACACCTTCTCGTGGACCAGGAGCAGCTCGAAAAGGACGGTTTTGAATTCTTTCCCGTCAACCGCGGCGGCGACATCACCTACCATGGTCCGGGTCAAATTGTAGGCTATCCAATTATCGACCTCGACCATTACTTTACGGACATTCACAAGTACTTGCGATACCTTGAAGAAGTCATTATTTCTACACTTGCAGATTACGGCCTGAAAGCCGGTCGCAGCGATGGAGAGACGGGTGTATGGCTGGACGAAGGCACTCCCTTTGCACGAAAAATGTGTGCTATGGGTGTTAAAGCATCACGTTGGACAACCATGCACGGCTTTGCCTTGAACGTCAACGCAGACCTCAGCCACTTTGATTATATCGTACCTTGTGGCATCTCGGACAAGAAGGTCACTTCATTGCACGTTGAACTGGGCCGAGAAGTAGACCTCCAAGAGGTCAAAGACAAGATTAAATTTTACTTCGAAAAGCAGTTCGACTGCCAGTTTATACCCACAATACATCCCTTTAAATGAAAATTCTAAAAAGAACAGTTGCCGTTATTGTTGTACTCCTCGTAGCGGTGAAATTATCTCCGTACGAATACCTGATTAAGGGTGTAAAGAACACGTACCTCAAAGGCTATACGTCTGCCCATCTGTACGACCGTGAGTATTTCGACCAACGCGAAATTCCCGTGGTACTGCCCAAAAAATTAGCCGTGTCCGATTCCGTTTCACTGACCATCGACGATGAGCTTAGAGGCCCTCTAGAACGCGTTGGCACCAAAGGAATGTTGGTGCTACAAAATGACGAGGTTGTCTATGAGGAATATTGGGACCAGCACGATACTGCTGCGGTATCGAACAGCTTTTCGACGGCAAAATCGGTCATTACCCTACTTACACAGATTGCTGTTCAAGACGGCTACATCGGTTCTTGGGACGATCTAGTGACTGATTACATCCCGGAATATGAAATCCCAGAAGGCGTTACTACGCCTACACTGCGCCACCTCAGCACGATGACTGCCGGTCTTCAGTTTGACGAGGACTACAAGGACCCTTTCAACAAAACAGCGAAACTTTACTACAGCGATGATGTGGTGGCTACTGCCTTGAGCATCCCTCCCGGGAAGTTTGAAACAGGTACGCAATGGGAGTACCAAAGTGCCTGTACCCAACTGCTCACGATTGCACTTTCGCGCGCCATCGGGGAGAGCGTTTCTTCGTTTGCCAACCGCGAACTTTTTGCCAAGGTGGGCTTTGAAGTTCCAACGACTTGGCACCTGGATCGTGCAGGTGGTTTTGAGCTTGGATATTGCTGTTTGAATGCCGCCGTGCGCGACTTCGCAAAGCTGGGCATGCTCGTAAACAACCACGGATACATTGATTCAAATGCAGTGATAGATTCTGCCTTTATCGCTGAAGCACAAGTAGGCTACAAGAGCCCGTACTACGGCCACAGCTTTTGGATTTACCCAGACGTTGAAGCACGTAATTATTCGTTCCGCGGCCTTGGTGGCCAGCTGATTATCATCTTACCGGATTACGATATGGTCATCATGCGCGTTGGTGAGAAGGCTGGTGATCGCTACGAGGGCGATTTCCGTGCTATTGGTCGCGAACTCATCAAACAAGCCGAACGCTGGCAAGCCAACTAAATCGCTTCGATGCCTTCACCGCTGGTCAACATACAAGGCTTAAACATCTCCTTCGGTACGACCGAGGTACTCAGTGATTTTAACTTACAAATCGAGGAAGGGGAGATCGTTTCAGTTGTTGGCGAGAGCGGCTCGGGGAAATCGGTCAGCGCCCTGATGAGTATGGGCTTGCTGAGCCCCAAAGCCTCCATAACTAGCGCTCACGCTGAGGTGCTGGGCCGAAGTATTTCTGAACTTTCTCAACGCGATTGGCAACACGTGCGGGGCAAGGAGATCGCCATGGTATTTCAAGATCCAATGACCGCTTTGCATCCTTCGATGCGCATAGGAAAGCAATTAGAAGAGGTATTGGAAATACATACCGACCTAGGTGCAGCGCAGCGCCAGGACAAAGTTCTTCGCGCATTGGAAGAGGTGAGCATTCCTCAGCCCGAGCTGAGTGCTAAGAAATACCCACACGAGATGAGTGGCGGGCAGCGCCAGCGTGTCGTCATTGCTATGGCCATGCTATTGGAGCCCAAACTGATTATTGCAGACGAGCCCACCACAGCCTTAGATAAAGAGGTGGAAGCTACTGTTCTTGAACTGCTAAGTACGTTGGTGAAAGACAAGGGATGCGCACTGTGGTTTATCTCTCATGACCTTGAAGTCGTCTCCGAATTCTCCGATCGTGTTGTGGTCCTCTACAAGGGCGAAACGGTCGAGCAAGGCGCGGCAAAAGAAGTGTTCAATACCCCGAAGCATTCCTATACAAAGGGCTTACTTGCATGTCGCCCACCTAAGAGCGGCCGCCCTTATCCATTGCCGGTATTATCAGATTTTCTAGACGGCTCTGGCGCCCCAAAAGCGACCGAGCTTGATACTCTAAAAACTGATGCCAGGGCCCTACATATTGAAGGTCTGAACATCGGGTATACGATGCGCAAAGGCTGGAAGAAATCGACAAAATGGGTCGTTCAAGACCTAGACGTAACACTGAATTCGGGAGAAACACTAGGCCTCATAGGCCCCTCGGGTAGCGGGAAGAGCAGCATTGGTCGGGCAGTAGTTGACCTCGTTCCGTCGACCTATTCCATTCGAAATTTTGAAGGCAATGAAGGCCGGGTCCAATTCATTTTCCAAGACCCCTCATCCGCCTTGAACCGCAGCCACACCATAGGTCGCATCTTGGACCAAGTTCTTTCCCACCACGCGCCAGAGCTCTCCGCTGTGGGGCGCAAGGAAAAAGCATCTGCCCTGTTGCAAGAAGTCGGCTTGCACCCCTCCGACCTCAGCAAAAAGCCCAAGGACTTCTCCGGCGGCCAGCGTCAGCGTATCGGCATTGCAAGGGCCTTGGCGGCGGATCCAACAGTGTTGATATGTGATGAAAGTGTCAGCGCCCTAGACGTGAGCGTTCAAGCCCAGGTACTCAACCTGCTGAACGGCATTAAAAAGAATCGGGGCCTGAGTATGATTTTCATCTCTCACGACCCCGATGTTATTCGGTACATGTGCGACCGCATTCAGCAGCTCACACCTCTTTCTTAATTATCTCGCTTTTCGAAATTTTCTTCTTGGCGTTTGTTGTAGGCTCGAATGCCCAAAACAACACAAGCGATAAGGATAAAGGCCCACACAGCGATATTGATTGCTAATGCCGCAGGCATTATTTGAGCTTTACTGCTGTGCCGTACGCGAGCATTTCAGCTGCGCCTTGCATGACCATAGACGTGCCAAAGCGAACGTTTATGACCGCATCAGCGCCTAGTCGCTGAGCGTCTTGCAACATGCGTTGCAGGGCCTGTTCACGGCTTTGGGCTTGGAGTTTAGTATATTCCTCTATCTCGCCTCCGACGATGTTCTTGAGGCCGGCGAAAATGTCTCGACCAATGTTTCTGGCGCGAACGGTGGAGCCGCGAGCAATGCCTAAGATTTCAGAAATTTCTTTCCCTGGAACAGTGGAGGTAGTTGTGGTAATCATGATGAATGTTTTTTGGTCCAATTAAGTTAGTTAATTGATCCCAAAACACGCTTCATAAATCCATTTAAAGCATCTTTTTTGGCCGTGCCTTGTGCGATTTCCTTCTGTACTTCTACCGCTCCGTAGAGGTTAGAGATCAATTCGCCAATGACTTCCATTTCTTCGTCTTTCAACGTCGGTACATCTGCGAGAGATTCCAAAACCTCAATAGTCTCATGGATGTAATCCACATCGTTCTTCTCGACAAAGTCAACCAAATGCTTGATAAAGGGGATTTTCATAGGTCTGTTATTTTGCTTCAAATGTAATAGCTTCTGCGTATCGACCGAAGGGGTTCTTATAGATATTGGCAATCACGCTATTGGTTTTGAAAGCATGGGGCAGCGAATCCGACGGGCCGATTAAGGATAAATAGAGGAAAGTCCCGGTCATAAGTCGGGGGGTAGCACAAACAAAGATGACGTAACTTTATACCCAACGTTGAAACGACTACTGAAACTAAAAAGTTGAGATGAGAGCTTTTGCCATTACAGCCTTTACTGCGATGTCCTTTTTTGTCCAAGGACAGATTCTGAATATTACTCCTGCATTCCCGTCACAGAACGATACCATTACGGTTATCTACGATGCGACGGAGGGGAACGGCGCGTTGACGGGCTACACACCAGTGTATGCACATGCCGGTTTGATTACCAATGCAAGTACAACGCCGACAGATTGGAAGCACGTTCAGGGCAACTGGGGAACAGCTGACCCCAACGTACTAATGACCTCTTTGGGAAACAACCTTCATAAGTTAGAATATCACATCCCAACGTATTACGGTTTTGGTAGCAACGTAACCGTTCAAAAATTGGCCTTTGTATTTCGTAACGCCAATGGAACCGTGGTGGGTCGCGCGGCAGACGGTTCGGACATCTACTACGACATTTACCCAGCCAATGCCGGCCTTATCGCCCAATTCATGAAGCCTGAAAGCACGCTCTTGATTTCTCCTACAGATTCTCTCGAGACCGTCGTAGCGGCTTCTAGGTTCTGTGATTTAAAAGTCTACGACAACGGTACCTTGGTCTTCCAAGATTCGTCGAAACAAGAAACATTCTACCTGAGCGATACCGTGCCGGGTATGCACACCGTTATTCTCGAGGCTACCGATAGTTCAACAACGGTTTATGACACCATTCAATATGCTGTAGAGCCGCCTCTGCAGGTTGCAACCCTTCCTGGCGGCATGGAAATGGGGCTGAACGAGCTGAACGATACGACCGTATTTTTCAAGTTGTACGCACCGGGCAAGAACCGTGTTTATGTGCTCACGTCTGTGAACGACTATTTGCCTGAGCCTGAAAATGCAATGACAAGAACGCCAGGGGGTGCTTGGTGGTTCAAGGAGCTCACTGTGCCAGCCGGCCAGCCGTTTACCTACCAGTACCTGATTGACGGTCAGCTCCGCGTAGCGGATCCTTTCTCGACCCTAATCTTAGATCCTTGGAACGATGGCTATATTTCGTCGTCTACCTACCCCAACTTGCCGGCTTATCCAGCAGGAAAAACTACAGGTAATGTCTCTTTGTATGAGACCGCGAAGACGCCCTACCAATGGAAGAATACCAACTTCCAAGCGCCGCCGCAGGAGGAGCTGGTGATCTATGAATTGCTCATTCGAGACTTTGTGACTACCCGCAACTACCAGACGGTTATTGATACCCTAGACTACATTGCGCGCTTAGGCGTGAACGCCATTGAATTGATGCCAAATTCTGAGTTTGAAGGCAACTCTTCGTGGGGCTACAACCCTTCGTTTCACATGGCAGTAGACAAGTACTACGGTACGCCTGATAAGTTCAAAGAGTTTGTGGACAGCTGTCACTCTAGAGGCATTGCTGTGATTACCGACCAAGTGTTCAACCATGCCTACGGGCAGAATCCTATCGCTCAGATGTGGTGGGACGGTGTGAACAACCGACCGGCAGCCAACAACCCGTACATGAATCAAAATTGTCCTCACCCGCCAAACTGTTGGGGGAACGACTTTGATCATTTCGTGCAGCCGACCCGCAATTACATGGACCGCATCAATACTTACTGGATTGAAGAATTTAAGATTGACGGTATCCGATTCGATTTCACCAAAGGCTTCACCAACAATTCCAATGCGGACAACTACTCGTCTTCGAGAATCGCGGCCTTGAAGCGCATGGCCGACACCCTATGGAACGTCGACCAAGATTTTTACGTCATCCTAGAGCACTGGGGACCGAACAACGAGGAAAAGGAGCTGAGCGACTACGGCATGATGCTTTGGGGTAACGCTACCCACCAGTACTACGAGGCGGCTATGGGATACACCAACAACAGCGACTTCAAATGGGGCATCTACAAGGAGCGCGGTTGGAACGACAAGCACTTGATTACCTACACGGAAAGCCACGACGAGGAGCGCGCGGCATACAAGCTGAAGACTTACGGGAACTCAAGCGGCAGCTACGATACGAAGACGTTGGCGACGCTGGCAGACCGCAAGATTTTGACCCATGCGTTCTTGTACACCATTCCGGGTCCGAAGATGATGTACATGTTTGAAGAATTGGCCTATGACATTTCCATCAACAACCCTTGTCGTGTTTGTGAGAAGCCAATTTTGTGGAGCTACTATGAAAATCAGCACCGCCAGAAGGTCTATTTCTACACGGCGGCGCTCATTGATATGCGCAGAAAGTACGGCGTCTTCAACACGAACAACTTCACTTATGCACTCAACGGCGGGGCGAAGCGCATCAACCTTTCAGTTACCGACACCAATGCAACCGTGGTGGGGAACTTCCGTGTGAACTCTGGCGATGTTTATCCGAACTTCCAGCACACAGGAACGTGGTACGACTACTTCACCGGCGATAGCATAGTGGTGACCAATGCAACGGCACCTTTGACTTACCAACCGGGCGAGTGGCACGTGTATACCGATGTTAAGCTAAACAAAGCGGCGTTTATCGGTGATGAGGAACTTGAATTGGCACCAAGTAACGTGGCAGTATATCCGAACCCAACAAGCGGACGCGTGGAGCTTCTCGTTGATGTTGCAGAAGGCACAGAAGTACAGTACGAACTCTACGATATTACAGGTCGATCAGTACACCGTGGTACATTCAATGCAGCCTTATACGGCATCGAAGAACTTGACCTTCATCACTTGCCGTCGGGCGCCTATGTGCTGAAAATCCAGGTGGGTTCTAACGTTTACAACGAACGTCTGTTGATTGAATAAGCCTCTTAGCCAAGTAGGTGAACACCCTCTTTGTCTTGGGTGAGTACGCCTTTGTTTTCAAGGTTCTTGAGTAACCGGCTGACAACCTCTCTTGAGGTGCCCAGCTCCGAGGCCATTTTCACTTTTGATAGCGATACACCCTTGCGGTTGTTGAGTAGACAGCGCTTTTCGATGTACGCAAGTAGACGTGCTTCGAGTTGATTGAAAATCGCATTATCGACCAAGCTCAGCAGTTCTTCAAACCTGCGGCGGAAATTCCCTAACTCATAGATGCGCCATTCACTGAAAGCTTCAGTAATAGGGGTCAATTCAACCAAGGGAATGTGCAAAATCTTCGCCGGTGATTCTGCCTCTACTGTGATGGGCATATTGCCGTTGGGTAACTGGGAAAAGGCTGCACACGGACAGATTTCTCCAGGGGTCAAGAAGTACAACAACAGTTCCTTGCTCGGATCATCGTCGGCAATTCGCATCACTCGTGCGCTACCCTCAAGAATGATGGGCATAAAGTCCGCATGAAGACCGTAATCAAGAATGAGATCGCCCTTTTCATAGTCTACAACTTCTCCAAGCTCCGAAAGGTGCTCTTTGAGGGCAGGGGAAAGGATGTTAAACCCGTCGTGATCGAAATAGGATAATGCCATGGCTTCAGTGTGTATTTGGACCATCAAAATAAGAACATTTCTCTATGTCCTAATTATCAAAAGAAAAAAAGGAATGTTAGCCGATTAGCTTTGCATAAATGGCCTCTGCACGTCCCAATAATTCAGGGTTTGCGCCGGCAACCTCCTTCGGAGTTTTGGCGAATTTAGACAGGGCATCCGTCGATATTGGCACTTCGAGCACCTGCTCAATGTGTGCGAGTGTTCCTTTGGGGTCCGCCAGAAATCCTTCGTAGCTCAACACGGTGATTTGATCCGATTGAGGCACGTTTTCGTAGTAATTCACCCAACGCTCTAGCCAATAATTGATGTCGCCAGTATTCCCCTCATGGCGGCCCTTGCCATTAAGGATAAATGGTCTTTGACCGATACCAAATTCATGGTGGCCCAGCCAATCCATATACTCCTTGATGAATGGATCCTCTTCCTGCTGGGCGGAGAACTGTTCGTGTTGCTTCATCAAACTATAGGCATGTTGGAGTGGACGTCTTACCAAAAGAAAAACGGCAAGATCTGGATTGTGCTCTACTAGCGAAGGCAAGCGCAGTATGGCGTTGTTGTTTTTCGCTAAATAGAGGCTTTGACCGGCAATACTGTTTTGATACCTGCGGTACAAGGCGTTTTCTTCTTGAGACAGCTCGTGATCATAGAGCCCGTCGGTTTTGATGTAGGCATCGTTTTTCAACACTTTGAAGAAGTACTCCTCCAAGGCTTCAACACTGGCTAGACCCACCTTGACACCATCGCCATGGGCACGCTCCTTATCCTCAGTAGCCTTCGGCTTGTATATTTTGCTCCACAGTCGAGGCGCAAGCAGCACCGGCATATTACTGTAGTCTAGCGACGCGAATGAACCGCGCTCAGCGAGCGATTTAGTAAGCGCAGTGGTCCCTGCTCGAGCAAGCCCGGTAACAAGTACTCTGGTGTATTTGCTTTCTGCACTTGATTCTGTTCCAACGCCTTTAATCTGCAGCCCAAGAAGCTTTTTGCCCAAGAAGTAATTGTCCAAGACCAAGCGATGAAAAAGCTGCGAGAGGTCGGAATAGGCACTGCCGTTATGCTTAGTAAAGAAGAAGGGAATTATCGACCCTACACTCAGTAGTATAAGGGTCCAATTCGAAGAGAACTCCCCACCGAGCAACCGTTCAGGCAGTTCCCAGCCCAATCCAAAGACCGTAATCACAACAAGAACAAGGCTTGCCACCAATCGAGCCAGAACTCCGGTGGTTTTGCTTGAAGCGGCATTCATTGCGCTAATTTTTTCTGGGTCCTCGCTCGGGGCAAAGAGGACGTTTAAAAGGCGAACACTCGAAGTCGCTGTTTCGAAGAACAGATCCTTCATCCACAATACAGCTTGACCCAACAGAAGGCCAGCCAATACCACGATGAAATAGGCAGCGATACGGTTTCCTTGAACAGTCAACATAGCATCGCTTAACGGTTCATTCAAAGCAGTTACAGCAGCTCGCGCAACTATTGCCAAGATGAGAAAGACATTTAAAGGAGTAAAAGAGAAGCTAGGAGTTCTTTGTTCTTGCGCCTCTGCAGCTTTTGAGTTGCGTCTATTTCGAACTATGAGCACGAGAGAACCTACAACTAGACCACCGATAACTATACTTACCCATAAGGGCATCCCCTGTAGCGCAGTCTTATACTTGCCACTGCTTTCTGCTCCTAACCACGAAGGATTGAAGGTGGTAATAATCAAAAGTGCCGTAAATACAGTGGCATAAAACTCCCACGAGAAAAAGCTGGATGAACCCTGTGATTGCGTCGACGATACTGCAACTTTAGGCGCCTTCACTAGGCTGTACCAAAGGCGGTAGCCAAAAGAGAACACGATGAGCAAGAGTATGAGCACAATCAATACTGCTGCACCTACGCCAAGCCCTGGACCGATATATAGAAATGTGTTGTACAACGACCTCTAGTTTGAGCCTGCAAAATAGTGGACTTCTGTGGAATACCTGTAGCGCGCATAGCAGTAAATCGACACGAAAAACATCCCTGTAAACAGTCCAAAGTGATTAATATGCTAAATTCCCATTATGAACATTCTGATTGCGCCAGATTCTCTCAAGGGCTCCTTGACTGCCCAACAGGCGGCATCGCACATACAGCGAGCTTTGACCCATTGTATTCCCAATGCGGAAGTTGAGGTACTTCCTATATCTGACGGAGGAGAAGGAGCGCTGGAAATCTGGTCAGAATTAGGTTTGGGAAGAACGGTACAAGTTTCCGCTTCCGATCCCCTTGGGCGCCCAATATCTGCCTCGTATTTTAAGTTTAACGACGGTTCTGCGTGGGTAGAACTGAGTCAAGCTAGTGGACTAGTGTTGTTGAGCGGGGAAGAGCGCAATCCCATGGAGACCACGACCATTGGTACAGGGGAACTCATAACGCACGCAATTTCTAACGGCGCCAAAAAGGTTGTGGTCGGTCTCGGAGGTAGTGCTACTAATGACGGCGGCGCCGGTATCCTGCAGGGCTTAGGGTTTACCTTTTATGACAAGCAAGGCACCAGGGTACACGCAAATGGAGGTTCGATTTCGCGCATATCCAAGATCGTTGCACCACAGAATTGGGACGATTCCATTTGTTTTGAGGTGGCCTGTGATGTGAACAATCCGCTATACGGCTCCAACGGCGCGAGTCGAATATATGGCCCGCAGAAGGGGGCTACTCCCACAATGGTTGAAATCCTAGATCAGAACCTACGCCACTGGGCCGACCTCTTGTATGAGACGTTTGGCAGAAGAGTAGATCGTGTTCCCGGAAGCGGTGCTGCAGGTGGCTCGGCTGCTGGATTGCTAGGTGCATTAGGCGCCGAGCTAAAACCGGGGTTTTCCATTTTTGCAGAAGCCTTAGGTCTAGACGAAAAATTAGAAGTAGCGGATGTTGTTATCACCGCTGAAGGTATGCTTGACACGCAAAGTCTTTCAGGAAAGGCGACCTTGAAGTTGTGCCAACAGGCGAAACTACACGGTTGCAAAACTGTGGTCTTTGCGGGAAAAGTGGATGGGGATAGCCGTCGCTTCCAAGAGGTAGGGGTAGATCGAGCGGTGGCGATTAAGCCTGAGGGCTGGACAGTAGAAAGAAGTATGAAGGAGGCCGGGGACTTGTTGGAACAGGCCGTTCAAAATGAATATAGCTCATGGAAATAACAGCATTAATCATCACTATTGTCTGGATTATATGGGGAACAGCAAAAATGAAATGGCACCCTTTTGTGGTGCTTCTCATCGCCGCTTTTGGTCTTGCATTAGCGCTTGGCGAAGGAGCCTTTGACGCAGTTTCCCTGATCAACAAGGGCTTTGGCGGAACAATGTCAAGGATAGGCTTGATCATTCTGCTTGGCGCTATGCTCGGGGAGCTCCTTGAAAAGGGCGGGGCTACGGAGGTAATCGCCTTCAAAATGGTAAAGGGACTGAAAAAGCTTCCGACTACGTATGCCATGAGTCTTATAGGGTATGTTGTGGCCATTCCAGTTTTTTGTGACGCTGCGTTTATTCTTCTTTCTCCGCTTACTAAAAGCATGTCTAAGAACGCGAAGGTGAGCGGCAAGGCCTTGACTGTGGCTTTGAGTACAGGTCTATTTGCTCCGCATGTATTAATACCCCCAACTCCTGGGCCACTTGCAGCAGCTGCAACATTGGGTCTGAACGACTTAGGATTACTAATCCTCGCGGGCAGCATACTGGCATTGGTTTTAGTGTTGACGGGCGGGTGGTTTGCCACGAGAATGAACCGCCAACTTCAACAAGTCAACCCTTTGGAAGAACTACCAGAACAAGAGGTAGAAGGTTCCTTGGCACGAGCGGTATTGCCGATCATCCTACCATTACTTCTCATCGCTGGCGGGACATCTCTTGCTGGAGTTGAAGGATGGGCGGAGCCTTGGATTGAGGCATTGAGTAAGCCAGAAGTAGCCTTGGCTGTTGGTGTTGTGGTTGCACTAGGTACTGCTCAACGAAAAGTGGAACAATCTTCGTGGATTTTAAACGCACTCCGTGCTGGTGGGCCGGTTCTTCTAATTACTGCCATGGGCGGAGCTTTGGGGGGTGTTTTAAAGCTGATAGATGTTGCCGGATGGCTAGAGGGCATGGTGCTTCCCGGAGCTTTTGTACTAGCACTCCCTTTTACCATAGCCGCAGTGTTAAAATCGGCCCAAGGCAGTTCTACGGTAGCCATCATTACTACAGCTTCTATGATGTTACCACTACTCGCCCCGTTTGGATTAGATACCGAATTAGGAAAGGTATGGGTCATCCTCAGCCTTGGCGTTGGTGCCATGACGGTAAGCCACGCAAACGATAGTTATTTCTGGATTGTAAGCGAAATGGGAGGATTAGGTTCAGACGAAGCCTTCCGTTATCATACCCGCGCCACGGCCTTGCAAGGTGTCGTTGGAGGGTTGCTGGTGCTGCTATCTGGCTGGATAGTGCTTTAGTTACCAGCTAGAAATCTCCCCGTCCATCCAAGCGAGGCGCTGCTCAAGGTAGTAGCGTAAGAAATCCACCTCTCCTTCGAAGTCTATGGTACGATTCTCGGCGCGCCACAGGTCATAGTTGCGCTCAGCCGCCCCTGTGCTTAAGAGTCGGTTTTCGGTGTCGTTGACGAGTCCAAAAATGGCGGCATCAGAAAGCGGACCGCTTCGGTAGGTCGACCAACGATTCTTTACCAAGGTTCGGAATTGTGGATCATCAAGCAAACGGTCCCACCAAAAAGGTACCATCCAAGCATCTTCGCTTACATAGTCGTTGTAGTTCGCAATCCAGTCCTCCCAAGGCACGCGTCCCTGACGGCCGTAGCCAATGTTTAAGTCCCAGATGGGTCCGAATCGCAGTTTCTCCCCACGCGGTTTATGCAAGAAGGTACTGATGCGGTAGGCATCGATATTGCCTGCGAGTTCATTCATGATAAACCCATCCGCAAACGAGGCTAGGTCGATATAATCGGTATAGGTACGCGTCGATGAGGTTAGGTCATCATTGAGCAAAGCGGTTTCAAAATCGAACACATACTCTTCGATATAATTGCGCATTTCCCCGTTCAGACCGTTGGGCTTGGGGTGCTCAAATAAGAAATAGGTTTCTCGGTATTGTTGGTCGTGGTACGGTGGACGGAAGGGCTCGACATCCATAGGCTCTCCATCGATGTCGTATTCGCTTCTAAAGCTCATATACCCTGTATAATTCGCATCATCGCCCCAATTGTTGTCGTAGTAACTCAATTCTCTACCTGACGGCGCATAAGAGGCCGTTTTGTCAATCTTGAGCACATACCCGCCGGTAATTCCCGGTTCTTTTCTTCCGCTTGGCGTGCCAACGTCGATGCGCATCCGGTGTGCTTTTGGCTTCTCCATGAGCACATAAACACCTTGGTATACGCCGTTGACTGTAAGCTCTACCCAGCGGCAACGTGCAGCATACATGCCTAAGCTTCGTGCGAGCTCATAACCGATGTAGTGGTGCATAAGGGTGGGGTCAAAGGCGTAAAGTTCATCCGGACCATTGGAACGAACCACGTGTCCCATGAGGATCCAGTCACTTCCGGCCGGCATCCCTAAAAGTGCCTTTGGCGTGCCGTTGCCATTGGCCGTGCGTATTTCAAAACCGTAGGATTTCTTATCGCTTAACCTGTAGGAGGTGCTGCCGCGGTATTCCACACCCATATTACCGCTAACCACCTTGCGGTTATCCACTTCAATGGAGAATGAACCGTCTTTCTTGTCGTCCGGCCGAATCTGTCCATCAACGTCTAAAAACACCATTGGCAGTTGCCCCGAGGTAAATTCTTGGGTACACGAATTAAACCCGAGGGCCATTACAATTATCAAATACAGCGGGAGACGTCTAAGCATGGGTTCAAAATACATTGGAATTTTTAAACTTATATTCGCTTTTCACAACAACACTACCTGAATGACCGACATCTTATACATTTCTTCTTCCTTATTCGTAAAATTTGCATTGATGGTGGTGTACAACCTGGTCCAATTGGCCATTGTCAGCCGCCACAACAGAACTACGCGCACGAATGTGAGTAGTTTCTTCATCATCGCAGTAGTGGTGTTCTTCCTTTCTTATGTCTTGAGCACGTTCGAAATGCAGATCGGTTTAGCCATCGGTATGTTCGCCATTTTTGGGATTATACGTTACCGTACAGAGCCGCTTCGACCACAGGAGATGACCTACCTCTTCGCTTCTTTAGGTGTGGCGGTGATCAACGCACTAAGCTCTGAAAGCATTACGCTCATTGAATTGGTCCTGATCAACGCAACCGTTTTAGGATGCATCTATATACTTGAGCGCTTCTTATTGGACAAGCCAAGTGAGACTAAACGCACGACCAAGAAGGTGTCTTTGGTTGTACCTTCGGAAAACCTTACCGAGCAGGTCGTTGGAGAGCGTGTGAATGAGTTCGCGAAAAATATGGGAGTGGTCGTTGTAAAACACCACATTTCTAAGATTGACCACGCTGAAGGGAAGGCACAAATTATCGTGGTTTATGAAGTGTAAGAATATTTTCATCATTGGGTTTGTCCTGGCTGCATTTGGGGTCACTGCGCAAACAGTTACAGACAATCGTGCTTGGACAAAACTGACCTATAGAATAGAGCCGGCAAAAGGGCTTGATGTAGACATCAGCGGATTGTACAGAAGTGTAGGAGGCGACGAGGGCATGGACCGTTGGATCACGGAATTACAGGTGACCAAGAAACAGAGCAAATCATTAAGCTATTCAACCGAGTTTCGTCATTACGCCATCTTTGACGATGTAGGCGCGACGCAAGGCACCAATCAGCGCATTCGCTTCAGATTCAACGCCACAAAAGACTATGACCTCGGCCGTGACGAATTCTCCATGCGCTATGGAATCCAGCACCGCACCGTGCTCTCGGGTGGAGGGTCAGACCGCTCGGATTTACGTATTCGCGGGGCGTACACCAAAAACTTTAGAGACTGGAAATGGGACCCAACGATCTACTCCGAATACTTGGGGTCAGTAAACGGGAACTTGAGTCGGAGGCTAAGAATAGGTGCGGAAAGCAGCAATAAAATGCTTGGTGGCAAGGTGAGCTTTGGGTATTTCTACCAGCATAATTTCTCACTGTCCTCGCCACACTACCACACCATGACGGTAGGTTACAGACTGTAGATTACTCCGCCCAATAGCGGCTCATCTCTTCTCTTTCGGCTTGAGTCAATTTTAACAGCGTCGCACTTTGATAAAAGTTATAACCTTGCTCTTTGAGGTAGGTCATCATGCGCTGTTTAATGAACTGGTCCGTGTTGGTTTTAAATGCAGTCATTACCTGTTTGTTTGTACTGCAAAGATACGAATTTGTAGGCGCTAGTTCTCTGCCCGACGGTTTATAAGGCACTGTTTATCAACGCGTTATTAACCAATCAGGACTGCTAAATCTTGTCCGACACGAGCCCCAATTGCCACGCCCATTCCTCCAAGACGTATGCCAGCAACCAAGTGGTCGTCTATTCGTTTAATCACAGGCTGCTTACTCGAACCAAAAGCCATTACTCCAGACCACATGTAGTCGACTTCAACAGGAACTCCAGGAGCTATAAGTGATGCTATATCGTCTTTAAGCGCCTTTTCGATAGTGGAATTGACACCAGACTTAAGGGTGGTTTCACCTGACTTGTCAAGGTGTCGTCCGCCTCCCAATAATAGCCTTCCGTCAATAGTCCTAAAGTAATTGTATCCGTCGTGGTAATGGAAGGAACCCTCCCAATGAAAGGCAAGATGAGGCTTACTCACCAAAACGAGTCCGCGTCCAGGCTCTAGTTCTTCGTCGGCCAGAAATTTGCGACTGAAGGCATTCGTGCAGAGGGCAACTTGACGGGCGAAAAACGCCACAGAACCATCCGCTGTTTGGATGTAGACGGCCTTTCCTTCGCTGGTACTTTCGATCTTTTCAACGGTACTTTGAGTGAATGTCAGTACCCCCGCTTGCGCTACTTTCTGCTGCAAGGCGGCCATCATTTTTCCGGTATCTACGGTGCCCTCGAGAGCGTTTTTGATCAAATGAGTGACTTTGGTCGAAAACCCATAACCGTTAGCCGGCACTATGGCGTAAGGTCGGGCGCCTAAGTGGGGCTCAAGTAGGTCGTTAAAAAAGTCAATCCGCTCTTGTTTGGGAGGCTCGAAGCACATCTCATATCCACCAACCTCGCGGTAATCTATGGCTTCGTCCCCCAATGTTTCTCGAAGTAGTTGAAGGCCGTTGTAGCGCTTGATAACCAGTTCTGCAGTCGCCTCTTTACCAATGGATGCAACATCGTGCTCTAGTTCGGCAATAGATCCGAAGCAGGCGAACCCGGCGTTCTTCGTAGAGGCGCCGCTAGGGAAGAGTCCACGCTCAAGTATGGCAACGCGGTGTGCAGGATTCTTTTGGGCATAAAACAAGGCGGTAAAGTGTCCTACAATACCGCCTCCCACGACCACTAAATCAAAGTGGCGTAATGTTGTTTTTTCCCAATAGCTGAGCACTATTTTTCGCTCGAGATTTTCTTTGTGATGACACGAACCTTGGCTTTTGCTTCGCCTTCCATACCTTCTACATCGAGGCTATCAATGGTCACAGTGATTTCACCGTTTTCTCCTTTTACCACGTCAATTTTATCGATCACATCAACATCAAGATCGCCCATAAGATCATGAACTTCTCCTTCGTCTGTGATGAACATGGCTTTCTTCATAACGTGTCCTTCGCCCATCATCATGTGCGGCATTCCTTTGGGTCCGTGGTGACCGGTAGTGCGGCCTAACAAGAATCCTAGAATTCCGAAAATCACGGCAATCAGGGTAAATGCAAACCAGTTTTCATTCAAGCTTTTCATAGCGTTTGTTCTTTAAGAGCTCTAAGGTACAAACTCGTCGAAATTTAACGACCGTAGCTTCTCTCGGAGAAGGTTTGTGTTTAAGTAATTAAAATTCAGTAACTTACAAGAGAACAAAACTGAAACGTTATGAAAAAACTACTACTGACGGCGTTAGCCGTGGGGGTAACGAACATGGCATTCTTTGCCTTGGGCGGCCCACTTTATTACAATGCAGCCGTAGAGGCGCAGAAGTCTTCTTTCCCGGATGCGGTTAAGGGGTATCCTGAGGCATCTTTCGCATTAATTATGATTGTAGCCCTGAGTGTGCTTTTCGCACTTGCTTTGGAACACTTTAAGGCAGATTCAATCCGTAAAGGCATTCAGTACGGAGCCTCAATCATGGGCGGTCTTTTCTTGGTTATGAACATGCAGATGCTTGGCATGTATAACCTGATTGACTTGAACTTTGCTATCACTGACACAATTATTAGTGCAGTGATGGGCGGCATCATGGGCGCCGTTGCGGTATCGGTAATGCGCAGAATGGCTTAAAATTCGCTTTTAATTGGGCGAAGTATAAACGCATCCTTCGGGATGCGTTTTTTATTTTAGGACAATGAGCCGATTCATTCTTTTCACATTCTTCTTTTTCGCCATGCTTTCCTGCAATGAGCAAAGCTCGCAAGGCGAGGCATTTCTCCAAGAAGTGGATCAAAATGCCGTGGGTGAAGTTTACCAGCTGGAATTGGAACGAAACGGTGCAAAACCAGCAGCATTTAAGCCATTTCCTACAGGTCAAGTGCGCCCTAAGGGCTGGATTCTAGAGATGATGAATAACGATCTTGAACAGGGTATGGTGGGCCATTTGGACGAACTGTATCCAGGCATTACAAAGGACGATCTTTACGCATCGGCCCGCCGAGGTGGTGTGGAAGATGTCCCTGAAATGGGAGATTTAGTACTCACTGGAGCAGCTTGGGAGACTTCCATTATGTGGTGGAATGCAGAGACTATAGGCAACTGGTGGGACGGCTTTGTTCGCCACGCTTTTTTGACGGAGAATCAAGCGGCAATGGAACAAGCCACCGCCATTGTGAATGGACTGCTAGCCTCTCAAGACGAAGACGGATACATAGGTATTTACAAGAAAAACCTACGCTATAAACACAAGGGTTCTAACGGCGAGTTGTGGGCCCAAACAACGGCATTTCGAACCTTGCTAGGGTACTATGAAATCACCGGTGAGGAGCGCGTTTTAGCGTCGGTTGAAAGCGCGATGGAGCTCACTATGAAGGAGTACGGTCCAGAAGGGAGGAGTCCTTTTAATTTGGAGGGAGAATTTGGCGGCGTGACGCACGGTTTAATGATGGTGGACGTATGCGAAACCCTCGAACGAATTACAGGCAAAAGCGACTATCTCGATTATGCCTCTTACCTCTATCAAGAATTTTCGAAGTACCCGCTTAACCGTGCCTTCAATGATTTGAGATTGCCGTATCTGCTCAAGGTAGATTCAGCCTACGAGAGTCACGCAGTACATACCTACGAGCACTTACGTGCGTTGGCTGCGGCGTATTACAGGAGCAATGACTCTCGATTAAAGAAAGGATATGATGCTGCGCTGATAAAGCTTGCCAATGTCATGTTGCCTAGCGGTGCGGGGCATGGCAATGAATGGATTGCAGGGAAAGAGGCGGATCCGTCGACTACGGGCCAGGAGTATTGCGCGATGCTCGAGCTTCGTAATTCATTTGGGTCCTTGCTCCAGAAGTCGGGCAACGCTGCATTTGCGCAGAGTGCTGAGGAGTTGACGTACAACGCCATGTTAGGATCGCGTAATAAGAGTGGTACGGCATTGGCCTACGGGACTTTGGACAATTGCTACAGCATGGACGGTCATCATCACGAGAACGGTCAAAGTACGTCGGATCCACGCTATAAATATTCGCCAACGCATAGTGAGCCGGCAGTGTGCTGTGTTCCGAACTATGGAAGGAATTTGACCTATTTCCTAAATCAAATGTGGATGAGGAGTCCCGGAGGTATTGCGGCCCTTATGTACGGTCCAACCACCTTAAAAACAAAGGTGGACGGACAAGCTGTTACTGTGCACCAGCGTACGAATTATCCCTACGAGCACCGCATTGGCTTTGAGGTAGAAACGGACGCCCCCGTGTACTTCACCTTCACCTTCCGCGTGCCTACGTGGGCGAAGCTTCAAAGTAGCATGCCCGTGGACAGCGTAAGTAACGGCTATGCACATATCACGCGCCAGTGGGCGCAGGGTGATGCTTTGGAGGTGAATTTTGAATCGGCCCCGACGGTGAAGGACTTTAAGGGCCAGAAGTACCTCACCTATGGACCATTGGTCTACGCCAAGGATATACATGGGCAACGAGAGAACATTAAATCCTATGCGCTGGAGGGATTCCACGACTACTACTGTACGCCATCAACCCCATACAAGGAACGCGAGCTTATGGCTTCGGGAGATGTGCAACAAGTAAAAGGCGAGAACTATCCGCTACTCTTGGTAAAAACCATGCAGGATGGAGCAGTACAAACAGATACCTTGATACCTTACGGAAAAACGACATTACGACAAACAACTTTTTCTCAGAGACAATGAAAGCAACCGCATTTACATTTTTAGCTGGCGCCCTATTCTTGGGAAGCTGCACAACGCAACAACAGGTACATGAAGAAGCGCTTCCGAATGTTATTATGTTGGTAGGAGACGATCAAGGCTACCCGTATTTCGGCTTTATGGGAGCGGATTATGTACATACGCCCAACATGGATACTTTGGCGGCGTCGGGCATGCTTTTCACGGACGGTTATGTGAGCGACAACCATTGTCGACCATCCCTACAGACTTTGCTCAACGGGATGTTGCCCATCGATTATTACCGTGCAGCCGGAGCACAGAGAGACTCACTCATTAGCGCACTGAGCATTCCGGAAGATTCAATCGTCGGCTTCACGAGGGAGTTTGATTTGCGTGCAAAACACATGGTCAATTTTGCAACATTGCCCACATTGTTAAAGGAAAAGGGCTATGTGAGCTTTCAAGGGGGTAAATGGTGGGAATACACCTTTGAAAATGGAGGGTTTACACACGGCATGACCAAGGGCTGGATGGAAAGCGATCAGAAGACGAAGAATTGGTTTTTAGAGCATATGGGCGGCGACGGTATGGATCTGGCACGAGTGACCAACCAACCGGCGTATGACTTCTTGGAGGAGACCAAGGGGCAGCCGTTTTTCATGTGGTTCGCTCCTTCATTGCCGCACTATCCGTTTGATGCGCCGCAGCAGTACTACGATTTGTACAAGGACGAAGACATGACAGAATCGGCCAAACAGTATTATGCAAATTGTACCTGGTTTGACGATGCTTGGGGCCAATTGGTCGCTCACCTCAAGGAGAAGGGCCTCTACGAAAACACATTGATTGTCTATGTGAATGACAATGGCTGGGAGCAGGACCCTGACCAAGAGTTTTGGGATGATCCTATGCGGTCACACAACGGTGGCGACAAAGGGAAGGGGTCTATTTATGACATGAGTTTCCGTTCGCCCATCATCTTTTCCTACCCAGGGAAGATCGCTCCAAACACCACCACTACTGCGTTGATTCACAGTGCTGATTTACCTGCAACCATATTGGATTATGCGGGTGTTGAGGTGCCTTCAAACTTCTTTGGAAAAAGCTACCGAAGCGTCCTTGAAGGGCAAGAAAAATCGTTGCGTTCAAGCGTCTATGGAAACGTGATTACCACACGAAGTGATGACCCCAAGAATGTTATGGGAGACCACGTTAATGGGTACTGGATTCGCCAAGGACAATGGTTCTTGCGTTGGCACGAGACCAAGGGTGAGTTAGAGCTGTTTGACCTAAATGTGGACCTCCGCAACAACAACGATGTAAGTGCAGACCACCCGGAGGTGGTAGAGCGACTTTGGGCAGAATTAAAGAACTATAAAGCAGAAAAAGGGGAAGATTGGCGCCTAGAGATGTACGGTCACTAGAAGCCTTTCATTATTTTCTGCAAGCGCTGCGGATAAACCACCAACTGGATGAAGTTGAATTCCAGATGCTGTTGGCTCAATGCCCCTCCGGCAAGGTCAAGCTGCAACGTCGGGTAATAGCGAAGATTCGTTCTTAAAATCCACCAATCCCCCTTGACACTCGGGCGAATATCCCATCCGAATACGATGTTTGGGCTCCAGATTTGTTCGGTGACAGGATCCAGATCGTTGCCGAACTCCGTGCGGGTAAGTTCTAGATTTTCGCGTCCAATTCCCGCCCCGAGATACGGAACAAACCCGTGGTAATCGAAGAGAAACTTGTACCCTTCAATATTCAAACTCTGACGCTGAAGTCTTGAGGTATAGTTGAAGGCACTGCGCTTTTGAATGGTACGTCTCGATGCCGCTGCTACGATAAAGTCCGATTTGGTAAAGTGGTAGCCCGCCGCAAAATCCGGAAAGATGATCGGCATGCTCATGTCGTCTAGATAAGGACGGGAATCGGTGACGTAAGAAGAACTTTGGATAGGGAAAGCAGAGGACGGCCCTGCTGCTACAAACAATCCATTGGCGTTGGAAGCAGCAAAGATTTCGTTGGCCTTTTTATTCATTGGCGACGCAGAAGGACTTGTCGTTTCAATCGCGAAGTTGATTCCCAGCTGGAACATGCTTGCAGGGAAGGCATCAGATCCCGTTTGAGTTCTTGAAAGATAGGTGTCAAAACTTGGGTTAGCTGTTCTGCCGTATTCTAAAGTGATGTAGGCACTAGGCAGTTGGTAGGCCAGGCCTGCATTGTACATAGACTTTACAGCCGTGTGCTTGAACTCTTCACCACTAGCATTGACTTGCTTGTAGCGGTAGGGCGAGAATGCATAACCTACGTAGGGGCGCACCTTACCCACTTCGGTAGGATAGGGGTACAAGCGAAGCCCAGTAAAGGTTCCTAAACGATAGTTGTTCTCAACAGCGTTTTCACCAAAGGTGATGTCTGTGGTAGTGATGCTTACATAGAAATCTGCGTGCCCCCAGAAATGGGTCGCCCCAATATTTACTGCGGGCGTCATAAACGCTGCCTTTTCAAAAGTTAGGTTAGTACCATCAGCGTTTAAAACAGTACCTGGATTTAGAGTAGGCATGTAATATGCTCCAGCACCGAAATATGCTTTGGCAAAAGCGTGGCGTTTTTCCCAATCTTGGGCATTGGCAGGAGTCGAAAATAAGGTGGTGGCTAGGAGGAAAAAGCCTAAAATGTGGTTCTTCATGTGCGTTGTGATTGGCTCGAAGATACCTATAAATCAAATACTTACTTTTTTCTGGGGTAAGCGAATCGAATTTCACCACTAACCACACCGATCAGGCAAAAGAACCAAATGAGGATTTCATACCACCTTTTGGTCCAGTCAAAAGGAGAGAAAAAGACGTTGTAGGCAACGGCCAATGTCCATATAGCGACAATGCCGCGAAGGACGAGTTGCAGACGTCTTTGCTGTTTCATTTTTGCCGTGAGGAAGTCTTCCCCGAGAACATGACTTATTCTTCGTAAAGAATGAGCAGAAGGTTCTACCTCATGATTTTCGATACGCTGTATGGTTCTTTCAGTGAGCCCGGAAGCTTCCGCGAGAGATTTCTGAGTTACCCCTTGTGCGGCACGTGTTGCTTTTATCTGTTCACCTAATTTCATGAGGCAAAAGTAAAATGTATGGGTATAAAAACGCGGTTTGTTCTCCCGTCATTAACACGACATTTGACTATAAGTCAACCTCCAAGCCAAATTCGGCGAAGTGAAACCCGAGCGCTTCTGCCGCTTTCCGGCCTTCAAAATGGGCCTCTCGTGCAGGGTTGCTGTGGTTTAGGTGAATAAAGTAGACCTTCTTCCTTTCGGCTTCAGGCAAGTGCTTAAGTAGCGCAATACTTTCAGAAACGAACGGGTGGGGCACCTCCGACATCGGTCTAGGAATCTCGCCATCTGCGAAAAAGGTGCCGTCTATAAAGGCGTAATCCACTGTGGGGACAAGGCCGAGAATATTCTCCTCCCATTCGGTCCATTTATCGATATCTGGAATGTACAGAGCTGTTTTGTTTGGACCTTTGATGTAATACCCTACCGTCTCTGAGTATTCATCACGGTGCGGAACTAAAATAGGCTCAACTTTTACCCCGTTGTCTAATGTTCGAGGTACGCCATTTTCTAAACCGTTGAGCACGATGTTTTGAAGCTTTAGAAGCTGGTTCCAAGGTCCGTTTTTAGCGAGGAACTCGAGCATTCTTGGCATGGCATATACAGGTACTTTGTTTGTGTTGGCAGCTTCCCTGCCGAGGTGCATGAGCCCGGTGTAATGTCCTATATGTGCGTGGGTTAAGAAAATGGAAAAGCGATCGGTACCAGACCTGTTTAAAAGCTCAGAGAGCTGGGGAACTATATCAGGTGTAGCATCAAAGAGAAGCGCACGTGTTGAGTCTACCACCCCAAGGCAGGCCACATAGTCGTTTGGTTTTGGATGGGCACAACATTCGTTTTCACACAGCAACTGAGGTGAGCCGGCATCTTGAAGCGTGCCTAAGACCACTAGTTTTTGGCCGCTTAAGCCGATTGAAAAAAGTAGTGCGGCAAAAAGCAAGTATGGGCTGTTTGTTCTCATCGGGACTCAAGGTACAAAGGATAGAGTTATGGCCCATGAAGCGTATTTGGTCAAAATGAAACAAGGAACCACTTCATATCCAATAACTTAAAAGCAAACTAAAACACTTAAAACGATGAAAAAAGTACTATTCGCCGGATTATTTCTGGCCATCTCTTTAACTGCTACAGCGCAGTACCAACAGATTGTTTTTTTTGACATGGACCGATCGGATCAAGCAGATTTTGAAAGTAAGATGGAAAATTATTGGAAGGGAGTTAGTGAGTATAGAGTTGCAAATAACGAAGATGTTATAAATACCCTCATGCTCAAGCGAGTGGGAGTTGCCGATGATAACCAAGGCAAATATTGTATGATTTTGAATGTTGAAGACGCAGAACATTTTGACGGAAATTCTTGGGCAGAATCAGTTGATGCGGCTTTGAAGATTCCAATAGAGCACGCAAGTGTCTTTAACGGGTCAAGCGTAACCATATCCTTGGTAACTGTTGGTAAATTCGAATCATGGTGGAGCAACGGCGAATCCAATTATTACGTAGTGAATTCAGCACGACCGAAAAACCTTGAAGCCTTCATTACAGAAAATAAGGAGTCATTCGGACCCTACTTTGAAAAAGCATCTAAGAAAGGGAAGGATAATAGGAGCAGCTGGGGTATTGTAAGTTCAGTTCTACCAGCTAACCAGGATCACTATACCTGTTACACCTACGATGGTTTTGCCACTTACAGTGATGCATTAGAAATGTTGAGTTACAAAGACAACGCTGATGCTCCGAAAGACCTCATGGAGATTTGGAACGGTTCAACTATGGCTGAGAATATGCCAAACGGCTTCCAAAAAACCATTGTTTGGAAGAAAATGTGGGAGGCTAGAAAGTAAAATTTAGACCGCTATGAAAGAGCGCCCTCCGGGGCGCTTTTTTTTGTGTTATATACGTGTAAACACATCTATCGATTAAGACGCTTACAGACCCCTTAATTGCTCATGATTTGAAAGAGACTGGATCTGTGATTTGACGTTTTTGGGGAGGCAAAAGCTCCAAATTGCCGCGAAAAGTCTAAAATTCAGGCTGTTTGAATAGATGAAAATCGAAATTATTCACACTAAACTAACAGATTTCATCTTCGAGTGTAACTAGTTCTCACCCCAGTAATAAAGGGCGCTTAAGACACTTTATCGTTGTTTTTTGACGGATTTTTTAGACCCTGGTAAACACGAGAAACGAGGTTTAGTTCAGAAATCAGAGTGGATTTTTAATAACTTCTTCTCCGTTAACACTTAAAAAACACATGAAACTATGATTAACTATGTGAATCAAGTCCTCGATTTTCCTGATAAGGTGAACGGGATGCTTCCAAGAAACAATTGGAACGAAGTAATTAGCAGCTCTGAGGATTCAGCGAAAGCTTGGCTCGGATTTGTTTACAAGGTAGTTGCCTTTGCAGTACTTATTTCTATGCTTTACGGTGTAGTAACAGGCGGTATTGATGCACTATCTGGTGAAGGAAGTGCATTGTCTAAAGTAGGTAGCGCGGTTGCGACACTTATTTACATTTACGCTGCTTTCCCACTTGCTCAGATCATTCGCAATGCCGGTGACGAGCTTACTGCTTCTAAGAGTGATACGGTAGGGTTCGTATTTAAGGATCTCGTTATCACAAACATCAAGGCAGTAGGTTACTTCGCAGCAATGAGCGCGTTCTTCACAGCAGTGGTAGGCGTTGTTTCTTACGTTGTGAATGCTGATGTATTTACATATTCACACAGCCTAAATCTAGCAGCTGGTGTTGCTGATCTACCAATGACTGTACTCGGTACGTTTGCAGGTATGGTAGGCCTAGATTCTATCGCAGAACTATTCACTGGTCTATACGGCATGGAAATCATGTCTGACACCTACGCGGGTGCAGGATGGACTATCGAAGGGTTAGTAGGCGCAGGGATGGCGTTTGTTGGAGTAATCATTATGTTGATCCAACTTTACGTTTCACTAGCAGTATACAGCTTCTTCTACGGCCTTGCAGACAAATTTGTCTCTTGGGTGAAGGCTCCTTTCATTCCATTAAGCGGTTTGAAGTAATAGAAGCCAATTCTAAACTTTCACAAACCCTCTTCGAAAGAAGGGGGTTTTTTTATTCTAAAAAGCTTCGCCGATGAAGAAGTACACTCCACTTCCTTCTCTGGTGTAGGATACGTCAATCCTCGTGTAGATGTCCTTGTCGGGGAATATGAGGTAGCGAACGCCAGCTCCGCCCGTGGGTAGAAATGCATCCCATTCAAATCCATAATCATCCCCATATACTTGGCCTGCGGCAAGGAAAACGCTCGCTCCCCAGCGCTTGGAAAAAGAGAAGGGTAAGATGCGGTATTCGACCTGGCCGGCCAGGAGGTTTTTATCGCGGTAACGTCCTAAATAATATCCCCGCATCAAGCTTTCTCCACCCATCAGGGCTAGCATATTAAAAGGGGCATCACCACGGGTGAATTGGCCATAAACCTGAGCGGCAAATACAGTATTCTCCTTTACTGGGCGGTAAATCCTGTTATCGATAATATAGCTGGAGAAATCAAAATCGCTGCCCATCGATGTTCTGTAATTCATGAAGGCCCATTCGCTATATAGCCCTTCGCGCGGGTTCATCGCATTATGAATGTTGTTGTAGAGCAAACCAAGTCCAATACCTAGATTGGTCGAGCCCATGGTACCTACCTGAGGAAACTCAAAGTCTGGACGCGTATCCACATAGCTCACTTGGTTCAAGCTTTGGAAGTCAAGTTCTAGTCCAAAGTACAACGATGGTAGGGTTTCGCGCAGCAATCGTTCTCGGAACAGTGTATAAGACCCATCGATCAGTGCTGTGTATTCAGAGGGGCTTTCACGACCTATTCCGTAGTAGAAGAGCGGGAAGTTTTGATATCGCGCACGGCCGTAGAAAAACCATTTATTCAAATCGGTGTATAACGCATGATCAAGCCAGAAGCCGTATTGATTTTCAAGGGTGAAAAAGGTATATGCTTTTACCTCACTCAGTCGATTTTCGAGGTTGCGATTCGCGGAATAGACATAGAGGCTACTCACCCCAATCTCCCAACTCGTTTCAGGGGCATAGGCAATAGCGGGGTAGTTGATCAGCTGAGGCGCGGAAGGATCCTTCTGTGGACCCAGCATGTTTTCAAGGTATCGAATGTAAATCGGCGATTTTTCGGCCGACGAGTCCTGTGCGCTTACCATGGAAGTAGCAGCGAAGAACATTAGTAAGCATATCGGCAACTTCAGTCGTTCCATCCTCGAGGTGAAGGGTCCTTAATTAGTCTTTGTAGAGCTTGAGCACTTCTTCGCCTGTTGTTGTGATTACCTTGGCCAGGTAGATACCAGCAGGGTACAAGCTTGCATCAATATCCACAGTACCATCGCCTTTTGGCTCAACTTTCTCCAAAAGTTTACCGTCGATACTGAACACAATAACATCGGTTATAGTGAGTGTCGGATTTGACAACGTCCAGAGGTCTGAAGCCGGATTTGGATATACAGAAATTGGAGCCAATTCTAATCCCTCATCACTTCCTAAGGGAACATTGGCATACTTCACCTCGTCGAAGTAAAAGGTAGAGCCGGCACTTCCGTCTCCAACGTTGCTACTGCCTGCAACAAAATCAAACATAAACGCGAGGACATTCATATCTGTGGGAGCATTTGTAAAGTCGAAGGTAAGGGTCTCCCATTCTCCTGTTTTGGTCGTCTGAACACTGCGCTCTTCGCCCCAAAATGGCTTTTCTGCTTTCAAGGTTACATAGGTGCCTATGGCTGCATTGGTCCATACTTTCATGGTAATCTGCGGGTGATTGGTGAAGTCTAGATTATTGACAAATTCAATCTTGCTACCGCCCCATGGAGCCCCTAGATATCGCGTAATTTTCCCAACCATGGCGCTCCCGTTGGCTGCACTGACATCCGGGTTCGGTACCACGTCTGAAATGGCACTTTCAAAGTCGAAAAGGTGCCTAGGATTGGTGCCAGACTCAAAGGTAATCGGCGGACCGAGTCTAGGAGTGGCAACAAGTCCAGGCTTTTGTTCGATATCATCGATGTAAAAAGTATTTCCGCCACCGTTGGTGTGGGGCTGCGGCATGATCACGAGATCTGCACTTCCTGCAGGGGCAGGGATACCAAAGTCAAAAGTCAAGGTTTCCCAAGCGCCACTTACCGTAGTCACGGCATCAACTTCTGAGG
>QQUU01000064.1 GCA_003385605.1 Bacteroidota bacterium
AATACCTGCTGTGCATCTCTTACACCCTGCGCTTCAATCTTCTTGCGCTGTGCTTCTAAACGCTCTTGTTGCAGTTCGAACTCCATACGTTGTGCAATCTGCTCTGCCTCAAGTTTACTTTCAATAGCCTCATAGAGTCCAGGTGGCAATGAAATAGACTTCATCAGCACACTTTCGATTACGAAGCCACGGTCTGTAAGGAGACTGTCCATGTGGGATTTAATGGCATCCTCAATGACCGCACGCTGTCCGCTGTGCATGTCCTTGGCCATGTATCGTGAACAGACATCTGCGGCAGCCGATCTAAATACAGAAAGGATCATGACGTCCTCGTAGCGCTCCCCTACCGTTTGGATAACGTTTGGAGCTTGGCTTGACTGGATGTGGTATAGAATAGAGATTTCTGCAAGTACGTTCAAGCCCTCTTTCGAAGGAAGGTTTAAGCGAACCTCAAGATTCACCGTTCTGGTAGGCACTACTACCACTCTAGTAATCAGTGGATTCACGGTCATTAGGCCAGGTTGATACGCCTTTGGCTTTAGTTTCCCTAAAGTTGATTTCACCCCGACGTAACCCGGATCGACTATAACACAAGAAGAAAGAAAAGCAAGAGCTAATACTGCAAATAATCGTTTCATATGTTTGATTTTAAATTGGTTAGGGTAAACTTAATGCAAATGTTACGCCAATGAACATCTAGCATTCTATTTTCTTTTTTTATTTCTGCAACATTGTTGCAATTTGTTAAGATTGCATTAACTTCACCAAAAATATTTATCAAATGAAATTTGCAAAACTTTTACCCTTAGCTCTAGTGTCCGTAGCGCTATTCTCATGTGAGCCAAACGATCCTGATCACGGCCATGAAGAAGAATTGATTACTACTCTTAACGTAGATTTAGAAGCAGGCGGATCAACAGTAACCCTCAACTTCCAAGATATCGATGGTGACGGTGGCGATGCGCCAATAATTACTGTAGACAAATTGGCTGCAAATACAACTTACGCGGGTTCAATTACTTTGTTTAACGAAAGTGAAGACCCAGCAGAGGAATTGACTGCTGAGATTTTTGACGAAGCAGAAGAACACCAGTTCTTCTTCGCTACAACAGGCGCTTCTATGTTCGCATACGCTGACCAAGACAACAACGGTAACCCAGTGGGTTTATCGTTTGAGTTGACTACTGGTGATGCAGGTATGGAGAGCTACACCATCACTTTGCGTCACGAGCCAGAGAAAACTGCAACTGGTGTTAGCGGTGGCGATATCACCAACGCAGGTGGTGAAACTGATATCGAGGTAGTATTTGACGTAACTGTTGAATAAACTTCGACATATATTGTTCCTCTTCTTTGGGTGGTCGCTTCAAGTGGCCGCCCAAAGTTGTTTATTGACCTTAGAAGGTACGGTCAGAGATGCGCACGACCAAAGTCCCATGGAGGACGTGAGCATTTACATTACTGAAGTTGGTGCAGAACAATGGACGGATGCTCGTGGTAAATTCTCTTTTGAAAACCTCTGCCCTGGCACCTACCATGCCCTAGTACAACACATCGGCTGCCCCTCAGAGCGAATTTTGATTGAACTTTTCGCCGATACCACCCTCTCTTTGACCTTAGAGCACCACGAGAATATGCTCCACGAGGTGGACGTGCACGACGAGCACGAACACGCCATCAATGAGCAGCGCTTGAGCGTACTTACTTTAGACAACAGTGCAGCGAAGTCACTTGCTGCTTCAGTAAGTGGTTTGGCAGGTGTGAGCATGCTTGGCAATGGTGCGGATATTGGATTGCCTGTAGTACACGGATTGTCGGGCAATAGACTTACCCTCGTGAATAATGGTGTTGTTCATACTGGCCAGCAATGGGGTGCCGATCACAGCCCTGAGATTGATTTAAATAGTGCAAGCGAGGTGAGCGTAGTTAGCGGTGCTGCTGCGATGCGTTATCCAGGCACCCACATGGGCGGGATTGTGATTTTAGAATCGGGGCCAATTCCTTTTGATCCTCACATTCACGGAAAAATCCGCTCCACCGCCGAAAGTAATGGTCGTGGTGGAACGATGAATGGTCAATTTTATAAGGGCTTAAAAACGCTCCAATGGCGTGTAGGAGGCACGTTGAAGCAGTACGGCGACCGTCATGCTCCGAAGTATTTCTTAAACAATACGGGAACGCGTCAGGCACATGCAAACGCTGAACTGCACAAGCAGTGGAACAATACCCTTGAATGGGAGGGTAAATACAATTACTTCAGTGCAGAGTATGGCATCATGCGAGGCAGCCACATCGGTAACCTCACGGATTTGGAAAGTGCCTTTTCTCGTGAAGTACCGTTTTTCACAGATTCTGTATTCTCCTACGAGATAGAAGCACCGCGTCAATGGGTGCAGCACCACCAGCTGAAATCGGGCCTTAAAAAGCATACGGAACTAGGGACTTTGGAGTGGCATATTGCAGGTCAACGCGATCAGCGCAGGGAATACGACGTTCGCCGCAGTGGCAGAAGCGATATTCCAGCACTCTCCCTGTTGCAGTACAGCATTCAGAACGAGGTACTTTGGTCGAGCGATTGGCTTGAAACCGGTTACCAATTCTTAGGGCGAAACAATTGGAACGTACCTGAAACGGGCATTATTCCTCTCCTACCCAACTACACCTCATTCACCAATGGTGCTTTCATCGCGTTGGATCGCGCTGTCAGGGCATATGAATTAGAGTTTGGTGCTCGGTACGATTATACGTTTAGAAGCATTGCCAAGCTCTCCAACAGCGTACCTAGAGTACCTGTGTACTACAACGACAACTACCACAACTTTAGCTTCTTGGGTCGGATTAGCCGGAATTTAGGGAGCAAATGGCAAGTGCTTGCCGAAAGTTCGTTGCGCCAGCGTCCGCCTGAGATTAATGAAATGTATGCCTTCGGACTGCATCAAGGTGTGAGTGGTATTGAAGAAGGGAACCTGGAATTGGACCAAGAAACAGGACTTAAATCCACCCTGCAGTTAAGAGGTAAGGTGAGTGAAAAACTTCACGTAGATGTTCGGGCCTATACCCACTTCTTTGACGGATATATTTACTTGCAACCCCAGCAAACCTTCAGGTTGACCATACGTGGTGCTTTCCCCGTATTTACTTACGAGCAGTGCGATGCACGTTTATTGGGTGGTGATGCCGTGATCAAATACGAGATTAGCGAGCACTTGAATTTGGAATCGACTTGGGGGTACGTCTACGGGATGAATACCACAGAGAACTTACCGCTAAACTTCATGCCGCCTTTAAACGTCCAAAACAATTTGGGCTACGAGGTTCCTCAATGGAAGAATTGGCGTAACGTAAATCTTTCTGTGATGCATAGATATACCGCGCAGCAATGGAACTGGGACCCTAGTCTGGACCTAATTGCACCTCCACAGAGCTACCATCTTTTCGACCTCCACTTGGGTGCTACGCTCAAGGGTGCTAATTTCAAACCAAAGTTTAGAGTAGGCTTTGAAAACATCTTCAATACCTCGTATCGCGATTATTTGAACAGACAGCGTTATTTTGCAGATGCTTTAGGGCGTAATTTCACCTTGAGCTGGGTACAAAACTTCTAACTATGGATGCTGCCACCACTTTAAAAAACCACGACCTCAGGGTGACCAAAATTCGTTTGGCCATTTTGGAAGCGTTGGGCGACGGTCATCAGGCCAAACCCTACGGTGAGCTGCAAGCAGCACTCGGTGAATTTGACCGCACTACCTTGTACCGAACGCTTTTAGCACTCATTGAAAAAGGTTTGATCCATAAAGCCCTCGAGGAGAACGGGGAAAGTTACTATGCGCTTTGTGGTGGATGCACGACACATGCCCACACCCACGATCACAT
The DNA here is from genome assembly GCA_003385605.1 of Bacteroidota bacterium. Lineage (GTDB taxonomy): Bacteria > Bacteroidota > Bacteroidia > Flavobacteriales > Schleiferiaceae > UBA10364. Next base: position 3,877 of record QQUU01000064.1, read on the forward strand.
TCACTTTAAATGCAACGATTGCGGTACTGTGGAGTGCCTGCACCTCAGTAATGAGATTGGATTCTCCCTCCCTGGTGTGGATATAGATAGCCTAGAGATTACAGCGAAAGGGACCTGTAGCGCCTGCAGCGCTTAGCCCAACCTCAGCACATCACTGAAGACACCTCGGGCAGTGACCTCTGCGCCAGCCCCGGCTCCTTGAATGACCATTGGGTGGTCGCCGTAGCCTTCCGTATAGATTTCAAACAAGCTGTCGGAACCTTGAATACCGCCTAAAGGGGAACTTTTAGCAACCGTAGCCAGCTCCACTTTCAGCGACGCTTTACCGCTAGGGTCGATCTCCAAATCTCCGACATACCGAAGTACCTCATCCTTCTTTAGCGCACGCTTCACTTCAGCATAGTGCTCGTCCAATGCAGGGAAACAAGATTTGAAGTCTTCGTAAGGCTGCTCGTTTTGGAAGGCTTCAGGAATAAGATTCTGAATGCTTACCTCGCTAATTTCAGCCTTTACTTCCACCGTTCTAGCGAGAATCAAGAGTTTACGGGCCACGTCCATACCATTGAGGTCTTCACGTGGATCTGGCTCTGTATAGCCGCTGCTTTGAGCTTCGTTCAGCACGTCCGTAAAGTTTCTATCACTAGCACTAAAGGTGTTGAACAAGAAACTCATAGAGCCGCTAAAGACGCCTTTGATTCGTGTTATTCTATCGTGGCTATGGTGCAATTGCAAAAGAGTATCGACCAGCGGAAGCCCTGCGCCTACGTTGGTTTCGTATTTGAACGTTTTGCCCTTTCTAACTAGGAGTTTTCTAAGGTCGTCGTAGAAGGCCTGCTCACGGGCATTGCCCTTCTTGTTGCTCGCTACAAGATCACAACCCACCTTGACAAATTCAGGGTAGAACGAAGTGAGGTGCTCGTCCGCCGTATTGTCGACCACCACGAGGTTGGTCAATCCAGAATCTTTAAGCTGCTGGGCGATGGCTACAGGGTCGTTTGTGGCTGTGCTTTGCTTCAGCCTTGCCTTCCATCCCTCGCTTAGTCCTTCGGGTGAGAAGAGGGATTTGGTGGAATCGGCCACGCCAATTAAACGAACGTCCAAATGGCGCTTTTCTTTAACATGCTCAGCGCTCTCCAATACTTGACGGATAAACGTACCACCTACGAGTCCTTTACCGAAGCAGAAAACGTTTAATCGTTTGTACTGGCCCAACAAGGCACTGTGTACCACTTCTAGTGCTTTCTTCTCATTAGTACCTCGAATGACCAAAGAGATTTGATGCCCTTCCACACTATTGGCAATGAGGTGCATCCAGACATTGTTGCGTCGGAGCTCATAGATGGCACGCTCTAGCGCATAATTATGTCTACCGACAATATTGAGTATGGTCAATCCTTCAGTCGCCTTAATTGCAGTCCCACGTACACCCTCGAATGCCTTTTCTAATGAAGCCACGGCACGCTGTGCATCGCCCTGCGAAACCACTAGACCTAGACTGCGCTCACTGGAGGCTTGACTGACAAGCTTCACGCTAATGCCCTCGTTGGATAGTGCGCCAAAAGCCGTTGCGTCAATACCTGCCACCCCTTCGAAGGCCACACCGGTAATACTAATAAGAGCTACATCGCTAACCGCGGAAACGGCCTTCATTCCTTTATCCCCTCCTTCGGCATCGATCACCGTCCCAATGCCCGAGGCAGCCTGGTATATGCTGCGAATATGTATCTCTACCCCCAATTGTTCCGCCAAGGCCAAGGCCTCACGATCCAGAAGCCCAGTACCGGCACTGGCCAACTCTTGCGCCTCTCGGTAATTTAATTGGGCAATAATTTCAGCCGTCGCTACTTTCTCTGGGTCAGCGGTAAACACCCCATCTACGAGCGTCCACTGCTCCACGACCTTAGCGCCTAATTCTTGCGCCCATTCCACCGCCTTGAGCTTCCCCTGACCCGGGGCGTAGCTGCGTGCCTGTATTGGCACGGGCAATTCGCTCAATGCAGCAAACAAAGGTTCCACATGGGTATCCGGAAACAGCACGGCCATCTCGTTGTGGTCGCGCTTCTTTATCATCTCTACTGCCTTCTGCTGGGCAGCTTCATCGCTAAAAATCTGGGTAGTCAGTTGTACTATTCTACTCATGGTAAAAAGCTGCAATGGCAGCATTTATTTGGGGGTATTCTATTAAAAATCCATCGTGGCCGTAAGCACTATCTACGACCTTTAGAGTGGCATTCGGCAGATTCGTGGCCAATTCCTCTTGCACCGCCACCGGTATCAATACATCACTGGAAATGCCAATAACCAGCGTAGGCACAGTGATTTGTCCAAGCGCACTTTGAAGCCCACCCCTACCTCTGCCGATATGGTGCGTATCTAGTTGCTCGGTCAATTTGTAATAACATGCCGCATCGAAACGGTCTACCAGCTTTTGGCCGTGGTATCTGATATATGAGGGCGCTTTAAAATCTTCCAAAGCTTCACTATCGTCCGGCTGTGCATCATTAAACTGCGCGGCTGTTCTGTAGTTCAACATCCCTATCGCCCGTGCGGCTTGCAACCCTCTGCTGCCATCACCCTGCTCCAGCGTAGGATCCGTCTTTAAGGTCAAGCGCATCGCTTCATGGATGGCTTTGTTCCACGGCATCTCACGTGCCCCCGTAGCAAGAAGTACCATGTGGTCAATGCTACCTGTAAAAGCCTGGGCAAACTCCAGGGCTTGATATCCACCGCAACTGCCTCCTAGCAGCGTATTAATATGTTGGATATTCAACGCTGAGGCGACAGCTAGTTGTGCCTTAACGGTATCTCGAATGGTGGTCAGTGGAAAGGACATCCCTCCATGAGTCAAAGGACTGCAACTGCCATATGGGCTGCCCAGCATGTTCACACATATGGCGTCCCAATGGGCATACATGCCATCCTCAGAGAATAATCCGGCCCACCACTCTTCAGGGTTGCTGTTGGCTGTCAGGGCATGAAAAGTCCACACAATAGGCTTTGATCCATCGCACGCGCCACGCTGGTGGTAGTGAACAGGAACGTCGCTTAAAGCGGCACCCGATTCTAGCTTGAATTCTTCTATGTGCAGTGTCTTAGCAATCATTTTGCGGCTTGGCTGAAATCTTCAATCAAATCTTCCACGGTTTCTAATCCGAGGCTAAATCGCAACAGGCCGTCTTCAATCCCTACAGCTTCTCGAACGTCCTTAGGAGTTTTACTATGGGTAGTAGATGCGGGATGCGTTGCAATGCTGCGCGCATCTCCGAGGTTGGCAGTCAATGAAAAGATGTTGAGTCCATTGAGAATGTTTCGTGCCTGCTCCAAACCGCCTGTAACGACGCAGCTGACCATTCCTCCTCCTGCACTCATTTGCTTTTGGGCCAATTCGTACTGCGGATGGCTCTGAAGCCCTGGGTAGATCACTCGCTCTACGGCTGGGTGTGATTCTAAAAATGTTGCAAAGGCTAGGGCATTGCTGCAATGACGATCCATACGAACGGCCAACGTTTCTAGGCTCTTGCTCAGCACCCAGGCATTAAATGGACTCATCGAAGGACCTGTTCTGCGGATAAAACCATAGCAGGTATCAACAAGTGCTTTCTTTCCAGCAATCACACCACCGAGCACTCGGCCTTGGCCGTCGATCCATTTAGTGGCACTGTGAATGACAATATCAGCTCCAAATTCCGCCGGGCGTTGCAAATAGGGCGTTGCAAAACAATTGTCCACCACATAGATGATGTCGTTCGCTTTACAGATGTTCCCAACAAACTCAAGATCGATGAGATCTAACGTTGGATTCGTAGGCGTCTCTAAATACAGGAGTTTGGTATTGGGACGAACGGCCTTTTCCCACTGCTCGGGTTCACGAGCATCCACAAAGGTGCATTCGATGCCCCATTGCGGAAGTATGGTATTCAAGATATAGGTAGAGTTCCCAAAGATGGCCTGCGCACTAATGACATGATCACCAGCTTTTAAATGTGCTGCGAACGTCGTGAAGATGGCATTCATCCCACTGGCCGTAGCTACTGCAGATTCAACGCCTTCAAGCGCTGCAATCTTACTGGCAAATTCGTCCGTGTTGGGATTGCTAAAACGGCTGTATAAATTTCCTTCGGCCTCCCCAGCGAAAATGGCAGCACCTTCGGCCGCGTCATCAAACGTAAAGGACGAGGTGAGGTACAAAGGGACACTGTGCTCCTTTTGGTGGGTTTGCTGCGATTGCAACCTTACCGCTTTGGTTTCGAAGCCTAGTTCTTTCATGCTCTTTGAAGTTTAAGACCCACTTTCACGCTGGCTTCCAACACTGCAAACGCACTGCAATACTTCGTTTTGGTTAATTCCACCGCACGTTCCAAAACCGCATCCGAAGCATCTGTATCTACGGTAATCACCAATTCAACGCTATCAAAAATCCGTGGCATTTCCTCTCTTCGCGAAGCCACCACTTCAGAGCTGTAACTGCGAATTTCGTGACGGCCTTTCTTCAAAATATGAATGATATCAATAGCACTACAACCTGCCAGGGAAATGAGCATCAACTGCATCGGGCGGAACCCGCCGTCCTTGCCGCCAAACTCTTCTGCGGTATCTAATCTCAATTCATGATTGCCTGCTTTGGCCAACATGCCAAAACCGTCGTCTGTACGCTCTAAACTTATTTTCATTGGATGAAATAGTTGTGAGCATTTCGAGAAAGAAGAAAATCTTGTACTTCTGCCAGTATCTACTTCCGCTTTTCGCGGAAAGGAATTAGCACCTTCTCAACAGATTTTGAGGGTTGCTAAGGTTTCACAGGGCCGTTCCCTCCACCTTTCTCGATACACTCTTGTTATGCGACAAAGAAAAGGCAAATAAACAGAATGAACAACTCTTAAATTTTAATTCTGATTTGTGTGAACGCAACTAACCAAAATTCCGTTATTTGTGAACGATGCTTAGCTACAGTACACACCTTCATTCGCCCCAAGCCCCTTGGGTGACCTTCGTTCACGGAGCAGGAGGATCATCTACAATCTGGTACAAGCAATTGCGATCATTCAGGGAGAACTATAACATCCTATTGGTCGATTTGCGTGGGCATGGAAAAAGCAAAGCACCATTCTACGAAAAACTAAAACAGTACAATTTTACCACCATTGGTAATGAGGTGATTGAAGTGCTCGATCACTTAAAAATCCAAAGTACACACTGGATAGGTATTTCCTTGGGGACCATTATCATTCGCGAGATTACAGAGCGCTTCCCGGAGCGTACTCTAAGCATGATTATGGGTGGTGCGGTTATGAAGCTCAATAAAAGAGGCCAAGTGCTGATGAGAACTGGTGCAGCGCTTAAAAGTGTACTCCCCTATATGATATTGTACAAGTTTTTTGCTTGGGTTATTATGCCAAGGAAAAAGCATGTTGAGGCTCGTAATCTATTTGTAAAGGAGGCCCGCAAGTTGTACCAACAAGAGTTTAAACGGTGGTTTACCCTCGTTGCCGAGGTCAACCCCTTATTGCGCTATTTCCGTTTCAAGGATGCCAAGGTCCCTACCCTCTATATCATGGGCAGTGAAGACCACATGTTTTTACCCTCCATCCGTAAAATCGTGAGTACCCATCAGAGTGCCCTGCTTCACGTAATCGAAAATTGCGGTCATGTTGTGAACGTAGAACAACCGGAGATCTTCAATAATGAAGCTTTGAAATTCTTAAATAAAGTAGATAAACAATCGACTGATGAATAATCCCTTGACCAGGTTTAAATGGGTGGCCTTTCTTGAAGGCACTTCTTTCCTCATCCTTCTGTTCGTTTGTGTCCCATTGAAATACGGCCTCGACATCTTATGGCCAAACAAAGTCATGGGTATGGCACACGGCGTATTAACCGTGCTCTATGTATTCACGCTGATAGATTTCAGTATCAACTACCGGATTGGCGCCCTTCGCGTGGTTCAATTCTTCATCGCTTCCCTACTGCCTTTCGGCACTTTTTACGCTGAAAAGAAGTGGATTAGACCGCTGGAATCTTAGAGTTCCTCGATTTTCTTGAGCAATGCTGCAGCTTCAGCAGCAACCTTGTCACTTTCGGCGCGGTTCGTATGACTAAGCTCGTAGCTTTTCTTAATGAGGGCATCGTAGCGGTCCTCTAGTTTCTCTTTTTCCGATTTCTTTTTAAACAGTCCGAACATAAGTCTTAATTTGTACAGATAACAGCAATTGTACATGCTTGGTTTAAGACAATTCCTACAATTTACACTCCTGCTCACTGCCTTTGCTGCATGTGAAAAAGCACCAGAACCTGCACCGCTTCAGCGGCCTTCTTGGGGCGGAACAGATTTCAGTCAGTTACCTAAAGTAGAAGCGGAAGGTTGGATTTTCAGAGATTCGGATTCGAACGAAGTAGATCCTATCCTCTACCTCGCCGAGCAAGGGTTGAAGGTGATACGCTTGAAAGTATGGAACAATACGAGTGGTGATGGTTCTTTGGCAGAGCTAACACCGTATGCGCAGCGCATCCATGATGCTGGGATGCAGGTGATGCTCACTTTCCATTACAGCAACACATGGGCGGATCCCGGTGCCCAAACCATACCTACACAATGGGCAAACCTTTCAGACTCCGACCTTTTGGACAGCGTTCGCATATTTACTAAAAAGGTGATTCAGGCTACAAACGCAGAATACGTTCAAATTGGTAACGAAATCAACCACGGAATGATGAAACCCTTTGGCGCTAGAGACGGGTCTGGCAACTTTCAAAGGCTCTTACAGGCAGGACTCGAAGGTGCTAGAGCAGCGGATGACTCTGTCATGACGTTCATTCACTACGCCGGTTTTGAAAATGCAGACATCTTCTACCGTACTATTGACAGCCTGGATTTTGATGCCATAGGCCTATCCTACTACCCTAAGTGGCACGGCAAAAATCTTGGAGACTTACGCAGCAGTTGCTTTAATCTAACGAGTGAATTCGAACGTCCTGTTTATCTGGTTGAATCTAGTTATCCATTTACCTTGGGCTGGGCGGATTGGACCAACAATCACATCGGCAGCGCTGACCAAATCATGGGTGCCTTCCCGCCATCACGTGCCGGTCAAAAGGCCTTTCTGGACGAATTACGCAACCTTACCGACAGCCTAGGCACTGGTTTGATGTATTGGGGAGGCGAATTAGTAGCGTACAAGGGACCGCAGGCGCAAGACGGTAGTCCTTATGAGAATCAAGCCCTATTCAGTTTTAACGGTGTTGCCTTGCCCGCTATCTCCGCCCTCGGGTCGAACGACTAGACTTTTCATTGCCAAATCCTCCGCGCACCGCACTTGCACCAGGGTTATCACCTCTGCGATAGGCAATGCGCAGACTGCTTTGTAAATCTTTTAAAAAGGATTGTTGCTCTTCCTTAAGAGTAAATATCATATCCATTTCCGGAAGCTGATGAATGATGATTTGCTTGATTGCACCCATTCGCTGCAAACTAATATCATTGTCTTCATAGCCAAGGTCACCAGCAGTGAAAATGAAATCGTAAGTGAGTGAATTTGCTTGATAAGTCAATTCTTCTAAGGATGCGACTTTTCCTTGACCATTTTCACCAATAATGAGCAGGAAAGTATGCTCAGAGGTCTTATAAAACATTTGATTTTCGGCTTGTACTGTAAAGCTGAAACGGAATCGCTCTTGGTTGTTCTCCAACCCATACTGCGCGCCGAGAATCAACGTAGTATCTCCACTTTTTACAAGCTCAAAAGGCATCACCTTCGCAACAGGTCGGTTTAAAGCATCAAAATCGAAGACCACCTGTGTGTTTTGACCAAAGGCACAAGTGACGCTAAGCACGAATAAAATGAAGAGGTTTTTCATAAATTTGAGTAAATGATTTACTTATGAGAATTCCCGCCAACTCAGTTTCAGAGTACATCTCTAAAGTTCCCGAAGACCGTCGTGAATCCTTTGAAAAGATACTTGAAATTCTACGAAATAATCTTCCCGAAGGTTTTCAGGAATGCCTAGGCTATGGAATGCCCGCGTTCGCCGTTCCGCACAGCTTGTACCCCGATGGCTATCATTGTAAACCTGAAGAACCGCTACCCTTTATCTCGGTGGGCAATCAAAAAAACTTCATCGGCTTTTACCACATGGGAGTCTATGCGATGCCCGAGATTTACGAATGGTTCGTCAAAGAATATCCCAAACACTCCAAGTTCAAGCTCGACATGGGAAAGAGCTGTCTTAGATTAAAGCGAATGAATGATATTCCCTACGATCTTATTGCAGAACTGGCGCGGAAAATCACACCAGCGCAGTGGATTGAGGTCTACGAATCCAACATCAAGAAATAAATTATATTAGCCTCCCAAAACCATCCTAAATGCCTAATAAAGGAGATAAATTCGTCGATGTACACAAGGCCATTCGTGAGAAGAGCCCGTCGCTGTATGCTGTGATTCCTAATTGGCTCATCGACTGGTTCAAAGAGCGAATAGTACACGAATCCTACGTCAATAATTACCTTAACGAACATTACGACGTTCGAGATTTCGAATTCTGTGAGCAGTTTTTAGCCGATAATTTTATTTCTGTTAAGACCGTCGGTGCAGAAAATATTCCTTTAGAAGGCGGTGCCGTTTTTGCCGCCAATCACCCACTCGGCGGAACCGATGCACTTGCCATCCTTATGAGCATTGGAAAACACAGACAAGATGTAAAGTTCCTCTCCAACGACCTTTTGGAGCAAATCATGAACCTTAAAGGCCTTTTTGTAGGTATCAATTCTTACGGGGCCAGTGCAAGAGAAAGCATTCGAAAAGTCGATGCACTGTTTGGAAGCGACAATGCCGTATTCATCTTCCCTGCCGGACTGGTATCCAGGATGACACGATATAAAGTCATTCGCGACCTGGATTGGAAAAAGACCTTTGTTTCAAAAGCGAAACGTCACAACAAACCAGTAGTCCCTGTGCATATTAGCGGCAGGCTCAGTAAACGCTTTTACGCAGTGGCTAGAGTGCGTAAGTTCTTTGGGATCAAAATCAACTTTGAGATGCTTTTTTTGGTGGATGAAATATTCAAACAAAAGGGGAAATCGATCACCATTACTTACGGTCAACCTATTGATCCAGAGACCTTTGACAAAAGCAAAACCGATGAGCAATGGGCCTACGAAGTAAAGCGTCAAGTCTACGAACTTGTTGAATAGTCTTCGAATCCTTTTTTGCGAGGTATATTTGCAGCCATGTTAGACCTAAGTTATATCGCTCCTCCTGTTGATAGAGGCCTACTAAAAAGTGAGCTCACACCAGAACGATTTATTCGTTCTACGGGGAAGCTGGATAACGAAATTTACATTGTCAACATTCACAACGCGCCAAACGTCGTGCGCGAAGTAGGTCGACTAAGAGAAATCACCTTCGCTTCTGCCGACGGCGGAACGGGCAAAGAAGTAGATCTCGACGAACTAGACCTTAGTGAACACTGCTACGAGCAGCTTATCGTCTGGAACCCAGAAGAGGAAGAAATTGTAGGTGGCTACAGATTTATCGACGGTGCAGTCATTGCAGCGTATGGAGATTGGAAGCACGACCTCAGCATGGGACATTACTTCGACTTTAGCGAACGATTCATTGCTGAGTATTTACCGAAAAGTATTGAGTTAGGAAGAAGTTGGGTTCAACCTAAATACCAACCTGCCAATGACCCAAGAAAGGGGATGTTCGCATTAGACAATATTTGGGACGGGCTAGGTGCCATTTGTTTGAAGTATGATCACATCGAGCACTTCTACGGTAAGGTGACCATGTACCCTACCTACAATCGCGAAGCTCGAAACTATGTGCTTAATTTCTTACGTCATTATTTCCCTGACACAGAAGGTCTGATGGTACCAAGCGTTGCAGCCAATGTACCAGTAATTGATCTAGATGCTGAGCTGTTCCCTGTTGATGCTGAAGATTTTGCAAAGTCGTTCAAGATGGGACAACGAAATTTGAACAAAGTCTGCACTACATTCGGCGAAAGCATTCCTCCACTGATTAAACAGTACATGGGGCTAAGCCCAAAGATGATGACCTTCGGAACATTTATAAATGCCGATTTCGGGAACGTAGAGGAAACCGGGATTCTCATTCCGATAGAGACCATCTACGACGATAAGAAAGAGCGATACATTCGCTTGTAAACTTCAAGCATTTGAAGTTGTTGACTACTTAAATTAGCATTCATGAATAACTTCAATCTTCACCTTCCAACACAACTTTACTTCGGTAAAGACCAACACTTAGAATTGCCACGTCTTATACCGGCAGATGCCAAGGTATTGATGCTCTATGGCGGAGGCTCTATTAAACGAAACGGTATCTACGAAAAGGTTACTGAAGGACTACAGGACTTTGAAGTCATAGAATTCGGAGGTATTGAAGCGAATCCTCAATACAGTACTCTTCTGCAAGCACTAGAGGTTATCAAACGTGAAAAAATCACATTTATGCTTGCTGTTGGTGGTGGTTCTGTGATTGACGGTACTAAGTTTTTAGCCGCTGCAGCCCTCTATGAAGGCGAAGAACCTTGGGATATTCTTGCCAAAGGAATACGTACAGAAGTTGGACTGCCGTTTGGGACTGTCTTGACCCTCCCTGCGACAGGATCTGAAATGAACTCAGGCGCAGTGATTTCTCGTAAAGAAATCGGACAAAAGCGCGCGATGGGCGGACCGGGTTTGTTCCCCGTATTCAGCATCAGTGACCCAAGTGTCGTAGCCTCATTACCACAGCGACAACTGGCCAATGGTATAGTGGATGCGTTTACGCACGTTATGGAGCAATACATGACCTACCCTACAGCTGCAACCTTGCAGGATCGCATCTCAGAAGGAATTCTCAGCACCTTAATCGAGATTTCAGACACGGTAATGGCGCACCCAGAGCAATATGATGTAGCAGCTAATTTTATGTGGTGCTGCAATATGGCCTTGAACGGAATCATACAGAAAGGGGTACCGACTGATTGGTCCATCCACGCGATCGGTCACGAAATCACTGCGGCTTATGGCATCGACCATGCACGAACCTTAGCCATCGTATTACCGAGCTTGTACCGCCATAAATTGGATAAAAAAGAAGCCAAATTAGCCCAATACGGCCGACGTGTACTCGGTTTAACAGGTGATGATAGAACCGTTGCAGCAGCAGCCATTGATCGAACTGAAGCGTTCTTTAGAGGCTTGGGTATTGGAACAACCTTAAGTGATTACGAGATTGAACGTCCTGAATCCTTCCCAGTACAATGTGTTGCTGCCATGGAGGCTCAGCGTACCATCATCCTCGGTGAGCACAAGGACATCCGATCGAACGACGTTAAATCAATCCTAGAAGCAGCCATCTGATGGAATTAAACCGACTATTTACTGAATTGCCCGAGGCGGGACGAAAGGTGACTTTAGACCGGATCGCCCAACATCTGAGCGAAGAATCGTCCATAGCAGTAAACTTTATCTGCACGCACAACAGCAGAAGAAGTCATCTGTGCGAAATCATGTTTCGTAGTGCTTGTAAATTCTACCAGCTAGAAAATATAGCTACCTACAGTGGTGGTACTGAAGGAACTGCGCTCTACCCTGTTGTGGCAGAAAGCTGCGCTAGACACGGGTTCACTACAATCGAAACTCAAGAGTACGGGCAGCGTGCTTGGAAGATTTTTCACCACACACTAGAGGATGAAAAGAATGCGCCCCTACTCTTCTCGAAAGAATACCATCACCCAAATAATGCGCAGGAAGGGTACCACGCCATTATGGTATGTGATAGTGCCAACGAAGCTTGCCCTGTAGTCTTTGGAGCAAAACAGAGACACTCGCTTCTTTATGTAGATCCTAAGCACAGCGACGGTAGTTCTGAGCAAGCAGATGTCTACGACAATACACTACGCACCATTGCTTCAGAAATGGGGTACATCGTCCGTAAAATCCTTGAATTAAGAGGCTAATCTTCTTGAGCTAGCAAACCTTCAACGGCCAGTCGGTAAGAATCAAGACCGAAGCCGCTAATGCTGGCCACACATTTTCCGGCAATCAAGCTATTGTGACGGAATTCTTCTCTTGCCGCAGGCTGACTGATGTGCACCTCCACAACAGGGGTAGAAATAGCTGCGATGCAATCTGCAATAGCTACCGAAGTGTGTGTATATCCACCGGCGTTAAAAATGACGGCATCAAAGTCGCTATCAGCAGCCTGAAGTATGTTAATAAGCTCACCTTCAACGTTATTTTGTTCGTAGTGAAAGCTTGCTACATCATCATAAACAGCGGCCAATTCTTCATAGAACTGTTGAAAGTCCGTTGTACCGTATACCTCAGGCTCTCTTTTGCCAAGAAGATTGAGGTTAGGACCGTTGAGAAGTAAAATACGCATGATGCAAAGTTACCTTTTGATACACGAAATTTAAGGGGTGAAAACAAAGGAAATCATAAATAGCTATTTGGAGTACCTGCAATTCGAGCGCGGATTGAGCGGGAACACGCTCGTAGCCTATGAACGTGATTTGTATAAGTTCTCGGAAATCTCGGGTAAAAACCCATTGAAATCAGGCGCTGAAGAAGTGTCTGAACTATTGAGACACATGCACAAAAGCGGACAAAGTGCAAAATCCCAGAGTCGGATCCTTAGTGCCTTGCGTGGCTTTTACAATTGGGCCCAAGAAGAAGAATTGGTCGAGGCCAACCCAACCGCTTTATTTGAAAACCCACGAGATGCCCGCAGTTTGCCAGTCGTGTTGAGTGAAACAGAAGTGCAAAAGCTACTCGATATTATTCCCCTCGACGGTCAATTCTCAACGCGTGATAAAGCCATTATTGAACTCCTTTATGCATGCGGATTGCGCGTGAGCGAAGCCTGTGGACTAAAACGCTCTTTGTTGCGTCTTGACGAAGGTTACTTAATCGTAACTGGAAAGGGAAATAAACAGCGTTTAGTGCCTATTCACAAGGAAGCTATCAAATACCTAGAGCTCTATCTGGAGCATGAACGTATTCTCACTGCACCACAGGCCAATCATAGCGATACTGTATTCCTTAGTAACCGGGGGGCTGCCCTTACTCGTCAAAGTATTTTCATGAAGCTTAAACGCTTTGCGGCAATGGCAGGTATTCGGAAAAATATTTCGCCCCATACACTTCGTCATAGTTTCGCTACCCACCTTATTGAACGTGGTGCTGACCTGCGTATTGTGCAACAGCTTCTAGGTCACGAGAGCATTACCACCACGGAGATTTACACGCATGTCAGCGCCAAGCATCTTGGCGAGAAAATTGCTGCATATCATCCGTTGAATAGATTGACCCCTTGATGAGAAAATATGCTCTATTACTAGTTGGACTCGTTTTGGCGAGCTGTGAGAAAGAACCCGAATTTTCGGCTTGGAACCAAACGATGGACGGCATGTACGATTGTCATTCTGCGGCGGCAATGGATTCTGCTGAATTAGCTGCCGCTATTGTAGGCACCTGGGATTGGCGTTTTGTGCGCTCCACAAGCTGGAGTTACTACGAGAGTGAGGACGATTATTCAGGATTTGTGCTGACCGTTCGTGCCGACGGATCCTTTGATTTGAATCAAAACGATACAGCCACTGTGAGTGGTACGTGGTCTTTGACGAACAGTTGGACCACTTTTACGTTAAATTCACAATCCTATGTACCGACTTTGTGGGGCAACCTGCTCTATTGCGAACCGTACATGATGTTTTACAGTTCCCCGGCCGACGGACCGGATAATTTATACGAAAAACGATGAGCCTAGACTCTATTATAGCTAAACAACGTGCCCACGCCCCTGTGTTGGCGCAGAAACCACTCCAATACCGACTCCAAAAACTCGCTGAACTTCGAAAGGCTTTGAAAGGCCCATGGCAAGAGAAACTTGTTGCGGCCATGAAGGCAGATTTCAGCAAAGGCGATGTTGATGTCCGATTGACGGAAATTCTTCCGACCCTTGATAATATCAAAATCGTAAGTAAAAACTTAAAGAATTGGACCAAACCAAAAAAGGTGAAAACCCCAATCATTTTGTTTGGTTCTACCTCATACACCCAAGTCCAACCCAAAGGAAATGTACTGATCATAAGCCCTTGGAATTACCCGATTTTCTTGACCCTGCACCCGTTAACAAATGCTATTGCAGCTGGTAACACAGTGATAATGAAGCCTTCAGAACACACGCCACATACCTCTGCGGTTATGGCAGAACTGGTAGCTAGCATCTTTGATGAAGAAGAGGCCTATGTAGCACAAGGCGGTGTAGAGGTTGCAAAAGAACTGCTTGATACACGTTTTGACCACATCTTCTTCACCGGGTCGACCGCTGTCGGTAAGATTGTGATGGCTGCGGCCAGTAAGAACTTGACTTCTGTTACACTTGAATTAGGGGGTAAAAGCCCGACAATTATTGACAACAGCGCTAATGCGTATGCCGCCGGACAGCGCGTGGCATGGGCCAAATTCACCAATGCCGGCCAAATTTGTATTGCACCAGATCATGTCTATGTACATGAAGCTAAACTGGAAGACTTCAAGAAAGGGGTCATTGAGACCATCACAAGCTTCTATGGCGACCAACCGATGGACAGCAATGACTTTGTTCAGATTGTCAATGAAGGGCACTGGAACAGGTTGCGCTCCATCATGGATGATGCCGCTAAAGAACCGGGTGAAGTACTCATTGGAGGTGCTGCCTCTAAGGAAAAGAGAAAGATTGAACCAACGGTTGTCATTGATCCACCACGAGACGGTGCGATGATGCGTGAAGAGATTTTCGGTCCTCTGCTCCCTGTATTTACCTTCAGCGATTTAGCGGAACCCTTGCAAGAGATTGCAACACGCGAGCATCCTTTGGTGGTCTACATTTACAGCAAGAACAAGCGCAACATTCGTCGCATTCAAAACGAAACTCGTGCGGGGTCTACCGCTGTAAATATGTCACTCATGCAAATTGCCAATAACTATTTGCCATTTGGAGGTGTAGGACACAGCGGTATTGGAAAGACCAACGGCGAAGCTGGATTCCTAGAGTTTAGCAATACACGGGCTGCCTATTACCAATGGGGCGTTCCAGTGAATAAAGTCCTAAGCGCACCTTACACACCAGGTAAAAAGAAACTGGTTGAGCGCATGATCGAACGAATGTTTTAATTCCATTGAAAGCATAAAAAAACCCGGAGCATGAGCTCCGGGTTTTTTATACAATCTGGTTTGCATTCTAGCCCACTTTGACGAGCTGAACCTTGAAAATCAAGGTTGCGTTTGGAGGAATAACTCCACCTGCACCAGCAGGCCCATATCCCAATTCCGAAGGAACAACTAAAGTCGCTTTAGAGCCTTCGTTCAATAGCATGATACCTTCGTCCCAGCCAGGGATTACTTGGCCTACACCAATGTTTATAGCAATAGGCTGTCCGCGTTGGAATGAACTGTCTACAACCACACCGCTTACTAGTTTAAGCTCGTAGTGCACTTGTACGCTCTGACCTTGTGCAGGCTTAGGACCGTTTCCTTGTTCTTCAATAAGGTACATCAAACCGCTCTCTGTTTTCTGAGCGCCTTCTGTGTACTCTTTTAGAGCTTCTGCCTCGGCAGCTTTTGCCGCTTCCGCAGCAGCCTTAGCCGCTTCTTCTGCCTTGCTGCGTGCAGTAGTGAAAATATCTGAAGCATTCCAGCCTTCTGCCTCCTCACCTACACGTACAATCTCTACGGTCTCCATAGCATCGCCTTGTGCCACTGCATCGACTACATCTTGTCCTTCAACAACATAGCCGAAAACTGTATGCTTGCCGTCCAACCAAGTCGTTGCACCGTGGGTGATGAAAAACTGAGAACCGTTCGTTCCAGGACCCGCATTCGCCATCGAAAGTGTTCCAGGACGATCGTGCGTAAGATCCGGGTGAATCTCGTCTTCAAATTTGTATCCAGGACCGCCAGCACCTGTTCCCGTTGGGTCTCCGCCTTGGATCATGAAATCGGCGATAACTCGGTGGAAAGTGAGGCCGTCGTAATACGGTGCACCGCTGTCCTTTGCCGTGTTCTCGAGTGTTCCTTCTGCTAGACCCACGAAGTTTGCCACAGTCATTGGCGTCTTTTCGTGCTCAAGTTTAATTGTAATTGCTCCTTTCGGAGTAGTGATTTTGGCGTAAATACCGTTATCCATATCAATGGGAGTTTCCTCCGTTTTATTTAGCTAATTCTACAATTTCAAGATCAAATACCAACGATGCGTTCGGAGGAATAACACCACCAGCACCGCGCTCACCGTAACCTAGGTACGGAGGAATGATAAGCTTGGCCTTACCACCGATATTCAATAACGACAATCCTTCTTGCCATCCTTTGATGACACGACCGCGTGGACCTATCTCAACAACGATGGGCTCATACGGCTCACGACGTGGATCATAAACGCCATTAGCTTGGGCCAATTCTTTATCCGATGTGTCAAAACATTTACCGTCCATGAGGTAACCGGCATAATTTACCTTAACCACTTGACCTGGCGCTGGCTTTTCACCGCTACCCATATCTTCAATAATGTAACGCAACCCTGAAGCCGTCTTTTGTGCTTCTGGATACATAGCGTCGATTTCACTTTCGATAGCCGCTGCCGCTGCTTTTTTACGCTCCTCAACGCCGTTCACACCGTCTTCAAAGGTTTGTGGCGCATCGAACTTCTTCGCCTCTTTTCCTACGCGGATAATCTCCACCGTTTCTAAAACTACCTTATCGACTGGGCGATCACCTGCCGAGCGTTCCTCATCACCGATGGCAACAACAATCTCTTGACCGCTGATCACCTGCGCAAAAATGTTGTACCCACCGTCCAAATGTGGGGTTGGATTGTGTGTAATAAAGAACTGCGAACCGTTGGTTCCCGGCCCGGCATTTGCCATACTTACTACACCTGCCTTATCGTGACGCAATTCAGGAGAAATCTCTTGTGGGAACTTATAGCCTGGGCTACCTGAGCCAGTACCCGAAGGATCACCACACTGAATCATGAATTTAGGGATGACACGGTGGAAAATAATACCATCATAGTAGGGCTTGCCTTTGTATTCTTCCTTTACTCGCGGGTGATTTCCCTCTGCAAGAGCAATAAAGTTCGCCGCAGTCATTGGTGCTAAATCCTCGTGGAAGTCCATCAAGATTTCACCTCTATTTGTGGTCAATTTTGCATAAATACCATCTTCAAGTTCGATGGTTTCATTATTCACGGTCACTTTGGTTGCGCCACAGCTCACTGTAATCGCACCTAAAACAACCAACGATAGGATTTTCTTCAACATGTTTAATCTGAGTTAAAATGGGGCTCAAAGGTAATCCTTCTCTACCGAAATGCCACCGGATGAGGTCCGACATTCTCAATGTTAAGCACTCACCTCCCAATGTTAACTATTTGTAAACTTTTATTTTTCTCAATGTAAATTTTGTGTTAACTTTACGCTATCAACGAAAAATTCATGCTTATGAAAAAGTTAGTTACGTTATCCGCCGTCCTTTTAACCTTGGGCTTTGCTACAACTTCTTGTGAAGCACCAGAGGGAAGTATTGCCGACCGTTCGGCACAGATTGAAATGGATCGTAAAAGCTTTGAAGTAAGTTCTTACGAAGTGTACGATCACGATACGCAGGCGAACACCGATATCGTCGCTGCAAACGACCACGTTTACTTGACATTCAAGGACAGTGAGTTGTACATGACCAAGGAAAACATGGAGAACGGCAATGTACACTTCCGTTACAATGAGTTCACCTCAAATTTTGAAGGTGGTGCGCTACAAGGAGTTTACCTTGATGAGTACAACTACATGAAGATTGCACATTTTACTAAAAGTAACGGCAAGGTTGTTATGGAGCTAGAAGGTGTAGATGCCGATAACGGCCACTTTACAACCATTTTTGTTGTGATGGAAATGTTGAACAGCCATCCGGCCGGTGCAGCTCAGATTAGCGGCCTACCTGGATAAGACGAATATCATAACGCAAAGGACTCTGCGGAGGGACTTTATCAAGATCACCCGCTAAGCCACGCGCCAAAAACGAGGGGATGAGAACCAGTTTCTTTTCCCCTTTTTTCATGCCTTTCAAACTCTCGTGCAAGCCTATTTCCATTTCACTTCGGCCCAATTCCACCGTATCCGTATACTGCCCTACCCCGCTGTCGTCTAACAAGTAGACCGTTGCGCTGTACACAATGGCATCACCAAATTCCGCTGGAGTTCCTTCACCAGGTGCCATGCTCAATTCATACATCCCGTATCCGTTGCGCTCGATGCCTTCTAGTTCGTGACTTTGTATGTAGGCTTCGAGCTGTGCACGTTCTTGGGCCAAATACATCTTCTGACGTTCAACAGGGTCTATGTCTATAGATGATTCTTCAACCGCTGGACGTTCTGCACAGGCACACAATGCCAAGGCAAATGCTATTGTAGCTACCCTTACCATCCTAAGTGTGTTTTGGAATGTGCGATAGCCTCATCCATGGTCATCACAATCCTACCTCCCGCGGCATTCTTGTGACCACCTCCGTTGAAGTGTTCACGCGCCAAGGTATTGACATCATGATCTCCCTTACTTCTCAGCGATAATTTCACGGCGCCATCCTCTTCACGAAGGAAAATAGTAAGTTGAGAACCACTGATGCTCAAACCATAATTCACAAAACCTTCGGTGATACCTTTTTGGTAGCCAAGTTTCTTGCATTGTGCTTCCGAGAGATAGAGCAAGACTTTCTTTCCGTCCGGGCTTACCTCCATTTGATCTAGCATAGCCCCTAACAATCTCAGTCGAGCAACAGGCTGCGAATCAAACACCTTGTTGTGAAGCTGCTGTGGCTCTACACCTAACTCCAAAAGTTTTGAAGCCACCTCGTGCGTACGTGCACTAGTAGCGCTGTATTTAAAACTACCCGTATCTGTGACTATACCTGTGTAAATGCAAACGGCACTTTCTTTATCAAGCAGCCCGGTCCATTCCATCATATCGCACAGCTCGTAGATCATTTGGCACGTTGAACTCATGCCCGTATCGCTGTACATGAAATCTGGCCAATTCTCAGGTTGCTGGTGGTGGTCAATCATCACCTTGGTAGCAGTTGCTGCTCTAAGCGCAGTTTCCATATCTGCAGCTCTGCTGTAAGCATTGTAGTCTAGGTGGAAAATCATATCTGCTGCCTCAATCTTAGCGTTAGCAGCCAATTTCCCATCGCTGTAGATCATTACACTATCGTTACCCGATAGATGCCAGAGGAACTCCGGATAAGGATTCGGAACAATTACACTGACCGACTTTCCCAACTTTTCCAAAACTCTTTTCAGCGCCAATGCACTGCCCATGGCATCGCCGTCAGGGTTCGTATGGTTGGTGATGACAATATTCTTGGCGGAATCGACCGCGGCTTTAAAACCGTCTAAACGTATTTCTTGCATAACTGTTACAATCTCGTACAAAGGTGCGAGAAAAGTGTACCTTTGCGGCGCAAATTTTAGAAAAACTCAAATAAAATGGCAGGTAACAAGACCCTAACGATGATCAAGCCGGATGCAGTACGCGACGGACACATCGGTGCAATCCTAAACCAAATCACTGAAGCTGGATTCCGTATTTCAGCAATGAAATTAACGCAACTCTCAACTGCAGATGCACAAGCATTTTACGCAGTACACGCAGAGCGTCCATTCTTCGGTGAGCTTGTTGAATTCATGACTTCTGGCCCTATCGTGGCTGCAATTCTTGAAAAAGACAACGCTGTTGAAGATTTCCGCACGTTGATCGGTGCTACTAACCCAGCGGAAGCTGCTGAAGGAACTATCCGTGCACGCTTCGCTAAGAGCATTGGTGAGAACGCTGTACACGGTTCTGATAGCGACGAAAACGCTCAGATCGAAGGCGATTTCCACTTTGCGGGTCGCGAGCAGTTCTAAAAAAGAATTTTTAATTACTTTTGCCCTCCCGAAAGGGACTGCGTGTCAACCTCTGGCAAGAGATGTGAACGTTGGCTCACAGCAATGTAAATTATTTTAAACATGGACTTAGTTCAGTTTGTAAACGACGAATTCGTTTCTAGAAAAGACTTACCAGAATTTGGTGCCGGTGATACCATCACTGTGTACACTCAAATTAGTGAAGGTGAGAAAACACGTACTCAGTTCTTCCGCGGTGTAGTATTGCAACGCAGAGGTTCAGGTGCTACTGAGACTTTTACTATTCGCAAGATGAGCGGTAACGTAGGTGTAGAGCGTATCTTCCCTGTAAACCTTCCAGCGATTGAAAAGATCGAGGTGAACAAGCGCGGTAAAGTACGTCGTGCACGTATCTTCTACCAAAGAGAGCGTACAGGTAAAGCAGCTCGTATCAAAGAGCGTCGCTTCTAATTCTCACCAAACGAGATACAAAAATCCCGAGCCTTATGGTTCGGGATTTTTTTTGCTCCCAACTTTGGGACCGTATCTTTTTTTGAAAGACTTAGAGTTGCTTCACAACAAATACCGTTCTACGGTTCTTGGCTCTTCCCTGCTCTGTCTCATTGCTGGCCACTGGGCGACTTTCGCCGTAGCCCTTGGAACTAAGCCTAGAAGCATCAATGCCATAGCCGTACAAGGTATCTGTGACTCGCTTTGCCCTGCGAGTACTTAGATTAAGGTTTGCGGCAGCATCTCCTACATTGTCTGTATGTCCCTGAATCTGGACCTTCAGATGAGAATTGTCAGATAGAAACTCAGCAAACTCAGCAATCAGAAGTTCACTAAGATCATCCAAACGATCAGAGTTAGTTTCAAAGAGGATATTGGGAATGGGGTACGATTCTCCTTCCGCCATATCCGACTGTTCTAAGGCAATCTCCATACGACTCACATCGCCCGGAGGACCCGACGATGCCAGTGCCAAACGCAACGGCGCAGCACTAAACGCTGCCTTCTTTGCATCTAATTTGATGACAAAAGCATCCGCCTCTGCCTTCTTTACTACTGCTGAGAATTCGCCACTTTCTTCATCCACCTGCAATGTCGTGCTCTCTCCTGTGGTACTGTTTTTCAACACCACTTTGGCTTCATCGTCCGAAGCAAACATGTCTTTAGTCAATGTTCCCTTAACCAAAACCACCTCTTCGGGCTGCACACCTTCATAGAGGTCAAAGAAGTATATGTCCCAGCCGTTGGCCTTATTGATCTTGTTCGAAGCGAAGTAAGCTTGCTGTCCATCCAACGTCACCATCAAACCAATCTCGTCTTTTTCAGTATTGATAGGATATCCGAGATTTTGCGGTTTGCCCCAGGATGCACCTACATCTGTGCTCTTAAACAGATCATATCCACCCATACCTGGATGGCCGTCGCTCGCGAAGTACAAGCTCTCGCTGTCTGGATGTATAAAAGGACTTTTTTCGTTCTTCGCAGTGTTGATCGTGGATCCCAAGTTTTCAGGGCTGCTCCAGCTACCATCACTCTGGCGCTCACTGCGGTACAAATCCAAGCCGCCAAAGCCGCCCTTTCTATTGCTGGTGAAGTAGAGCACGTCGCCATTCGGCGAGATAGAAGGTTGACTTTCCCAACTGTTGGGACCGTTCACATTCGGGACTGGGCGAATGCCGTTCCACACGCCGTAGGAGAACGTAGTATAGTACAGGTCACAATTCTGCTGCCCTGTCTTTTCATTGCGCTCACAAATGGTAAAGACCATCATGCGGTTATCCGCGGTGATGGTAGGCCCACCCTCGTTGTACTGAGCGTTGAACGGCGAAGTGAGCGCCTCGCCCTCTTCAAAAAGGAAGGCACCTGCAGTCGTGCTCGTTGTTCTCGCCATGCTGAATTCCTCAACGTTGCGAAGTGGGGCCGCGGGACCGTCGTATTTATTGCGCTTCTTGCTGCGACGTGTAAAGTAAATCTGACTGCCGTCCGGAGTCAGGGCCGCAAGGTATTCGTCAAAGCGTGTATTGATGTTGCGCGCAGGCTTAGGATCATAAGGCACCGGATTGGCAAGGAAGGTCTTTTTGAGATTGATCTCTTCCAACAACCCTTCCACCTCCGCATCGAAGGCATATTCACGGTCGTCTCTCAAAAGCCACTGCTCAAAATATCCTGCGGCCTCGTCATTTCTGCCTGAGGCCATGCAGAGTGAACCTACTGCATAGAGTAAATCTGGCTTGTAGCCCGGGCAACGTTTTATTAGTTGCTTCCAATGTGCCTCAGCCAAATGAAACTTTTTGGTACGCATGCTGAGCTCGCCCTTCAAATAGAGGGCATGCTGGTCCTCATCATTCTGGCGTAGCGCCGCCCCTATGTACACGCTAGCATTTGGATAGTCGCGTTGATTCAGGGCGCGAAGGCCTTTCTGGATTTGCTTCGAAGGACTGCGGTGGTCGTCACCACAATACGTGCCCAATTCTACCGGTCCCATTTGGGCTTGTGCCAGGGAACCCGATAAAACGGCGAGTACTAGTAAGAGTTTACGCATTAAAGTTCGTCTTGATTGACTACAGTAAGTTTGTCTTCAGATAACGCAATAATGGTGCTGACAGATGCATCACCGGTCAAATTCAAAACCGTACGAACCATATCGATGATGCGGTCTACTGGGAAGATAATAGCAATCCAAGCCGGGTTAAGTCCCACACTTTCTAGGATAGGAATAAGCATGATCATCCCTGCCGAAGGAACTGATGCCGCACCAATAGATGCCAACGTTGCGGTAAAAATGATGGTAGCCTGCTGCGCGAGGGTGAGGTCAATCATATGGAACTGTGCCATGAAAATCACAGCAACCGTCTGGTACAATGCGGTACCGTCCATATTGATGGTAGCCCCTACCGGCAATACAAAGGAACCGATCTCCTCGTCCACACCAAGATTGTCGCGCACACAGTCCATGGTTACCGGCAACGTAGCGGCCGTGGAGGACGTTGAAAAGGCCAACAATTGTGCAGGACGAATACCGCGCATGAAGTAGCCCCAACTTTTCCAGTACCCCATCTTCGTTTTGCGATTGATTAGGTAAGCTAGAATGGCCGGGTAGAAAATGAGAATCATGATCAGTAGCCCCAGAATAGTCGCTCCTGTGTAAGCTCCGAGGGCCTTGAAAATTTCAACCAATCGGCCCGGCTCGTCTCCTGCCATGGCAGCAAGTTTACCTGCTAATAGGGCAAAGACGAAAAACGGCGCGCCCTTCATCACCACGTCAACCATTTTAATAAAGATGTCCGAGAAACCATTCATGAGGTTGGCCACGGGCTCCATCTGTGTATTCGGCAACATCACCATCACAATACCAAAGAAGATGGCAAAGAAGATGACCTGTAGCATGAGACTGTCGTTGAAGGAAAGGAAGATGTTGGACGGCACCATGTCCACGAAGAACTGTAATGGACCGTCTTTCTTAGCACTCTGAACCGCATTAGCCTTGGCCACCTTGGCGTTGAGTTCTTCATTGGCCATTTGTTCTGCCATGGCAGCCTCTGCTTCTGATAGGTAGACTTGCATCGACGGATCAGAGAGCAAGCGAACATCGTCAAAGAATTCTACCCCTTCTGTATCATTCACCCACAATTCATACGCCACGCGATTGATCTGCAGTTGCTCTTCAGCCGTTTGCTTGCCAGGATTGAACGTATTGGCAATGAGCATACCCATGGATGCGGCAAGAACCGTAGAGCCGATGTATAATGCCAATGTTTTCACACCCATACGACCTAAGGTGGCAGTATCACTCAGATTACCGATACCCGCTATGATCGAAAAGAGGACCAAAGGAATGGCGATGAGCTTCAGAAGGTTGATAAATATGGTTCCAAAAGGAGCGATCCAATCCAAGGTGAATTGGCTCCAACCCATGGAAGAGCTTAACAGCGCCCATGCAATACCAAGAATTAATCCAATAATGATCTGAACAGGTAAAGACGGTTTTTTCATCGAGTGTATTTCAAGTTTCGTAAGTAATGGTCGGCCAACACCAGTTGAATCATGGCCTCCACGATAGGTACGGCGCGTGGCACTACGCAAGGATCGTGGCGTCCTTTGGCGGCCAATACTGTGGCTTTACCGTCCTTATCAACTGTGTTTTGTTCTTTTCCAATGGTAGCCACCGGCTTAAAAGCTACGCGAACTTCGATAGGTGCACCGTTGCTCAATCCACCGACTACCCCGCCGGCGTGGTTGGTTGCGGTTTTAAAATCTTCTGTAATGGCATCGTTGTGGGCACTGCCGCGCATTGCAGCCGCTGCAAACCCAGATCCTATCTCAAAGCCCTTCACGGCATTGATGCTCATAAGGGCCTTTGCAAGATCTGCTTGTAGCTTATCAAAAACAGGTTCGCCTAAGCCTACCGGCACCCCTGATGCTACGGCGGTGATCACACCGCCCGTACTGTCTTTTTCAGCGCGGCATAACTCAATATAGGTTTCCATCTTTTCTGCGGTCTCCGGATGCGGACATCGCGTTGGATGGGCGTCGATAGCGGCAAGGTCTAATTCTGAAGTAGGCACTTGCAGTACAATAGGACCTACTGCGCTTACCCAGGCTTTCACGCTCACCTGCGGCAAAATTTGAGCGGCTAGTGCACCCGCCACTACTCGGCAAGCCGTTTCACGAGCACTAGAGCGACCGCCGCCTCTATAATCGCGGTGGCCGTATTTCGCATCGTAGGTAAAATCTGCGTGTGATGGGCGGTACACATCCTTTAATTGACCGTAATCTTTGCTTCGCTGGTCCTTGTTCGGAATAGAAAAAGCAATAGGCGTTCCCGTAGTCTTGCCTTCAAACAAACCGCTGTGGAAGGTGACTTGATCCTCTTCGTTGCGCTCTGTGGTCAAATGACTCTGCCCTGGACGACGACGGTCTAGGGCTTGCTGCACAAGGTCTAGATCGATTTCAATGCCAGCGGGCATACCGTCCAAAATCCCACCAATTTGTGAGCCGTGGCTCTCGCCATAGGTGGTCAGTACTAAAGATTGTCCTATTGTATTTCCGGGCATGCCACTAAAGTAGGAAACTATAGCGCATTCTCCGTAATATTGAAGCATGAACCTGAAGCTGATTAACATAAAATCCTTGGGCGGTATTCATCCGGAAGGAACAAAGTGGTTACGAGGGTCCAATTTGGGCCACTTCCCCACCCTTGAAAACGCCTATCTCACCATCACCGACGGCAAGATCTCAGATTTTGGACCAATGACCCATTGCCCGCAAGATGAGCTGCCTACCCAAGATTGCTCGGACAGACACGTGCTCCCTGCCTTCGTTGATTCTCACAGTCATCTCGTATATGCGGGAACACGAGAAGAGGAATTCAATCTTCGACTCAAGGGGGCCAGCTATGAAGAAATCGCTGCAGCCGGTGGCGGTATTCTCAATAGTGCAGCTAAAGTGGGCACCTCCTCCGTGGATCAGCTTGTTAGTCAAGCTACATTCCGCCTCGAGAACCTCATCGAATGCGGTACAGGTACTTTGGAAGTAAAAAGCGGCTATGGTTTGGACCCAGAGAACGAATTGAAGCTTTTGCGTGCCATCAAAGCACTTAATGACCAAAGCCATGCTACACTAGTCCCGACATTCTTGGCTGCACACGCACTTCCTGCTTGGGCCAAAGCGCAAGGCATGAACGATGCCAGCTACACCAAATACATGTTGGACGAGTGTCTTCCTACTGTACAAAAAGAGGGACTTGCAGGATTCTTGGACGGCTTTATTGAGCGTGACTATTTCAAATTGGACACCTTACAGCATTTGATCGATGCCAGCACCAATAGCGGATTGCCGCTGAAGATTCACGTCAATCAGTTTTACGACATCGGTGGTATTCAGATGGCTGTAGAAGCCGGTGCACTGAGCGTGGACCACCTCGAAGTGATGAGTCCTGAGGCCTTGAAGGCATTGCACGGCAGTGATACCATTGCTACCCTATTGCCTTCTTGCAGCTACTTCCTCGGCATTCCTTACGGCCCTGCTCGAGAACTTATAGAAAATGATTGCGTCGTGGCTTTGGCCACAGATTATAACCCAGGCTCGTCGCCTGGAGGAAACATGCAACTGGTGTGTAACATGGCTTGTACTCAGATGAAGATGACACCAGCGGAAGCGCTAAACGCAGCAACTATTAACGGCGCGGCAGCCTTAAATCTAAGCGAGCGCAAAGGCTCCATTGCCGTAGGTAAGGATGCAGATCTCTTAATCACTAAGGCCATCCCATCGCTAGAGTATCTGTGTTACGATTTCGGAACCAATCACATTCAAACCACCATTTTAGGTGGACAGACCCAATGAGCACAGTATTAGAACATTACACCAAAGAAGATCTCTTTAGCCGCACCTCCGTTCGTTCGGGCGAAGAGCGCCTAGGTGAGCGCATTGCAACGGTTAGCGAGGCCGATTGGACAAGCGCAGATTCCCTGCCGTTCAAATTTGTACTTGTAGGGGTAGAAGAAGATTTCGGCGTTCGTGCCAACCACGGTCGTGGCGGTGCAGATCGCGCGTTCCAAAGCTTTTTGAGTTATTTCCTCAACATGCAGGTGAACCGCTTCTTCCCAAGCGATGCCGTAGCAGTTCTTGGGGCAGTTGTTCCCACCACTTCCATTGAAAATGATCAGATAGATGCCCTACGCGAAGCAACAGCGGCAAACGACCATACGGTCAGCGCTGTGGTACGCAGAATCACTGAATTAGGGGCTATTCCAATAGTCATTGGTGGCGGCCACAACAATGCGTACGGTTGTTTGAAAGGCAGTAGCGAAGCAAAAGGACGCACCATCAACTGCCTGAATATTGACGCACATACAGATTTAAGAACGACCGAAGGCAGGCACAGTGGCAACGGATTTACCTACGCCGCAAATGCAGGCTACATGGCGAATTACTTCATGCTAGGTCTTCAAGAGAATTATACGCCAGAATACATTTGGCAAACCATTGAGCACAACGATGCTTACAATGTGGCAAGCTTCGAGGATTTACAATCGGGTGAATTGACTCAAGACGAAGCGCTCATTCACATCGCCGAACATCTGGGGATGGAATATGGATTGGAATTGGACGTGGATGCCATTGCAAATTTCCCTTCAAGTGCACAGAGCGTGAGTGGATTTTCCTTTGATCAGGTCCGTCAAATCATCTATGCGCTCGACATGCTGCCCCACTACTTCCATCTTTGTGAAGGCCGCGTGACGACAGAAGAAGAACATGCTTCAGTCGGAAGAGGTTTGGCCCTTCTAGTGTCCGATTTTATCAAAGCACACATCTTCAGCGAATAACATGAGCTACCGGATAGAATGCATACCCAACGTGAGCACTGCCGATCCAGCAATCCTTGAGCGCATTGCTGCTGCGATCCATGCTACCGAGGGCGTAAGGCTGCATTTTGTCGACCCCGGTAAAAGTGCCAACCGTACGGTATTCACCTACCTCGGCCCTGTGAGCCAAGTCCTCAAGGCCACTGAAGCACTCTTTGCTATTGCGCTGAGCGAGATCGATATGCGCCAGCATCAAGGCGTACACCCGCGAATGGGCGCTGTAGATGTTTGTCCCTTCGTTCTACTGGACGATGACACATATGCTAATGACCTTCTGGAGCGCGTGCGCACGTTCGCAAAAGACATCAGTACGAAATACGATTTGGCCATCTACGGCTACGAGCACCTCGCGAGCAGTCCAGAGCGGAAAAACCTCGCTGCAGTGCGCCAAGGAGAATTCGAAGGCCTTGAAGAGAGATTTGATAGCGGAGACCTCCCCGACTTCGGTCCGCAGACATTCACCTCGACGGTAGCCCTTCATGGCGCCACAGCCCTGAGTGTGCGCCCCTTGATGGTAGCATATAACGTAAATCTAATAGGCGGCGAGCTTAAGGATCGACTAAAGGCAGCAAAGACAATTGCCGGAAAAATCCGAGAACGCGACGGCGGTATGCCGGGGGTGAAAGCCATAGGATGGTATTTGCCAGATTTCGATCTCGTTCAAGTCAGCTGCAATCTTACCAAGCCACATGAGTCAGGAGTTTGTGAGGTATTCTCTCGAGTCCAAGAACTGGCTGCAGCATTGGGATTTGAGGCCCCTTCTTCGGAACTCATCGGTTGCATTCCACAAAGCCAATTCACCACGTTGACCCCCGAGGAACTGGGATTTGGTCAGCTCAAGGCTTTTGAAGGAAATCGTATACTACCTTTATAAGGAAGTTTTAGAGATACAGATGGCACGATTTTCCCTACTTAAGTGCCAACAAAATACCTTCTATGAAAAGTAGAATAGCAGCGGTACTACTGCTTATTTCAAGCGCACTATGGGCGCAAAACCGCACCCTAAGCGGATATATCACCGACTTTGAGACCGGTGAAGCGCTTATAGGGGTGAACGTTTGGGCGCCGGAACTAAAATTGGGCACCTCATCTAACAATTACGGGTTCTATTCGCTCACCCTTCCAAAGGGTACGCATGTCGTGCGACTGACCTACCTCGGCTACGACAACAACCAGTTTGAGGTGGACCTTTCGAAAAATGTAGAATTCAATTTCCGCTTGAAGCCTTCAAACAATATGCTCAACGAAGTAAATGTCGTTGCCGCTGAAGGACAGAAGATTCAGGAACAAGTTCAGATGTCCAAGATGGAAGTTCCCATCAAGCAGCTGAAATCTCTACCGGCCATTCTAGGTGAGGTAGATATTATGAAAACTTTACAGCTATTGCCCGGGGTGCAAAGCGGTGGCGAAGGAACTTCCGGCCTGTACGTCCGTGGTGGCTCGCCGGATCAAAACCTCATCCTCTTGGACGGTGTACCCCTGTACAATGTCAACCACCTCTTCGGTTTCTTCTCGGTCTTCAATGCCGATGCTATTTCGAACGTTAGTCTTACCAAAGGTGGGTTCCCAGCGCGTTACGGCGGCCGATTGTCTTCAGTGTTGGAAATCAACATGAAAGAAGGGAACATGAACGAGTTCCACGGCGATGCTACAGCGTCCATTATCTCGTCAAAATTGACCCTTGAAGGACCGCTAATTAAGGACAAAGCATCCTTCATGATCAGTGGTCGTCGTACCTACCTCGACCTCGTCGCTCGACCATTCTTTAACTCACTGAACCAGCAGAACCCGAACCAACAAACAGATCCGCGCTACTACTTCTACGACACCAATATGAAGGTGAACTACAAAGTGGGTAAAAAGGACCGTGTGTATTTCAGCCACTTCCAAGGCAAGGACGATTTCGGCATACGTGATCGCTATTCCGATAGCGCAAGAACTGAAGAGTTTGACTTTGGGATCGATTGGATGAACAGCATCTCTGCAGCACGTTGGAACCACCAGTGGAGTCCAAAGCTCTTTTCGAATGTTACCGCAACGCGTTCTGAGTACCAATTCAACACTCGTGCCCTATCTGAATCGACCTTCCAACCGAATTTCCCAGATACTACTGGTCAAGAAGTTGAACGCTTCGCAGGTCTATACTTCTCAGGCATAGAGGATTACGGCGGCCGTATTGATTTCGATTACGCACACAGCCCCTTGCATTATGTTCGTTTCGGTACTGGATATACCAACCACAACTTTAGCCCTGGTGCAACTAATCTAGAGCTGAGTTCAAGTGGATTTAACCTAGATACCACGCTCGGTGCAACGAGCATTCTTTCCAACGAATTCTTTGCTTATGTAGAGGACGAATGGACGGTCAATGAAAACTTTAAAGTAAACGGAGGCTTGCACTTTGCCGGTTTAGCGGTAGAAGGTGAAACATACACTTCCCTGCAGCCTCGATTGGGTCTGAATTACAGCTTGCCTGGAGACATTGCCTTGAAGGCTTCCTACGCAGATATGATGCAATTTGTCAACCTACTGGCGAACGAAGGCATCGGTCTTCCTACTGATTTATGGGTACCCTCGACGGCCAACATCAAACCGCAGACCTCGCGTCAGTATGCTGTAGGATTAGCTAAAAATTTGGGCCAATTCGAATTGTCCCTGGAGGGCTATTACAAGGACATGAAGAACCTTGTGAGCTATAAGGAAGGAGCCAACTTCCTGTTCTCCCTCGATGAAAACTGGGAGGATAAGATCACTCAAGGGGTCGGCCAGAGCTACGGTATGGAGTTCTTCGCGCAAAAAAAACAAGGGCAAACTACCGGATGGATTGGCTATACCCTCAGCTGGTCATGGCGCCAGTTTGACGAAATTAACGACGGAGAGCGCTATTTCTTCACATACGATCGCCGCCACGATTTCTCCGCGGTGCTCACCCACGAATTCACAGAAAATATTCAATTCAGCGGTGCTTGGGTCTACGGTACTGGGCGCGCCATTACCCTACCGGAATTTTCCTACCTCACCTCCCTACCCGATGGTTTGAGCTGGTGGCAGAATCAACAGACCTTGGTAGAACGCCCGTCAGATAAAAACTCGTTCCGCATGAGCGCCTACCACAGACTGGACCTCAGTCTTAGCTTTAGAAAGGAGCGTAGAAACTACGAGCGTTGGTGGGTAATTAGTGCCTACAATGCCTACAACAACCTCAACCCATTTTTCTTAGAAACCACGACTGATGCACAAGGGAACACGAAGCTCCGCGAGTACGGCCTCTTCCCTATCATCCCATCCGTCGCTTACCGTATAAAATTTTAAGCCATGAAAAAGATTCTATTGCTTCTGGCGACCACAACAGTCCTATTTTCTTGCGAGCGATTTGCCGAAGGTGTAGCGCGCGACATTGATATGCCGCCGCACAATCCGCAGATTGCAGGCTCGCTTTTCATTGACTCTCGAGATTCCATGCTCAGTGCTACTGTAAGTGAGACGCGTGGTCTTTTTGACACCACTAAAACGGGCATTCTAAAAGATGCAGAACTCACCCTATTGAAGGACGGTATGCCTTTGCACGAGTGGAACACCTTGAGCATCTACGATACCTACGATAAAGACCTTGGCGACCGCATCGGCATTCTCGAGGGTGAGATCACCTTTGAAGTCAGTCACCCTGATTATGAAACCGTACATGCTGTGCAGCGATTCCCACAAAAGGCTGATTTCACAGCGGAAGTGGATTACGGTGCAACAACTTGGTTTACGGAGACCTCGGATGAATTGACCCTCGAGTTCAATGATATCCCGGGCGAGAATCAGCATTACATGATTTCTATCGACCTCCACTACCGCAACGGTCTCAGTGGACAGGATACCTCCGAGTATTTCCCGTTGTGGCTGGAGACCAATAACCAAAGAGCTCAGCCCATTAATGAAGGTGGTTTCCTCCTTTCCGAAGAGGGCGTCGACCGCAACTTGAAAATTCGTTTTGCCACCGGGGTCAATTCCTTTGACTACTTATTCCTTGTGGAATACCGCATTACCGTCAAAACACTCAGCGACGAAATGTATAAATTCTACCAGAGCTACCAAGCGCTAGAAAACGCACAAGGCAATCCTTTCGCGGAACCAGTCATCTTATATTCGAACATGAGCAACGATGTTGGTTGCTTCGGTGTGAGCACGACCGTGCGTAAATGGGAAGGCTAAAAATTCTCAAGGCATAAAAAAAGGCGGCCCTGCGGGGCCGCCTTTTTAGTTTTAATTCTGCTTGCTTAAAGCTCCATCAGGACAGAACCCCATGTAAAGCCTGCCCCAAAGGCCGCTAGACATATGGTGTCCCCTTCCTTCACTGCACCAGTCTGTACCGCTTCAGACAAAGCAATAGCAATAGATGCTGCTGTAGTATTTCCGTATTTCTGGATGTTGTTAAAGACTTGGTCGTCTCTCAGTCCCATTCGCTTCTGAATAAACTGAGCGATGCGCAGGTTGGCCTGGTGTGGGATTAAACAATCGATCTGATCGGGCATCATACGATTCGTTTTCAATGCTTCACCAATAACTTCTCCGAAGCGTACTACGGCATGCTTAAAGACGAAGTTCCCGTTCATCTGCGGGAAGTGAATCTCTGGAATAATACCCTTCTCATCGTATTCATCCAGCCAATGCTGCGTCCCAAAACCCTTCATAGTGAGTTCTTCTTTGTGCTTGCCCTCACTGTGCATGTGGCAGCTCATGATGCCTTTATGGCCTTCTGGAGCGCGCGAAACCACGGCAGCACCAGCACCATCGCCAAAGATGACGCTGAGCCCACGACCGCGTGTTGTTTTATCTAGAAATGGGCTTTGAAGTTCAGCTGCAACGACCAATACGTTTTCGTACATCCCGGTCTGAACAAAGGCATTGGCAATAGAGGTCGCATAAATAAAACCTGAACAGGCATTGCGGATATCTGTCGCACCGATAGTACCCATTTCCATGGCTTCCTGTACTTGGACGCCACAGCCTGGGAAGTAGTAATCAGGGCTAATGGTAGCAAATACTATGTGGTCGATATCGTCTTTGGTGAGTCCGGCATTTTTAATAGCCATTGTAGCGGCTTTAATGCCCATGGTGGCAGCGGTGTTGCCGTCGCCTTCTTTGACCCATCGACGCTCTTCGATACCCGTTCTTTCTCGGATCCATTCATCGTTGGTATCCATGAACGTACTCAGGTCGTCGTTCGTTACAATGTTTTCAGGGACATAATGGCCTACGCCGGTGATTCGTGCTCTGTGCATCTGTTCTGTGTTAAAGGATTTGTTGTGTGTGTGGGCCATAAGTTAGCGCAAAAATGACACATTAACTTGCCATCCTGTCAGTAAAATTTAGCCCTAGACTTAATGGCACAAACGTTGCCCTATGGTTGAAAACCTAAAAAGAAAAAACATGTCTAAAGGATCAATTAATGTAACCGCGCAGAACATCTTCCCAATCATTAAGAAGTTCTTATACAGCGACCATGAAATTTTCCTACGCGAGCTTGTTTCCAATGCCGTAGATGCTACACAAAAGCTTAAAACGTTGACCAACCTTGGTGAAGCCAAAGGAGAATTGGGCGACTTGACCATCCACATTAACGTGGATAAAAAAGCAAAGACGCTGAGCATCATCGACCGTGGTATTGGTATGACCGCGGAAGAGATCGATAAATACATCAACCAAGTGGCCTTCTCAGGCGCCGAAGAGTTTGTAAAGGAATACGAAGGCAAAATGGAAGGTGCGGATCTTATTGGCCACTTCGGTTTAGGGTTCTACTCTGCCTTTATGGTGGCGAAGAAGGTGGAAATCCTTACCAAATCGCATAAAGATGCTGCAGCCGTGCAGTGGAGCTGTGAGGGAAATCCTGAATTTGAATTGGTCACTATTGATAAGGAAGACCGAGGAACGGAGATTCGCTTGCACATCGCAGAAGACAGCGAAGAGTTTTTGGAGGAGAGCAAAATCAATGAACTGCTTTCTAAATACGCCAAATTCATGCCGGTGAGCATCCAGTTCGGCGAGAAAGACGAAAGCTACAACGCAGCAGCAGAGGGCGAAGATGCGAAATGGGAAACGAAAAAAGTACCAAACGTCATCAACAACACCAACCCTGCTTGGGTGCGCACACCGAGCGATTTAACGGCAGAAGATTACAAAGAATTCTACCGCGAGCTCTACCCTACGAGCTTCGACGAGCCGCTCTTCAACATCCACCTAAACGTAGACTTCCCGTTCAATTTGACTGGGGTATTGTACTTCCCGAAAATCAAACCGAATGTTGAGCCGCAGCGCAATAAGATCCAGTTGTTCCAGAAGCAAGTATTCGTTACCGATAGCGTTGAAGGCATCGTTCCTGATTTCTTGACCCTTTTACACGGGGTGATCGATTCACCAGATATCCCACTAAACGTAAGCCGCTCTTACCTCCAAGCTGACGGTAATGTGAAGAAGATCTCTTCACACATTACGAAGAAAGTCGCCGACAAGCTGGACGAGATGTTCCGTAAAGACCGTGAAGATTTTGAGTCGAAGTGGAACGACATGAAGATCATCATCGAATACGGTATGTTGACCGAAGACAAGTTCTTTGATAAGGCGAAGAAATTCGCATTGTATGAAGATACCGAGGGTAAACTGCACACTTTTGATGCCTACCTAGAATCTATCAAGGAGAACCAAACGGATAAAGACAAAAAGACGGTAGTGCTCTACGCTTCGCACAAGGACGGACAGCACAGCTACATCCAGGCAGCGAAAGCCAAAGGATACCAAGTATTGCTTTTAGACTCTCCGCTGACTTCACACTTGATCCAAAAGCTCGAAGGTGAACACAAAGACACCACCTTCGCTCGTGTAGATTCTGATTTGATCGATAACCTCATCAAGAAAGACGAAACACGCGTAGCTAAACTGAGTGAGAAGCAAAAAGAAGAGTTGAAAACGCGCCTTGAAGCCATCGTGCCAAAAGAGAAATTCACCTTGAAACTCGAGGATATGGATTCTACTGAGGCTCCACTCGTAATCACAGTTCCAGAATTTATGCGTCGCATGAAGGAAATGCAGATGACCGGTGGTGGTGGCATGATGGGAATGAGCGATTTCCCTGAGATGTACGACCTCGTAGTAAACGCTAACCACAGTCTAGCTTCAAAGATCCTTGACACCGATGATGAAGGAGCGCGTTCAACAGCGGTGAACCAAGCTTTGGATCTCGCCAAGCTGCAACAAAACTTGTTGCACGGTGAAGAGCTCACGGCATTCATCGCACGCTCTTACGAGATGTTAGGTGACGAGTAGATTAAATGTTGATTAAATATTCCTTGGTCCAAGGAATGTCTGAGGGGGCTCCGGCCCCCTTTTTGTATTTTTGAGGCTCACTCAACACGCATCATTACATGAGCACAGACGTACTTTCCTTAGCCACTAAAAATGCAACGCTCTGGACTTCAGATATTTTCGATGAAGCTACCCGAGCAGAGGCACAGGCCCTTCTTGATAAAGGCGGCGATGATTTGATCGAACCGTTCTACAAAGACCTTGACTTCGGAACCGGCGGTATGCGCGGTATCATGGGGGTAGGTACCAACAGGATCAACCCGTATACATTGGGCACAGCAACCACGGGATTGATCAACTATGCCAAGGAAACCTACGGACGTGAAGATTTAAAAGCGGTCATCGCCTACGACAGCCGCAACAACTCTCAGGCTTTTGCACGTAAGGTTGCAGAGGTATTGAGCGCCAATGGTGTATACACGTATTTATTCGAGGAACTGCGCCCTACTCCAGAGCTCAGCTTTGCGGTAAGAGAGCTGGGCTGTGACTTCGGTATCGTATTGACTGCCTCGCACAACCCTAAAGAGTACAACGGCTACAAGGTATATTGGAACGACGGTGGCCAATTGGTCCCGCCACACGACGGCGGTGTAATCGCTAAGGTGCGTCAAACAGGTTTTGAGGACATCAACTGGAACGCCAATGAAGACCTCATCGAAACAATCAGCGAAGCTATTGACTCAAAATACATTGCCAATGTCGTGGCGCAAAGCCTCAACAACGACGGTAAAGAGGATCTTAAAGTAGTTTTTACCGCCCTACACGGCACTTCTATCGTGAGTGTCCCTCCTGCATTAAAAGCGAGTGGTTTTACCAACGTACACATCGTTGAAGAACAAGCCACTCCGGACGGCAATTTCCCAACGGTAGATAGCCCTAACCCAGAGGAGGGTGCAGCGCTCGCCATGGGTATTGCGCAAGCAGAAGCGAGCGGTAGTGATATTGTCATTGGTTGTGATCCGGATACAGACCGCGTAGGTATTGCAGTAAATGACGGCACAGGCAAGATGCAGCTACTTAATGGCAACGATACAGCAGCCCTACTCGTGCACTACGTGCTGAGCCAAGCTGATGCCAACCATGCAGTACCTGAAAATCCATTCACGGCAGCCACTGTAGTAACTACAGATTTGATTGCCAAAATCTCAGAGCGCTATAACATCCCTTGTTTCCGTTGTTTGACAGGGTTCAAATGGATCGCAGATATCATCAACAACAAACCGGAGATGAACTTCATGGTCGGTGGTGAAGAGAGCTACGGCTATTTGATCGGAGATTCTGTCCGTGATAAAGATGCGGTTGCTTCTGCAGTGATGATCGCTGAAATGGCTGCCTACGCTAAGGCCCAAGGCCGTACCGTTTTGGAGCAGTTAGAAGCCATTCACCGCGAGTTTGGTCAATACCAGGAGCGATTGATCTCTATCACCAAGAAAGGACGCTCAGGCGCACAGGAGATCGCCGATATGATGACAGCCCTGCGCAATGACCCGCCAAAAACCTTGGCTGGCTCTCCAGTAGTCATTGCTATCGACCACAGCAACTCGACACAAACTGATTTGCGTTCAGGTACAACCTCGAGCACGGAGCTGCCTGCTTCGAACGTATTGCAGTTTATCACCGAGGCTGGAGATAAGGTCAGTGCTCGTCCTTCAGGGACTGAACCAAAAATTAAGTTCTACTTCAGCGTATGTACCACTACTGGTGAGAGCCATGCTGAAACCAAGGCAGAACTTGAAAGAAAGATTGATACCTTTATTGAGGAATTAGCCCTCTAACAAATGAAGAACGTACTACTTACAGGGGCCATTTCGATGGCCCTTTTTTCTTGCTCACAACCCGAGCCAAAAGCGGAAGAAGCAGCTGGACAAGATTTCATCGGATCCATCGTCCAAAATGATTCTACCCGTGTATCGTTTAACGTGCATTATGAAGAAAACGTCCTAACGTTTTACAATGGTGTACAAGAGTCTTTTGAAGTAAAGCTCAGCGGAGAAGATACCCTTAGAGGTACTTTCCCAGTGTTCGCCTCGGACCTCTGGCTAGTAGCTACAGAGGACGGGTATAAAGGAGAATACTACCGCACTGATGCAAATAATTATCGTTTACCGCTTGAGCTCGTTCCAGGACGTATGACCTATGAGCAGAGTCCTTCAGAATTCTCGAGCCAATATGCCATTACCCGCTACATAGGCGATCAGGAAAAGCCGGCATTACTACAACTCAGCAAAAAAGACGGCGTTCTCGTTGGGACTATCGCCACTTCTACTGGGGACAGCAGATTCATGACCGGTTACGAAGTTGAAGGCGGTTTTGAGCTCATGGGCTTCGACGGCCGATTCATTTATAAAGTAAGCGCCAAAGTGACTGATGGTAACATTGAAGGACACGTTTGGGCGGGAATGACCGGATACTATACTTTCTCCGGTACTGCTGACGAAGGTGCAGTGTTAGAGAACCCAGAGGAAATGTCAAAGTTGCGTGACGATTATACGCACATCGAGTGGCACTTGCCAGGTCTTGATGGTGATACTGTTCACTTTGATAGTCGTACGATCACCAAGCCTACGATCTTGGCCATCCAAGGGTCGTGGTGTCCCAACTGTATGGACGAAGGCCGTGTATTGGACCAGTACTACCGAGAGTTTGAAGGAGCCATTGATGTTTATGGGCTGAGCTACGAATACAGCGGTACTTTGAAAAAAGCCACAGCAGCTGTAAAAAAAATGGAGCGCGATTTAGGCACCTCCTTCCCCATGGTTATTGCGACATACAACCCTAAACAAGATCGCAATGCGGTATTGCCGTTGGAACAGATTCGAAGCTACCCTACCTCTATCATGTTGGATCATGAGGGTAATGTGGTGAAGATACATACAGGTTTTTACGGCCCATCCACCAAGGAGTATGAGGCATATGTCAAAGAAACCAGAGAAGAACTAGAAGCATTGGTGGCAAAAGCGAATGGCTAATTACCTCGAACGCATATGGCCAGATTTTAAAGACCTCGCTCGTTCCAAACGGAAAGAGAACAAAAAGTTCTTTGACCGATTGTCCAAGCAAGACGGTAAGAAGCTCAAT
>QQUU01000073.1 GCA_003385605.1 Bacteroidota bacterium
GATCCCGACACAAATGATTACTGATTATTCACCTGAGAAATACCCTGGGGCGCAATAATCGATGAATAAACCAGGGCAATTTTTCGCATTTCTTTTGGTGCTGGCGCTCGTAGTGAGTGGGCTCAGTTTGCTCATTGGTGGTCGTTCTGTGGTATTGGGCGATGCAGAGCTTAGCTATTACAGCCCTTCAGAACTCTTTGGCCCGCTTTGGAGCGGCTCAGATTCTGTGGTGGTTGAGGTTAAAGAGAACGAAGCCTTAGACGCCTTGATTAATGAGGGAGATTCTGTTTCAGATATTCCTGTAGATAGTGCCTCAATTAATATTGTGCCTCCAACCAACCTTGTGGTGAAGGAAGCAGCACCGCGCGATACGACTGTTCAGGTGGCAGATGTTTTGACTTTTGCGCCGTTCTTTGATGCGTTAGCAGCGCTGAAGGGGAGCAGCACAGAGAACGTACGCGTTTTGCACTTCGGAGATTCACAGCTCGAAGGGGACCGCATTACTATGCAATTGCGCGATGCCTATCAACGCGAGTACGGCGGTA
This sequence comes from Bacteroidota bacterium, assembly GCA_003385605.1. Taxonomy (GTDB): domain Bacteria; phylum Bacteroidota; class Bacteroidia; order Flavobacteriales; family Schleiferiaceae; genus UBA10364. The sequence continues at coordinate 546 of QQUU01000073.1, forward strand.
CAGGTTTTGGCTATGTGGCACTAGAGCCGCTAGTGGCACCGTCCTCTTTGGCCTTTAATAATGCTGAAGGGTTCATACGTAAAACGGTTTTCGGTCGCAGAGACACCGCATTCAAGGATATGAAGTACGGGCACCTTGGCTCATTTACGCTCTTGGCTCAAAAAGACAGCACCTCGTATGAGGGACGTGTTTCTTTTGCAAAGCGCAAATGGGGATACAGTCGTGCGAGGAACTTTACCACAGCAAAAATTCATTTGGAGGGTGCTGCACCTACCAAGGCAGAGATATTGGTGGCCGATACATTGTTTTCTACCAGAGTCTTTCCTGAAGGGGAGTGGACCTTGGCGTTAGACATTCCTTATAACGATGAATTTGACTTGCGCTTGACGGCTTCTGCACCTTCACGTATTTACGGAATTAGTTTTGAGAGCCCTTACGGCTTCCATGCGGACAATGTGGCCATGCGTGGTGCTTCAGGGATGATCTTCTCGAAAATGAACGACGAACAGTTCTCGGCGAGCTTGAAGCGCGAGGGGTACGATCTAATCATCCTTCAGTTTGGTGGAAATGCCGTGCCGTACCTCAAAGATGAGGCGCATGCAGGTCGTTTCGCGCGTGCCTTAGGTCGTCAGCTCAGCCATCTTCAGCGCTTGTACCCGGAGGCAGCTTTCCTCTTCATAGGTCCGTCTGATATGGCACGTAAGGAAGGTTTGGAGATGAAGTCCTACCCATTGATTGCGTCGTTGAAGGAGCAGCTTCGTAGTGAGGTGATGCGCCGCGGTGCTGGGTATTGGGATTTATACGACGTGATGGGCGGTGAAGGTTCTATGGTAGCCTGGGTAGAGGGTGATCCAAAGCTGGCCGTGAAAGACTACATCCACTTCACACCGAAGGGAGCCTCAAAGGTGGGCAGTGCTTTGGTGAGTGCGTTAAGAGAATTGGAACAAGAATATGCTGTAGTGCAGGCAGAGATTGCCGCGGAAAAGCAGCGTGTCGAAGATAGCATAGCAACCTATAAAATGAGCCAGGGCACTGGTGTGCAGCCATGATGAAGCGGTTCTTCATATTCGTTTGTTTTGGGGCGTTGAGCCTTAGTGCACAAGACCATGTGGAGGCCTTGGCGTTGAAGTATCCGTTCTTGGATACAGCGAAAAACCACATTCAGTACTACGGGAATACAGATGCTTTGGAAGGATTCTTCACTAAGCTCGACAAGGCCATCTTCGAATACGAAGGTAAAGTCAATGTCGTGCATATGGGCGGTTCACACGTGCAAGGCGGTACATTGAGTCATACCATGCGGATGAATCTGGGCCAGCTTGCACCGGAGCTCAACGTAGAGCGTGGGTTCTTTTTCCCGCACCGTTTGGCCAACACCAACATGCCACGCAACATATACATCAACAAGATTGGTAAATGGGAGGGTTGCAGAAACAGCATTCCGAAGAACAACTGTCCTTGGGGATTCTCAGGTATTGACGCCATCACTTACGATAAGGATGCGGGTTTTGTGCTTCAGAGCTTTGTCGACGGTGAGAAGGCGTACAAGTTCAATGAGCTTCGCATCTTCGAACACATGGCATCCAACACGATGCAGCCCTTCAGCGATCCTGCTCCCGATAGTGTGGTGGTAGATACTGTAGCAGGGGTTCGTCGCTGGTTCTTCAACGAGATGATCGATAGTATTGCCGTACACTTCGATAGTGTGCAAGGCGATCCATCCTACATTCTTCAGGGACTACAAATGGTGCGTCCTGAGAGTGGGTTAGTCTATCATGCTGTGGGTGTCAATGGAGCCGCCACCAAGAGCTTTTTACGCAGCGAGAACTTCGTGGAGCAAGGAAAATATGTCGCGCCTGATTTGGTGATTTTCGGCTTGGGGATTAACGATGCCTATAAGCCAGACAATGCGTGGTTCCCAGAGGAGTATGGGGCACGCTACGATACATTGGTGGGCTGGTTCCGAGAGATCAACCCGGAGTGTGAGTTTATCTTCATGACCAACAATGACAGCTACTACCGCAGACGCATACCCAACGAGCACGGTTTGGATGTGGTAGAACAAATGAAGCTGCTCAGTGAGCGCCACGATGCTGCCCTGTGGGATTTGTTTGGCGTCATGGGTGGATTGAACTCGGTGGCTATTTGGGAGGAAAATAGATTGGCAAAATCGGACAAGATTCATTTTACCAATGCCGGATATAGATTGAATTCTGACCTGCTCTTCTGGGCACTATGGGAAGAATATGAGAAACACTTAAAAGCCTTGGGACAATGATGAGCTGGGATCTGGTACAAGGTTGGTTAACCTACGAGGCAAACAGTCCGCTGTTGTTCACGCAGAAGTACTTCTGGATCTTCTTTGGTCTAGTGATGGGCGGCTATTCCCTAGTGTACAAGAACACCGCACGCCGCAACATCTACTTGTTCTTGGTGAGTCTGTTTTTCTACTATAAAACGAGCGGCTTTTACTTCTTTATCCTGCTGTTCTCCACGGTGGTGGATTACTTCATCGGTCGATCCATCTACGTCAACAAGGTGAAATGGCAGCGCCAGACCTTAGTGGCTCTCTCTGTTGTGGTAAACCTCCTGGTCTTAGGCTATTTCAAATATGCCTACTTCGTGGCCGATTTTATTTACGACCTCACCGGGATCGAAATCGCCGTACAAAACACCTTCGCGCTGTGGACCAACCAGGCGTTGGGAACCAACTTCATCTTTGAGAAGATCCTTCTGCCTGTCGGAATCAGCTTCTTTACCTTCCAGACGATCAGCTACAGTGTGGACATCTACCGGGGTCACATCAAGCCCGTTAAGAACATTTTGGACTTTGGCTTCTACGTGAGCTTCTTCCCGCAACTGGTGGCTGGGCCTATTGTCCGTGCCTCTGAATTTATCCCGCAGTTGTACGAGCCGTACAAGGTCACCAAAGAGCAAGCCGGTCTGGGCATCTTCTGGATCCTCAACGGTCTTTTGAAAAAGCTCTTTTTGGCCGATTACCTGGCTGTTCAGTTCATCGACCGCGTCTTTGACAACCCACAGCTCTACAGCGGATTTGAAACCCTCAGTGCCCTCTTTGGGTATTCGATGCAGGTATACGCAGATTTCTCGGGCTACACAGATGTAGCCATTGGTATAGCCATGTTGCTTGGATTTACCTTGCCGAAGAACTTTAACAGTCCGTATAAGGCATCGTCGGTGGCAGATTTCTGGCGCCGTTGGCACCTGTCGCTGTCGACTTGGTTGCGCGACTACCTGTACATCCCGCTAGGTGGAAACAGGGAAGGCTCGATTGCTTCGTACACCATCGTATTTATCTTCTTTGTATTCATTGCCTTGATTGTGGGCGATCCTTGGTTGACCCTTGGCTTGGGTGCCGTCTTCGGCATCGGCTTTATCGCTATGCGCAAGAGTCCAGTTGCTGCACGTTGGGTGAATACCAACATCAACCTAATGCTTACTATGGTGCTTGGCGGTTTATGGCACGGCTCGTCTTGGAACTTTGTGACCTGGGGAACCTTGAATGGGGTAGGTCTTGTGGTGTACAAAAACTGGAAGAAGATCAGCCCTTGGGCCGACCGCAGTAAATGGTACAACCGGGCGATTGGGTTGGCGCTCACCTTGATCTTTATCACCTTCACTAGAGCTTGGTTCCGTTCGCCGACTTGGGACGGTGCTATTGCCATTCTCAACAAGATTCCAACGGACTTTGGATGGTCTACGGTGGGAGAGGTGATTGCTTCAAATTACAAGTACTACCTCGTCCTCGTGGGCGGGTACTTGATCCACTGGGTACCGTCGAAATACAAGGGCCAGCTGCGCACTTGGGTGAGCCAAAGTTCACCGTACGTGCTCTTCCTCCTTGCATTGGCCTCTTCGCTGGTGATTTATCAGATATTGAGTGCTGAGGTTCAGCCGTTTATCTACTTTGCTTTTTAAGCAGTGGTTCTAATGTGAAGATTTAAGATTAAGGGCTTAAATTGAATCATGCTTGGTATAGTACTCTTTGTAATCATCGTAGCCTTCGCGGTCTTCCAACTGATACGGCTACATCAGGATTCGAAATTACTTAGGTCGGTAACGGGGCCGCATAGAGGGAATCGTTCTGAGCGAAAGCTTATCCTGTCTCTTTTATACTCAGGTAGATCTTCAAACGCCGTATTCCACGATTTATATGTACCTCGTAAAAGCGGGACCTACAGTCAGATTGATGCTGTTCTAGCCACTTCAGTTGGTATGATAGTATTCGAGGTCAAAGATTACTCTGGATGGATTTTTGGCGATGGTCGATATGAAAATTGGACTCAAGTCCTTTCTTATGGAAGAGAGAAGTACCGTTTCTATAATCCAGTTAGACAAAATGCAGCTCACATTAAAGCGCTTAAGCAGCGTTTGAAGCACTTGGGGGATATTCCGTGTATTTCTGTGGTAGTGTTTTACGGCAACTGTGAGTTGAAGCGGATATCAAATTTGCCCGAGGATACTTGGGTCGCAAGTGCTAGTAGAGTTTTTGAAGTCATCAAGGATATTGAAGAGAGTTACCCTGAAGTTCGTTTCAAGGATAAATGGGAAGTCGTGCGCATTCTTAAAGAGGCTTCAGCCTTAGGAGAGCAAAGAGAAGTGCGGCAACAGCACCGCGATCAGGTTGCTACTTACGTGAATCAAAAAAGGAATCGAAATTGATGTTTTGAAGGTCTAAAATTCCGCTTCGTTCAAAGGTTCCTATTAATTATCTTACTCCAAACTAAAACCGCCTCATTTGAGGTGCGAAATGTTTGAAATAGATTACCTAAAACACCATGTCAAAGAAAATTTTACTAGCCGGAATGTTTTCAGTAGCGGTACTCGCAGTGGTACTCTACCGCGTTTTCACCAATAATCCTGATCAGTTTGTAGGTCCTGTAATGGTGCCTTTGTACGAGAGTACTGACGACATAAGCCTCCGCGGTTTGCATGCCACGGACGATACTGTTGTCGTGGTTGGCGGGAATAGGGGGGTCTTTGGATTTTCTTTAGACGCCGGTATACATTGGATCTTTTCGCAATTACCTGATGCCCCCGAGAGCCAATTCCGCTCCGTTTGGGCACACAACGATCATACCTTTTTGGCCGTAAGCGCTGGAGCGCCGAGCTATGTGTACTACTCAGAGGATCGCGGGCAGAGTTGGTTGCGTACGTTTGAGGATACTGCTCAGGCGACCTTCTTGGACGGTATTGCTTTTGTAAACGATAGCATTGGATTTATATACGGAGACCCTGTTGACGGAAAGTTTAAGCTGCTACGTACGGGAGACGGCGGGAGAAGTTGGACAGAGATCGAGGGGCCTGAGGCCATTGATGGAGAGGCGAGCTTTGCAGCGAGCGGTTCAGCTATTGCCATTGGAAACAACATCATGTCCATCGTAACTGGCGGTACCGTGAGTCGCTTGCACGTCACCATGGATCTGCGCGATGGATTGGGCTGGTCGGCGTCGCCTATTGAATTGGCCCAAGGACTTCCATCTCAAGGGGCATTTGCCCACTACTGGGATAAGGAGAAGCTCTACATCGTTGGCGGCGACTATATGGAAGAGGAAAACACCTTTGGAACGGCGTTGGTGGCCGATTTAATGACGGGCCAAGACGACACCGAAACCATGGAGAAGTTGGCAAGCTTGCCGTATACCTCGGACGTTAGTGGGGACGGGGAACACCTTTATTTCACAGGAACCACTGGGGTACGCTATTTGGACAGCGCCCTGCACGTGATGGATACCACGGCAATGCATGCGCTGGTGAACAGTGGGAAATATGTCTTTGCTAGTGGGCCGAAGGGCAGAATTGGCCGTATTTTCAAAGGAACAATTGCCGAGCTCAATGATCTTGTCGATCGCATAGAAACGGCACGTAAGTAATAAACACAAAGGACCTTTAATTCGTTAATTAGAAGATGAACGCTACACCCAAACAATACGCAAAAGTCGCTACCGCTCTCGGTTTTTCACCGATGGCAAAGGCCAACCTCGCTGAGGTTCACCGTATTGCGACGCGTTTTGGTGCGCAGATGTTTGTCTTTCACGTAGGGAAGTGGACTGAAAAGAGCCAGAAGACCTACGACAGTTTTTTGTCAGACTTAGGCATCGACCCTTCAACCGTTGTTTTGAAGAGTAAGGAAGGGGATCCTAAGGTGGAGTTGCTGTCGCTATGTAGCGAAAACGATATTGACCTATTGGCACTTGGAGCTTTGATCCGAGAGAGCATGTTTAAGGTGTTTAGCGCGAGCATTGCGCGGGATGTGTGCCGTAAGGCCAAGGTTAGCCTGCTTTTATTGACACACAGTTCTATTATGGAGGAGCCGTGTGAACGCATCGTAGTGAACGGGCTCGACCATCCGAAAACACCTGATACCATTGCCACGGCCGTATGGGCTGGGAATAAATTGGGCTCCAAAGAACTCATCGTTGTGGATGAGCTCAGCGAAAAGTCCATTGCCCGTGCAGACGATGATATGAGTACGCTACAACGCTTACGTCAAAGTCGACAGCTCGAGAAGCAAGAGCACAACCGAATAGAGGAGGTGCTCGATTTGTGTACTGGAGGGTGTACGATGGACATCACTGAACAGCACGTATTTGGGAAGAAGGGCTATACCATTGCCCACTATGCCAAAGCCAAACGAGCTGATCTATTGGTGGTCAATTCCCCAGATACCAAATTGGGCTTCTTAGATCGCATCTTCAAGCACGACCTAGAGTACATCCTTTCGGACCTCCCAACGGATGTATTGATCGTACACACCACTAAAGAACTCGCCCATGCATAAGCCCAAGAATGGATTTAAGGGCTTTGTAGAGAATTGGCAATCAGATTTGAAGGCCGGTTTCGTCGTGTCTTTGGTGGCCTTGCCTATATCCATTGCATTGTCCCTTGCCTCGGGTGCACCAGCCATCGCTGGACTCATTGCAGCGGTCATAGGCGGTATACTAGTGGCACATTTAGGCGGCTCCTACGTCACCATTACTGGTCCTGGAAACGGACTGGCCGTGGTAACGCTGGCAGCCATCACGACTCTAGGTGGTGGAGATATGCTTGCCGGCTACTACATGGCCTTGGGTGCCATAGTGGTGAGCGGTATACTCCTGTTTGTCCTCGGAACGGTGCGTTTGGGGGTCTTAGCAGACTTGTTTCCCACCTCGGCAGTACAAGGGATGCTGGCAGCCATCGGTATTATCATCCTGGCCAAGCAAAGCCATGTGATGATTGGTACGCTAAACCCTGAGAGCGCTTCACCTATACCATTACTCGTCGAATTTTTCAGTTCGCTGCAAGACCTGTTGTGGGCGGATACTGCGCACTTGCGCTCTGCCATCGTTGGCATCGGCAGTTTGTTGTTCCTCATTGGTTTCTCACAAATACGTGCACGTTGGATGCATGCTATCCCAGCACCGCTGTGGGTTGTTGTACTGGCAGTCCTCACACAAATCATCGGTACCAACGTAACGGGCGAAAGTTTCTTTGGTCCTAAATACCTCGTCAACATCCCGGCCGATTGGATGAGCGCATGGCGCCTTCCGGATTTCTCAGGTATTCAGTCGGGTGCTTTTTGGGGCGCAGCCATCTCCTTGACGTTCATTGCATCTATAGAATCGTTGCTCTCCATTAAAGGCATGGACCGATTGGACCCGTACAAGCGAAAATCCAACGTCAACAAGGATCTACGCGCCTTGGGTATCGCCACCGCTGTTTCAGGTATGCTTGGCGGCCTAAGTGTAGTGACAGTGATTGCCCGCAGCTCGGTCAATGTGAGCAACGGCGCAAAGACGCGTTCGGCGAACTTCTTCCACGGTGCGCTCATTTTGGTATTCGTCCTCTTTTTACGTGAGGTCCTCACTCAAATTCCATTGCCTGCGTTAGCGGCCATTCTAGTCTTCACGGGATACAAGCTTTTAAACCCGAGCCAATTCCGTAAAATCGCCCAAATCGGACTTGAGCAGCTCTTCCTATTCTTCTTTACCCTGTTCGCCACCCTCGTTTATGGCCTTATTATGGGTATAGTTCTAGGAATGGCAGCCACCCTCGTCATTCAAGTCATCATTACTGGATCGGGTGCAGAAATATTCCGTTATTTCAACAGACCCAACACACTGCTTTTTGAAGAGGAGGAAAACAAGTACATCCTCAACATCAATTACTTCGCAAACTTCTTGAACTACCCGCGACTCAAGAGCAAGCTCGACAGCATCCCGACTTCTGCTGAGGTCATTGCCGATTTCTCCAGCACCTCCTTTGTCGACGCTACCGTCATGGAGCACTTGGCCGGCTATGTCGAGAGCTTCGAGCAGCACGGCGGCTCCTTGGATCTTGTAGGTCTAGACACCCTCGCTCCGGCCTCCTCACATCCATTGGGGGTGCAGAGCAAAAGCACACGCGGCTCCGATGTTTTCCTCGTACGCAGCTCAGGCACGCGTTTGAGTGGTAAGCAAGAAAAGCTTAGAAAGTTTGCCGGTACTGCAGGGCTCGAATACACACCGTGGCCAGATCCTATTTGGGACACCAAGGTCAACCAATTCCATTATTTCCGCCACCGCCGTATTGATCAAACCATGAACCTTCTTGAGGATCGCAGTACTCGACTGATGGCTATCGAGGTAGTGACCCACGTTGGGGAATTTACCATGCGCGATAGTCAGCACCTGGCGTGTGTGATCCTTCAGCCGAAGGGCATCAAACTGCCTAAATTCACATTGGACAGGGAGCGCATTTTTGAGCGCATCTCGTACCTGGCTGGGGCGCAGGACATTGAATTGGGTTCCAATGTATTTGATAAGCGATTTAACCTCAAAGGGGAGGATGAAAAGGCCATACGCGCCTTCTTCTCACCGGCCTGCCTGGCCTTTTTAGCAAGCCGTCCGGTCTTCCACATGGAGAGCAATGGCAAGTCCCTGCTAATTTTCCATAAAGAACGCGCAGCAAGTGTGTCTGAGTTCAAATTGATGGTTAATTTTGCGCGAGAATTCTCAGATAGAATTGGCGCTAAATCTTAATAGAAGATGCTAGGATTAAAATTACCTACCGACCCTCGCTGGGCGAACATTGCGGAGAAGAACATCGAAGAGATTCTGACCGACCATGCCTACTGCGAGCAAAAAGCCGCATCCACCGCCATTAGCCTCATCGTGGGCTACCCAGAAAAATCAGAATTAGTAGATAAGATGACCGCCCTGGCTCGCGAGGAGATGGGACATTTTCAGATGGTGCACAACCGCATCATGCAACGCGGCCTTGTTTTGGGTCGTGAGCGTAAGGATGCCTATGTGGGTCAGCTCAATACATTCTTTCCCAAAGGAGGGGATCGCGAGCTTCGCTTGATCCATCGCTTGTTGGTGTGTGCACTGATCGAAGCTCGCTCGTGCGAACGCTTCAGAGTACTGAGCGAGAATTTGGAGGACAAAGAGCTCAGTGAGTTCTACCATACCTTGATGATCTCTGAGGCCAACCACTACACGATGTTTTTAAAATTGGCCCGTACGTATGGGAAGCGGGAAGAAGTGGATCAGATGTGGCAAGATTTGCTGGAATATGAGGCGGAAGTCATTTCAAATTTGGGGACAGAAGGCCTCATTCACGGATAATTAGAACCTATTACAACAAGATATGAGTACAGAATTAAAATCAACAGCACTCGAGCAGGTACACATTGCCCTAGGCGCGAAGATGGTGCCGTTTGCCGGCTACAATATGCCCGTACAGTACAGCGGTTTGCGCCATGAGCACGCTGCAGTGCGCGAGCAGGCTGGAATGTTCGACGTGAGCCATATGGGCGAATTCTTCGTAGAAGGCCCGGATGCATTGCCGTTCCTTCAAAAGGTAACGTCTAACGATGTAAGCAAGCTTATCCCTGGAAAGATCCAATACAGCTGTTTTCCAAACGAGCAGGGCGGTATCGTCGATGATCTGTTGGTTTACTGCTTCTCGGAGGAGCACTTCCTTTTGGTGGTCAATGCCTCGAACATGGACAAGGATTGGAACCACATCATGAAGTACACCGAAGGGTTTGATGTGAATTTGAGCAACCAGAGCGACGATTACAGCTTATTGGCGGTGCAAGGCCCGAAGGCAACGGAGATTCTTCAAACCTTGACGGGTACCGATTTATCAGCTATTCGCTACTACAACTTTGTCATCGGAGAGATGGCAGGCGTTAAAGATGTTATCATCTCAGCGACAGGCTACACGGGTGCCGGCGGTTTTGAGCTCTATATCAACAATGGAGATGCAGAAACACTTTGGAATGCCGTGCTTGAAGCAGGCGAGCCTCACGGTTTATTGCCCGCTGGATTGGGTGCGCGCGATACACTCCGCCTAGAAATGGGAATGTGTTTGTACGGAAACGATATTGACGATACTACCAGTCCAATGGAGGCCGGTCTAGGCTGGATTACCAAGTTCACCAAAGACTTCGTTTCGTCGGAAACTTTTGCCAAGCAGAAAGAGGAAGGCGTGACGAAAAAATTGGTCGGCTTTGAGATGATTGATCGCGGTATTCCTCGCCACGGCTACGAGATTGCTAAGGACGGCGAAGTAGTTGGACGTGTGACCTCAGGGACAGCGAGCCCTTCGACAGGCAAGAATATTGGCATGGGTTATGTGCCGGTGGAATTGGCGACAGAGGGTAGTGAGTTCGATGTAGTGATCCGCAACAAAACGATTAAAGCGAAGGTGGTAAAACTACCGTTCTACAAGAAGGCGAAAAAGGCACGTTATCTTGGAATATATAACCCCCGCCCAGGCGCAGCCTGGGCGGGGGTTTTTTTGTACTCCTGTACTAGATGTGCGAGACTCGATAATTTGGAGCAAAAAAAAGTGGCGCTGCTTTCCTCAGCGCCACTTAACCCAAATACAAACAGAGTGAATGGAAAGTCAGTTTATTCTGCGGATACTGCCAACTTCGCTGCAACTGCTTTGCCCGCTGGGTGGTGGCTGTATCTATCTAAATATTCTTCTACGGAGTAAGTGTACTCCTTGCAACGGTTATAGTTCAAACACTTCACTTCACGTACGATACCAGCTGCCTCGTCCAAGAAAACTTCAATTACGCTTTCTGGGTTATTGATGGTAAATAAGGCTTGCGGTCCGTTTAGATGTGAATTGTTTTCCGTCATTGTTAATTTTTTAAATTCTATTCAACAAAACCATTATTGTTTTGATGCGGATGCAAAAATAAGGCACTATCTTTAGATGGAAAACAAAATTCCGCTAAAATTTGAGGAAAAGAGTAGTTGTACTCATTGAATTTCAAGAATGAGGATTGCACCTTTGTACTCTATCACATAGACCTATGAAACTAGACAAACTCGACAAACAGATTCTGCAGTATTTAGTGAAAGACGCGCGTAAGCCGTTTACTGAGATAGCGAAGGATTTGTTGGTGAGCCCAGGTACCATTCACGTTCGTGTAAAGAAGATGGAACAGATGGGCGTTATCAAGAGTACATCCATCTCTGTAGATTATGCAAAATTGGGCTTTGGATTTGTAGCCTACGTCGGGCTTTTCACATCGCGCTCGTTGCAATCTCCTGATATTATTGATCAGTTACGTTCGGTACCTGAGGTGACCGTTGCGCATCTTGCCACTGGGAAGTACGGCATCTTTGCGAAGATTCGTTGTCGCGATGCATCGCATGCAAAGGATGTGATCTTCCGCATTAACGATATCGAAGGGGTGGAGAATACAGAAAGTATGATCTCTTTGGAGGAGAGCGTAAATTCAAATACAGGATTATTAGATTTAGTAATCAACGAAAGCGAATAACCACGTTGATTAAGGGATAAAACAAACCCCCAGCGGCCGCAGGCCGCTGGGGGTTTTTGTATTAGGCTAGGGGAGCCTGGTTTTCTTAGTAATACGCATTGCGCCTCACTTCGGCAAAATGTTTTGCCAATCGTAGGACTTGTCTGCTGTAGCCGTATTCGTTGTCGTACCATACATAGAGCGTAAGGCTGTTTCCATCGCTGCTGAGCTGAGTAGCATTGGTGTCGAAGATTGATGGGCAAGGGTTTCCAACGATATCACTACTTACGAGCTCATTCGAAGTATTGTAGTGAATTTGTTCAACCAAAGGCCCGCTCAGGGCAGCATTCTTGAACACTTCTAATACTTCTTCCATATTCGTACTTCTGAGCAGCTGTAGGTTTAATACAGCGAGTGACCCGTTAGGGACAGGCACTCGGATCGCACTCGAGGTGAGCTTTGATCCCAGTCCAGGAATACACTTATCGACAGCTTTGCCTGCACCCGTTTCAGTGATGACCATATTTAGCGCTGCTGCGCGACCACGGCGATACTTCTTGTGCATATTATCGACAAGATTTTGGTCGTTGGTATAGGCGTGTATGGTCTCAAGGTGTCCTCGTTCAATGCCGAAGGTATCATGGACCACCTTTAGCACTGGACTTATGGCATTTGTGGTACAGCTGGCTGCGCTAATGATGTTATCTGCTGCTGCATCTACAACGTTATGATTTACACCATGTACGATGTTTTTGATTCCATTACCAGGCGCTGTGAGTAGTACTTTATCTATACCTTTTCCTTGCAGGTGTTTGCCTAACGATTCTTCGTCGCGGAATGCACCGGAGTTATCAATCAATAGCGCATCGTGAATACCATAGGTTGTGTAATTAGCTTCGGTGGGGTCCGGAGTGGCAATAAAATGAATCGGTCGACCATTGACTATTAAGGCTAAATTTTCTTCATCTACGAGCACTGTCCCAGGGAAGGCACCGTGCACAGAGTCAATCTTTAGGAGAGAAGCTCGCTTATGAAGACTAGCTGCATCAATGCTACGAACTGCTACAGCCCTTAATCGAAGCTGCCTACCACTTCCTTCTTGCGCGATGAGTTCTCGGGCTAAGAGGCGTCCAATACGGCCAAAACCGAAAAGGACGACATCCTTGGCATTCTTGGGTCGGCTGCCGAAGAAACTGCTGAGTTGATTCACGATGATTTCCTCGGCATTATTTTCCGATGCAGACCATTCCGAAGTCAGTCGCCCGATATCAATCTTGGCATTTTCAATGGCCGTCTTCTTGAGCGTCATTAACATTTCCAATGTAGCGTCAACGGAAATGGGCTTCTCAAGCATGCTCTTGGCATATTGATGAAGTTCAAGCACCTCGCTTGGTTTGCGGTCAATCAGGGTATTTCGAAACATGACGATCTCTACTCCACGGTCGTAGAATAGCTCGTGGACGCAGGCTATGATGTCCACGGCCATGCGTTCTGAGCGAATACGCGCATGGACTTTTTTAGAGTACTCTTTCTGAGCAATCATATGTAAAAATTGGTGGTTCTACTCTCGAAGTTAGAGAAGAAAACCATCGGTTTTAAGTTTAGGAACAAAAAAATAACCCACTGATATCCAGTGGGTTATTATCAAAATTTAGTGTGTCATTTTTACACTATCTGCCTTCAATTTTTCCTGTTTTACCATTCGAAAGCGTAGTAGTTTGCTTTGCCGTTGGTTTCAAATCCTTGAATCAAGGCACCGTCGCCAGGATTAAACTGTTGGATGAGCTTTTCAAATTCTGCCACATCGTTGATGTATACATTGTTGAGCTTGACGATGATAAAGCCTTCGGGTATGCCTGCTTTTTCGAATCGGCCCCCTAAGATCTCATCTACTTTAACGCCGTAACGCAATCCTAGATTTCTTTTCTCACTGCTCGAAAGTTCACTTAGACGCGCACCATAAGAGCGTAAAATTTCTTCCTCTCGAGTGAGCATCTCAGTGGTGCCCAGTTTGTTCTTAAGCACGAGGTTGAATTTCTCATTGCGTCCGTTTCTGTTGACTACAACATCGAGAGATTCTCCAGGGCGGTGTGAACCTATAGCCTCGGTAAGGTCAGCGCCAGTGCGTACTTGCTTGCCGTCAATGTTAATGATAACATCTCCCTTTTCTATACCTGCATCATCAGCAGCGCCACCTTCAACCACATTGGCTACATAGACGCCTGCATTTACTTTAAGGTCCAATTCTTCACTGAGCGAGGCATTCAATTCATTGTAGTTGATGCCCATAAAGGCGCGTTGAACACGTCCAAATTCCTTGAGGTCACCCACGACCTTCATCATGAGATTGGCCGGTACGGCGAAGCTATAACCCTCGAATGAGCCGCTGCGCGATGAGATGGCGGTATTGATTCCAACAAGTTGGCCACCGGTATTCACCAGTGCACCGCCTGAATTCCCAGGGTTTACTGCGGCATCAGTTTGTAGGAAACTTTCAATAGCACTTTGTTCGTCGATAATATTGATATCGCGCCCTTTAGCTGAAATGATACCTGCGGTAACGGTGCTCGTAAGATTGAAAGGATTCCCCACAGCGAGCACCCATTGGCCAAGGCGAACATTATCGGAGTTAGCCACAGTTATTTTTTGCAAGCCTTCAGCCTCAATCTTAAGGAGTGCGATGTCCGTAGTAGGATCAGTGCCTACAAGCACAGCATCGTATTCGTCGTTATTTGCCGTTACTACTGTGATTTCTTTGGCATCTTTGATCACGTGATTGTTGGTTACGATATAACCGTCTTCACTTAAGATGACGCCCGATCCGGACCCTTGAACCTCTTGGCGTTGTGGGGTAGAAGGACGACCAAAGAATAAATCATTGAATGGGTTGTAGTAGTTCTGTACACGTTCTGCCGTGATTTTCACGTGAACGACCGCTTCCACTGATGCTTCTGCGGCTTCCACAAAATCTGTAGGCACTGCAGCACTAGCCGCTGGAAAATTTGAAACGGCAACAGGCATAGCAGCCCTTGGGTTTTCAATAACAACGGTCTTACCCGTCCAGCCCAATGCGTGTGCACCTGCTAGCGATAAAAGCCCCCCTGCTGCAAAAAGCAGGACAAACATTCCAATGGATTTCGCATTCATCTTCATAGTATTCTGTTTAAATTGAATAACGTCTTACATTCAAATTATGCACCAATGAACGTATATATTGTACCGAGGTGCATAACTTTAACGCCTTTTAACACCGATATGAGCATGAATCTTAGGTTTTTCAAATACCAAGGCGCCGGGAACGATTTTATCCTGTTAGATTGTCGCGAATCCCGCGCAAGTCTGACAAAGGACCAGATTGCCCGTATGTGCGACCGAAATTTTGGTATTGGCGCCGATGGATTGATGTACCTCGAGCCACCTCGCCACGAAGGCGACCACTTCTATATGGTCTATTTCAATGCAGATGGCAGTGAGAGTACTATGTGTGGCAACGGCGGACGTTGTATTTCGAAGTTTGCTACAGATCTCGGTATAGCGGCAGATCGTTTGCATTTTCACGCTATTGATGGACCGCACTGGGCAGAAGTAAACGGCGACAGTGTTGCTCTAGGAATGATCGACGCTCCTGCAGTAGTTGAAAGTCACGGGGCCTTTTTCGTGGATACAGGTAGCCCACACCATGTGGTGCTCAACGACAGTCATCCTGATGATTTCATTGCTTTCGCTCGTCCATTGAGAAACGATTATGGAAAGGAGGGATGTAATATCAACTCTCTGGTGGCGCTAGAAGAGGGATATTCCATTCGCACTTACGAGCGTGGAGTAGAAGATGAAACATTGGCATGTGGTACTGGTGCTGTGGCGGCGGCAATGGTTGCTGTGCACAACGGTACGACTAACGCGCCTGTGCATATTAAGGCCTTGGGCGGGGAGCTTATTGTCAATTTTGAAGGAACGGGACCGTTCAGTAGTGTGGTCCTAGAAGGACCGGCACAATACAGTTTTGAAGGATATTGGAAAGGATGATACAGGTTGGAGATATAGGCGTGCTACGCGCACTTGAGCCCTCAGATCTGGATTGGCTCTATACCATCGAGAACGATGCGTCTTTGTGGCATTTAGGCATAAGTAAAGAGCCTTGGAGCAAGGCGGTACTCGCTAGTTATATTGATGCACAACCCGGCAACCTACTTCGCGATGGTCAGTTGCGACTCGTATTTGAGGTAGATGGTGCTGCTGTGGGTGCTGTGGATGTGTACGACTACGATGCAATCGCACGCAAAGGCGGTATAGGCATCGTACTAAGTCCAGAAGCACGAGGGAAGGGCTTGGCCAAAAGCGCCCTCGAGGCTTTCCAGCAATACCTCTTTGGAACCTTGGGCATGCAGATGCTTTACGCTGTAGTGCCGCAATCTAACCCTACTTCTCAGGCGTTATTTGAATCCCTTCAGTTCGAACAATCCGGCCTGCTCAAGCATTGGATTATAAAGGATGGCCAATTCGAAGACGCACACCTCTATCAACTAATTCATTCATGAGAAAACTCATCATCATCATCGTAGGGGTTGTCCTCCCGACATTCCTCATTTTCCTCGTTTTTAAAGGCTACAATATGCTCTTTGAAGCAAACGTCAACGAGCAGGTGGCCCCGTACACCTTGTATGTGGATGAAAAGACGACCATAGATGACGTATATGCCCAGTTTGTAGAGGATGATGTACTGATGGCGCCGGAAGGCTTTTTACTACTGGCCAATAAAAAGGGCTTGACCGCACCTAAACCGGGACATTACATTCTCACCGCTGGCCAAAGCTCGAACGGTATTGTAAATACGTTAATGGCAGGATTTCAAGAGCCTGTTCGTGTCCAATTCAATTCTGCAGAAAACCTAGAGGATTTAGCCGGTCAACTAGCGTCGCAACTCATGACGGATAGCCTTAGTCTCTTAGAGGCTTTTCAAGAAACGCGCATAGGCTGGGAGGGGGCATCTGCCTTTGGCGCCTACTTACCGGATACCTATGAGGTGTATTGGAACGCATCGGCGGCCACCATCGCTGAAAAGCTGTACCAGAACACGGTGCGCTTCTGGTCGGAAGATCGCATTGCTCAAGCGGCAGCTTTAGGTCTCACACCGGCTGAAGCCAGTACATTGGCTTCCATTGTCATGAAGGAGAGCAGTAAGTCAGACGACCGCCCACGCGTTGCCCGTTTGTATTTAAATCGACTAGAGAAGGGGATGAAGCTTCAGGCGGATCCTACAGTGATCTACGCCATCAAGCGCGCAAATCCCGGTGCTCAGGTGCGTCGCGTCCTTAGAAAGGACCTGAGCATTGAAGATCCGTACAATACCTACTATGTGAAGGGCTTACCCCCAGGACCTATTTGCGTGCCTGAGAAGGCGGCGCTCCTCGCTGTGTTAAACGCGCCAGAGCACGATTACATCTTTATGTGTGCAAACCCTGACCAACCCGGTTACCATGCCTTTGCAAAGAACTATGCGGGTCACTTGGTCAACCAACGCAAGTGGACGCGTTACCTGAACGAGCGAAAGATTTATCGTTAATCATTCAACTACTTCGTAGAAAAAAAACACCCCCGCCACTTCCATACAGAAGAAGGCGAGGGTGAAAAAAAAGTATTGTATTCCTATCGTTATTCTACGATCAGACGCTGTACATCAGTTCCGAAAGGAGTAACTGTTTCAACAAGGTACATACCTGCAGCCCAACCTGAAGTTTCAATAGGGAAGGTGTTAATGCCTTCATCGCCATGAACAGATTGCGTCATCATAAGCTGACCTTGCGTGTTTCTAATCGAGATCGTTACATCTGCTTCTTGCTGGAACGAAATCGGTAGTTGTGCATATCCTGTAGTAGGGTTCGGGTGGATGTTTCCAACACCAATGTGGCGTTCGAGTTCTTCCTCACCAACAACATAGACTCTTCCTGGGTCGTCTGTTACGTAGAAACAGAAATCGTCAATGGCCCAACCGGCTTTGTTGATGGTTTCATCAGAACCAAATCTAAAGCGGAATACTGCATTACGAGCGGTATCCACACTCATGTTGATCTTCGCCTGTACCCAACCGTTACTCAAACCGGTCCATCCTGGTTTGTATACATCAAGCGATGTCACAAAACTCGTATTGAACCAAGTTGCACCAAACAAATTGGTACCTACAGTATGCCAAGTGATACCACCATCAAAGGTTACATCCACTGTACCACCATCGTGGTAGATCTCTGTAGAGAAGGCATGCATGAACTCGTACGAGTAAACCTCACCTGAATCGATCGCGAATACCGGCGTGTAGAGCGCTGATGAATCACGTTTCTTATAGTTAGAGTCAAGATCCGTCACCCACGCATTAGAACCAGAGTTTGTGCTGATTAGCGGTGCGTTGTTCGGCGTACCCATTTCCCATAGCGTAGTACCGTCTTTCACAAAGGCATTTAATGTCAGCCAAGGATCTACGGCCGGATCATCAAAGTTGTTACAGTACGAGCTGTCGGTTGACATGTCAATTTTATCCAATACCGTGATATCTGCACAGATTTGATCGTCAGAAGTCAAGTTATCCGGCTTGCTGTCTGGCAACGATGTGCGCACACATACATTGGTTACTCCGCTCGATGGATTCACCCACGGTGCATCAAATTCGTACCAAGCACCCTTACGTGGAATCAAAGGCGGGTTAAAGACTACCTTTTCAGGCGTCGTCCAAGTCGCACCACCATCTACACTGTACTCTGCCATACAGCTGTCTAGAATCTTAGCACCTGTATTTCTGATGTAGGTCTTAATGTGGTTGTTCTGATCTGGAATAGGCAAGTATTCTACAGTCGTCACATTTACTGGAGCAGCACTGTTCTGTGGTGGAACGTAGATTTCTACTTTATCAATGTTCCATCCGTCGCTGTTACCGCTTACGGTCTTCATGCGAGCACGAAGAATAAGTGGAGCAGAAGAGAAATTCCAGGCTGCAAGTGGCCATACTGAAGTTTGCTGACCTATGTTCCCAACCCACGCATCGTTGATGCTCGAAGTCCCGGTGTTGTACCAGTTTGTACCAACGACATTTTGTGGATCCCAGAAACCAACGGTGTTCCATTGACCACCACCCTGGAACTCGATCACGGCTACATCACCTGTACCTAAATCGATATCGTGGGTAATGCGTAGCTCAACACCGGCAATGGTATCAAAACCAATGAAACGAGGGAAGTAGAGATTTTCTTCAATACCGCCAGGAACGTTAGAATTCACTTTGGTACCGTATCCATTATTTCCGTTAAGCGCGTTGATTGATCCTGGTTGCCAGATGTTCAAATCACCTGCCACAAAGAAACCACTGGTATCGCCTGAGGCACAGTTTTCGAAATCTTCCACGAAACCGCTTTGAATGTATTTCTCTGGCCACCCAGCTGACATGGTATACGATGTATCGTTCCAACCGTGGGTGTCACCACTCTTCGTAGTCCAGGCGTGAACTTCAAATGTTCCTGTTGGCCAAGCAACTGTGTTGGTAGCATCAACCGCTGTAGCCATGTTGCCTGCAGCAACAGAGCCAGAATGCGTAAATGTGTACGTAGTTGCTACACCCGCGTTAGGACCACACGTTGGGGTCACTGTGTAGGTAATTGGGATGTTGCTTTGAGCTTGCTTACCAAAGTTTCTCAACTTCACTTGTAGGCGCTTACCCGCAGGACCACCGGTAAGATTTACACGTGGACCTGGAGCAATAACGTGGTCGACGCCAACGTCTACATTCTTTTTATCGAAGATGGCAATGTCGTCAAAGGCGATATCTGATGCGATACCGAAACCTGATTTCTGTGCGATGAAACGAAGCTTGACAATCTTGCCTGCTTGCGAACTCAAATCAACCTCGTAGTGCGACCACTCGTCTTTTTCGTCTCCAAGAGTTGCCGTGTATGGTGTCATTGGGTTCGACCAATTGTTCTCGCCGTCCTTGATCCACTGAACACGCATTGCACCAATATCTGCACCGTACATGTGGTGACGGAATTGCAGCACTGGGCTTGTCATACCAGTAAGGTCTAAACATTTAGAAACCAACGTAGCTGAAGCCGGCGACGTACCGTAATCTCCTTCAGCCACCAAATAATTGCCTGTTCCACTCTTATCTGAGATAGGACCTGAGCCCACTGTTGGTGTAAAGCCTGTACCTACCATGAATGCGAATGAACCACTGTTGCTCGCTGGAGTAGGAGAGAATACCGCATTCGAGAATGTACCTGCGTTAAACGGTGTATTGTTACCTGGGGTCGTAGCAGCATCGTCAAAGTCCAAAACGTACGGGAATGTAGTGTATGGCTGTTCGTGGACAATTCTGATTGGACCAATAGTATCGTTGGTATTTACGGTATCACCAGGCTGTGCGGTGTAGATTTTAATATCATAAATACCGTAACCACTCAAATCTGGACCTGTCGCGAAGGTGAAGAATGTAGAATCACCCAAGTAGAGGTCTTTATTCGTGATGTATTCGGTATGTGTGACGTTGGTCGTTGTACCCGCAGTGTTTGTGTAATCGTAATCCCAGGTCACTGGAATACTATCAAGTACGTTACAACCGTTGCTCTGTACCCAAAGGTCTAAAGTTTCGTTGTTTGAGTATGAACAGTACCCGTTCTCTGGATTAAATACTTCACGCAGTGCAACTTCGTAAGCTGCCGGTTCGTAAACGCGGATGTTATCAATAGCAACATCACCTTTAGAAGCATTACCACGGTTTACAGAGAAACGAATACGCGCATAATCGCCAACGATATCGTTCAATGAAACAGAGTATGTTTTCCAAGGATCAGTTGATTTAGTCTGTTGTGCGAAGTCAATTCTCGCAAGACCCGTGTAGGCACTTGTATTGAAACCTGTATCCGCAGTTACTGCCAAGAAATCTACGTGAGCACCATACATGTGATAATCAAACTCCAAGAGCGCACAGCTGTAAGCTCCGAGGTCTAAACACGGTGTAATCATGTGGGCTTTGTCGTTCTTAGAACCTTGATCAGCCTCAGTGTAGACGTACTTACCGTTACCACTTGTTGAAGCATCACCGTCCGGTCCTGTAAAGTTACTACCTGTAGCACCTGAACGTACCGACCATGCAAAACCAATGGTGTTCTCGTTTGGAATCACCTTCCAGTTTTGGCCGTTTGGTGGATTTTGATCTGGGAAGTTACCACGGTGTGCAAGACCACTAGCACCTGAACCTGTACCCGCTACCCAATACAATGGGTTTTCGAAATCTTCCTCCATTGGAAGGGTCGTAGAATACGGGAAGGAGTTCTGTGTGGTTGTTCCACAAATAGGAGGGAGCGCTGGATCTCTCCAGAACTTGTAAGCGAAGTTTGATGCCGACTCAAGCGGTGCACGCACCACGTTCGGACAGGCACAGTCAAAGATGCGTACGTACCATTCAACAGTATCGTTCACGTCGATGTTACCAAAAGTGTATTCGTAGATAGAGCTATCAGGACAACTTGTAGTCACTGTAGCACTCATCAAAGAATCCGTCCATGTCGTCCATGCACTTGCGCTGTAGTCGTAGCGACGAATGTAAATGCGCATACTATCTACGCCAATGTTGTCTTTTCCCTCAACACGTACATCCTGCGTTGGCATGTAACGTGCTCCTTCAGGTTTTGCTTGTGGGTTGATACCGACCCAATCCAATGTTGGTGGCTCAAGCTCACAAGGCGCTCCTTCAACCATAATGTTATCGACAAACCAACCTGCAAGTGAATTTGGAGACGGTGTACCCGTCTTGTTGGTCATTACGAAACGAATCTTACAGTTGGCAAAACCGTTTTGTGTGTTTGTCGCATCGTAAGCACCGAGGTATGAACTAAGATCGAACGTTTCTCTCGCCCACCAGCTCTGCTGTGGAGTAGTACCGCTATTGTTGTTACCTACCGTAGGACCTACCCAATATGGTGAGAGGAGGGCAGACGGATATGAAAGCTCATTGAACCAACCTTGTGAAGCGAACTGTGGACTTTCCCCTTGGTAGTGAGTACCGGTCATGTTCACCCACGTTGCACCATTGTCGCGAGACATCTGGATGTAGGCTTTCTGAATGAATCGAATCTTACAGATCTGGTCAAACGTAAATCGAACGTTTGTGTAACCAACCGTGGTAAAGGCGTCTGTTTCGAAGATGATCGAATCATTCGCATAGATCTGCGTATGGAATGACCTTGTCCCAGTTGTTTTCAAAAACGTGGTGTCGTTCCAAGACCTCGTGGCATTGGTTGAATCTGTATTGTAGTTGGCGGCAATTGAATCTGCACTCAAAGTTCCATCGAAGTTTTCAGTAAAGACTGTATCGATTGGGGGAGCGAACTGACCGAAGGCGGTCGTTGCAGATACAACAAAAAGGAGGGTAGCTAGTAAGCTTTTCTTCATTGCTAAACGCGTTTGTGTTAACCTTTTTATAGGGCAATTACAAATATATAAAAATGGCAATGCGCCCGACTTTAACTAGGCTAAAAGTCAGGTTAGAATGAGGGAAAGACCGCCTTGCTGATTAAGACGGCCTATTTCACGTTGAAATAGAAGATGCGTTCTCCTTCCAAATGGAGCTCGAGAAGGTCGTCGCGATGCACCTGGCCAACACCGGCAGGAGTACCTGTAAATATCAAATCGCCAGTCTTCAGAGTGAAGTACTTGCTAACATGTGCAATTAACTCATCTACAGGGAATAACATGTTTTTAGTGTTGCCTTTTTGCACCGTTTTTCCATTGATATCCAGATGAAAATCGATATCGGTAATCGGCTTTTTTAGGTCCTTCAATTTGAAAAACCTGCTCACTGCAGCACTGCCGTCAAAGGCCTTTGCTTTTTCCCAAGGCAAGCCTTTTTCCTTGCATCTTGCTTGAACGTCTCGTGCTGTAAAATCGATACCCAGTCCTATTTCATCGTAGTATTTATGCGCAAAACGGGGTTCAATATGCTTACCTAAACGGTTAATTTTAACTACGACCTCAATTTCGTGGTGAACCTCATTGCTGTGTTCAGGTATGAAGAAGGGATGCTTCTTTAGTAGAATAGCAGTATCAGGCTTGAGGAAAACAACAGGCTCTTGCGGAATAGGGTTATTCAGTTCCGCCGCGTGCTTTGCGTAGTTTCTTCCAATACAAATGATCTTCATACTTATCCGTTGTTAAATCCTCGTAGTTTAATCGCGGTCAATACTTTCTTGGTGTACAATGGGAAGTCAGCATTCTGAATCCAACTGTAGTATCCTGGGTTTTCTTTCAATACACTTTGGACGGTTTTACCGCGGTATTTCCCGAAGGTAAAGATTTCTTCACCCTGGTCATCAAAAGCGATGAATCCGGCGAAATCTGCCACCTTTTGGCGGTTAGAAAAGTCGGCCAAGAAGTTCATGTCGTTTTGCAACTCTTCGTATCTATCTATTTGAGCCTTAAGCACTTCGTAGGTTGCTAAAACATCAGCTTCAGCGCTGTGTGCATTGTCCAAGCTCTTATCGCAGTAAAATTTATAGGCCGCGCTCAAGGTGCGTTGTTCCATGCGGTGGAAGATGTTTTGTACATCCACGGCGCGTCGTTTACCCATGTCGAAATCTATGCCTGCACGAAGAAATTCTTCGGCAAGCAACGGGATGTCAAATTTATTGCTGTTGTATCCTGCGAGGTCGCTATCTGAAATGAGTTCATGAACCTTTGCGGCCAATTCTTTGAACGTCGGCTCGCTAGCAACGTCGTGGTCGTAGATGCCGTGCACTAAAGAGGCGCCCACAGGGATGGGTACCGTAGGATTCACACGCCATGTATGGGTTTCCTCCTCACCAGACGGATGAACTTTGTGTACACAGATCTCGACAATGCGATCGTTAGTAACATTGACACCGGTGGTTTCGAGGTCGAAAAAACAAATAGGACGTTGAAGTTGTAGCTGCATGAGTGTGGAATTATGGGGGTTAAAAAAACCGCCCGAAGGCGGTTCTAAAGTACTATTTAAAATGGAACGATTAAATCTCTCGATTCATATCCCAAGCTTCTAAGTATTCTGCAACGCGCTTGACAAACATTCCTCCAAGTGCACCGTCTACAACGCGATGGTCGTAGCTGTGGCTCAAGAACATTTTGTGTCGGACGGCAATGAGATCGCCTTCTGGGGTTTCTACCACAGCAGGTTTCTTCACAATAGCACCTGCAGCCATAATGGCTACTTGTGGCTGATTGATAATTGGCGTGCCGAGCAGGTTGCCAAAGGTTCCTACGTTGGTTAACGTGTAGGTACCTCCGGAAATCTCGTCTGGCTTAAGTGCGTTGTTTCTCGCGCGGTTGGCCAAATCGTTCACAGCTTTCGTCAATCCGAGCAAGCTCAACTGATCTGCGTTCTTCACTACCGGTACAATCAAATTACCAGATGGGAGAGCAGCAGCCATACCTACATTGATATTGCCGTGTTTGATAATATTCGACCCGTCTACGCTGACATTAATCATTGGGAAATCCTGGATGGCCTTCACGATGGCCTCCATGATGATCGGCGTGAATGTAATTTTCTCACCGTGCTTCTCTTGGAAGCTCTTCTTGACCTTGTTTCTCCAGAGAACTACCTTGGTCATATCAGCTTCTACAAACGAAGTTACATGTGGTGAGGTCTGTACTGAATTCACCATGTGGTCCGCGATAAGCTTTCTCATGCGGTCCATTTCGATGATTTCATCACCGGCAGATGGAGTAATACTTGGTGTGGCTGTGGCCGCTGGTGCTTTTGGTGCAGCCGCAGGAGCAGCAGGAGTAACAGCAGGAGTTGGTGCAGGTGCAGCAGATGGGGCCGTGCGTCCGCCTTCTAGGTAGGCGAGAACATCTTTCTTGGTAACACGGCCGTCTTTGCCAGAACCTTTGATTTGATCCAATTCCGCTTGACCTATACCTTCTTCCTTCGCCATACTACGCACCAAAGGAGAGTAGAAGCGACCGTTTGAATTCTTAGCAATAGGTGCATTTGGGGCGGCTGGAGCTACGGTTTGGGCGGCAGCGGCTACTTGCGTTTCAATTTCAGCCACAACTTCTTCAACTGCCGGCGCCGGTGCGGGAGCAGGCGCACTTTCTGCAGCTACTTCAGTTTCTCCTGAGCCTTCAGTTTCAATAATGGCAATAGCTGCGCCTACCTGAGCGACATCATTTACATTGCTGATGATTTTTACAAGTGTTCCACTCACTGGTGAAGGAACCTCACTATCTACTTTATCGGTAGCAACTTCAACAACGCTTTCCTCTGCTTCAATGAAGTCGCCTTCACTTTTGAGCCACGTGGTAATGGTAGCTTCTGCAACGGATTCGCCCATTTTGGGCAGGATAAGTTCGAATTGAGCCATTGATATTTGGGTTTATCGTCCTCGAATTTACGGCAAAAAACCGTGGTAATTTAAGGCGTCGTGCATTTGGTTAATTGCCATAAGCGCAATAGGTCACTGCGCAGCGCAGCCTCTTTTGCATAATCCTCAGCGAGTGCTCTCGCATTTTGAGAAAAGTCTAATTCCTGAGGCAATTCTCTGCAAATGTCAAAAATCGGTTGCGGCATCTGCGGTAGTGAAAACTTTTCGCCTAAAGCTGTTGAATACCCTATCAATGTGCGTTTTCCAGAGAGTAGCTTTCCCGCAGAAGAGATCCAAAGGCGCCAACCTTTGCCTCGGCCCATGACCTGTGCCATCAAAAAGGACATAGGCAAGGTGAGTACTAGTAAAAGCGTTAACCCTATTTCATAAACGCGACGTTGACGCAGGTAATTGGCATCAGTAATCCGCAGTGCTTTCTTGTAGGTCATTCCTTGACTCAAGCTGCTGTTTGAACCAATGATAAATGCGCGCTCTGGAAGTAATGATTTCACGGATGTCTGCGTGCCCATCGCTTCCGTAATGGCAATAAGTTCATCATAACTGCTCGAGGAACAATCAACTACTAATTCATTGATGCGGTGTAGTTTCACCAGTGCCTCTAAGTGCTCAAAATTTTCGTTTTCCAGAGGTTTTTGATGCCACAAAAAGGAGGGGCGTACGCCGCTTTCGTTTAAAATATTCTCTAGAGCGCTGAGGTTGTCTTTACTTCCGTAAAACATCACGCGAGGCTGCCTTTGCTCATTGGAAAAGAGCCTTTGTCCGGTTACCGCGGCAATCAGTGCTCGGTATACAATCAAACTGGCTGTACCGACCAAGGCACCTAGAACAAGTAGTGCTCTTGAGAAGCGCAGCTCCTCCGGCAACAGACCGTAGCCAAAGCCAATGATCAGGGTTGTGACGAGCATTGACCGCACAATGTTTTTGGGCTGTGCACCTTTGAAATAGGTACCGCTTACCCACAAACCAAATACCCACAACAGCACATACGCGCCTTGGACATTGTAGGTGTAGATATCCGGGTAAGAACCGCCATTGATGAAACGGTGGTTGAGCTCCCAGTAGGTTTTAACCGAGTTCAAAAGGAAGTATAAAACCGCGGCATCAAGCACTGGTGCAAACGCACTGCGCGCTATTCGGGCCACCACGGCTAGTGCTGCACGTAAGTAGATGCCTAAGTAAATCAGGCTTTTGTAGGCCCAGGCGGCACCACCACTGAATTGTTTCTGAGCAAAGAGAATCATTGCTTGGTAAAACATGCGGACGTAGTTCAAACTCCCGCGCTTCGTGCTCTCGCCTTTGTAATGAATGATTTTACTCTCGGCGAAGTAAATGTTCTTTTTACCCGTTTTCTGTAATTCGTAACTAAGATCGATGTCTTCCCCGTACATGAAGTAACGCGGGTCGAAGCCGCCCACCTCTAACAATAGTTTCGTGGGGACCATCATGTAGCAGCCGACCAGAATATCTACCTCGTGGTTATCGTCTTTACTTAAGTGCCCAAGGTGGTATTTGGCGAAAGTCTTGGAGGTAGGAAATAGTGCACTCAACCCACTAATCTTCCACAACGCCACTAGTGGGGTAGGAAGGGCGCGCTTGGATTCGGGCAAGAATTGGCCACTACCGTCAATACCTTGAATGCCCAATCCTCCGACCTCTGGATGACTTTTTAGATAGTCGATGCTTTTCTCAAGCGTGTCCGAACGCAAAACAGTATCGGGGTTAAGGATAAGGGTATAGGTGCCTTGGGCTGCCCTAAAGCCTACATTGTTCGCCTTTCCGAACCCTAGGTTTTCGTCATTATTGATCCAACGGACCTTGGGAAATTGACTGAGGATTTCGGCTTCGCCTGAGTCGCTGCTTTGGTTGTCCACTACAATGACTTCAAAACCATAGTTCGTCTTGCTCTGATAGATGCTATCTAGGCATTGTGAAAGAAATTCCTTCACGTTGTAATTGACAATGACTATGCTGAGGTCTAGCATTATTGCGGCAGGCTTTGTTCGTAAGGTATACGGTGTTGTATGCTTCGGCCGAGGGTGACTTCATCTGCAAATTCAAGCTCATCACCAACAGCGATTCCTCGCGCAATAGTCGTTAAGCTCGCTCCGAAATCTTTGATTTTGCGGTACAAATAGAAGTTGGTAGTGTCCCCTTCCATGGTCGTATTCAGGGCGAACACGACCTCTTTAACCTCGCCGGTTTTCATTTTGTCGATGAGTGCATCGATGGTGAGGTCACTAGGACCGATCCCGTCCATAGGGGAGATGAGTCCACCTAAGACATGGTATACACCACTATATCCGCCAGTGTTTTCTATGGCCATTACGTCGCGCACATCTTCAACGATACAAACGATGCTCTTGTCGCGCTTGGGACTGCTGCATATGCTACATATTTCTGTATCAGAAATGGTGTGACATTCGCTGCAAAATGTGGTGTTGTTTCTCAAATCCAATAAGGCCGCACTGAGGCTTTCTGTCTGACCCGCTGGCCTGCGTAAGAGGTGCAGTGCCAACCTGAGGGCCGTCTTTTTACCGATGCCCGGCAAGCGAGAGATTTCCTCTACGGCCAATTCTATTTTACGACTTGAAAAATTCATTCCGTCTCAAAAGTAAGGGATTGCGCATATTTGTGGAATGAACAACGCACTCTTTTTACTCCTATTGCTCCTTTATGTGGGTCTTTTAGCTTTTGTAGGCTACATCACCTCACGCGGCGCTTCCAATGCAACCTTCTTTAATGCGAATAAAAATGCCAATTGGCTTTTGGTGAGTTTTGGGATGATTGGTGCATCGCTCTCCGGGGTGACATTTATCAGCGTACCGGGCTGGACGGCCGCTTCAGGCATGACCTATATGCTCATGGTGGTGGGGTATTTCTTGGGCTACTTGTTCATTGCTGGCGTATTGCTGCCGGTATACTACAGGAACAATGTCATCAGTATTTATGAGTTTTTGGGCATTCGCCTAGGTTTGGAAAGCTACAGAACGGGGTCATTGTTTTTCTTGCTTTCAAGAATTGTCGGTGCGGCGGCCCGATTGTACATCGTCTCCATGGTCGTTCAAGTGCTCATATGCGATGCATTGGGTGTTCCTTTCGTGGTCACCGCGGTATCCATATTGCTGCTTATTGCCGTCTACAGTGCTTCTGGCGGTATTGCTACTATCGTTTTCACAGATACGCTTCAAACTGCCCTAATGCTGCTGGCAGCGGTCATGGCTTTTTACTTTGTGGGCAAGGCCGTCGTTCCTGCAGGTAGCAGTTATGTAGAATTCCTTTCAGGACACCCGGACTGGCGTTTTGTGGAGTTTACCGGTCCTAAATCCTGGTGGCGTCAATTGCTCGGTGGTGCATCTATCGCAATCGCTATGACAGGACTTGACCAGGATATGATGCAGAAAAACCTTACCGTGAAACGACTGAAGGACGCACAAAAGAATATGGTACTGCTTGGTGGTACTTTACTTGTGGTGAACCTGTTGTTCCTCTCTTTGGGCATCTTTTTGACTGAATTTGCAGCGAATACAGGCATCACGGCTACAGGCGATAAACTATTCTCGGCCATCGCCATGCATCCATCGCTGCCCACTGCACTTCCAATTGTATTCTTCTTAGGTCTCCTTGCCGCGGCCTTCTCAAGTGCCGACAGCGCCTTAACCTCATTAACTACCGCATTCTGTATCGACTTTTTAGGGATGAAGTCCAACGGGTCTACCAAGGTGCGTACCAGAGTTTATGTCGGGTTCATGGTCGTGCTTTTGGTGGTGATGCTTTTGATCTACACCTTGAAATCGGAGAGTATTATTAGCACACTCTTTACTGCTGCTGGATATACCTACGGGCCATTGGTGGGGCTCTTTAGTTTTGCCTTATTGTTTAACCGCAAGATCAAAGGATGGGCCGTACTTGCCGTTTGTGTTACGGCGCCGATTATCGCATATCAAATAAGCCTATGGGCACCCCAATTGGGATACGCCATAGGCTTTGAATTATTAGTGTACAATGGCCTGCTTACCTTGATCGGTTTGCTGGCGATCAGCAACCGCGCTTAAAGCTTACTTACATTTTGACTCACCGTGCCTGTACTTGTGTGTACTTTCACAGTGTACATCCCTGCAGGTAAGCTGCTGAGATCCAATTGTACGGTTTCGCTAAGCGCTGCATAGGTCGAGCGTTGCAATAGTGTGCCAATCATCGAGTAGATCTCAATGGATGCCTCACCTAAATCACCACCTGTTGCGATACTCAAAATATCATTGGTTGGATTTGGATAGAACACCATCGGCATGGTGCCCTCTTCATCTAAACCGATATTGTTGAAGGTCGTAATCGTGCTGTCCACACCACAATCCGTAGTTACAATTAGCTTCACGGTGTAAGAGCCATTTGCAGCATAGGTGTGCTGTGGGTTCTGTTGGTTGCTTGAATTTCCATCTCCAAAGTCCCAGAACCAAGCGGTCGGTGTAGGCGTCGAGTTGTCTTGGAAATTGTACGTCAAACCTCCTGCAAGTCCCAAGGTGAACTGTGGACGAAGCTTCGGCCCAGGAATGAGCAATGCTGAATCTGCAACAAATGTGTTTTCATTGTAATACACATACTCGAGGTAATAGTCCGTCGCGGAGGTGAGGGTAGAGGTATGAGCGCCCATTCCCATGAATGTATTCACGATAGATGACCCCTGACGATTCAAGCTAAAGTTCCCCGCCAACGTAGTATCTGTGCTGCTCAAGCCAAAGTTGAACGGCTCGTCCTCACAAATGAGTGCAGGTATATTCAATGTGGCTGTAGAAGGCGTACCGGCGAGGTCAATCACGCGGATATTATCGAGGTATAAGTTATTTCCATAGCCACAAATACCGACAAACTCGAATTGGACATTGTTAGAACTTAGGTTCGCTAAACTCACCGTATCTGTTCTCCAATCTGAAGGGTCATTCGGTACAAACGTTGAGGTGCTTGTACCCGCTGTGCTAAGGTCTGTACCGGCTTTGAGGTAAAGCGTATCAAAGGTGCTCCCACAATCGTCACTGACCACCACTGCAAGCTGGTCGAAGTACGAGGTAGAATACGGCGCGTAGCTCACGTCAAACATCAAGGTAGGGTTGGTGTAGCCGCTGATATCAAACTTAGGACTCAATAGTCCGTCGGTTGTACCTACGGTGTTGTAGTTGAAGTAGCCCATGTACATGACGCCGGTCTTCGCTCCTGTAGGCCCGTCCACGTCTCCGCGAGTCCATGTTGTTCCATTATCTGCATTACGCACGGTGAAATCACCAAGGCTATTCGTCGTAAAGGTTTGTACGATTGGCAAGCTCGGCAATGCACTTACTACGATTTCATTGGTTTTCGTGATAGTATCACTGCCGTACGTATTCGTAGCAATGAGTGTCACTGTATAACTGCCCAATGCGCTAAAGCTAACCTGCGGGTTTTGCGAGCTCGCAGAAGTACTGTTTACAAAGCTGAATGTGTTTGGAGTTATGGTCCAATTCCAGCTTGTCGGCGACTTCGCGCTTTGATCGAGCAGGGTCATCGGGGCGTTCAAACACGGTGTTGAAGTTGAGGCAGTAAAGTCCGCAATAGGCGTTCCTATCTTATCTTCAATAGCAATGTTATCAATCGCGACATCACTTTGGTAATCGTCTCCCGTAGTACCGGTAAAGCGCAATAAAACGGTATCTCCTGTAAAGGCGCTGAGGTCGGTGTTCACCGTCTTCCAGCTGTTGCCCTGATCTCCACTCACGCTTAGTAGTGTGGTCCATGAAGTACCGTCGAAAATTTCAACGAGCAGATCACCCATGGTAGCGCCGTACATGTGGTAGGCAAAATCTAATTCTGGAGCGATAGCACCACTGAGATCAATACAAGGACTGTACAATACAGCGTCCTGGAAATTACAGTTGCCTGAACTCTCTAGGTACAGGTATTTACCGCTGTTGCCGAAGCCTGATGAAGGTCCCGTACCGTTTGAGGCGGTACCACCACCGTTGGTTCTCCAGTCGATATCATCTTCTGAGCCGTTGCTGAGGTTGGTCCAATCTCCACCCAGGTTACACACAGTGGCGCCACAGTTGGTATTGGTACCACAGTTGTTAAACGCGTTGAAGTCCTGAAGGAACGGCAAGCTGTACAATGAAGAGTTCAAATAGGTAATCGTTTGATCAACCGTATCGTTTTGGCCATTCATATCACCACTTAGCTCTGTCCAAGCGCGGATGGAACCGTTACTCGTCCCGGACCAAGTAATTGGGTTGGGGAATACAAAAACAGTATCTGCATATGGCGCCATAGAATCAAAAATGGTGTCGCGAACCACGCTGCCTAGGTATTCATACGCTACAGGCAGCGTATCCAGGGTACTGGTAGAAGGATTTCGAACTTGAACCGCTACGTCAATAGTGCTGCTCTGACAGCTGCTCACAAATTGCGGATTCATCACTGCCTTCAGCTCTAGATCACGCGGCAGTGGACAGTTTTGAGTACCACTTGGAAGGTCAACTGCATAGGAACGCTTCCCAGGGGCGCCGTTGTAATTCGCTGAAGCACTGATCCACGTGTCTGTGTTCACCACGTAAGGGATGACCATACTGTTGCTCGAGGCAGTGAAAACGGAATCCATGTACTTCGTCCCAAGAATGTAGGCCGTGTAATCAGTCGCCGAAGTCACCGGGTTAATGGTCACCTTTAAGCTGTCGGGACATACCCAATCTACAGTAAGGCCTGAAGGTTGTGGCATAATAGTCATTGGACCCACTGTGGAAGTGTCGCCGTTCTTGATTACGCGCAAGTACGCCTCATCCGTTGGATTGTTTGGAACAGTCCAGTTGGCCATTCCTTGCCCCGTAATAGGGTTCAACGTCAGGTTGTTCCAAGAACTTCCTCCGTTAGAAGAGAATTGCCAGCTTAGTCCGTTAGTTTCACCGTCCCAGCGAACGACCATAGCTCCTGGGGTCAACGATTGACCGGTAAACGGATAGGCAATTTGCATGCGTTCTACCACTACGTCGTAGACTACGTAGAAGGTTTGTGGTCCTTGTGGAACGTTCGTCCCGTATACTGTAAAGCGGTAATCACCACTGCTTGGGTTATCGAGAGTCACCTGCTCTGCATTGTTCAAGGTATCAGTGGCACGCACCGCGAGGTTATTCAAGGTAACGTTGTTTGGCGTTGGGTTCAATACCCAAGGCTGGTAAGTAGTAGAACCGGTGAGATCAGTTACGGTGAAGTCAAGATTGTTTACCAATGCTTTAGAAGCAAAGGTCGAACCTTCTTTGTCTGTCCAGTAGAGCATGGCGCGTAATTCACGTGCACCATTAGGTACATTGATGTCGTAGGTCAATGTATCACCCGTTGTGATCGAGTTGGTAAACCAAGCTGTATCGCGGATGGTTCGAATAGCGCGACGCGCATTTACTCGTCCGTACCCGAAAATAAAATCTGGGCCGTTGTTGCCGAGGTCATCGGCCGTATTCATGGCAATAGCTTTCAACAAACCGCCAGTAGCAGTGTCGCCTTGCAATTCGTCGTGGGCATTGTGTAGCACGGTAAAGAATCCTGCTACACCTGGGGCAGCCATAGAAGTACCTGTCTTAAAACCGTAGGTGTGTCCGTCAATAGTAGAATAGACGTTGGTTCCAACTGCAGCGAGATCTGGTTTAATACGTCCGTCGGCAGCAGGGCCTCGTGACGAAGAAGGTGCAATAGCATCGAGGTAGGTAATGTTGGCAGTGGCTACCACATTCTTTCCTTGTTTGTGGCCACCTGTTACGTTCCCCCATTGGGAACCAGCACCGTAACCACAGTTTGAGCCATTGCTATTTCCAGCACTAAAGACGTGCATTAACGCCGGGTTATCACGAACGTCCTTGTCCATTTGTTGGGCATAGGCGGTGTAACCGGCATTACAACCGTTCGAGTACGAACTGTTGGTTACGCGAATTCCGTACAGAGAATAGTGGTTGTCAATATTGCTGAGGTTTTGCGGGTAATCGTAGTAAACCATGGTAGCACCTGTCGCATTACCGGCACCGTCTGGGTCGATATTACCTGCGGCAAAGACAGTTCCCGCAACGTGGTCGCCGTGGTCACCGATAGAGTTTCCTGCCAATGAGGTTAGACGTCCACGGTAATCGTCGTGTGGGCCTATGTCGCCATCATCACCGACACCGACTACAACATTTTCACCGGTAAATTCACCGTCTTGTTGCATGAAGGCCACTCGTGAGGAAGCACGGCTGTTCTCATTTTCAATCGTTCCTGGCTCCTCAATTGCTTGGATGAACAGTACATGAGGTTCTTTGGCCAATTTTTCTAGGTCCTTAATCTTCAACGACGCCGTATACCAGCCGTCTTGCAATGGCAACATGCCTTTTGTGTAACGAAGTGCCGTAGAGAATTCAGGAGCAGTTAAGAATTGGACCGCGATATTTCCATCGTTTAGGACAGCCCAAGAAGGGATATCTCCGATGCTCAATGGGCCGTCTAATTTCATCCGTGGTGTCCATGCAGTAAATGCACGAACTCCCGCAGCCTTGAGGTCTGAAGCACTCACACCTTTTGGTAGACGTACCTCAAATGCGTTTTCAGGTAAATAATGGAAGAGTTCTACACCTAAATCCACCAATGCTTTTTTATCTTCGGCAAGCACTGCGTGATCCCACATCGCAACTCCGTAGGTTGGGCTGCTGCTTTGAATTTGAAGGTAGCTGCCTTCATTTAAGTTGTAGGTGCCCGATTTTAAATTCAACTTTAATTGGGCGTTGGCGGTTACAGAAAAAGCGGTGATTAATACGAGTAAAAATCTCTTCATATGTCAGTTAGAAATTGGACTACTAAGATAACATCAAAACGTTGCATTGTTCAGGCTTTGGTGCTAGTCTTTACTATGGCTTCTGTGAATCAGGTAGTTGCGCAATACAAGACCTTAGATAAAAGCGAAACTTTGGCTGAAATGCAGCGCTTTGCTTCGGGCAAAAGAGTGCTTTATATGGCGGCCCATCCTGACGATGAAAACACCCGTTTGATAGCTTGGTTATCTAATGCTTTGGACGCAGAGACCACCTATCTTTCACTGACTAGAGGCTCCGGAGGGCAAAACCTCATTGGCGATGAATTAGGTGCTGACTTAGGGGTCATTCGTGAGCACGAATTGCGTGCTGCCCGCAGTGTAGATGGTGGGAACCAACGTTTTACCGATGCCTTGGACTTTGGATATTCCAAAAGTGTGGACGAGGTGTGGACCAAATGGGACCACGACGATCTACAGCTGCAAGCTGTGCGCACCATCCGTGAACTTAAGCCAGATTTTATCATAACGCGTTTTCCGCCTGACGAAAGGGCAGGCCACGGTCACCATACGGCATCGGCGGAATTGGCCATTGAATGTGCTGAGCTAGCTGCAGACGAGACCTACGACACAGAAACGACAGCATGGTCGGTGCAGGGCGTTTGGTGGAATACATCTGTATGGTGGGACCCAACACTCAAAGACGATCCGGAAGCAGTTCAGCTCGATATGAGTGGTTTTGATCCACTTTTAGGGGAGACCTATGGTGCCATTGGTGATGCTGCACGTTCCATGCACAAATGCCAAGGCTTTGGTGTTCCAATTAACCGCGGTCCGCGCGAAGAGTATTTTAAAAAGCTCTGGGGCGGTGGAGATCTTGCGGGTTATCTAGATACAGAAACTTCTACCATGGAGGACGACGCTGTGTTGGCTTCGGATGCTGCTTTTGCCTTAGAGATTGGCGATAGAAGCCAAGCCATTTCTAAGTGGGCTGCATTGGGCGCGTCACTACTTGAAAAATCGGCCCCTACTTCCGATAAGTACCAACGTTGGCAACAAGTGATGCTACATCTCTTAGGGGTGTATGCTGAGGTCTTTACCTCGGAAAATCCTTTGATGGAAAACACGGCACATCCTGCATTGCTTAAGGTACAAAGCATGAATCCTGAAGTAAAGGTGTCTATTGCTGCGGTCATGACGGCAGGAAAAAACATGGGATTAAATCCCGCCCAAGAAGTTACTGGGGAAGGCTTTGAGCTCGAAATTGATTTAATGTTGGGCAGAGAACAAGCTACTAATGTGGTCAAGGTTCGCTTGGAGAGCGATGAATCTATCATCATGCTCCATCTATTACCTGTCGCCAAGCTTGTCGACCGCGCCATCGGGGAGTACCGTGAAGCCATAGCCATTGAGCCCGCCGTTCATGCGAAGTTCGACCAAAGAGTGTATTGGAGCACGGGAAAAGGAGCAGCAGTAGGATATTCTATCCATGCGAATAATGCAGGTAAACAGCAATGGACTGTACTCGCTGAAAATAGTCAAGGGTCTAACGTTTGGATGGATTCCAGGGAAGAAGCGCTTTCTCAAGGCTGGAATCACTTCACAGCAGAGGTGCCAAAATCGGTCGAGAAAGGAAAATTCACACTTCATATTGCACCGCATTCCATGATGGAGGGCATGTCTTTTGCCTTACCGATGATGAAGGAAGAACACAAGATTTCCTACCCGCACATCGGTACGC
Source organism: Bacteroidota bacterium (assembly GCA_003385605.1). Lineage (GTDB taxonomy): Bacteria > Bacteroidota > Bacteroidia > Flavobacteriales > Schleiferiaceae > UBA10364. The sequence goes on from QQUU01000073.1 coordinate 36,242, forward strand.
ATTACCGCTATATGGAAGCTACAAGCACTCTTGCTGTGCTTGATCTGAATAAAAAGCGCATCAAGGTGGGCTACATTGAAGGGGCCGGTGATATCATGGATGAAACCTTGGAGAATTTGGGGTACGAGGTACTTCGGATTACGGAGGACACCCCGGATTTATGGAACGAAGTAGATGCTGTGCTTGTGGGAATTCGTGCCTTCAATACCGAGAAATGGCTCATGAATAGCGGGGATAGAATCAAGACCTTCGTTGAAGGTGGTGGAAACTTTGTCGTGACGTACACGACTGCTGGAAGAAGCGGTATTCAGCTGCCAACGCCGCTGCCGCTAACGATCGGAAGAGATCGTGTAACCGAAGAGGACGCGCCTATTAGCATGAGCACACACTCGATACTTTCTTCCCCAAATGAGATTACATCGAAAGATTTTGATTATTGGGTACAGGAGCGCGGATTGTACTTCCCGAAATCTTATGAAGGGTTCGCTGAAGTACTCACGATTACAGAAAGTACAGGTACGAACTATTCTAACAGCACTGTTGTTGGGCATTATGGAAAAGGTTCCGTAATTTACACGGGATTGTCACTGTTTAGGGAACTGCCGGCAGGTGTTCCAGGTGCCATGAAACTTTTACAAAACATACTCCATTATGACCATTAAGACGACACAGACATTGAATTGGAAGAAGTACTACATCGGCGTAATTGCCCTTCTAGTCGTTGAGATTGTTTTGTTTTACTTCATCACGCGCGATTTCGTATAAATGCACCCATTAGATTGGATCGTATTAGGGGCTACACTAGCACTAATCGTAGGTTACGGGGTATATAAGACCCGTAAGAGCGCTACTGCAAGCGAACTTTTAAGCGGCTCTAAGACTGTAAGCCCTTGGACCATTGGTTTAGGGATTATGGCTACCCAAGCTTCGGCCATTACTTTTTTAAGTACCCCTGGACAGGCCTTTGCCAATGACATGGGTTTTATCCAATTCTATTTTGGAATGCCCCTTGCCGTCGTATTGGTCAGCATGTTCTTTGTGCCGGCCTATCGAAAGATGCGTGCTATCACCGCATACCAATTTTTGGAAGAGCGCTTCGACCGTAAGACGCGCCTTTTCACCGCAGCATTGTTTTTGACCTCTAGAGGCCTGAGCGCGGGTATCACCATTTTCGCTCCGGCCATCGTTCTTTCTGCAGCCATTGGTGTACCGCTAAATACCATGATTATCATCATAGGTGCTATTGTTGTCGTCTACACGGTAAGTGGCGGTTCTGCGGCTGTTGCCGTTACCCAGAAATGGCAGATGACGGTCATTCTTTTAGGCATGGCAATCGCAGCGACCATTTTGATCAATCTCATTCCAGTGAGCATGTACGATGCCTACCACATTGCCGGAAATATGGGCAAGCTGAACATCGTGAATACTTCCTTTGACCCGGGAACGCGTTACACGCTGTGGTCCGGTCTGGCTGGTGGTTTATTCCTGTCACTCAGCTACCTAGGTACAGATCAAAGCCAAGTACAGCGCTATTTAGGTGCTGAGGACGAACGCAGTTCGAAATTCGGCTTGCTGTTCAACGCCACCTTCAAGGTGCCTATGCAGTTCGCTATTCTTGCCATTGGTGTCCTGCTCTTTGTTTTTTACCAATTCGTCAAACCTCCTGTGTTCTTTAACCAAAGCGAGATTGACCGCGCTCCGGCCAGGATTCAGCAGCAACTTCAGTCGCTAGAGCTCGAGCACGCCTTAGCTTGGGATTTTAAGCGCGAGGCATTGGTCAATGCAGATTGGGAGGGTGCTCGATACTACGATGGACTTCAAGAACAATACCGTGCTTCCTACATGGATTTGCTCAACGAAAACTTGAGTGGATTTCAACCAAAGGATACAGATTATGTATTCATCACCTTCATTCTTGAGAACCTACCTAAAGGACTTATCGGGCTATTGTTGGCAGTAATTATTAGTGCGGCCATGTCTTCGACCGCCGGTGAAGTCAGTGCTTTGGCCACAACAACCTATGTGGATTATTTCCAAGTATTCTATGGACACAAGGACCACAATGAGAAACGTACGATCAGAACACTCGTTCTTATTTGGGGTATTGCTGCCATACTTGTGGCACTAGCAGCCCCGCTTTATGAGAATCTTATTCAGCTGGTCAATGTGCTCGGTAGCCTGTTCTATGGTACCATCCTCGGCATCTTCCTGGTGGGATTGTTCTTGAAAAAAGTAGGTGGTAGCCAAGTGTTTGTGGGCGGGCTCATCGCGCAGGCGACCATTTTTATATGCCACTACCTAAATTCCACCGGTGTGCTTTCTATAGGATTCTTGTGGTACAATGTGATTGCCACGCTGATTGTGATCGGCGTATCGCTGCTGCTACACGTTGGCTTTAAACGAGGTACCGTTTACGGATAACCCTACACTCGAGCTTTCATTCGTTCTACCATTTCATACACCGCAGGGCAGTGACGCACATTGGTCTCTGTCAGACCTAGAATGGACTTCATGTTCGGGTGATCCGTGTGCGGATATTGCCGGCAAGCCTTTGGCGCATATTCGTAGATGGTGCATTTATTCGTGGCCAATTCTAAAAACGGGCACGGCAAGCTTTTCATCACCCAATCGCCATCTTCATCCACACGTAAATACTGCTTCTCGAAGTCAGCCGGTTTCATGCCTTGCTTTTTCGAGATGCGCTGAATGTCCTGTTTGGTGAGCAGGGGCCCTGTCGCACGGCAACACCGTGCACATTTCAGGCAATCCGTTTCGGCAAAGACTTCCTCATGCATCGCATGAAATTGGGCATTGAGCTTCTTGCCATCTTGCTTGGACAATCGGCCAAAGAACTTCTTGTTCTCTTTTCTTTTTGAACGAGCGAGGTCTTTAAAATCTGGCCATATGCGTTCAAGGTAATTAGCCATTCGCTTTTGCTACCAAAGCTTCTAGTTCTTCTCTGGTCTCCTTGACGTAGGTCTCGTATTCCTTGGTAGATGGCCCGTAAAAACCCGTATGAATCTTCACTACATTACCCTGGTGATCTAACATGATAGAGGTAGGGTAGCTTCGAATCTGTTCCAACGGCAAAACAGCATTGCGGTCTTGTTTAGGACCGTACGTCGCAATCACCATGGGGAAGGAGGTGCCTAGATCGCGCTCCATTTTCTGCACGGCTGCTGTGGCTTTTTCCAATGTCCCGCTGTATTCGTAGCTCAAGCCATAGACATCAATGGCTCCTTCAAATTCACGATAGTACTGGTCCAATACACGGCCTTCGTCCATACAGTTCGGACACCATGACCCTTGAATGGCCAAGATGGTAGGCTTGGTGATCGTACGACTATCAAAGTGAACAGTATCGCCATTCAATCCAGGAAGATGCCACTCGATGTGCGTATAGTCTTCTCGCAACTTTGACATTTCCTCTGGGTTCTCTAACACTGCACCTTCGTCAGCAGTACCGGAGAAAGTATAGTAACCGGTCATTCCCGCCCAAACGTGTCCTTCAATGTTGCCATCAGCTACTTCGGCACTTACTTTATAAATGAATCGGCCGTCGAAGCCCATGAGCTCAAAACCGCCTTCAACTTCGTAACCGGTCATGAATCTGCTGTCCCCGGTAGAAGTGGCGATAGTCCCAACGAGAACGCCTTCTTTTTTGCTGAGTTGTAGTAATGCCGGCTTTTCCTGATCGCCTATGTAGCGGGTAATGGCATATTGGCTCGAGAATTCTGAAGGACTCTGCTCATAGGTCATGCGTCCTGGAACGAGCTCAAGCGGTAAACGATAATTGTTTGCATCAGTGCGGTAGTATTCTCCTTTATACCCGTCCTCTGTAGCTACTAGCCAGAGGTCCGAGGCGAACACTGGGAAAGTACCTCTAAGGGTATCTTCTCCGCTGAGTGCTACTTCAAAAGACTCTTGTACTCCATTGTAAAACGTTAGGACGTTTTCTTCATAATGCACGTTAAACGATACACGGGTAGAATCATTTTGGATAATGGATCCAATGAAATC
>QQUU01000095.1 GCA_003385605.1 Bacteroidota bacterium
ACTAATGAAACGTATATTGAAACTGTAGACGGAACACACATTAAGTCTGTCAGCAAAAGCATACACTTTTACACTAATAAAGAAAAAGAAGTGTCGGAACTTGAAAAGCCATTAGTATTTTTATGTGCTTCAGAAATTAGTAATATCCGACGAATTCAAACAATATTAGAGTTTGCGATCAAGTCCAACCGATCGTTATTACTCATTGCCCCTTGCGACCAACAAATCGTATCCGCACTTGCAATGAATCACGTAAAGGGCAATATTAAGTGCAATGTTATTGATCCCCCGTCATTTGGACTAAAACGGAAGGACATCCTCGACGACATTGCCCTTCTCACGGGTGCTACTGTTATTGATGAGAATCTTGGAGATTCCCTCGACAATATCACCCCAGAAGCGTTAGGGTCAGCCTCAAAGGCTATCATAGATACCGACGGAACAACATTAGCTATTGATGAGGTTCCGGAAGCGGTTGCAGAGCGGGTAGCTTACCTGCAAGAGCAACTAGATAATGAAGACCACATAGTAATGCGACCACACCTTGAAAATAGACTAGCTCTATTAAACGGGGGTGTTTCAATTGTATATGTAGGTGGTGACACAGAAGTTGAAGTTTCTGAAAAGAAAGACCGTGTTGATGACGCAATACACGCAGTTCGTGCCGCAAAGAAGGAAGGTATTCTTCCAGGCGGAGGTGCTGCGCTTTGTTATATTGCGTCGTTGAGTAAACTAACCGGTGCAAACGAAGGCGAAGATGTTGGTATTCGTATTATACGTAATGCTTTACACTCTCCGTTTGTACGTATTCTTAAAAACGCAGGGTTAGTGCCGTCTGAATACGAAGTAGAAGGATGGGGCTACGGTGTTGATGTTATTGATGGTAAAGTTAAAGATATGCGAAGAGCTGGTATTATTGACCCTTTGCTTGTAACAAAGTCTGCTTTACTAAACGCATCCTCAGTAGCTACTACTATTTTATCAACTGATTGTGTAATTTCAAATGTGCGTGACTATGAAAGCGATAGGTAAATACATTATTATAAACGAAATAAAAGAAGATCTTAAGAAGACAGAGGGCGGCTTGTTGCTAGCCGAAAGTCATCGAGAAGATATACGATATAGAACAGCTACAGTTAAGTCCACAGGGACGCACGTAGAAGGTATTAATGAAGGTGACACTATATGGTACGATCGTCACGCTGGTCACAACGTTGAGATCGGTGATGATATATATTCAGTTATCCAAGAAAGAGATGTAATTATAGTATTATAATGGATCGTTCTGATTTTATAGAACGAGGCGAAGTAAAAGTTGATTTTCTAAAATACTACAGGCTTGTCAGCAGATGGGCCTGTAGAGAAAATGATTTAAATATTGCTGACCTCGAATTGTTATTTTATCTGGATCCTATTAAATATTTTACAATACAAGATTTCAAAGACGGAACATTCTACTATAGCTGGGATAAAATGCGGTTTTACCGTTTGCAAAAAGAAGGTTGGATAACCAAAATACATAAAGGCAACGGAAGACTTGGTGATCATAATAAATATACGGTTTCCACAAAAGGACACCGGTTAATTGGTCGAATATATAAAATATTAATAGGACAAGAGTTATTGCCTGAATCTACAAGAAGAAGTAAAATTATGAAACGTAATACTTATGTAGATAAAGTTTACTCACAGGCAATTAAAAAATTTAACAAAGATAATTTAGATGGCTAGAATATCAACGTATGAACAGGATTCTACCGTATCGAAAAACGACAAAGTTGTAGGTACAGACTCTGTTACTGGAGAAACTAAAAACTTTACATTAGGTTCAATACTTTCTTTAGTTACAGGAACTATTAATGTTCCGAATGAAAACGAAGTGGACTCTTATGTACACACACAAGGATCAGCTTCATCAACGTGGACTATAACGCACAACTTAGATAAATACCCATCTGTTACCGTTGTAGATAACGACGATGATGTTGTTTATGGTGATACAAATTATCAAGATAAAAACACAGTTATAATATATTTTGGTGCGGCGTTCGCGGGCAAAGCATTTTTAAACTAATAGAAAATGGCAATAAAACATTTAGCAAATCTCGATCTAAATCACAACGAAATAAAAAACGTTAGGATAGATGTAGTTACTGCGGACCCCTCAACTAACTTATACGCGGGCCGTGTAATATACAATTCAGCAGCCCATGAAATGAAGTACTATAGTACTGAGTCTGGCAACGCAGGGTGGGTTAGCATGAAGAACACTGATACAGACGTTGACGTTAGTTTAGCAAACTTAGTAGCTAGATTACCTCAAATAACAGAGGATGTTACTATAGGTGATGCAACTGATGTTGCTATAACGACTTCGGGTGATTTAACAGTAACAGGTGATTTAACTGTAAACGGATCAACTACAACCGTTAATACAACAGAGCTTACCATCGAGGACAACCTAATGACTCTTAATAGCGGTCAAACAGGCACACCTCCTACATCATTAAGATCAGGTATAGAAGTAGAGCGTGGGGATACGGCTAACGCTATACTGCAATTCAACGAAAACACTGATAAGTGGGAGTTCTCCGTAGATGGTGGAACAACATTTACAAATTTAGGTGCTGACCCGGCTGATGCAAGTGAAACCGTAAAAGGTATTGTAGAATTAGCTACAACAGCGGAGGCAACAACAGGTACAGATACAGCCAGAGCTGTTACACCCGCTGGATTAGCTGCTCATGCTACTGCAAGAAGTTTTGCTGTTAATTTAGAGGCTTCAAATTCTGCTGTAACAAAATCTACAAATACATATACAGTAACACATGGACTAGCCACTAGAGACGTTATGGCGCAAGTTTACGAAACTGCTTCTCCTTATGAAACAGTACAAGTAGACATTGCTAGGGCAACAACGGGAACCATAACAGTTGCGTTTGCCGATACTGTAACAGATGGGGACTACAGAGTCCTTATCACTAAAATAGACTAATAACATATGTCGATTAAATTTAAATCAAAATTATCTGAAATTGATGTAGACGGCAAGATCGTTCAAAGCAAACATAGGGTAATAAAGCATACGGATACAGTCCAGGATTTAGTCGTAACTGTAATTACCAAAACAGCTGCGCATCCTGAGTTTGGAAACGGAAGTAGCAGCGGATTTGTAATTGATGGTGTTGAGGGTGCTTATCTTGAATTTACTCCTGGAATTACATATAAATTTGATCAGTCAGATAGTTCTAATGCTAATCATCCGCTTAGATTTTACGAAGATTCAGCAAAAGCAACAGCATATACAACTGGAGTAACCACAAGTGGCACGCCAGGGTCCGCTGGAGCTTATACACAAATAGCGCCAACAACATCAACACCTGCTGTTTTATTTTACCAATGTAGTGCGCATTCTTTAATGGGTAGCTATGTCAAATTTGGAACAGTAACATCCACAGACACTTATTCAATTAATGTAGCTCAAGATGGTGGTAATGTAGATTTAAATTTAGATGCGGCTAGCGGCACTGATTCAACAGTGCAGTTAACTGCGGGTTCAAATATAACTCTTACAAGAAACGACGCAAATCAGGTAACTATAGCTTCTACTGCTAGTGGAGGAGTAACAGTGCAAGAAGAGGGGAGTTCTTTATCTACAGAAGCGACTACATTAAATTTTGTTGGAGATTCAGTAACCGCATCAGGAACTGGGGCAACCAAAACAATAACTATAACAGGTGGTAGCGGTGCGGGTACTGTAACTATTGAAAAAAACACTATTACCGCTACGGCTAGCCAAGTTAATTTTACGATTGATAGCGAGCCAGCAAGTGTAAATAATTTACAAGTTTATTTAGATGGTGTATATCAAGCAAAGTCAAACTACACTTTTAGCGGAAATACTATATCAATAAATTCACCTACAGGTGTTGACGCAGGAGTTAAGGTTGAAATTATACACTTAAAGGTAGTCGATGCAAGAGTTGAATTAAATTCTTACACAGGTGATGGTTCAGATAGGACATTTTCTACCCAATCAAATATAAACAACAAAAACAACGTCCAAGTATATATTGACGGTGTGTATCAATCTAAAGATACATATGATGCAAGTGGGACAATAGTAACATTTAATACAGGTAATGCACCACCAAATGGAACGACTGTTGAATTATTACATATAGTATCAACATCATCTGAAAACGAGTTAGCTAATTATAATGTTTCTGTTATAAGCGCAAATACAAATGCACAAAAAGATTATTTGTATGTATTAACAGCAACATGTACACTAACATTACCATCTGCTCCCAGCGTGGGCGATTCAATAAAAATATCAAATAGGTCTGGGGTAGCAACTGCTACTGTTGCTCGTAATGGTAAAAAAATAATGGGTGCAGCAGAAGATTTAACATTAGACAAACTTAATTCAGGCTTTGAAATGATATTCTCTGGAGATGCACAGGGGTGGATATTAATAGGAGTAGAAGGCGTAGAAGCTTAACAAATAAATAAAACATGGCTAATATATCAAGTTTTTTTCCTAGCGGTGGCGGAGGCGCGGCTATTGGAGATTTTGCAATCAAACCCATAGCAGCAAAAGCAAATACTTATGTGGACACAAATGGGTTTACATGGTTAAAAACAGGTGTTCTAGAAACAACGGTTTCCTTATATCCTGATGCTCCGCTTACTAGAGCTGGAAGTGAAATAGCCGGTTGGTCTTCACATTTTAACGGTGGATATTCTACGTATGGTATTGAATATGACACACTTAATAATGTGGGCATTATAAGATCAGCTAGTAGTTATCCAGGGCTTAACTCTACAGTTGACACTATTGATGTTGATTCAAATGGACTACCAGACGCTACGTTTACAAATGCGACATTTACGGCGGCAGGAAGTCTATATCAAACTCCTCCATTGTATGATGGAACAGATGATTGGATAGCGATGTACGACGGAACCGCAAGTGCGTCAACTGGGCCTAGATACGGTAATTATACCATAGGTAATACATTAGCTGCTAATGATATAGTATTTAAAAAAGCTACAGGCGGGACCTACAATGCTTATACAACAACTGACACCGGAAAAGTAAGTTTATCAGGATATACAGCCCGCGCAGCTGCGGACTGGAGTGGAGCTAATTCAGAATCTGGGCATCTTATTTCAAGTATAGGTATTACAGATGATCATTTTTACGTAGGTGTACAGGCTTATGATAGTAGTTATCAAGCAAATTCTTATGGAAGATATTACTATGCGTTAAATACCACATATATTCAGCAAAGTTTTACTATAAAGTTTAATAAAAGTGATGGTACATTTGACGAAGTTTTATTAGATAAATTACCTATAAATGATTCCGGCAGTGATAAAGTATTTTTATATGACGCGTCACAACCATATACAGGCACAAATAAAAAAGTTGAACATATTAATAGTGACGGAACTCTTGAATTAGATTTTATTATAACTAAATCTTCTTATGCCAACGGTTTTTTAATTCCGCCTTTTTATTCTGATCATAATAGTAATTTTTATGTATTTGACTCAAATAATACCCATTCTCCAGGAACAATAGATAAATACGATCAAGCCCGTGGGTTTGCAACCCCTCTATACAGCAGGGCTCTTACGGAAGATACATCAAGAACACAAACTGGTTCAGGCCCAATAGGACCACACCAAACCTCAGAAATGAGCGGTGAACCAATATATATGAGAGTACTATAATTATGGCATTAATTGATAACAGTAAAAAAATACAAAAAATTCTTTATTCATCTAATGAAACAGAACAGCCTATACCTTCTGATATGCCTTTAGAAGGTAGACAAGCTTTAGCGAGAGAATGGAGAAATAAAGAATTAGACAAAACAGACTGGATAGCTGCTATTCCCGATCATGGCTCTTATGATGACTATATGACTTATAGAACTAACCTTAGAGATTGGCCATCAACAGATGGCTTTCCAGATACTAAACCAACATTATAATGGCATTAACAAAAGTAACAAGCGACGTTTTAGCAGATGAGTTTTTCACTCGCGCGGCTGCGCCTGCACAAATAACAGCAGATACAACAAAAGAAGTGGATTTTACCGCAGCGGCTGTAATACCGTTTAGCACTAGCGCGGCTATTACATTAAATTTTACTAACCATAAACCTGGTATGGTAAAAAATGTAATTATTACAGACGTAGGAGGAACATCATCGTTAGCTTACGATACTTCTGATACTGTAAAGGTGTTAAACGGAGAATATTCTTCAACATCAGGTGCTGTTAACTTTATTCAAGTAGTATGTGTTAATACTAATACATTCTATGTAACGATTTCACAAGAACCATCGGCATAATGAAAGCAAGACTAGAAGCTGGGAAAGTAGTAAAGTACTCACAAATCCCAAATCAAGTAGATAATATATTAGGTGGAGCACGTAACTTAAATCCTGAAGATTTAGGTTTTTATGATGTTGTTGTTCCAGATTACGATCCGGTAACACAAAGTATTAGTAACTTGCACATGGAAAGCTCTTATGCTTCACCAACGCTGGAAGATCCAAATGCAACACGCACTGTTTTTATTTACGACGTAAACGATAAAACAATATCTGAAACTGTTGACGAACTAAAACAGCGACGTATAAACGAGCTTAATAGCTTAGTATATGATAAACTACAGCCTACGGATTTTTATATTACCAGGTTTACTGAAAAGGCTGTTAGTATACCTTCTGCTATTCAAATTGCAAGAGATGCAATTAGAACAACTGCAGAAACAAAAGAAAATGAAATTAATGCTTTAAGTGATAAAGCGGCTATACTTAAGTACGATATAAATTTTTAATATATGGCTATTAATGAGCGTCTAATACATACCGCAGCAGGAGCAGCAGGTGATGGTACAGGTAACCAAGAAGAAGGACTTATCCTGCACTTAGATGCTAATGACGTAGACAGCTATGATGGAGATGGTTCTGTATGGTACGATATAACTAACCACGAATATACTCCTGCGGTAAACCCTGCGGAGAATTTTAATACTGTTGCTTATACAGGAACAGGGGCGAGTAATTCTATTACAGGTGTAGGTTTTCAACCTGATATGATATGGATAAAAAATAGGGATAGCGTAGATAACCACTATTTGCTTGATAGCCTAAGAGGTAAAAATGGAAGCACAGTCTTTGAAAACCTTTATCCTAACTTAACCAACGGACAAGCTAATGATAATGCTGTTACATCTTTAGATTCTGATGGGTTTACGATGCAGGCTAGCGGTAATGGTAATGCTAGTGGAACTGATTTTGTTGCTTGGTGTTTTAAAGCAGGTGGTGTGCCTAGTGGTAGTGATAAGGTTAGTATAGATGGTACTTCTTATGCTACTATGACAGAGGCAGGATTAACTGATGGAACAGAAGCATTAGATAGTCTAAGTGTAAATACTAAACTAGGATTTAGTATCGCTAAATGGAGCAGCTCAACAGCTTTAACGACAGATACCGTTGCTCACGGTTTAGGACAACCACCAGAATTAATCATCCATAAATCAACCAGCTTATCTAGGAATTGGAACGTTTATTCAACAGGTGTTGGGTTATCTAAAAACCTACACTTAAACCTAACTGACGGAGCAGCAACTAACGAGTATTGGACTGTGAATGCTAATACTTTTTCTATCCACGATACATCTAGCTCTGGAAATTGGGTAGCGTATTCTTTTGCTTCTAAAAGAGGTGTATCTAAAGTAGGTAGTTATATAGGTAGCACAGGCTCTGTTAAAGTTTACACAGGATTTCAACCTGCTTTTGTGATGATAAAAAATGCAGATGTTTCCGGTGACCCTTGGGTTATGTTAGACAATAAAAGACCTAGTGGCGGTGGTGTAAGAAGTTATTTGTATCCAAGTGAAAACTATGTAGAAAATACTGGTGGCGGGAATAGAACAGGTATAACATTCAACGCAGACGGATTTACTTTGGATGACGATGACAGCCATAGTGCAAATGAAAGTGGTAAAAAGTTTATCTACCTAGCCTTTGCAGCAGAGAAGCCTAGTAACTTAATAGATGATACAGACTTAAAATTACATATAGATATAGGTAATTCTAGTTGTTATAGTGGTACTGGTACAACAGTAAACGATTTATCTAGCAGTAACCATACCATTACTACTTTAGCGGGAGTTGAAGCAGCAGACTTTGACAAAGAAGTAGGAAATTTCCTTACTGTAAAAGAAAATTCTAATGAAGGTTTAACAATCGCAGACCACGCTGACTTTGACCACGACAATGGCGCAACCTATGAGGGATGGGTATACCTAGACCCTAGCGGAACAAGCGAAGAGACTTTTTTCTATAGAGGTGAATCGGGAACTGCAAAAGGTTTAAGAATATATTGGCACTCTTCATATGGTTGGTTCCCTAGAGATTTTAACTCTAGTGGTACAGAAATAATAGACCAAAACAATATAAAAACTGGAATAACAGGATACGGTAGAGGTAAATGGTATCACCTAGCATTAACTTTAAGCAGCGCTAGTGATGCGACCTATAAGTTTTATGTTGATAGCGTGTTTATTGGAAGTTATACAGCTAGTACTGGAAGCGGACAAAAGAGCCAAAGCTATGGCATTTCTTTAGGGAAATATGGTAGCGGAGGAACACCAGACTTACAAGGAGCAATAGGACAGTTTAGATTTTACAAGACAGTCCTTACAGAAGATGAAATATTACAAAACTACCGATTCACTAAGAATGACTATCCTAATGGGTTTAATGCTAGTAATACAAGTAATCCTCCAAGTTTTAGTACAGACCATTTTCAATTTGACAGAGTGCACATCACTAGTGGCGACCAAATGATATTCGGGAGTTCTATAAATAGCATGTTAAATAACTTAACTGAATATACTTTTACTGCTTGGTATTATCCCGATAATTTAAACGGTAGAAATACTATTTTTGGTGTTGGGCATACGACAAGTAACAATGTTTGGGCATTATTTAGAGTTAGAGATAATGGCAACGCAGAATATAGTTTGAATGACTCGGGTACAGCGAAAGGTGCAACCTTTACAGGTGCATCACCGTCAAGCACAAACGACCAATGGAATTTTATTGCCTTTACTGTAAGTGCAACAGGTGCAGCAACGTGTAGAGTAAATGGTACAAGTTACTCACCTACCTACAATAGTGGTAGTGATGTTAGAAAGTTTAGCGATGTAGCTTTTAATACTGTTACACTTGGCTCTTTAGATAGAGGCTCAACCGGTCAATTTTATGATCCTTTTAATGGTAGGATAGGACAAATAAGATTATATGATAAAGTTCTTACTAACGATGAAATTGATGCTATTGAAGCATTAGGAAGATAATAATTAAATTATGTCTAAAAAAAAATTTAAAGATACCAAAGTTGGGCAGTTTTTATTAAATAAAATTCCTAACGTAGTGGGAGCAATAGCAGGTGACACGCCTGTTGGCTCTGTAATAGAAGCAATAATCGGGGGTAGTGATATGACCCCCGAAGACAAAGAAGTAGCGCTTGAAAAACTAAGGCTTGAAAGAGCTGAAATAGATGGCACTACAAGAAGATGGGTTGCGGACGCTAGGTCAGGAAGCTTTCTTGCCGCTAACGTCCGTCCACTAGTATTAATATTTTTAACTGTCTCCTATGTAGCGGGTTGGTATTTAGGTTACCCCCTTGACGACATAACAGGATTACTTACCATAGTTATAGGTGGGTATTTTGGATCACGAGGAGTTGAAAAGGTTTTTGGAAACAATAAACACAAATGACAGATTTGAAAATTTACGGATTGAATATTACGGCATTATTTGCTAGTAGCGATATGATGAACGGTATAAACCCATTATTGCAAACAATTGTACTCTTATTAACTATTATATATACAGGTATTAATATTTATAAAAAGATATGCGATGGCAGGAATTGATTGGAACAGAGATGGTAATGTGGATTTTAATATTAGCTTTCCACAGGTAATCACAGTTCTTACAGTTGTAGCGTCTATAATAGGCAGCTATTATTCTTTGCAAAATAAAATTAGCGAATTAGATGCAAGAATAAAAAGAGCCGAAGAATTGCCAGCACAAGAGGTGAGTGTAAAAGACGTTGATGCTTTAAAAATTGAATACGATTTAAAAATAGAAAAAGTGGCTATTCAGGCAAAAGAAAACATGGAAAGCCTACAAGACTTTGAAAAAGAAGTTAGATTTAATTATAAAAGAAATAGATAAATAATATTATATGAAATACTTTACAGACGAAGGCGATTTTGACGGACAAATGCACAAAATGGATCCTAAACTTTTAGATATGCTTGATGCGCTTAGAGAAAAGTTTGGCTATCCAATTGTACTTAATTCACATTACAGATCACCAGAGCATCCAATAGAAGCTAAAAAAGCTAAGCCAGGCGAACACGCATATGGAGCGGCAGTTGATATTAAATGTGTAGGCGGAGAAGCTACGTTTAAATTAGTCAAAGCCGCAATTGAAATTGGATTTACTCGTATAGGTATTTCAAGAAAAAATAACTTTGTGCATGTAGGTATTGGTTACCCTGATGCACCACCAATGACAATCTGGACATATTAAAATGAAATTAATTAGAAAAATATCAATCGGCCAAGACTACAAGAACGAAGCAATGCATTACTCCGTAGGCCAAGAAGTTTACGGAGGACATACAATATGTGATATATTAGCAGAAGATGATGGCTATCATATCTATATTGCTAAAGATGGCGCGCAGCTTCCATGGAAACACTTTAATAAAAACATGGCCGTCTCAATAGAATACAATTTAGATTATTAAATGAGATCTTTATACAATTATATTATATCTACTGAAAATCGCTACGATAATAAGACTAGCGTTGGCGATAAAGAACTTATATTAAATACAGAAATTACAGAACGAGATTACCACTTTGTCAACAGAATAGGTAAAGTGGTTTCAACACCGATTAATTTTAAAACACCAATTAAACCAGGGGACGAAGTAATTGTACATCACAATGTATTTCGTAGATGGTTTGATGTGCGTGGTAATGAGCGTAATTCTGGTAGCTTTATAGATGAGAATAAATACTCTGTTTATGGTGATCAGATATTTGCTTATAAAAGAAACGGTGAGTGGAGGGGATTGCCTGAATTTTGTTTTGTAAAGCCATTACCTAACAAAGACAAATGGAGCATTCTAAGCGAACGTAAATTAGCTGGAGAGCTTGTATATACCAACGACTATTTGGAGTCATTAGGATTGTCTGTAGGAGACGTGGTTGGGTTTACGCCTGCTTCTGAATATGAGTTTAACATAGATGGTACAAAATTATATAGAATTCAATCAATAGACGTAACTATCAACTATGGATGTAAAGAAAAAACGTGAGCAACTACTCAAAGCTGCTGAGAACGCGATTAACGAACTTATCAAAGTAATGGATAAGAAAATGGATTTACAGGAAGTAGATCCTGAAAAAGTTAAAATCTCAGCTTCAGCCTATAGATTAGCTATGGAAGACGCAATGGCTATGATGGCTAAAGTAGAAGAGCTTGAATCAATGGATAAAGAAGATACAAAAAAGAAACAGGAGTTTTTTGGCGTGGAGGGCCGCGCTAAATAATGTATCAACAAACACTATATGCTATACACACGGATCATCTTAAGCGTAAAGATGTGAAGAACAACAACAGGTATAAGAAATTTAAGTACGGTTATAACTTAGATTTAGATTGTGTTATTATAAGCAAAGATGGTACGCTTGGTGAAATATACGAAATACAAGGTTTGCGTATAGGTTTACCGAAAGCACCTAAAGAAGTTGCTGGAATGGATATTAAAAAAGAAGATCAGGTTTTTATTAAAACTCCAAAACCTGCTTCGCTAAATAAAATTAAAACAATCTATGATTTTAAGTTATTACCAGAAGATATTAAAGAACAGTATTACGAATATATTGAAACTGAGTTTACTCGTCGTAACGATGGCTACTGGTTCATGCGGAACGGTGAAAAGTGTTACCTTACAGGGTCACACTATATCTACCTCAACTGGACGAAAATTGACGTGGGATCACCGGACTTTAGAGAAGCAAATAGAATCTTCTACTATTTCTGGGAAGCATGCTGCGCTGATGCAAGAAGTTATGGAATGTGCTACCTTAAGAATAGACGATCAGGGTTTTCCTTCATGGCTAGTTCAGAGACGGTTAACAGAGCTACGATTTCAAGAGATTCACGGTTCGGTATCTTATCAAAGTCTGGTAGTGATGCTAAAAAGATGTTTACAGACAAAGTTGTACCAATATCGGCAAACTACCCTTTCTTCTTCAAACCCATACAGGATGGAATGGAACGACCAAAGACCGAATTATCGTATAAGGTCCCCTCGCGAAGGCTCACACGCAAATCCATCACCGAATCAACCGAAGAGGAACAAAAAGGACTTGATACAACAATAGACTGGAAGAATACAGGTGATAACTCATACGATGGTGAAAAACTGCAATTGCTAGTTCACGATGAATCTGGTAAATGGGAAAAACCTGATAATATATTAAACAACTGGCGTGTAACTAAAACGTGTTTACGATTAGGTGCTAAAGTTGTTGGCAAGTGTATGATGGGATCAACATCAAATTCGCTTGATAAAGGAGGAAGTAATTTTAAAAAATTGTATGATGACTCAAACCTCGCAAGAATTAAGAGAAATCGCAATGGGCAGACTCCTAGTGGATTATACGCTTTGTTCATTCCTATGGAATGGAATTACGAAGGATTCATCGACAAGTATGGTTTTCCTGTCTTTGATACTCCAGAAAAGCCAATCGAAGGAATCGATGAGGAACTTATCTACACTGGAGTGGTCGAGCATTGGGAGAATGAAGCAGATGGGCTTAAAGGAAACTCTGACGCTTTAAATGAATTTTATCGTCAGTTTCCAAGAACAGAACAGCATGCTTTTAGAGATGAAGCAAAAGATTCTATATTTAATTTAACAAAAATATATCAGCAGATAGATTTCAACGAAGAAATGGTTATGAGCGGTTATGTAACACGCGGATCATTTCAATGGAGAAATGGAATAAAAGATACGAAAGTTGAATGGCATCCACATAAAGATGGTAGATTTAAATTATCTTGGATACCGCCTGTTGAAATGCAAAATAATATTATTGTAGAAAACGGAATAAAATATCCGGGTAATAAAGATTTAGGCGCTTTTGGCTGTGATAGTTATGATATATCTGGAACAGTTGACGGTGGAGGTTCTAACGGTGCACTTCATGGTTTGACAACGTTTTCGTTGCATCCAGATGTTCCACCATCACAATTTATATTAGAGTATGTTGCAAGACCACAAACAGCTGAAATATTTTTTGAAGATGTGCTTATGGCCATTGTATTCTATGGCATGCCACTTTTGGCGGAGAATAACAAGCCACGGTTACTGTATCACCTTAAACGTAGAGGATATAGAGGATTTTCAATGAATCGCCCAGATAGAACACGAAATAAACTATCTGTAACCGAAAGAGAACTGGGTGGAATACCAAACTCTTCAGAAGATATAAAGCAAGCACATGCGGCAGCAATTGAATCTTATATAGAAAATAATGTTGGCATGAAAGAAGATGGCCAGCATGGAGCAATGTATTTTCAACGTACATTAGAAGATTGGGCAAAATTTAACATTAATGCTCGTACAAAATACGACGCATCTATCAGTAGCGGATTAGCTATAATGGCTTGTCAAAGACATTTATATGCACCGCGCGCTGCTAGAGAAACAAAAAAAATAGACTTTGGATTTTCAAAGTACAATAATACAGGATCAAAAAGTAAAATAATACAATAGAAATGGCAGAAGCTACAGGATATGTTACTCAATTTCCCAGCCAATCGGTTGACGACGCTACAAAAGCTAGCGAAGACTACGGAATGGAAGTGGCTATGGGTATACAAAACGAATGGTTCAGAAAAAATTCTGGCACAGGCCGATTTGTTCAGAATCAGCGTGACTTTCATAAACTGCGTTTATATGCTCGTGGTGAACAATCTGTTCAAAAATATAAAGATGAATTTTCAGTAAACGGTGATTTATCTTATTTGAATTTAGATTGGAAACCCGTACCTATTATTCCAAAGTTTGTAGATATTGTAGTAAACGGAATGCAAGACCGCTTATTTACAATTAAAGCATTTGCACAAGATCCAACTTCAATAAAAGAAAGAACAGATTTTGTAGAAAGTATTTTAGAGGACATGAATGCAAAAGAAATATTAGATGAAATTGATGCTAATATGAATGTTAATGCAAGAAATGTTCCCGCAGAGCAAATGCCAAGCGACAAAGAAGAGCTTGAATTGCATATGCAAATAAGCTACAAACAAGGTATAGAAATAGCGCACGAGCAAGCAATAAAAAATATTTTTGAAAAAAATTATTATGATGAGCTTAAAAAGCGTTTAGACTATGACCAAACTGTTTTAGGCATAATGAGCGCAAAACATACTTTTAATAATACTGATGGTATAAAATTAGAGTATGTTGATCCTGCTAATCTTGTGTATTCATATACTGAAGATCCTAATTTTCAAGACGTATATTATTTTGGTGAAATAAAACAAATAAAAGCAAATGAGCTTAAAAAGCAGTTTCCAGAGCTTTCTGATGAAGAATTTGAAGAAGCTGTAAAACGCTCGTCTAACTATAATAATTACGATTATACAAACAATGACGCTAATGAAACTGTAGATTCTAATACATTAACGGTAATGTATTTTAATTGGAAAACATGGGAAAATAGCGTATACAAAATAAAAGAAACAGCCACAGGAGCGAAAAAAGCCATTAAAAAGGACGATAAGTTTAATCCTCCAAAAGATCAAAGATCAAGATTTGAAAAAGTGGCGCAAGCAAGAGAAACAATATACGAAGGCGTAATGGTTCTCGGCGCTAATAAGCTTTTAAAATGGAAGAAAGCTACCAATATGGTAAGGCCTGATTCAAATGTGAACAAAGTAATGATGAATTACGTTGTTAGTGCTCCTAGAATGTATAAAGGAAAGATTGAAAGCTTAGTATCAAGAATGATAACCTACGCTGATCTTATACAACTTACGCATTTAAAACTCCAGCAGGTAATTCAAAGAATGACGCCTTCAGGGGTATATGTTGACGCCGATGGATTAGCTGAAATAGATTTAGGTAACGGAACAAGTTATAATCCGCAGGAGGCACTAAATTTATACTTCCAAACTGGATCAATTATTGGTAGATCAATGACAGTTGATGGTGAAATGAATGCTGGTAAAGTACCAATTCAAGAATTACCAGGTGGTGGCGGACAACAAAGCTCACTTTTAATTCAAGCATACAATTATTATTTACAAATGATACGTGATGTAACTGGATTAAACGAAGCACGCGATGGGTCTGATCCAGACCCTAATGCTTTAGTGGGCGTGCAAAAACTAGCCGCGGCAAATTCAAATACAGCCACAAGGCATATTTTGCAGTCCTCAATGTACGTTACGACACAACTAGCTGAGGCTATATCTATAAGAATAAAAGATGTATTAGAATACCATCCACAAAGAGATGCAATGATTACTGGTATTGGTAGATTTAGCGTGGGTGCTTTAAAGGAGATGGAGAATTTGCATTTGCATGATTTTGGTATATTCTTAGAGCTAGATCCCGACGAGGAAGAAAAACAACTTGTAGAGGCTAATATACAAGCAGCTTTAGCTAGAGATCAAATATTTTTAGAAGATGTTATTGATATTAGACAAATTAAAAATATTAAACTAGCTAACCAATTACTTAAATATAAAAGAACTAAGAAAGAGGAAAAAGATCAAATTAGAGCAGAAAGAAATATAGCTGCTCAATCACAGGCTAACGCACAAGCAGCACAGGCAGCTGAAATGGCAAAAGCAAATGCAGAAAATATTAAAGTAGAAGCTAAAGGCAAATTAGCTGAGCTACAAGCTCAATTAGAAATTCAAAAGCTGCAAATGGAAGCTGAAACTAAAAAAGGTCTTATGAAATATGAATACGATCTTAATGTTAAGTTAAAAGAAATGGAGTTAAATAGTAAGGAAAACATAGCTATGAGTAAATCGCCATCAAATCCAGAACCAAAAAAAGCTTTTGAATCAAGTGGTAATGATGTACTAGGTGGAATCAACTTAAGTAAATTTGAACCAAGATAAAAACTATTAATTATTTTATATTATTAAATTATGGCAAAATGGACAGTAAAGGGGATTGTTGATGACAATCCTAAGTCAAAACAAGAAACGGAGCAAGCTGTTTTAGACAAAGCTGTTGAGGAAGGAAAAATTGAGCCTCAATCAGCTGGTCAAGAAGAGGAAGTTCCAAAAATTAATTTAGACGAATTAAACAAACAAGCAGATGCCGTTCAAGAGCAAAGCACAGATGAAGTTCCTGTACGCGACGAACCCGAAGCTAGCAAAGAAGTTCAGCAAGAAGACAAGCAAGAAACAGCTGAAGAACCTGCCGACGAAAGTCCGCTCGAACTCATCAAAGAAGAAGAAGAAGAAACGCAAGTAAATGATCAACCAAAAGTAGATCAAAGAGCGGCTGAAGTAAACAAACAGCCAGAACCAGTTCAAGAACAACCACAAGCACAGCTGCCTGAAAATGTAGAAAAGCTTGTAAAGTTTATGGAAGAAACAGGTGGAACGGTTGAAGACTACGTTAGGCTAAACCGAGACGTGTCTGAACTTCCAGACGGTGATGTGCTGAGAGAATATTATTCTCAATCAAAACCATGGGATTTAAAGGAAATTCAAGAGTACATGGAAGATAACTTTTCGTTTGACGAAGACGTTGATAGCGAAAAAGAAATACGCGCAAAAAAACGCGCTTTTAAAGAAGAACTTTATAATGCTCGTAAGTTTTTTGAAACAAATAAAGAAAAGTACTATGCTGATCTTAAGTTAAGTCGCAAACAGGAAATTCCGCAAGAGTACCAAGAAGCTTATGAAAATTATAGCGAATATAAACAAGGACAAGAGTTAAATAGTCAACTCACAAAAGTATTTTTAGAAAAAACAGATAATGTATTTTCCGGAGACTTTAAAGGATTTGATTTCCAAGTTGGAGACAATAAATTCCGTTATAAAGTTTCAAACGTTAATGAAACAAAAGAGGTGCAATCTGATATTTCTAATTTTATTAAACCTTATTTAAACGATAAGGGCGAAATGGCTGACGCTAAGGGATACCATAAAGCTTTGTTTACCGCACGCAACGCGGATAAATTAGCGCAGCACTTTTATGAGCAAGGCCGTGCCGATGCTTTACGTCAAAGTGCTAAGGAAGCTAAAAACATAGATATGAACCCAAGGCAAGAAGGAACAATACAAACAAAATCCGGTCAGAAATTTAGAGTTGTTTCAGGAGACTCAAGTTCAAAATTAAAAATCAAGCTAAACAAATAAAAAATTTAAAAAATGGCTTTAACAACTGGAATTGAACATTTAACCCCAACACCTTCGAAAGGGCAATTGTTCGCAGGTAACTATATTACCGACTTTAGCTTTGCTAATCAATTTTTACCAGACGTATACGAAAAACAAGCAGAGATTTACGGAAACCGTTCTATCTCTTCTTTCTTACGTCTAGTTTCTGCAGAAATGCCTTCTGCATCTGACGAAATCCGTTGGGTAGAACAAGGGCGTCTGCACATTACTTATGACAACTGTACGCTTAACGTGGCTACAGGCGTATTTACTGTAACATTTGATACTTTACCTGACGGTACATCTGCTGGAACTTCACAAGTACCTGCTGTACGTGTGGGTCAAACTATCATGGTACAAGAAAAAGATGGTACTGGGCCAGTGCTTAAAGGAGTTGTAACAGTTGCTGGAGCAAATGCTTCTGCTACAACTGGTACATTTACTGCTCACTGCTACGAGGCTGCTACTTGGGCTAAAACAGGATTTACTGCCGCAACAGGTGTACGTGTACTAGTATACGGATCTGAATTTGCAAAAGGAACCAACGGGATGGCTGATTCTATTGAATCTGAATACATGAGCTATACCAATAAGCCAATTATCTTAAAAGATAACTACGCTATCAACGGATCTGACACTGCTCAAATCGGATGGATTGAAGTTACTTCTGAGAATGGGGCTTCTGGTTACTTATGGTACTTACAGTCTGAGCACGAAACTCGTCAGCGTTTTGAGGATTACTTAGAAATGAGTATGGTAGAATCAGTTAAGAAAGCATCTACGGTACACGCTTCTTTCCCAGCTAACGTAACTGGAACTGAAGGTTTATTTGCTGCTCTTGAAGCACGTGGTAACGTATTTACTGATCTTTCTTCTGATGCTGATCTTTCTGACTTTGATATTATCTTAAAGCAGTTAGATAAAAACGGAGCTATCGAAGAAAACATGATCTATGCTGACCGTGATCTTTCATTATCTATTGATGATGGATTAGCTTCTAAAAATTCTTACGGGTCTGGTGGTACTTCTTACGGAGTATTTAACAACTCTGAGGATATGGCTCTTAACTTAGGTTTTGCTGGTTTCCGTCGTGGGTCTTATGACTTCTATAAAACTGACTGGAAATACTTAAACGATGTTGCTACTCGTGGAGGATTCACTGATATTGAAGGTGTGATTATTCCTGCTGGTACTTCAACTGTTTATGATCAAGATCTTGGTAAAAACATCAAGCGTCCATTCTTACATATCCGTTACCGCGCAAGCGAAACTGATGATCGTAAAATGAAAACTTGGATTACAGGTTCTGTAGGAGGTGCTTACACATCTGACAAAGATGAAATGCGAGTAAACTTCTTATCTGAGCGTTGTTTAATCACTCAGGGAGCTAACAACTTCTTCTTATTGAAAGACTAAGTTTATAACCTATAGATAGACATGGGGCTCTTCGGGGCCCCTCTATCTTATTATTAAATTATATTATGTTAAAGAATTGGGAACTTAAAGATAGAACTTATATGTTAACTGGTGGGATGTCACCATTAACTTACAAAATACGAAGCCGTAATATTCTTTGGTTTGATGAAGAAAAAGGATATAACCGCGAACTTCGTTATGCAAAAAATCAAAAAACATTATTTCGTGACGAGCAAGATGAATATGCTAGACTAGAGCATATTATATTTGAAAACGGTGTTTTAACCGTACCTCGTACGAATCCTGTATTGCAGCAATTGTTATCATATTATCATCCAGAAAAAAATTCTATATGGGTAGAAATAGATCCAGTAAAAGAAGCTAAGGATGATGTTGAAATGATTGAAATTGAAATTGAAGCAATGCGATTAGTACAAGAGCTTGAAATTGAGCATCTTGAAGCTATATTAAGAACTGAGATTGGCTCAGATGTTAATAAAATGTCTTCAAAGGAAATAAAAAGAGACTGTTACTTATTTGCTAAAAACGACCCAGAGCTATTTATTGAGATAGCAAACGACGAAGATATTAAACTTCGTAACTTAGCTAACAGATCGGTTGAAGCCGGCTTAGTTAGTCTTGTAGATGATAACTCTACATTTAAGTGGGCATCGAATGGTAAGAAAATTTTAACAGTTCCCTTTGATGAGCATCCATATACTGCGTTCGCAAAATATCTAAAAACAGATGAAGGCGTGGACGTTATGAAAGCAATTACTAAAAAGCTTTCGTAAAATACCAGGTTATAGTTATTCGGTTAGCTATAACCATCTAATAAATAAACAATAATAATGGTAAGCATAGATAACGTTTATAAAACTGTACTTAACATCCTTAACAAGGAAAACAGAGGGTATATTGTTCCAAATGAGTTCAATACCCTGGCTTTACAAGCTCAAAACGAAATTTTTGAAGGTTATTTTTCATCGCGTAACTATGCGGTAACAAATGACTCAGACTATTCAGATATTCGCAAGAACATAGAAGAAAAAATATCTGGGTTTGAAAATGATGAAACAGTTTCTTCTGGAACGTTTTCAAATGCTGAAGGAAATACTACAAGTAGTTATTTTGCTTATCCAAGTAACTTTTATAGATTAAACAGTATTTCTATAGGAGGCATCCAAGCCGAAGAGGCAGATAAAAAGCGAATACTATATATAAATAGATCACCGCTTACGAAACCTACTACAAAAAATCCTGTCTATATTAGACACGAAGGGGGTATTGTTATGTATCCAACAACAGGTATTGCCAATGTGCTAATGAGCTACATACGTAAACCTGCAGAACCTAAGTGGGTTGGAGGTACTACGGCTGGACAAATTGTAGCAAATGAATCTGCTTCAAATTACCAAAACTTTGAATTACACGTTTCAGAATTTCATGAACTTGTAGTTAAAATATTATCTTATGCTGGAGTTATTATTAGAGCAGCTGATGTAACACAAGTTGCAGCGGCTAAAGAACAACAAATCATTCAATCTGAACGATAATGGCAGAATCAAGAAAACTATATACGCCCAAACAATATTACGCTAAACATCAAGGTGATACAGCTAATATACCAAGCGATTTTAAAGGATTAGGATATTACAGAAGAGTAAATCTTGAAGATACTATTAACAACTTTATTGTTGCGTATATAGGTGAAGATAAAGCTTTGCCTAAAATACCAAGATATGAAGTTGACTTCTGGGCCCAGCGGGGTGTCCAGGAGTTTAGCTACGATATTCTACATAGCGAAAAAAGCATGGAAATTGAATTAAGCGATGCTTTAACATTTCCATTGCCTCAAGATTATGTAACTTATACAGCTATATCTCAGGTTGAAAAAAATGGTGAAAAGACAAGGTTATTTCCAAATAATAAAGTAAATAATCCAGACGCACCTTTGCAAGATAGTGATTATGAATTTACTTTTGATTCCGACGGTAACTTACAACAAGCATCTTTATCTGAGTCAATAACTAAATTTCAAGACGCATCTAACCAAGAGCCAACACAAGAAGACGAATACTACAGATATAATAATGAAGAATATCCATATTTTAATAAAAGATATGGGGGTGTTCCTGAGAAAATGAATAGTATTGGTACGTTTGTTGTTGATGAAGCGAATGGTTTGATTTACTTTGATGGATCTTTAAAGAAAGACAAAATAATCGTTTTAGACTATATTTCTGATGGTTTAACCGACAATGGTGATCTAACTACTGTTTATATCCCAAAGCTTGCTGAGGATGCTCTATATGCTTATATGTTGTACAATCTAGCTAAGGTTCGTCCTTCAGCTGCAGCATTAGTGCCTTTATACAAAAAAGAAGCAAGTGCAAAGATGCGTAATACAAAAATAAGACTTAGTAATTACAATTTACCTGAATTAGCACAAGTTTTGAGAGGTAAAGCAAAATGGATTAAACACTAAAAATATACTTTTATTGAATTTTATGCAATATATATTATGTAAACATAATATATATTTAGTATTTATGTGTTTTAATTGTAAATAAATCAAATGGCAGAAAGTAAAAGAACATTCCAGTCCGCTAAAATGGACAAAGATATTGATGACAGATTATTGCCTCCAGGCACATATCGTGACGCACTCAATGTTAGTGTAGAGTTTTCAGAAGATGGAAATGTTGGAGCTTTAGAAAATCTAAAAGGCAATGAACTTTTAGCTAATCAAGATATAACAGGGTTGAGTTCTTCTACAAATCCAAATGCCAAAGTAATAGGCAGCATTGCGCATCCGGAAGAAAACAAAATATATTATTTTGTAACAGGAGATAAATCAGATGGTATATTTGAATATGACGCTAGTAATGGTGATATTAGCACTATTATAATAGAGACTTCAGAAGCGCCTCCTACACCAGAACAATTATTATTTGAGTTTAGTGATGGAGTACCGCAAGCATCTGTAGCTATAAATGGCGACATTACTGTAACAGCGCAAAGAGGACAAATATCATCTATAAGCGATAATTTTGGGGCAACAGTTTCTTCTACTACAGAAAGAAAGATTAGCGCTAAAATAAAAGTGCCTGCTGATTTTGACAATGCAGGTGAATTTGTTTATGGTGAGCTAACAGCAAACCAACAGCCTATTGTTGCACCACCAGCAGGATCTATACAAACATTAGAGCCTACAAATATAACGTCAACTTCTGTAAAGTTAAATGGTAAATATACACAAGATGCTGCTTCGTTAACAGACGTTGGATTTTATTACACTGAAAATACAGGTGGGTCATCTTCTCTAAGTTTTTATTCAAATAAATTTGTAATAACAAAACTAGTAGGTGGTTCAGCCAATATATCTAGCGGTGCTCCTTTATGGACAGATCCGTTTGATACGGTAGCTGCCAGTGACATAACTGTTATAGATGGCGATGGCAATACAGTTTCATCTAGTAATTATACATACGAAAGATATTCTGGACCTCAACCTTCTTCAATAAAGTTTTCAGGCACTCCACCTACACTTCCAATAACAGTAGCGCAAACTTCAACGTTAACATCATTAACAAACGCTTTAACAGCATCTCAGATTGCAACTAATGGCACACAGGTTTCGTTGTCTAGTGCAATAACCTCGCCGTTTAGTTCTTCTGTTACTGGATTAACAGCTAGTACTAAATACGCATTTGTTTCGTATGCTGTAAACGCTTCAGGAACATCTTATGGCGATGTAGTTACATTTGAAACAGAGGCTGCTACTTATAATGTTTTACCTAGTAATAAAATATTTATTTTTCCAACAGCTGATGATGATTCTCAATACGGGGCTAATCTTTATCCCGGATATAGAGAATTTGAAAAAGACGACGGGGAATTTTATTTTGCAGCTGTGGCAACAGATAGTACAGGCTTATACGCTAATTATACAAACTTAGCGGGTAATGTAACTTTTAGCAACACAGGGCCAGCTACTTTAACGTTTACAAATCAAAATACTCAATTTGGGAAAACACACGCTGTATCAGCTAACCCAACCACAAACGGCGTTTATACAGTAACTGCTGCAAAAAGCGGTTTAACGTCTGGAACAGCTCAAATAGTTAAAGGTAGCCCAAGTGGTACAAGATATAAATCAACATTTACTTTAAACTTTGCAAAAACAGGAACCGGAACAGTTCCGTTTGTAGCGGCTTTTGATTTAGCTTTAGACAGTGGTCTACACTGGAATGATGGGACCAGAACACCTGATGCGTTATTCTCAATTGGGCCATTTGAACAAAACAACACTGGATATGTGATGATACCTTTATCAACAGACAATAATGTTGTTTATGCGTCTGGTTCTACAACAGCAAGATTTAATAGCGCAACATTTGATCCAACTAAATTAGATGTGTCTATAACAGGCAAAACAGAGGGGACTCATTACGAATATTATATTGCTAAGCAAGCTTTAGGTATTTGGGGATCAGATGGTGTTGGCCCTGTGCCTGCTGTAATAATAGAAGCGGATCCTTATACTTTAAATGGGGGAACTGCCAATGTTACACACACATTGAATATAACATATAATTATTAATTATGCCACAATTTACAATAAAACCTGCAACTTTAGCTAATCAAAAAGTATCTTTTACGCATAATACAGACATTACTATAGACAGCATTGAAAATATTTATGCTATAGCTGTTAATTTTAATGTTAATGATACTATAAATGCTAATACTGAATTAAAAACTACGGAAGGTTACCAGGGAGGAAATTTTATTCCAGAGATTGTTGTAAATTATACAGAAATTTAATATGGGAAGTTTTACTTTAAACTTTAGCCCAGATAGGCTAATAACAGCGGCTAATATAATTGACAATGTTTTATATTTTACTGATGGTGAAAATGAACCTAAAAGAATAAATATAGAAACATTTAAAGCTGCAGATCATTCGAACGGGACAACGTCTATATACGGCAGAAACTTCCTAGAAAGAGATATAACCGTAATAAGGCCTCATCCTCAAATGGTTATAAATTCCAATTTATCAGCAGAAAAAGATATACCTATTGATGCGGAGGAGCCTTTAGTACTAACAGGTAGAGCACAAGTTTTTAGTAATTTTACCAGATTAATTGGCACCGCAATTGAAGCGGGTACTGTATTCACGCAAAGAGGATTTTATTATTATGAGTCTTCTACTGAACCATCGTTATCAACATTAGTAGCTTCAGGTACAAAAAAAGAAGCTTCTTTAAATGGAGGAAGTGGTTTTAAAGAGGATGTTTCTTTAGGTACTGATAAAAAGTTTTATTACGTAGCCTATGCTAAAACGCAAGTGGGATCTACAATATATGGAGACATTGTTGCATTTAAAACTAATGCGGTAACAACTGATTTTCCAACTGTTCAAACAGTAGCCCACGAAAAAGAAGACAATCTTCATTATACTTTAAAAGGTAAAGTAACAGATAACGGAGGGTCACCAATAGTAGAAGTAGGATTTTATTTTTATTTCCTAAACTTTTTATCAACAACAGCAGCGCCTGGAACATTAGTGGGTGATCAAAATAACCCAATAGAAAACGCATATAAAAGAGTATCTACAGATTTTGAAGAATCAACGGGTGAATTTACCATAAGGTTAGACCCGCCTCCATTTAGTATATTCTATTATCAAGCGTATGCTGTAAATTCAGACAGCGGGCAAGATGAAGGACTTGTAAAAAATCAAACTATAAGTGAAGGGCAAGGACCTGAGCTAGAATTTAGAGAATCTACAATATACGACAATAAAGCTATTGTAAGAGCTCAAATAACAAGAACACATGGCACTATAAAGAAAAGAGGTTTTTATGTTAGTAAAACAAGCAACAATGCTTTTACTATGATTACCCAACATTCCACTAATGCCAATATATATAAAGTAGAAGATACTAGTCTAAATGCAAATAATGAATTAAGCGAATTTACACTAGACACTTCAACTATATCAGGATTAACTATAGCTAGGGGAGATACCTTATATGTTATGGCTTATGCTGATAATGATTTAGAAAACCAAACAGGTGTTTTATCTTTAAATTTAAGAGATGGCAGTGGAGATCCACCGTCTATAACAACTGAAAGCGTTTTAATTACTGATAATAGTGGTAATTCAAGGCTGAAATGTACCGGTAGATATAATGGTATGAACTATACCGGAACCGGTGTACAAAAGCTTGGTTTTTATATAACTAGAACAGAGTCGGGTGTTTCATTAGGCGCAGATCAAGCAGCGAAGAAAGCTGAAATGATTAGAAGATATAATGCGACACCACCGGAGGCAACTGAAGTAATTTCTAAAAAAGCAAATCCTTTAGGAATTAATATATTAAATACAGATCCTGGAGCGTATATTATTAACTTTGATGGAGATAATATAATTGAACTAGAAAATGGTTATGATTACCATATAATGGCAATCGGGTTTAATGGTTCTCAATTAGGTACAGGAAATGTATTGCACACACTTTCTAAATCTGACACAGATGCTCCTGTTTTTTACACTAAACAGGTTGGAAATATAACAACATCTTCGGGTCATTTTTATGGTGTTGTTGATCCCGTAACGGACCCAGCTATTAAGCAAGATTTAGACGATGCTGGTTTTACTTGGTCGGTTGAGGAAAGTACTTTAAAAGTAAACCATATATCAATATCCTCAGGTGATTTAGCTACACTTAATACCTATATAACAGCTGGGACAGGTAATGGTAGATTTAATGTAAACAAAACAGGTTTATTAGAAGATCAAAAGTATTATGTACAAGCTTATGTAACACCGTCTGGTGGATCTAAAGTTTATGCACCCTTTGATGATGATGCTGTAAATAAAGGCGACGGAATTGTAGAATTCAGAACAGCTGATTCTGGACCAGATTTACCTAAGATTAAATGTACTGTTGGAAATGTCGGACGAACAACCGCTGTTTTGCATGGAGCGCTAACAAACGATGGTGGCTCTAATTTTGATTTAGTGCATTTAAATCCTGTTTTTTATTATGAAAAAGCTGAGAACCTTACAGGTAATGAAAATACAATAAAGGCAACGATAATAACAAACGTTGGGAGTAATGCTAAAACATCGTCTAAAGGTAAAATATCAGCAAACTTTGATTTAGAAGAAATTGTTTATAATAACGAAGCGGGTAATTCAGCTTTTGCTACATTAGGCGGAGCTCAAGAATATGTTCTTAACGATACTAGTGTAGCATTGGAAGAAAACACTAAATATTACGCTTTTATGGTTACAACCACCTCTAACGGTGCTACAGCATCTGAAAGCTATGGCAGTTTAGGGGCGGGGAAAGCTATAAGTAATTTAGTTAGTTTTACCACAGATGCAGCTACTGCAACAAAACCGTGGCTTGACCCTGTAATTGTAACGTCTGTTGGCAATGATTATGCGTGGTTTAAAGTAGACACCCTTTCAGACGGCGGTAATAGAGATTGGACTGGTATAAAATATGGTTATTACTATATTAAAAAATCAGATCTTCCGTCTGATTATGACCCTAATGATGGATTAAATGCCGCTTCCGATATAATATCAGATACTGATAAAGTATTTGTTGCACAAAGTGATCGCGGTGTTGGAGCAACTCGAATGGGGTCAAAACAAGCCACAGGATTAGAGCCTGGCACTGAATACTACGTAATAGGTGCAATGCAGAATGCCGCGGGAATAGGGTATAGTGGAAAAGCAACTTTATTTAAAACAAAAGGCGGAGACAATAGTGGTATTGATGATATAATATTATTAGCACCAAATACTTTTTATTTTAACAATAAAGGAATACCATTAGGGGATAATTATATAGAGTTTCAAGTATCTCCATCAACAGCTGATGTAGAAATAGAAATATCTTCTTGGTATATGAGAGGATTTGGAGATGTTGGAGACACTCCAACCGCTAGAATAGAGGAAGATGACAATGGAGTAACAAGAGTTTATCTTACATCTGGGAATAACCCTCATTATGCAATTAGAAGATCTACATTAACTATACGCCACAAAACAAATGCTTCTATTACAAAAACAATAAGCTTAGTACAAAACGGGTTTGTTGGGCCTAATCCTGATCATTTACAAGACGATATAGTTCTTGTATTTTAATAATAAATAAATGAGCGACAAAAAATTACCTTTTGAAAAAATATTCCCATACTTCAGTTATAGATGGAGATACGAAGATGGTCAATACTCACCGTATGCACCATTTAGTAAGGTAAACTTTTTTCCTAAAGACCCTGATGTAGAAGATTTTTTTAAAAAGGGGAATAATACATCTATGTCGAATACCGTTGAGACTATTAATCTTGGCGGTATAGACAGAGGTGGCCCAGATGTTGTTGCTGTAGATATACTCTATAGAGAATCAATATCTGACACTATTTATATATTAAAAACTATTGAAATACCTGCTGATGAGCGTGGTAATGGAAAGTTTTTAAAACTGCAAATAAACAAAAGATCTTTTGCCGGTGCACTTCCTAATGATCAGTTAACCAGAGCGTACGACAACGTGCCTTTAAAAGCTAAATCACAAGAAGTAACAGCTAATAGACTTATATATGGTAATTATACACATCAGTTTGATCAGCCAGATGAATTAAGAATTACACTAGGCCAAGATTCATTACCAGAGCCATTAAACGGGCCACATATAAAAGGTAATAGAACATATAATGTTGGGGTAGTATATATTGATAAATATGGCAGGTATGGTAATCTTATAACACAAGATGCACCAACTGTATCCACAGAAGGCTCTTCAATTAAGACCGATTTTACTACGGAGTTTAGAAATGAGCTTACTGCTAAAATTACAAGCAAAGCGCCTAGCTGGGCTGTTTGGTATAGATATTTTGTAAAAGATGTTTCAGGTGAACATTTTAACTTGTCATCTTTTAATGTATACAACGATGGACTTGGTTTAAATAAGTCAGACAATGTATACTTGCAATTTAATTCTACTGATAGAAACAAAATAACAGAAGATACTATATTAATACCTCGAAGACATAACTTTGATGACAGTGAAAATATATTTGAAGGATTATCTAGACACCCTGTTCTTGAAATAGAAAATGAGGCACCAGACATTGTAAAAAGCCAAATAGTAGAAAGATCTTTTGCGTTTGTAACACAATTTTTAGAAAAAAATGCACAGCTTCGACCAACAAGTGTTGTTAATGGTCAAAATGATGGTACATCTGATAATTTTGCAACTACAACAGTGGGCCAGACAACATTGGTAATAGAAGATGAAAGAGCTGATGGCTGGAACGCTATAATATCTGCAATTAATACATATGTGGCAAGTCAAGACCCAGATGAAACCGTGCGTTTTGAACAAAAAAGAAACGATGGTAGCTCTACTTCCCAATCAATAGATGTAAGCGGTTACGGGGATAGACTAGCTCTAAAAATTGTTGCAAATAAAACACAAGACGAAGCAACTTATCAAACAGGGTTTGTTCTTGTAGATAATATAGAGCTAATGAGAATAAACGGTGACAGACACCGAAACGCATTTAAATTTACATTAAGCAATAGAGTTGATGAAGATGGTAATGTGTTAACAACAACAGGTCTAGATAAAGGTGGCATTAATATGCACTCCGATGGTGTTTCAACAGATATTAGATTGTCTAAATTAGGATTATCAGAAGAAGGCTTTGATAAAATTAAAGGATCGTTCTTTGTAAAGGTTCCTCGCGAAGTTGTAAACAATACAGATATAACATTATTACCAACTGGGCAAAGCGAGTTTGATGATGACGGTAAAGTTAGTAATATAAGAGAAATAAATTTTGAAACTGAGCCAGCAACTGAGTCTAATTTAAATCTTTATTGGGAAACTAGCGATACTTTTTTAGTAGCCAAACATCACGGACAAACAAATAAAATTCCTTTTGCAAATTGCATTGGTACAGCGGAGCCTACAACAGGTAAAATATACTTAGAATCAAGAAAGCTATTTGATAAATTTAATTCAATTGAAATAGCTAAAGGAACTAGGGTAAATACGCCTGTGCCTAGATTTGCGGAAGAAACAAGAAAAGCTGGTTTAATATTCTCTGGTTTATACAATTCTAAAACAGGTATAAACGAATTAAATCAATTTAATATGGCTTTAAATCCAACAAAAGAGTTAGAGCCAAACTACGGAGGAATACAAAAGCTATTTACATTAGACACTAATCTTTTAGCGTTCGCTGAAGACAAAGTATTTAGAGTATTAGCAGATAAAGATGCGTTATTTAACGCAGACGACGGTGTTAATGTAACCGCTACAAACCTTGTATTAGGCCAAGCAATGGTCTATCAAGGGCAGTACGGTATTAGCACACACCCAGAATCATTTGCATTTTGGGGTAACAACGCTTATTTTACAGATGCTAAAAGAGGTGTTGTAATGCAACTTACACCGGCTAATGGGCAATTGTTCCCAATTAGTAGTCGAGGGATGTCTAACTTCTTTAGAGATAGAATTGGGTCCGCTGATAAGCTTATAGGAGCTTATGACGGAGCTAAAAAGCAATACGTCTTATCTATGCAAGGGTATGACCAAAACGCAGTCTCTATTGGCTCTGAAACTATTCCAAATGAAACATCAAATATAACATTAGGTTATAGTTTACGTGCTGAGGGATGGACATCAAGATTCAGCTTTATACCTGAGTCAGGTATTACGATGGCTAATAGGTTTTACACATTTAAAAATGGTAAAGCTTACTTGCATAACTCTGACACTGCAGATCGCAATAATTTTTATGGCACTGCAGCTAATTCAGAAGTACAAATTATATTTAATGACAATCCAACATATATTTCAGACTTCTTAACTTTAAATTACGAAGGTGATTCAAACTGGGAAGCTTCAGAAATTATCGGTGATCAAGATGGTATTTACAGTATAACCAATGTTAGAATATTAGATTCAGATGAATCTGGTTTCTTAGGCTGGTTCTTAAAAGAAGGTAAATATCATGGTTCAATTGTAGGTACACAGCCTGTATATATCATTGACCCTAATGGCTCTGTCGGAGCAGATGGTTTTTGGCCACTAATTCAAGACGGTGCAAATACACAAGATATTTCTGGGACAAAAGGTTTCTTTTCTAAAGTAAGATTTAAAAACAGCGCAACAACTAAAAAAGAATTGTTTGCAATAAGTTCTGAATATTATATTAGTCAAACGTAAAAAAAATTATACATGGATCCAATGTTAATGAAGGCTATTGCTGGTGGTGCGGCCGGTTTAGCTAATGTTGTGGGCTCTTTTATTGGAGGCGGTAAACGCCGTAGAGAACAAAGAAAAGCACAAGCAGAATTTGAAGCCCAAAAATCCGCATTCCAAAACTTTCAATTTGAAAACACTTACGCTGGTTTAGAAAATGTGTTTGAAGATGCAACTGTTAATTTACAAGCATCTCAGTTTCAAGCCCAGCAAACAGATCAAGCATTAGCACAAGCAATGCAAGCTGCTGTTGCCTCAGGAGGGGCTGCTGGCGGCGCGCAAGCAATTGCACAAGCCGCTTTGCAATCTAAGCAGGGTATATCAGCAGATATTGCTAGACAAGAACAAGCTAACCAAGCTAGAATGATGCAGGCTGAACAACAACTTCAAGCAGATGAAGCTGCAGGTGCTGATATGATGCAAACACGTAGATACCAGCAAAATCAACAGCTTTTAAATTTATCTGCAGAAAGAAAAATGGCAGCTGATGCAGCGAGACAAAGAGCACATCAACAATTAATGGGCGGCATTGGTCAAATGGCTGGTGGCGCAGCTGATTATGCAGCATATAAAAATCAATAGATATGGCACAATTTGGTACTATAGCCGATTGGCTAAACTATGATAAAATCCGAATGGCGTCTGCTAAAAGAAATTTATTAGGAGAAGGCATCGGTGAAGCATTTACAGGAATTGCTCAAATAGTTGAAGATAGAGCTGGTGAGCTTTCAGGTAAAAAGAAAGGGCCGGAGCCTGATAAAAAAGAAGATTTACTTGAAAAACTAAAGTTGGTTGCTCCACCTGAAATTCCGATAGGTAATGTTATGTTACCCACTAAGGAGATTACACTTCAAACTTTAAAAGAAAGACCAGCTAATGACCCTGAAGTAATAAAAAATAGTCCTCCACCAAAAAATCCACCCGCGGCAGAATTAGCGCAAGCGGACCCTATAGATTTATCTATAAACACAAATATACCCACTGACAGAGCATTTGATACATATAATTATTCTAAACAGAATTACGAAGGTGTAACAGATATTTCTGAATCTACTAAAAACGCGGCTAATAAAAAGAAGAATCAAGCGACATATGCTCAAACGTTTAATGAGATGTTGTTTTTATTACAACAAGATCAAACTTATGGGCCGTCGCCATTTCCGCGCAGAAGAGCTGTGGGTGTGCAAGGGGGTACATTAATTGAAACAGCCGAAAGAGAACAACAAAACTATCAACAAAGAAGATATAATCCAGCAACTGACCCTTATCTAGATGAGCAAGGCAGAGCTGAAATGATAGATTCTCCTGGCTTTATAGGAAGTGCCGGCGCTTTTGCAGAAGGTTATAATATGCGTATTAAAAGAAGATCTTACGCTAGAAAAGCTTTTGACAAAGCGCAAAAAGGTCTTGAAGACGTTTTTTCGCAGCTACAAGTTGAAAGTAGCGGTGTAGATTCAATCGATGCTTCTACTAATATTATGGCCCAGCAGGCTAAAAAAGCGTTTCTTGAATTAGAAAAAAATAAATACAGTATGGATCCCGCTGAATATACAGCGGCAAGGCAGTCTATATTAAATCAGCCTAAATTAATAGGTCAATCAATGGCTGTATTAAAACAGCGTGTTGATGACTTTATTGAAAATAGACACTTGCTTTCTAAAGGCAATAACCCAGAAACACTTGATTTATTAGATTCTCTTTCTAAGAACGAAGGGACTATACAGCCTGTTATGCGAGATGGTAAAGCTTATCTTGTTGGAAAAACCGGAGGTGGTAATGACGTTGATGTTCCTTTATCTGAAATAGTAAACGGTAGAAACGATTTTAAGTTTCTCACAAGGTTTGATCCTGCTGAAACATTGAATACAATGGTAACTAAATACGGCAAAATCAAAAGAGATGCTGAGTTTAGAACATCTACTGGAGCAGGTGTTGAGTCTAGAACATTACCTATAAGCGCATTTGAAAAAGATGTTAAGGCTGATTTGAGTAAAATGCTAGCTGACGAAAACATATTACGTTCAGTTGTTGCAGATTATTTAGACGCTGACTTTGATACTTTTGAAGAAATTAAAGCAGCTGGCTTAGATCCTAAGACATTGGCAATTAATGAGTTGTATAATCAATTTTCTGTTAAGTTTGATCCAGTTAGTAAACAAAGAGATATTCAAAGCTATACAGTTATTGATCCAGAAGCAAGAGCACTTAAGCTACAAGGTTTAAAAGATAAAGCATCTGGAGGAGGTAAAGCTGGACTTGATTCACTTTCGCAAACATTTTCTGACCC
Source organism: Bacteroidota bacterium (assembly GCA_003385605.1). GTDB lineage: Bacteria > Bacteroidota > Bacteroidia > Flavobacteriales > Schleiferiaceae > UBA10364. The sequence continues at coordinate 32,547 of QQUU01000095.1, forward strand.
GAACTTCTATGCATCGTTTGAAAGCAACGAAGGTATAACACCTGAAGTTATTAAAGCAACCATAGGAGCTAACGCAGTTATTGACGAAAATGATCCTAACTTTTTAGTTATACAGGATCCAGGGGCACCTAATCAAGAAATAAGAATACCTAGAAAGGGTGGAAGAAACAGACAAAAAGCTGTTGATATTCTAGCTAGACAGGTATTCAAAGCAGATCCTGCTAAAATAAAATTAACACCCACCGTATCACAAGGTGGACCATTACCTTATTCATTACCTAAACAATAATAAATGGAAAAATACATTATTAATAACGTCGAGTACACGCTTGAGCAAATTTCAAGTGCCGCTAAAGAAAACGGGGTAGACATTGACACGTATATTAATGACATGGGAGCCCAAGTCGTTACAGATGCTGTTGAGGATCCCGTGGAAAAGCCAGAGGCTGTTGTAGAGGAAACTGCACCTGCAACAGCCGTTACGGGTTTGCAGTTGGAAAATGGTTCTTCGGAGCCAGTAAACTATAATCAATATTCTCAAGAAGATATTGATAGTTTAAAAGTTAGGTTTGATCAGGGTAATTTTAAAACAAATCAATCTGAAGCTTATTTAAACTATAAACAAACAGGCAATTTAGATACCTCTTTATTACCTGAAAAATATAGTAGACCCATAAATCCAGAAACTAATAAGCCTTTTACGGCAATGGAATGGGTAAAAAACTCTTTATATAACGACGACGTTATGATGGAAGCTGCTTCTGATTTTAGATCAGGGGAAGGGGCTATAGATGTTATGTCAGCTAGTATTTTGCGTAAGTTATACGGAAAAGAAAATGCTGAAAAAATGGTGGCTGAAGATGCTAAAGATGGCGAAACTTTTTGGACAGATGGAATGTCAGAAGAAGAGCTTACTAAAGGAATTAAAAGAGTTGAAGAGCTTAATAATAAAAGAAAGCAAACAGCGTCTATCGTTGAAGGCTTTAAAGAAGGAGATTTAGGGCAAACGGCTGCTGGTATTTTTAATGCTGCTACACAAGTATATAGCTCTTTAAAATATGCAGCAGGAACAGCTTTTACTGGGTGGTTTACAGATTTTTACGCACAAAATTACATCAACGTAAATAAAGCTGAAGCAGAAAGAAAAGGGGTAGATTTTGAAGAATACATTACATCTGGAGAAGATAACGTTATAACCCCCTTTGCTACAGCGTATGTGCAAACAGCTTTAGAAAGCTTTAGCGCTAAAAAAATTGTTGGTAAAGACGTAATCAATAAAGCAACTAAAAAAGTAACCGAAAGGCTCGTTGGTAAAGAGGCTGCTGAAAAAGCATTAAAAACAAACGCGGCTAAGCAAGCTAAAGAAACTGTATTAGGTACAGCGAGGGCAGAAGCAGGCACAGAAATTGGTCAATCAGCGGCAGAAATTTATTCAGAAACATTAGCAAAAACAGATGATATTAGCGAAGCATTAGCGGCGAGTGTTGACTTTGTATTTTCCGAAGAGGGTGCTGAAGTGGCATTACAAGGCGCGTTCGGAGGTGGAATTGCTAAGCTAACAGGGAAAGCAGGTAAGAAAACATTGAGAGCTATGCGCGAAACACGCGTTGCTATTGATGATAATAAAACTGAACAGCTAGTTAATGAGTTATCTGAATTAAACAAACAATTAATTGGCGCTACAGACGAAGACGTAAAACAAGGTTTAGAATCACAGATAAAAGAAAAATCTGCTGAACTTGATGGATTAGTTACTAAGGCTAATGGCATAGTCGATGGAATGACAAATAACGAAATCGACGAAATAAACAACATGTCTGACTTAGCGCAAGCTCAAATACAAAGAGTTAATGCTTTAAATGCTAAAAAGAAAGCAGGTGATATAAATAATGACGAATATTTATCTGCATTAGAAGGTTATAAAGCTGAATTTGTAAAAGCTAAAAATCGCATAAAAGGCATAGTTGAAGAAGCGGCTGATACAACGCCGGAAAAAGTATCCCAACGTACTGTTAAAAATGCTGACGCTATTAACAATGCTTTTAATAGCGAAACAATGCATCGTGTTAATGAACAAACAGGTAAAACTGAATTAACCGACAAAGGTTTAGACTTTTTTCATAACACCGTTGTTCCTAATATGACCGATCTTGTTACAAGAATTGGTAACCGAATGTTTAGAGAAAATCCTGAGTTTGGTGAAAAAGGTTATACTAAAAGAGAATTTATTAATGACTTAATTTATTCATCTGAAGATGTTAGGAATAAAGCATCATCGCTTATTGGCTTAGTAACAAGTTTTAACCCAGAACGAGATCAACTTCTAACTACATATATAACAAGAAACCTAGAAAACAGATCTAAGCGTATTTTAGCAGAACGCGTTGGCGATCAAGCTACAGTTGGCGGTACAAGCATAGACACGCAGGAAGCTAGGCAATTAGAAGCTGAAGAAATTACTATACCAGAAACTAAAGGCCCTAAGTTTGTAAAAAGACTTAATCTTTCTGATGAAATCATGAACAAAGCTAGAAAAGCCGCGGTTAAAGCTTTATCTACAGCTAAAAATGTTGATGATAAAAAGTTTGTCAGTGATATTGTAGAAACTATAAACAGTGAGATATTTGAGGACATACGAGCATTAGTGCCTAAGCCTAAAGAACGTGAAGCTTTTATGCAAGAATTTGCAGAGACGGTTTGGGACGCAATGCCTCAAAGCTCTATGGCTAAGGCTACCCGCAACGAAACTTTTAAAGAGTGGGGAATGCAAGCGCCAACAAAAGAAGCTTTTATTGACTACTTTTTAGGCAGAGATCAAGAAGGTTTAAAAACAAGCACTATAAATGATCGCGCTAAAAAACAATTACCTCAGTATTTAGCTAAAGCTATAGGTGCGGAATATGCGGAAGATTTATTGAAAAATGATCCTGAAGTACGTGAAAGATTTAAATTAACGCAAAAACAGGAAGTTGAACAAACCGCAGACGAAATACAGGGTAAAACAAAAGAAGAGCGAGAGCTGCAAAATACTGCACCTAAGGAATTAGAAGAATTAAGAAGATTAGCGGATGAAGGCGACGCTGGCACTATTAATGAAATACTAGAAACAGAAAGAGTTTCAGTTGACAACACTAATTCTAAAAACAATTATGAAAAATTAACAGCAAGGCAAAAAGCAATAGTTAATTTTGTTAAGGTAGCTAAAATACCTAGCGCTATTTTAGAAAAAGCTATGTTCGCAAATTTTGGGGGCGAGTATACTAGAAGAGACGGGATACAATATTATAAACTTAAAAACGGTAAAGAAGTTGCTGGTGGAACGCCAGAGTTTAAAAAAGCCCTTGAAGAAGGTTTAATTTTACCTAGACAAGATAGGGGTGGTCTTTTTTCAGCAATGGGACGTAAAAAAGCTAATGGAGAAAGAGTTGGCGCTGACGGGCTTTTCTTAGAGGCTTACAATGCTGCGTTAAAGAACGATAAGCTTTATCCTAATTTAAGCTCAAAAAGAATTGCAATACCCAAAGGCACTAGGATTGATGCGGCTTTTTTAAAGAAAAATGCTCAACAGATGAAACAAAACATGGATTTTTTAATTACCACCATGAAAGTTTTAACTGATGCAGTTCATAAACATAATTTACCAATACAAGATGCGTTTTTATTTATTACATCATCGTACCAAGCAACCGAAGGTTTTATAAAAGTAGCTGCGCCTTTTAAATATATTTCAAAAGCATTTTCTTACGGAACAGTTCCTAAGCAAATGAAATCTGAAATGTTTAGGGAGGAACACCAACCGCCAGCCTCTTATATAGGTAAGGTAATGATGTGGGCTATTAAAAACAATAAAGCTGACATAGTAGAGCCCTTTATAAGAAAAAATTATTATCAAACGCAACTTTCAAAGGCTGATGATCAGAAAATAGACGAAGCTAAACTTGATAGTAGTATGCCAAAAGGCTATCTTATTTTTGAAAATCCAATAATAAGAATGGCTCAGTCCGGTATAAACCTCAATGATCAGTTGAATATTGAAACAGGCCAAACTATGGCTCAGGAGTTTGATGCGGAAAGTGCAGAAACGCCTGATGCTATCGCGGCATCTAACGAAGTAGTAAAAGAAAAGTTAGAAGATAATATTGAAACTCTAATTGATAGAGCAATAGGTAAGCTAGAAGATTATCTGGGCCCAAAAGGAGCTCTACAAGCTAACTTTGCGGCTGTACCTATAAATATATTAATTGGAGGATTAAGAGCTACTAAACTCGCTTATAGAGGCTCTAAGAACCTTGCTAAAGCACTTGAGGCTGGTTACAAAAAAGTACAAGACTATATGTCTCAGCAAGAGTGGTTAGATTTTACTAAGCAGGCTGTAACTGAAGTTAAAAAAGAACCAACTGGAAAAACTATTGCATTAGCAATCGCAAATGAAAACGCGATTAAAAATGAACAAAAT
>QQUU01000101.1 GCA_003385605.1 Bacteroidota bacterium
GAGGTAGCAATTACATTAATTGAAGCGGAGAATTTAACTTCGGTATCCGGAGGCCATATACCTTCTATTATTCAACCAGTACAAACAGTCAAAAAGTACTTAATCCAACCTTCACCGGGCTTGAACAAAAGCAGTTTACATGCCCTTCTCGCCCAACAGTTAGACTGGGAAAGACTCATCTTTGGAACCCTGTACACCAGTAATAGGCTCCCTAGCCCTAGTCCGTTCTACAAAGTGTTCGAAATAAAGTCGAGCTTCTCATCGTTAAAAAAAGTACGGTTGGAGGGCGCGTATGCTATAGAATCCATAGGATCAAAGATTACCGCCAAAGAACTTCGAAAGCGCCTAAAATTACAGGAAGGACGGGAACAGAAACTCTTCTATTTACAGAACGGAAGAACAAAACAGATTCTCGAAGGTCTACTTATTGAATAGGCATACTTTTTGGTTAATTTAGATTCATGCGGAATTCCCTTTGGAGCTTTTTGATTGCAACGCTTTTTTGTACCAATACTTTTGGACAAGAAGCACTATTCATTCCTAACGAAGGGCAATGGAATGAGGCATTCACGCATAAAATGCCGCTGAAATATGGCGCTTTGTTTTTTAGGGAAAACAGCATCCAATTTGTACTAAAAGATGCCGCACAGATTGAAGATTTACACAGCCATGACATGCACGAGGCAGGTCTATCGCATCACGAAAGCAATCTAAATTTTCATGTGCTCAACATGGAGTTCCTCGGAGCGTCAAAAGACATCGCCATTGGCCATGATTTGACTCGATTTAAACACAACTACTTTTTAGGAGATAACCCCGATGCATGGCGCTCGGGAGTAGAACCAGCTCGAGGGCTGACCTATCAAGGTTTATACCCTAACGCCCTACTCGACTTTCATACCCAAGACGGGCAATTGAAGTATGATTGGCATCTGAGCGATCCACAGGCCCTAGCAGATATTCGATGGAGGTACAATGGTGCTTCAAGCATAGAAGTACATCCGGAGGGACATCTTGTTGTTCATACTTCTGTGGGACATTTTTATGAAAGTAACCCTGTCTCGTGGGGCTGGAAAAATGGCGAACGGGTAGATTTCGGGAGTTGGTATGAAGTCTCCAATGGACAGATTTCATTCGGTGTCGAGTCTATTGCCTACACGCTCGACAGTTTGGTGATCGATCCACAGTTAATTTTCACCTCGTTCAGCGGTTCATTAACGGATAATTGGGGGTTTACTGCTACCTACGATGAGCAAGGCAGATTGTACGGCGGCGGAGTAGCCTTTGCCACAGGTTATGTCAGCACTGTGGGAGCCTTTCAAACGGGTTATAACGGCTCAAGCGGTCCCTTTCAAGCATTCTTACCAGACGTAACTGTCAGTGTATTTGATCCCAACGGAAACACCCTACTCTACGCCACCTATTTAGGCGGTACGAAAAGTGATCATCCGCATTCCATGGTGGTCAATTCCAACGGAGAACTCATCATCATGGGAACTACAGGCTCCACCAACTTCCCAACACAGAACGCCATACAATCGTCAAATGCAGGTGGGGCTACTGTAAATGTCAATGGATACGAATTCGAAGATTCCGACCTTTTCGTAACGCGTTTTAACGCCACTGGATCTGCCTTACTGAGTTCCACCTATCTGGGTGGTACTGGTAATGACGGGATCAACATGAATATCAATAAAAACTACGGCGACGCATCCAGAGGTGAGGTTGTGGTTGACGACAACGATAACATCTACATCACAGCATCTACCACCAGTACCAACTTCCCTACCACCAACTGTACGAGCTGTACAAAGGCAGGTGGACAGGATGCAGTGGTCTTGAAGCTCAACCCTTCAGGCACAGCCATTCAATGGAGTAATTATTACGGCACGACAGCAGATGATGCCGGGTACAGCGTAAAAGTACGCGGCTCAAATGTCTACATGTGTGGCGGTACAGAAGGGAACAACTTGCCATCAACCACAGGTGCTTACAAGAGCAGTAAACAAGGTACCGCAGAGGACGGTTTCGTAGCTCGATTTAATGCCGCATTAGGAAGTCTTACGCGGAGTACTTACGTCGGAACCTCTGATTACGACCAAACCTTCTTGCTGGATGTAGATAAACTTGGGAACGTGTTCGTGTTTGGGCAAACCTTCGGAAACTATCCAATCACAGCCGGTTCCTGGGGAACTCCTCAATACCGGAAGCAGTTCATCCATAAGATTAGTGCTGATTTAAGCACAAGTATGGCCTCTACCGCCTTTGGTTCACCGCAAGGCACGATTAATCTCGTCCCTACGGCCTTCAATGTGGACGATTGCTTGAATATTCTTCTCTCGGGCTGGGGAGGTGTCACTAATTCTGGTTTTGTACCTACCTCTGTAGACCAGCTACCGACTAGCTCAGATGCGCTACAGACCGCTACCAACGGTTCGGACTTCTACTTTATGGTACTCGGCAAAAACTTCACTTCGTTCGAATACGGCTCTTATTTTGGCGGTGCTTCGAGCGCTGAGCACGTGGATGGTGGAACCTCCCGCTTTGACGATAGAGGAAGAATTTACCAAGCTGTTTGTGCCGGGTGCGGAGGTAACGATGACCTTCCAACCACACCGGGTGCTTTCTCCCAAACCAATAACAGCAGCAATTGTAACCTCGGCGTAATTAAGTTGGACTTTGAAACAGGTATAGAGGCGATCGCTGATGTTGATTTTGATTACTTGATCGATACTACTTGTTATGAATTGACCCTGCGACTGTCAAACAGCAGCGTGAATGCCAATGCCTATTTCTGGGATTTCGACCAAGGCGATACTTCTAATCTGGACGAACCTGTAGTTACATTCCCGAATCTTGGAACTTACGAGGTAATGCTCGTCGCCATTGATACGGTGTGTGATAGCTATGATACTACGTACATCACCATCGAACACGATACAGCGAACTTCCCTACAGCGCTATGGACACCGGATTACGTAAGCTGTGATTTATTCAAGGAAGTGGTATTTACTGAAACCCTTGGAGATGCAGATTACTTTGAATTCAATTTTGGCGACGGGACTACACTGGTGACTTCGAATCAAACGGTTCAGCATGCCTACCCTTCTACGGGTACCTTCATTACTACAATCACTGCACGTGATTCATTTTGTGATGTAAGCTCACAAACCGTCCACACTATTGAGTTTGACAACGATGCTAACGTCCCCACTGTGAATGTATTCACAGACAGTTGTAGGTACGGCGGTGTAGATGTGGTTTATACCAATGTAGACAGCACCATGATCTTCCAATGGGACTTCAGTGGAACGCCGGATACCGGTATGATACCAACGTTCAGGTACCCTGAATCCGGATTAGAAAATGTCACCTTGACCATCACCGATACTATCTGCAATCGAGACTACGATTTCGATTTCTTAGCAGATATCGTACGCATTGATGGACGTGTATTCATCCCAACTGCTTTCACGCCGAACGGAGACAATAACAACGAAGAGTTTAAAATATTCGGAAACAGTTGTCTAGAGGATCCTATTTTCATCATTTACGACAGCTGGGGCAATGAAGTATTCAGAAGTGAAGATCCGTTCCAAGTGTTCTGGGATGGAACCTTCAATGGAAAAGCCGTACCACAAGACGTGTATACCTATAGGTTTACTGGTGGTGACGAGATCCGAATGGGTACGATAACGGTAATACGCTAATTACGCTTCTTTTTCTACCGCGTAGATTTCACGAACAGCATTGAGGAACCCCTCTGCACATTCTTTTGTATTGAACTTGCTAAAAGAGACTCTAACAGGTTGATATTCCGACGTCCAATCTCCTAAAGCACGTATCACGTGTGAGCCTTGATTCGAGCCCGAAGTACAGGCGGAACCCCCACTAACATTAATACCCTTCATGTCCAAAGAGAACGTGAGCATGTCATTGTTCGATTTAGGAAAGGCTATGGACAATACGGTATATAAGCTTTTGTCCAATTCCGAGCTGCGTCCAAAGAATCGAACTCCTGGAACTATAGCCTGAACCTCATCGATGATATGTTGCTTTAGGCCCTCTACCTTCTTTTGATCCTCAGCCATCTCAGCGGTGGCAATCTCAAAGGCTTTACCCAAAGCACAAATCCCAATGGTGTTCTCTGTTCCAGCACGCATATTGCGTTCTTGTGCACCGCCTTGAATCAATGGTTTGATCTTTAGACCTGAGCGTACATACGCAAAACCAATGCCTTTAGGACCGTGGATTTTATGCGCCGAGCACGTCAAAAAATCATAAGGCGTCTCACTCACATTAATGGGAAGGTGTCCCATGGCCTGAACGGTATCTGAGTGGAACAGCGCATCGTATTTTTGACACAAGGCACCTATTTCATCCACGGGATTTAAGTTGCCAATCTCGTTGTTTGCAAACATGAGCGAAACCAATGTCTTTGGGCCCTGCTTGAGCAAAGCCTCAAGTTCATTCAAATCGATATCTCCATGTTCATTTACGGAAAGGTATGCAGCTTCTACTTCACCGCGCTCCACCATAAACTCTACGGGATGACCTACTGCGTGGTGTTCAATAGTCGTAGTGATGATACGTTTCACGCCAAGATCACGAACACTGCAAAACAGGGCCATATTATCGGCTTCAGTACCTCCTGAAGTAAAGAAGATTTCGCTGGGTTGTGCTCCAATAGTCTGCGCAATGCGCTTGCGAACCACCTCTACTTCCACCTTGGCACCTCGACCGCTGATATGGGTCGAAGATGGGTTACCGAAGTTCTCCATCATTCGAATCATCTCCTCTTTGACACGAGGTTCTAGCGGAGTTGTGGCAGCGTTGTCTAAGAATATTACACCCATGGTGGTTCTGTAGTAAGTGTTCCCCTCAAAGATAGAACGAAACGCGATAATTCAGGTTATTTGGCTAAAGCTTCAAGTTCTTGGATGAATCGCTCCCCCAATTCAAGGGCTTCGGCCGTACTTGGTGCCTCCGTGTAAATTCGAATGATAGGTTCTGTATTTGACTTTCTCATGTGCACCCAACGGTCTGACCAAGTGATTTTTACACCATCGATAGTACTTAATTCTTCGTGCTGGTATTGACCCGCAATAGTTGCAAGAAGGGCATCGACATCAAGTCCGGGAGTGAGCTCAATTTTTTGCTTACCCATAAAATACTGTGGGTAGGATGCTTTCAATTCACTTAAGGTCTTTCCTGTTTTCGCTAAATGAGTAAGGGCAAGTGCAATACCCACTAATGCATCACGACCGTAATGCAATTCGGGTAAAATAATTCCTCCATTGCCTTCACCACCTAAAACGCTGTTGGTGGCCTTCATCTCATTGACCACATTGACCTCACCTACGGCAGAAGCCGAATAGGTTGAGCCCTTAGATTCGGCCAAATCTCTCAAGGCTTTGGAAGAACTCATATTGCTTACCACATGGCTTTGTGTGTGCTCTAGTAAGTAGTCTGCAACGAGGACAAGCGTGTACTCCTCGCCGAACATCTTCCCTTTTTCATCTACAAAAGCGAGGCGGTCGACATCAGGATCAACTACGATCCCCATGTTGTATTTGCCCGAGGCGCACTCGGAAATTATTTCGGTCAAGTGTTTCTCAAGGGGTTCAGGATTGTGAGGGAATTGACCCGTAGGTTCAGGATATAAGTTGGTGTAGGTTACGCCCATCTTATCCAAGAGCATTGGAATGGCTACTGAACCTGAACTGTGTACTGCGTCTATGACTACATTGAATTTCTTATCGGCAACCAGTGTTGCATCAACGGAGTTGAGCGCAAGTATCTGATCAATATGCCATTGTAGTCCGTCTGTATCTTCAGTAACCGTACCTAAATCGTCCACCTCAGCAAAGGTGATTTCGTCGCTTTCTGCGAGCGCCAGGATTTCTGCACCATCCGTACCGCTCACAAATTCGCCTTTTTCATTCAACAACTTGAGTGCATTCCATTGTTTGGGGTTGTGGGAGGCTGTTAAAATGATGCCACCCTGTGCGTTGTACCTCGGCACAAGCATTTCAACTGTGGGCGTTGTGCTCAAACCGGTGTTGATCACATTTATGCCCAATCCTTGCAATGTAGAAACCACTAAATTTTCAATCATTTGACCAGAAGGGCGCGCATCGCGACCAATGACTACGGTGCAATCACCGTGTCTCTTTTTGAGCCATGCACCATAGCCTGCAGCAAATTTCACTGCATCCATAGGAGTCAAATTATCACCTGCTCCACCGCCGATGGTTCCTCGAATTCCTGATATACTCTTGATTAAAGTCATGGTTAAATGGTTTTGTAGCGAAGATAATCGGCCTTTTCGGGCGCACCAACCGTACTCGGTCAATTTTGACCTTTGTTAATAACAGTGTTCATATGTAAAGGGATTAAAATTTTATCTCCTTCAATAGGAAAGCAATACCGAGTAACTTCACTCTAATGAGATTTGAGGACCGTGAGGTACATAGCTTAGTTCAATCCTACGAGCGTGCATTAGAAAATGATCGCCAGCCCTACTACGACGTAGAAGATCTTGAAACCATCGTAAACTATTATTACGATACAGGGTCCTTTGAGCAAATGGCTGCGGCCATCAAATTCTCCATTCTACTCCACCCAAATTCTTTAGTATTTAAAATCAAGGAAATCCAATTGGACCTTGCTACTAAAGATTTTACGAAAGCACAGGCGAAGCTCCAACAGATGGAAGGATTGAGCGATCACCATGTAGAGCTTCTTATTGCTAGAGCCACGTTATTCATGCATCAGGGCAAGACAGAGCGCGCTTTAGAGTTGCTCGACAGTGCCCTACAACGTGCAGAGGATCAAGAGGAAATATTGCAGCAAATCATCGATGCACATCTGGCGCAAGGAGCCTATGAGCATGCCGCTGAAGCCATCTTGAAGTTGTGTGAACTCGACGAGCGATTGGACGACGGAACGATCTATCAGTTGGCGCTGTGCTTTGACTTCATGCACCAATACGACCGTGCTATCGAAACCTTTGATCGATTTATTGAGCGTGAACCCTACAATGCATTGCTTTGGTACCAGAAAGCTGCATTCGCCCTTCGCTTGAATCAAGAAGATAAAGCCCTTGAATATTTTGACTGGGCGACTACTGCGGATGATGGGTTTCATGCGGCACATTTTGAAATGGGGCGCATCCATGAACGGAACGACCGATTGATTGATGCCATGAATGCCTACCGTTTAAGCATTAGTGAAGAAGTCCCCTCGGGCTACATTCATTTCCGAATAGGAATGATTGAGCAAGAACTAGGGAGTTTAAATGCTGCCCTGCGCGCCTTTGATCGTGCTGTAGAAGTAGAGCCGGAGCTCGAAGATGTGTATTTAGAACGGGCCAATGTTTTGTGCGAGTTAAACCGCCATGAGGAGGCTATTTCGGATTACAAAAAGGTTTGGCTGTTCGGTAATTATGGTGCAGAAGATGTGATCGACTATGTCGAGGCGTTGGTAGAACTCGACCTTTTGGACGAGGCCATCAAAATCTTATACCAAGGTGTCGGTCAATTTGAGGATAATGTTCAGTTGCGTTTGATTCTGGCAGGCTACTTATTTGCCACTGCGTCCTACGAGGAAGCGCGAGTAATTATGAACGAATGTCTCGAACTTGAGCCTACCTCAGTAGAATTGTTCCATCAATACTTCCCAGCTTTTGGGAAAATACCTGAGATTACCGGTATTTTAGCCGAAATTCAATCGGCGAACGATGCTTAAACATATTCAGCTCTTTCTCAAAGGTATGGCCATGGGCGCAGCGGATGTTGTCCCCGGTGTCAGTGGAGGAACTATTGCGTTTATTACGGGTATTTACGAGCGACTCATTGGCGCAATATCGTCCATCAACAAGCAAACGTTATTGATGCTTTTTAGGGGCCAATTCCGTCAGCTCTGGACCGCCATTGACGGCACTTTTTTAGCCGTTCTGTTCGCAGGGATTTTCACAAGCATTCTCACGCTAGCTTCGGTCCTTACCTTCACTCTTGAGCATTACCCCATTTTGACTTGGAGCTTTTTCTTCGGATTGGTTGCAGCCTCGGTTTGGATGATGGGCCGAACGGTAAAACAATGGAATGCACCGGCGGTAGTTGCTTTTGTACTTGGAACTATTGTCGCTTACGCCATCACTGAAATGAATGCAACAGCGGGTTCCGAAGCACCTTGGTACCTCATTTTGAGTGGTGCCTTAGCCATTTGTGCAATGATACTCCCTGGCATCAGCGGCAGTTTTATCCTACTGCTTTTAGGAGCGTACTCAACTGTACTGGCCGCGGTAGCGAACAGAGAATTACTTACTATAGCTTATGTGGGAATTGGTGCGGTATTGGGCTTGCTGTTGTTCTCAAAAGGATTGAAATACATCTTCGAGCGCTTTTACAATCCAACCATAGCACTACTCAGTGGCTTCCTCTTAGGTTCATTGAATAAACTTTGGCCTTGGAAAGAAACTCTGGAGACGTTCGTCAAGCATGCAGGTACAGAAAGAGAGGAAATCGTTGCGTTGAGCGTTCGAAATTTAGCTCCGGGAAGCGATTGGCCCACGGCGGTAGTTTTCGCACTTTTTGGTGCCGTTCTTGTTCTAGGACTAGAATATGCCGGAAAAAAGATGAAATGATCAAACTCGGACTCATAGGAACTCCCATTGCTCATAGCCTTAGCCCTGAAATTCACCAAGGTTTTATGACAGCAGCCGGAATATCAGGGAGCTATGATTTGTTCGAGATGCCTACCCTACCAAAGGAAGGTCTCAAAGCCTTTATGCAGCACCATGGTTTGGTTGGACTAAACGTTACCATTCCGTTTAAAGAAGAAGTTTTTAATGCTCTTGATAGCGTTGATGATGTTGCGAAAACGCTCGGTGTAGTTAATACCGTTGTACTAGAAAAGAACAGACTCGTCGGGTACAATACAGATGTCTACGGGATTCAAAAAAGTTTGATGTCCTTAGGATGCCCGCCATGTAAAGCACTTGTGTTTGGTTCAGGCGGGGCAGCAAAAGCCGTATCTAAGGTCTTGAAAGACAATGGTTTTGAGACACTAATTCTTAGTCGAGGTAACCCAGGCGCTTCGTATGATGATTTGAGCGAAGAAGTAGCGGCCGAATGCAAACTATGGGTGAATTGCACCCCTGTGGGCACTGCCGGAATTGACCCCCATCTTTTACCTTTGCCTTATGCAGTATTAAGCGAGGAATTCGCCATATTTGACCTAGTATATAAACCCAACCCTACTCCCCTCATGAAGGAAGGTCTCCAAAGAGGCGCAAGAGTTTTAGGAGGAGAGAAAATGTTAATTGAGCAAGCGAAAAAATCATGGCAATTATTCCATGACGCTTACTACAAAAATTTGTAGATGATGAACCAAGAAGAATTGGACCCAAAGGAAGTGCAGCAAGAAACGCCAGAGCAAGTAGAGGCTCCCGCAACAGAGGCACAGGAGGAAGTACAGGAAGTATCCGTAGCTGAAGAAGCTGAAAAAGCCAATGACGATCAGGTGCGTACTGTCGAAGCAGAGGACGATCATGAGGAACCAAAAGAGCAAAAGCTCCAGATTCCTGATTTCGATGCCTTGGATTTGGAACAATCTTTAGAAGCCATCAAACAACACGTTGGAAGTTATCCGCCACACCGAATTAAAGGAATCGTTGAAAGTGGTCGTTCGCGCATGTTGCGTGAACTCAATGCACAGCAGGCTGAAGCAAAAGAAAAATACCTCGCCGAGGGCGGAAACATCATCGACTTTAGATATGATCAACCGATGCGCAAGCAACTCGGCGCCGTTTATGGTGGCTACCGTGATGCCTTGAGAAAGCACTACAGTGATCTTGAAGCGCAGTTAGCAAGCAATCTAAGCACGAAGCTTGCAATCATCGAACAAATCAAAGAGCTGCCAACATCTGAAGGGAGCGCCAAGGAAAAGTATGATACGTTCAAAGCACTGCGCGAGCAGTGGAACAGTACAGGTCTCGTTCCTAAGGCAGATGCGAGAAATGTATGGGCGAACTACAATCACCACGTTGACAATTTCTTCAACTTCCTGCGCTTGGCCTATGATTTAATTGACAAGGAATACAAGAATAATCTGGCAGAAAAGGTGGCCATGATCACCGAACTCGAGGCTATGGTAGAAGGCGGTGCATCTTCTGAATTGTTTAGAGCACTTCAAAAAGCACACAGCCGCTGGAAAAAAATTGGTCCTGTACCAAGAGAACAAAAAGACCTTATCTGGGAACGGTTCAAAGCCGTTACAGCCAAAATCCATGAGCAACGCGAGCAGTTTAACGAGAATCTCAAGGCCCGCAATGAAGCTAAAATAGCTGCAAAACGTGCGGTGGTGGAAGGCATCAAAGGACTAACCGCTGAGTTACCTACCAAACACAGCGGATGGCAAAAAGCCAGCAGAGCACTCAATGAATACCGCGAAGAATTCAAAAAGATTGGTTTCGTTAAGAGCGCAGAGAACGATGCAGTTTGGGAAGATTATAAAGTGGCCCAAAGAGAGTTCAATCGTTTGAAAAACGCCTTCTACAAAGAGGAAAAAAAGTCGCACCGCGAAAGCATTGAGAAGAAGCGTGCCTTGATAGAATTGGCCCACAGCTTAAAAGACAGCGAAGACTTCGGAGCTGCAGCGAGTGCCTTGAAAAAGGCTCAGGCAGATTGGAAGAAAACTGGATATGTACCGAAGAAAGAAGGCGATAAACTGTGGGAGGAATTCCGCGGTGCATGTAACCACTTCTTCGACCGAATGAACGGCGAACGCAAGGCTCGTGAGAAACAGGTAAGTGCAGCAAACAAGGCGAAAGAGGCTAAGTTGGCTGAACTTAAAGATGCTAGCGTCGCGAGCGTGGAAGACGCCGTTAGACTGAGCGAAGCATGGGGTGCTATGGGCAGTCCAAATAGAAAACTTGATGCGCAGTTCAACGCGATTCTGGAAGATAAGCTCAGTGGCCTAGGTTTGGATAAGTCTGAACTTGAGCGCACCCTGTTTGAAGCCAAGGTAAGAGCTCTTGTGGAAGCAGATGATCAGCAAGGTTTGCTGGCACAGCGTTCTTGGATCCGTGAAGAAACCGACAGAGCTAAAAAGGAACTCCACCAGCTCGAGAACAATATTGCTTTCTTTGGAAATGCAAAAGGCAACCCACTTTTGGAAGCAGCACAGAAGAACATTGATGTTCAGAAAGCACGTGTGGAAGAATTAGTAGCCCTTCGCAAGCTTTTCAATTCTCTATTGAAATAAAAAACCATGGACTTTAAGCTACAAGCGCCATTCGAGCCAATGGGTGACCAACCCACGGCAATCAATGATTTGGTGGAAGGCTTAAACAGTGGCGAGCGCGACCAGGTATTACTGGGTGTGACGGGTTCAGGGAAGACCTTTACCGTGGCGAACGTTATTGAACGTACACAACGCCCCAGTCTTATCCTCTGTCACAATAAAACCTTGGCCGCACAGCTCTACGGTGAAATGAAGGAATTCTTTCCTGAAAATGCTGTGGAATACTTCGTTAGTTACTACGATTATTATCAACCGGAGGCCTACGTTCCTTCTTCAGGGCTGTACATTGAAAAAGACCTGAGCATCAATGATGAGATTGAAAAACTCCGACTGAGTACCACCTCTTCCCTATTGTCAGGGCGCCGCGACGTAATTGTGGTTGCATCCGTCTCTTGTTTGTACGGAATGGGCAATCCTGAAGCATTTAACGCGAGCGTTGTGAATTTGAAAGTTGGAGAAATGATCAGCCGACAGGCACTCCTTCACAAATTTGTCAATGCGCTGTACGCAAGAACTACAGCGGAATTCAAGCGAGGCTCTTTTCGTGTTAAAGGCGATACTGTAGATATCTTCCCAGCCTATGCAGAAACGTACTTTCGCATCAGCTTTTGGGGCGACGAAGTAGAATCTATAGAGCACATGGATCCCATCAGTGGATCCAGAATAGAGCATATGAACGAAATGCGTTTGTTCCCAGCCAACTTGTTCGTTACCGAAAAGGATCAGCTACAAAATGCCATTCATCAAATCCAAGACGATTTGATGTCTCAGGTCGACCACTTCAGAAATGTGGCGCGACCTCTCGAAGCTAAGCGACTCGAGGAGCGAACCAATTTTGATTTAGAAATGATTCGGGAGCTGGGCTATTGTTCAGGTATTGAAAATTACAGTCGCTATCTCGATGGGCGCGCACCAGGTGTACGCCCCTTCTGTCTGCTTGATTATTTCCCGGAGGACTTCTTGCTCGTCATTGACGAAAGTCATGTGACCATCCCGCAAGTTCGAGCCATGTATGGCGGTGACCGTTCGAGAAAAGAAAACCTTGTAGAGTACGGATTTAGACTACCTGCGGCTTTGGACAACAGGCCGTTGAAATTTGAAGAATTTGAACGCATACGCAAACAGGCGCTTTTCGTGAGTGCCACTCCTGCAGAATATGAACTTGAACTCAGCCAAGGGGTCTTTGCAGAACAAGTCATACGTCCGACAGGCCTACTCGACCCGGTAGTAAGTGTACGTCCGAGTAAGAATCAAGTGGATGACCTCATGGAAGAGATCCACAAGCGTGTAGAACTTGACGAACGTGTACTGGTCACGACACTGACCAAACGAATGGCAGAAGAATTGACCAAATATTTCACCCGGTACGACATACGCTGTCGTTACATCCACAGTGATGTTGATACGCTTGAACGTGTGGAAATTATGCGCGATTTACGCCTTGGTGTCTTTGATGTGCTCATTGGTGTAAACTTGCTTCGTGAGGGATTGGACTTTCCAGAAGTAAGTCTAGTGGCTATTATGGATGCCGATAAGGAAGGCTTTTTGCGGAGTGAACGTAGTTTAGTCCAGACCATAGGACGTGCGGCGCGTAACGTTAACGGTCTCGCTATTCTCTACGCAGATAAGATTACCGATAGCATGCAGCGCACCATCGATGAGACTGAACGCCGCAGAAAGAAACAAGACGAATTCAATAAAGCCAACGGCATTGTTCCTCAAGCGTTGAAACGAAGCAGAGAAGAAATTCTCAGTAAGTCCAGCGCCGTTGGTAGAAACGTGGAATACGAAGTAAGCAAGGTGAACCTCAAAGCCGCCGAGCAAGCCATGAATTATACCACTCCAGAAGATTTGGAAAGCAGCATACGAAAGGTACGAAAAGACATGGAGGAAGCTTCGAAAACGCTCGACTTTATTGAAGCTGCAAGATTGCGCGATCTATTAATCGAACTGGAAGGAAAAAGGGAGAAACGCTAAATTGTAATCAGATTACGATAAAGTCACGCGGATGTTTTATGTCATTTTGGGAATGGGCCTACTCTTCTTCGGGTTAGGGTTCATGATTACTGAAAACAATGCCAGCTCTTTGCTCAGTGGATACAACACCATGAGCAAGGAAGAGCAGGAACAATTTCCTTTAACCGAATATCTAGAGCGATTTAAAGGCTTTCATATCCGATTCGGCGTCCTTTTCACTGTCCTTGGCGTTGTATTTTATGTAACCAATGCGGAGCTCTTAGGATGGCACATGGGCATTACTCCTATCCTTGCCTACATCTATTTTTTCTACCAGACCAAGGATTTGAGTATGAAGGTGGAGTCCCAGAAAAATTCATTTAAAGTGGGCATAGCAGTACTCATAGGAACACTGGTTTTCGTCATCGGCATGTTTTATTGGTCTGACCGTCCCTCTGATGTTGTGTTGGACGGTGACACTTTAAGAATTTCTGGACCGTACGGAATTGACCTGCCCCTCGAAAATATAGACTCCTTGGGTATATCAGAATCCCTCCCTGAGATTTCGACAAGAAGACACGGAATTTCTACAGGAACAGTTGCTAAGGGCAAATACCGCGGTCCTAAAGGCGATTACTTGCTATTGATAGATAAACCTTACGAAAAGGTGCTATGGATTGGTAGAAAGAGCGCAGATCCAGTGTTGATTTCACTCAATGAATTGGACGAAGAAAAACTACTGCTTGAACTCAAGGAATCTCTACAGCTTGATGCCCCGTGAGTTTCCTTTGATATACACTTCAATGTAGTTTCGTAAAAAACCCATTCCGTAGCCTGCATTCATAGTATTAGTGGTCTTCACAGCGAGTAAAGCCACGCTTAAACCTTCTTTTTTAAGAGCACTTAAAAAGACTGCAATCATATAGCTCACATAAGCTGCGAAAGGAACCCCGAGCATACTTGAATCTAAAGCAAACACAAGTAGAAATAGAATCGTGGATACGTAACGGAATGCTGTAAACGCCAAAGGAAACAAGTGGGTAATTTTCAAATTCCCAGGATGCGCTTTTGCCAATAACGGTCGCGCTGCACCGAAACGAAATACTTGACGACGGAACTGTTTCAATGTCGCACGACGCTTGTGATATACATGCGCCTCTGGAATGAAACGGCTAATGGCACCTACCTTCTGCAAACGAAGACTTAGCTCTACATCCTCACCACAGACAAACTCCTCGTCGTAACCGCCAACTTCCTTATAAAGCGCAGCC
Organism: Bacteroidota bacterium; assembly: GCA_003385605.1. Taxonomy (GTDB): domain Bacteria; phylum Bacteroidota; class Bacteroidia; order Flavobacteriales; family Schleiferiaceae; genus UBA10364. The sequence continues at coordinate 14,535 of QQUU01000101.1, forward strand.
GACATGCCCATGTTAAATCCTCTCGGTTGATACGAGGTAACAGAAGCTTTTCCGCCACGAATACCTCCGGTGGTAAGGAAGGAGGTCATTGAAAAGTTAATGGCCTTTTGAAGGTCAGTAAAATCGGCCGAAGCCGCATCTGGACCGCCAAAAAGCGTAGTATCAGGGTACTCGGAAAGGAAGGCGTCGATACCTTTGAGATACCCGCTTGGAATGATACAATCTGAATCTAGGAAGATGAAATATTCAGCCTCAGCGAGCTCAGCAGCTCTATTGCGCGCATCGCTCACAGGAAGAAACTCTTCGTAATAGATTTGAAGCGGTAGTGTATCGAAATACTCTTGAAGTAAAGGACGTAGCTCGTCCCCTGGAGTACCGTCGCCTAGGATGACTTGGTATTGATCTTTGGGATACTCGAGCTGCTCTAGGCTTGCTAGAAATTCAGTAACCTCATCCGGACGCTTAAACGTTGGCGAGATTAAAGCGTACTTCACTTTTGCCATTAGAGGCCAATTTTTTTATCGACGGTATAATCGTGCTTTTTCGTGCTTTCGCGCAGCAATAGTTCTGCGATGAAACCCACGCCAAACAATTGGACACCAATGATATTTAAGGCCAATAAGATGAAGAACAACGGATTCTCGGTAATCAGACGTGCCTCTACCCCTGCGCCCAAGGCCCAAAGTTTATAAATCCCTAGGTAAGCCAACAGCAGCGCTGAAAGCGCGAACATTAGCGTACCCGCAGCACCAAAGAAGTGCATAGGGCGTCTTCCGAATTTACCTATAACCGCTAGCGTTGCCAAGTCTAAAAACCCGTTTATAAAGCGGTCTAAACCGAACTTTGTTGTACCGTACTTTCTAGCTTGATGCTGCACCACTTTCTCACCAATCTTATCGAAACCCTTGTTCTTGGCTAAGAATGGAATGTATCGGTGCATCTCGCCGTATACATCAATATTGTGCACTACTTCTAGCTTGTAGGCTTTGAGTCCACAATTGAAATCGTTCAATTTAATCTTGGAAATCCTTCTCGTAGCTGCGTTGAAGAGTTTCGTTGGAATGGTCTTACTAAGTGGATCATAGCGCTTTTGCTTCCAACCACTGACTAGGTCGTAGCCGTCCTCTAAAATCATGCGACGCAGTTCCGGAATTTCTTCAGGACTGTCCTGTAAATCCGCATCCATAGTGATCACTACATCTCCAGAAGCGGCCTTGAAGCCTTGATTCAGTCCGGCACTCTTGCCTTGGTTTTTACGGAAGGAAATGGCTTTGACGTTTTCGTTATTGCCACGTAACTCCTCTATTACCGCCCAACTGTTATCCGTTGATCCGTCGTTGACAAAAATGATTTCATAGGAATATCCTTCCCGTTCCATCACCTTGGCGATCCAATCGGTCAATTCAGGAAGACTTTCATCTTCATTGAATAACGGAATTACAATACTTAAGTCCAGTGCGTTCATAAAGTTATACTACTGGTTTATCTTTTTTCATTGCCGCCGCGACAATAAGGCCAATCACCAAGTAATAAATACTGATGAAGGCTAAACCCATCATTTGAGCTTTGAAACCAAACTGATTTCGTTCCTCTATTTGAGCAATATTCTCTGAAATCTGAGATTCATCGGCACCCATTCGCTCCAAAAACTGAATACTGAATTCTATGGTTTTTTCTTCCATTAAATCCTTGAATTCAGTATCCACTACATTGTACATTAATGCGTTAAACAAAACAATCGCAGTGGTTCCTAGAATTAAGCCTATTACAGAAACCCCTAATGCTCCTTTAAAGGAAATGAAGCCATCTAATGACTGCTTCGCCTTAAATACAGCATATATAGCGAGACCAATTGGTAGTATATATTGATAGAGTATACCCAACCACCAGTAGTTAAACAATACAGTTGGATCACCTAAGTAGCTCCAAAAAAACATTAAAAGTCCTAAAACTATTACAATGGCAGCGAGCTGCTTACCCTGTGCCTTCATAATATTAATCTCCTGCATCATCTTGTTTTTTTTCGGTTCAAGCTCTTTTCAATTGCTACAAATATAGTCGAACAGAACTGATTAAAATTTTTAAAATTCATTGGTCAAACCTCACATGTTGGCTTAACTTTGCCCCGGGCAAGTCTTACACAACCAGCTCCTAATGAATCCCCCAGGGCGGGAACGCAGCAAGGGTAATTGGTCGTAGCGGTGTGATGTAAGTAGCTTGCCCGTTTTTTATGCGCTTATTTTTGAAGTTTAGTGTACTTTTGAGCAACATTTAACAACACAACTTTTCCTCATGAAATTTTTCATTGACACAGCAAACCTTGCACAGATTAAAGAAGCCCAAGATCTTGGAGTTTTGGACGGCGTGACCACCAACCCATCATTAATGGCTAAAGAAGGAATTAGCGGTGAAGAAAACGTACTTGCTCACTACCGCGCCATCTGTGAGATTGTAGACGGCGATGTAAGTGCAGAAGTAATCTCTACAGATTTCGAAGGCATGGTTCGTGAAGGTGAAGCTCTTGCTGCCTTGGACGAAAAAATTGTGGTTAAGATCCCAATGGTGAAAGACGGTGTGAAAGCATTAAAGTATTTCTCAGATAAGGGTATTAAGACAAACTGTACACTGATTTTCTCGGCGGGACAAGCTTTGTTGGCAGCTAAAGCAGGTGCTACTTATGTGAGTCCTTTCATCGGTCGTTTGGACGATATTTCTACAGACGGTCTAGGATTGATTGAGAGCATCCGCGTAATCTTTGACAATTACGGATTTGACACAGAAATCTTGGCTGCTTCGGTTCGTCACCCAATGCACATCATTGAATGTGCGCAAATTGGTGCTGATGTCATGACAGGTCCACTAAGCGCAATCGAAGCTTTGTTGAAGCACCCATTGACGGATATTGGTCTAGCGAAGTTTTTGGCCGACCACGCAAAAGCGAACAGCTAATCCAACAGAAATTGAAATAGTAAAGCCCTGCAATTGCGGGGCTTTTTTTATTTTCGACTAAACCGATTTGGGTATGATCTACACACTTTATCCGGACAGTATCGACCAGCAAAAAATACAGGAATGTGTTACACGCCTCATTGCGGGTGAAATCGCCATTATTCCAACCGATAGTGTTTATGCCGTTGTAGGTGATTTTATGAATGCAAATGCATTGAAAAAGCTTGCTGACATCAAGAAAGAATCGGTAAAAGAGGCTGAATTCTCTTTCTTATTTACCAACCTAAGTCAAGTATCTCAATACACTCAAAGTGTTGGTGGCGCTACCTTTAAGTTCATTAAGCAATGCCTGCCCGGACCGTATACATTGGTATTAGAATCGAACATTACCCTCGCAAGAAAACTTGGACAGAAACGAAAGACCATTGGGGTTAGATTGCCTAATAACGGCATTGTACAAGCACTAGCCGAAGCCTTGGGACGTCCTTTAGCATCAGCCTCTCTTCACCACGACGATGAAGTCCTCCAATATCCTACCGATCCGGAAGAAATCATTGCCAACTATGCCGATAAGGTTGACTTTGTGATTGATGGCGGCTGGGGCGATAATACCCCTTCGACTGTCATTGATCTTACCACAGCGTCCCCTACTCTGATCAGAGCGGGGAAAGGCGATGTTGAGATTCTTGAATAAGCCGTCGCACCACATTGCGGTCCAGTTTTCCACTTTCTAAAAATGGCAGTCTATCTGCACTCAGAATGAATTTCGGTTGTTGATTTCGAGGCACATCTTTCAAAAGCTTTTTTACCCTGCTTTCAGAAACTTCCCCTTCAACAACGATAACAACCGCTTCGCCATAAACCTCATCTGCTATCGAAGATATACAAACACCACATCCGTTGGAATGAAAATGCGATTCTAGAACAGCAGGATGAATCTTGAGTCCACCGGAGTTAATCACATCGTCAAGTCGCCCGATAAACTCGAAGGAATGAGCATCAATAAGACGCACTAAATCATTGGTTTGCAACTCTTTAACGCCTAGGTGAGGTGCATCAATCACCAATGCGCCTTCTCGAGTAGTAAATTCAACACCGTCCACTGCAGAATACACTTTTTCCGACAGCGGCCGAAGCGCCACATGTGAAGCCGTTTCAGTCATTCCATAACCCACGTATAGATTTATTCCAACCACCGGCTCTATATCGCCAACAGGCGCGCCTCCAAGAAGAATTGCTCCATTGAAGTCGCTCAGCACGTCATTCTGCAGCGCAGCCTTAAACTGCGCAGGTGTGCACGGAAGGAAATCCACATTAGGAATTTCATTCACGGCGAGCTTGGGCGGTAATAAGTGTAAAGTCAACCCACCGATAAGGGCCCGAACAAGCATCATACTCCCTCCAATGAACTCGGCAGGTAGAATAAGCGCAGCACTATCCCCAGGTTTTAAAGAAAAATAGTCCAAGGTTCTTTTCGCAGAAGACTCTAAGACGGTTTTTCGGTGAACAATTCTTTTTGGCATACCAGTACTACCACTGGTATGAAACTCCATTTCATTTCGCGTAGATGTGAAATCAATAAGCTGATTTTGAACCGTTTGAAGCCAATCGGGAGCCGATTTTAGAGCCAGTATTTCCTGGAGAGAATACTTCCTCTGCTCAAATACAAATATGGTCTGCTCGAATGAAGCCAATTAGGTACAGTTTTTGTTTATTGTGCTCGCGATGTCCAAAATTAGAACATTATTGCTATCCATTTTGATCACGTGTGCGACAACATTGTCTGCAAGCGTGCTCGCACATGGCCAACATTGGGTTACAGTGATCAGCAAAAACAGCGGTCAACCGGTTGAGGGAGTTAGCATTACGGTGAACAATAGCTATGTGGCAACGACCGGACCTTTAGGCCGTGTTCTTATTGGTGACCTTTACGAAGAAGATGTAGTTTCCTTCTTTCATACCTCATATGCCCCGCGTCATTATAACTTTAAACAGTTGCAGCGTGCAAATTTTGAAGTTGGGCTTTACGAAAGTGTGTTAAATATTCAAGAGGTCGTCATCAAGGCCAATAGAATGGAAGCCGACTTCAAGCACAATCCACAAGAAGTAAGAACCATTAGCGCCAAGCGCATGAACAGTCAGTTCATTGGGAGTAGCGCAGATGCCCTTAGCCTTGACCCAAACGTCTTTATTCAAAAAAGTCAAGCCGGCGGTGGCTCGCCAATGATTCGTGGTATGAGTACCTCACGTGTCCTGATACTTATCGACGGCATGCGATTAAACAATGCTATTTTCAGAGCTGGAAATGTGCACAATGTCATCAGTTTAGACCCATTGAGTATTTCCGATATGGAGGTAAGTCTTGGGCCCGGATCGGTTTTACACGGTTCAGACGCCCTTGGCGGCACCATGCACATTAACACCTACGACGCACACTACGGGGATAGCAGCGAAGTGCTTCAAAGCTTAGTCTACGACTTTAGCAACAACAACGCACAGCTCACACGTCGTCCAAATTTCAGGATAAACTACGGCGGGCTAAACTGGGCCGGCATGACTAACATCACCTACAGCCAGTACAGCGATGTGCGAATGGGGGCACGTATTTTTTCTTGGACACCAGCAAATTCAGTAGAGAATTACTTGGCCATGTGCGAACCAATCACGTTCGCCAATCTCGATACGCTTCGCAAACCGATGGATCCCCTAATCCAGCCAAAAACAGCCTACGACCAAAGAAACTTCACTCAGAAATTGAAGTTTCGAGTGTCTGAAACCAGCGAACTAAAATTCGGGCTCTACTTCAGCATGCTTTCTGATGTAAACCGGTACGACAGATTCATTGAAACTAAGAACGGTTCTCCGCGTTACGCATGTTGGAATTATGGTCCACAAATGTGGTCTATGGCAACTGTGGCCTACGAAGACCGCAAAAATACCGCATTGTACGACCGTATAAAATGGGCTGCTGCCCTTCAGGGATACCAAGAAAGCAGAGATGTTAGACGCTACAGAAGACCAGCAGGTCGTGTTCAGACAGAATTGGTCCGGATGGCCCAGGGCAATGTTGATGCGACCAAGAAGTTCTCGGAAAAACTCAGCATGAGCTACGGTGCTGATTGGAACCTGAACCTCATCCAAAGTACTGCCTACCATTATGCTGCATCGAACACAGATAGCACCTGGCAGGCTCAGTCTCGATATGCTGACGGTTCACGATGGTCTAGTTCCGCAGCATTTATAAGCGCCCTATACAACCTCAACCAAAACCTATCCATCTCCGGTGGAACCCGTCTGAACCATATTCATATGTTCACCCCGATCCGATTCAATGGATTCAACCAAGATGCCACTTGGAACTTTCTTGCACCAAGCGGCTCTATCGGGGCGAGTTACTCAAAGAAATCATTCAAATACTTCCTTAACCTAAGTACAGGCTTCCGTGCCCCTAACGTAGACGATGCTTCTAAGGTGTTCGATTCGCAACCCGGAGCTGTAGTTGTTCCTAATTTAGATTTGAAAGAAGAAAGGCTGTACAGTGCAGAGGTTGGGATGAAGCACCTCCTTGGTAAACATTTGGTGTTGGATGCAAGCTTTTACTACAGCTATTTAGACAATGCCATGATTCGCGCTCCGTATACGTTCAATGGCCTCGACAGCATGATGTACGAGGGTGAATGGTCGCAAATCTTAGCCGTTCAAAACTTGAATTACGCAACAATCTGGGGCTATCAATTTGGTGTTCGTACCGAGCTCAGCAAAGCCCTTTTCTGGACCGTTCACTGGTCACATCCATTCGGTATGGACAGTCGGGGGCATGCACTTCGCCATGCAAGTCCGTTCAATGCCACATCGCAACTTGTCTACCGTAAAAAGAAATGGACCGCGACCCTTACAGGACGCTACAACGGCGAGATGAGTCACGACGAATTGAGTTTTAGTGAGCGAAGTAAAAGACATATTTACGCAATCAACGAGAATGGTCAAACATATTCACCACGCTGGTACACATTGAGTTTAATGACCAATTACGAGTTCAACAAGAACGTACTCCTTCGCATTGGTATTGAAAATATCATGGATGCTCAATACCGCCCGTATTCGTCGGGTATTGTTGCGCCTGGACGTGGCGTGTTTATTGGACTTAGAGGATCGATTTAATCGTACTCAGATCCCAGTCTTCGTTCATTCTTCCTGAAACTTTCAGCGTACCCCCACTGACCTCATAGGGTCCTGGGATATTGTTGGTGAATAAACTGCCAGTGCCCAACCCTTGTGGAATAGCATTTCCCTTGGTAAATGCCCATTGAGCGATGGCATTCAGACCAATATTACTTTCTAGGGCCGAAGTTGCCCACCATCCTATGCCTTTGCTCTCAGCGAGCGATATCCAGCTATCTGCACCGCGCCAGCCACCAATAAAACTTGGCTTCAGAATAATGTATTGTGGTTTGACGGTATCCAAAAGTCGAGATTTTGCTTCTGAGTCAATCACACCGATCAAACTTTCGTCTAAAGCGATTGGAATATGCATCTGCTCTGCTGCTAATGCCAGTTCCTTATCGCGCCCAGCGCGCAAGGGTTGCTCCATGGAATGCACCTCGAGTTCTGCTAGGAACTTGCTGACTTCTATGGCTTGTTCCAACTCAAAAGCACCGTTGGCATCTACGCGAAGCTCCAATTCGTTGGGGCTAAACTCCTTTCTGAGCGCAGAAAGTATGGATTGTTCTTGGTGCCAGTCTATGGCGCCTACTTTCATTTTCAAAGTCGTAAATCCTTCCGAGAGACGCTTGGAAACTTGATCGCGCATAAATGCTAGATCGCCCATCCAGATCAATCCATTGATGAGTTGTGAAGAATGTCCGGAAGTAAATGAAGATGCGAAGTGCTCGAAGCCGTTATTTAGGTGACTGAAGGCCTGCTCTAAAGCAAATTGAATACTTGGAAATTGTGCATTGGCCGCGTATAATTCCTCGAAGCCAAGATGGATGTTGTTACAGGTCCAAGCTATTTGACTTTCCAGCTCAGGAACATCGTCGTAGGATAAACCTCGCAGAACACCGACCTCTCCTAGGCCTACTTTGCCGTCTTTGTGAATGGCAATAAAAAAGCTCTCTTTTTCCGTAAGTACACCTCGCGAGGTGCCCCCAGGAATTTTAAACTTTAAAATATGAGAACAGTATTTCGCATTCATTAGAAGAAGAAACTCATTGAGGTAGTTATACAATACAACAACGTAGTTAATGCTAAAGGTTTAAGCAAGGTGTCGTAATCTTCCGGTGTTTGGGAAGCTGTGAACTTCTTGAATTGACCACGGAGTACAAATTGAAAGACCATGTGCGCGACGATGGGGTAATACCCGCTCATTTTTATGCTTGCCATAATGGAGAACACCAAACTCAATACAATTGATGTGATGAGTAGCGCTTTGAAATAGCCTCTGCCCCATTTTTCACCGTAACGAACTACCAGTGTGTGTTTTCCGTGCTGTGCATCACCTTCTCTATCGCGCAAGTTGTTGCAGGTTAATACGGAGGCGCTCATCGCACCTGCCACGAGCGCAGGTAAAACATCTAAAGCATACAAGATTCCCGTCTGAAGCGCTGAAGACCCCATTACCCCGACCAAACCGAAGAATAGGATCACAAACAAATCGCCTCCACCCCAGTAAGCGTAGGGGTTGCTGCCCAAGGTATAGGATCTAGCCGCCCAAACAGCCGAAACATTCAATACCATGAATAGGTAGAAATAAAGAGTGCCCTTGAAGGCCATGTACACCAAGGTGCTACCGGCAATCAATGAAAGAAGCGTAAAAAGGTTGGTCGCAAGGCGCATTTGGGATATACTAATAAGACCTGAGGCTACAGCACGTTGTTCTCCGCGCTTATTATCGTCTGTACCTTTGATACCATCCCCGAGATCGTTGGCATAGTTGGACAAGACTTGGTAGGAGAAGCTGGTCAATAAAGCGAGGAAAAATAATTCGATAGAAAAAGACCCGGTATGCAGGTAACCTAAACCACTTCCTAGAATGATTACAGCAAAAGCCAATGGCAAGGTTCTTAATCTTGCTGCTTTAATCCAATTTTTCAATGTTACTCCTTGTGCCATAGATAGGTTTGTAGCCGGCCTTACTTCGCAGAATGGGCCCTATGAAGTTGCTCATAAGCTTGTTTGTTTTCGGCCTCAGCAGTCCATACCTCAATCAGTTGTTCTGAGGCATTGTTGAGCTCATCTACATTCGACGCTCTTGTTGCTGTGCAGCCGTACGCTGCAGCCAATGCCGCTATGTTTAAGGAATGTTCGTTGGAAAACACAGCTTGGGCCTCCTCGGAGGTTGTGGAAGTACCCGGAAGCCAATCAAAGATGGCACCTCTACCGTTATTTATTACAAACACCTCAAGGTTCTGAAGAGTGCTCAACTCATACAGCGCGTTGCTGTCGTACAAGGCACTCTGGTCACCGAGAATGAGTACATGCTTTTCTTCAGGCGACGCAGCCGCAGCGCCTACAGCCGTGCTCAAACTACCGTCGATACCACTAACGCCTCTATTACAATACATTGCACCTTCAAACTTGAAGTAATTCATGTATCTAGGAATAGAACTGTTGCCCAGATGTAGAACCGTGTGCTGGTCAGACATTCGAAGAATGGCCTGAATAGCCGCTGCATCGGACCATGGTAGGTCTGGAACAACTTTGTTGGTTGCCTTTACCTTGAGCCAAGAAAGTGAGGTGGGAAGATGGAGCGTATCAATTCCTTGTTTGACCCAAGTGAAACCTGTGATATCAGCGAGGTCCCACGCCTGGTATTTGTCAATATGAACATGGGCTGAAAGTCCAAGGCTTCTCACATGGAACTTCGGGAATTTGCTCATCCATTGACCTCCAACGGATAATAGGCCGTCGAATTTATGGTGGACCAATTGGTCAATATTTACTGTATTCGGCTGCCCTAGCAGTCCACTTAGCGGATCTACGAACCACGTTGCACCGGATTGAGTGATGGTGTTGTTTGCCTTTATCTCCTGTGCGGTATAGGGGTGTAATTGGCCACAAACTACAGCAATATTGGAGCAACCTTTTAGGGTACTGAGGTCTTGGGCTGTGCCGATAGATTGGGCTGGCAACTCCTGAAGTTGAAGTGGAGCTACTGGCTCCTGTTGGCCGTACAGCGGTTCTTCAAAATGGAGATTTATGTGAACAGGCTCGCTTTTGTCCTTTAGATTCCCACGAACCTCTGACCATAGCGATTCAGCCTCTTCTCGGCTCAAAGATTCATTAATTGCTGCACTGAAACCAATGTGCGGGTTGTAAAAATCGGTTTGCTGACTCGTTTGACCCTCGCCCTTGCCTATTCGTTCGCTGGGACGATCGGCCGTCAAAACGATCAACGGTACTTTGCTGTAAAATGCCTCAAGTATGGCGGGATGATAATTGGCTATTGCGCTCCCTGAAGTGCAACATATAGCAACAGGTAGTCCGGTAATCAATGATTCACCGAGTGCTTGGAATGCAGCACTGCGCTCATCGAGCACTGTTCTATGCTCAATGGCAGGATGAGCCGTGCCGGCGATGATTAAAGGTGTATTTCTAGATCCTGGCGAATAAATGATACGCTTGACCCCAATCTCTACGAGGGCGTCAATGGTCCATTGTGCTATTGCCTTATCTGTTGTCATCGATCTGAATGAGTTCTTTCAGGGCAGAAATCTTATGTTCTGTCTCCATCCACTCGTCCAAAGGTACGCTGTCTTTGGTAATGCCGCCGCCGGCATAAAATTGGACACCAGATGTAAACCACTGCATGCTTCTCAATAACACAGTTGCGTGCACTTGTTGTTCAAAAAGCCCCAAATAACCTGCGTACAGCGAGCGGTCGTACCCTTCGTATTGCGCAATGAGTTCTTGTGCTTTTTCAGCTGGGGATCCACAGATCGCGGGAGTTGGATGCAATTCCTCTGCAAGAGATTTTGAATCCAAGGTTTGGTTGTCCGTGTTTACCCAAGTCAGCAGGTGCTCCACGGGGCCCGCATTGAATGTGGTTTGTTTGTCGCGGCTAATCTTTCCACCGAAGGCCTTTAGACTGCGGTGTACCTCTTTGGTCACAAATTTCTGCTCTTCGAGTTCCTTGTTTCCCCAACGGGTGGCGTTCTTTAGGCGTGTGCCAGCCAGCGACATACTGCGGTAGCCTTCTTGGGTACTTTCCAGCAAAACTTCTGGAGAAGCGCCCATCCACGACCCATATTTGGGATGTTTTATGGCAAACACAGTGCATGCTGGGTACGATTTTAAAAGGGCATTGAACGTCCCTTGAGCATTTGCATTGGGACAGTCCCAAAAAAACTGTCGGCTCAATACCACTTTTTGAACCACATGCTGCTGAATCTCTTTGATGGCCGATTGGACCATCTCTTGGTATTCCGCAGCGCTCTTTTCTTTCGTCGCCGGTTTCGGCTGGGCGGCAAAATCTGCCCAGAAATCGTCCGATTCACCTTTGTCCTCAGCAATGTAATAGTTCGCCTCGTTCGAAAACCCACGCAGCACAAAGGTGGCATGTTCAGCATTAGAAGGCTGACAATGCAACATGCGAATATTTTGATTCGGTATCCGAAGGAGTACTTCAAGCATTATTTGCGCTGTTTGACAAAATTAAGCAGCTTCACCATCGAGATGAGCTCCCCTTGCTCATTCTCTACTCGAATGTGGTACAAGTGAGAACTTTTTCCGTGATGAATACATTCAGCGGTTGCTATAAGTAGGCCTGTGCGCGCACTTTTGACGTGATTGGCGGAAATTTCTGCGCCCAGCGCCATTTCTTTTGAAGAATCAATGAGCATTTGAGAGGCCGCAGAACCCACACTTTCAGCAAGTGCAACAGTCGCGCCACCGTGAAGAATACCCATGGGTTGATATACACGCGAATCCACTGGCATTGTGGCAACTAGCTTACCAGTTGATGGATCAGCATCTACATATTTTATGTTCAGAGTCTCCATGAGTGTGTCTTTAACAAGACGATTCATGGTCTCTAAAACTTGCTCCTTGCTGGGGGTATTTTTCATCAGGGCTAAATTACTATCCAAATATGGTTTATAAAATCGGTTCGAAAAAAACATCAAATGCCTACGAACACTTAAATTTGCGCTCTTAGTGATAACACAAAAAGAGTAAAAATGATTACTGTAACGTTCCCAGACGGAAATCAGAGATCCTACGAGCCAGGCACAACAGCCATGGATGTTGCGAAAAGTATCTCTCACGGTCTTGCTAGAAATATCTTATCGGGCAGCTACGATGGACAAACCATTGAGTTGAACGATGAATTGACGCACGACGGTACGCTACAGTTTTTTACTTGGAACGATGCAAAAGGTAAAGAAGCCTTCTGGCATAGTTCTGCGCACGTTCTAGCCCAGGCTATCCTCCACTTCTATCCGAATGCCCAGTTAACCATTGGACCGGCTATTGAGAAAGGGTTCTACTACGATGTAGATTTCGGAGACGAAAGCATCGGTGAAGGGGATTTTGCGAAGATTGAAAAGCAGATGCTCGAATTTGCTCGTGCGAAATCTGAATTCAAGCTGCGTCCTGTGACCAAAGCAGAAGCCCTAGAGGTGTACAAGGACAATCCGTACAAAACGGAATTGATCTCGAACCTTGAAGACGGCACCATCACCTTCTGTGACCATGCAGACTTCACTGACCTCTGTCGTGGTGGACACATTCCGCACACTGGGTACATCAAAGCTGTAAAGATCATGAACGTTGCCGGTGCGTACTGGCGAGGTGATGAAAACAACCCGCAGTTGACGCGTGTTTACGGCATCTCTTTCCAGAAGGCAGGTGAACTCAAAGAGTACTTGGAGTTGCTTGAAGAAGCGAAGAAGAGAGACCACAGAAAACTAGGTAAAGAGCTTGAGCTGTTCACTTTTTCTCAGCGCGTAGGTCAAGGTTTGCCGCTATGGTTGCCAAAAGGTGCAGCACTTCGTGAGCGCCTCGAGAATTTCTTGAAGCGTGCACAGAAGAAAGCAGGTTACGACGGTGTGATTACACCGCACATTGGAAATAAAGAACTTTACGTTTGTTCTGGACACTACGCCAAATATGGTAAAGACAGCTTCCAGCCGATCAATACACCGGAAGAGGGCGAAGAGTACTTGCTCAAACCGATGAATTGTCCACACCACTGTGAGTTGTACAAAGCAACGCCGAAGTCATATAAAGAACTTCCTGTTCGCTATGCAGAATTTGGTACGGTGTACCGCTACGAGCAAAGTGGAGAGCTTCACGGGCTAACTCGTGTGAGAGGTTTTACTCAGGATGATGCACATATTTTCTGTACACCGGATCAGCTCAAGGATGAGTTCAAGAATGTAATTGACCTTGTTTTGTACATCTTCAAAACATTGGATTTCACGGATTACGTTGCACAAGTGAGCTTGCGCGATCCGGAGAAACCAGAGAAGTACATTGGATCGGATGAAAACTGGGTGAAGGCCGAAAGTGCCATCATTGAAGCAGCTGACGAGAAAGGCTTGAATACTGTAGTAGAATACGGCGAAGCCGCCTTCTATGGTCCCAAGCTCGATTTCATGGTGAAAGATGCCCTCGGTAGAAGCTGGCAGCTCGGAACTATTCAGGTAGATTACAACCTGCCGGAGCGTTTCGAACTAGAGTATAAAGGTTCAGACAACGAAAGCCACCGTCCAGTGATGATTCACCGTGCACCGTTCGGTTCTATGGAACGATTCGTAGCGGTACTTCTAGAGCACTGTGGCGGAAACTTCCCGTTGTGGTTAACCCCAGAACAAGTGAAGATTTTACCGGTTAGTGACAAATACAATGACTACGCTCAGGAAATAGCACAATTCCTAGAAATTTCCGATATTCGCGCCCTCGTAGATGATCGTAACGAGAAGATTGGCAGGAAGATACGTGACGCAGAAGTGACTAAAATTCCTTACATGTTGATCGTCGGCGAGAAAGAAGCCACAAGCGGGGAACTAAGTGTACGTCGCCACGGCCAAGGAGATTTGGGAACAATGACCCGTGAACAATTTGTAAAAAGCATTGAGGAAGAGATTTCTCAACTTATTGATTAATAGAAGTTTAACTAAAACAACCGAACACTGAGAAGAGGTAAAAGAAAGCAGCCGAAAGAGAAACTGGCCGCAAATCACAGAACTAACGAACGCATCCGCGTTCCTAAAATTCGCTTGGTAGGTGATAACGTAGAGCCAGGCATCTACGATACACGTCAAGCGAAGCGCATGGCAGAAGACATGGATTTAGATTTGGTGGAAATTTCACCAAAAGCTGATCCACCGGTGTGTAAAATCATCGATTACAGCAAATTCATGTACGATCAGCGCAAAAAGCAGAAGGAACTTGCTGCTAAGGCTGTGAAGGTGGTTATCAAAGAAATCCGTTTCGGACCGAACACCTCAGATCATGATTACGAATTCAAGAAGAAACACGCTATTGAATTCTTGCAGAGCGGAGCGAAAGTGAAGGCATTTGTCTTCTTCCGTGGACGTTCGATCGTTTTTAAAGACAAAGGAGAAATCTTGTTGTTGCGTCTTGCTCAAGACTTGGAAGAGTATGGAAAAGTAGAGCACATGCCATCGATGGACGGTAAAAAGATGAACATCACTATTGCTCCTAAAAAATAGAAGTTACTCCAAATAAATACAGTTGAATCATGCCAAAGATGAAAACTAAATCCAGTGCAAAGAAGCGTTTCAAGCTGACAGGCTCTGGTAAGATCAAAAGAAAGCACGCTTTCAAGTCACACATCTTGACAAAGAAAGCAACTGATCAGAAGCGTCGTTTGACGAAATCTGGTTTGGTTTCTGATTCTGATGCGAAAAACATCAAGAATCAATTGGGAATGAAGTAATTCCCAGAGTTAATTAATTAACCCTGTGCCAGGTAGCTAAACCTTCTTGAAATAGTAGAAGTACCTCTCACAAAAAAATTAAAATTTATGCCACGTTCAGTAAATGCTGTTGCTTCAAGAGAGCGCAGAAAAAAATTGATGAAGCACGCCAAAGGATACTTTGGTCGTCGCAAAAACGTTTGGACGGTAGCAAAGAATGCTGTTGAGAAAGGTCTTCAGTACGCTTACCGCGACCGTAAAAACAAAAAACGCACGTTCCGCGCATTGTGGATTCAGCGTATTAACGCTGGTGCACGTATGCACGGTATGTCTTACTCACAATTCATGGGTAAGGTGAAAAAAGCGAACATTGAATTGAACCGTAAGGTTTTGGCAGATTTAGCCATGAACCACCCTGAAGCGTTCAAAGCGATCGTTGATAAGGTGAAGTAATAATCTTTTGGAGTACTTTTTAAACGCCTCGTTCCTTTGGAGCGGGGCGTTTTTCATTACCCTACTTTGAAATAAGGCGGTGTCCCTGGTAGTTGTAGATGCGCATCTCCCCTTTTGGCAAGGGAATAGTCTCTATAACCTCCGTGTCCAATTCCGGTAACTCGTGTGCGTAACACCACTTGTGATTGCCATTATCACGCCATTTTCCAGGTAGCTCAACCTCTTTTGGAACCACATTAATGTAATCAAACAAACCCGCAATCTCGTGATGAACGGGTTCGGCAATGATTTCATTCGGTCTCCCCTGCTGTACCAATTTTCCACCACGAATGACCCAAAGCGTATCAGCAACAAATAGGGCATCGGCTGGGTCGTGTAGCACCAAAAGTGCGGCACAGCCTTCTCTTTTAATCATGGCCTTGAAATCCATCAGAATGAGCGACTTCGTCCTCAAGTCCAGCTGCGCCAAACTCTCGTCCATCAATAGTACCGGTGGACTTCCTGCCATCGCCTTGGCAATGCTGACACGCTGACGCTGACCACCACTGAGCGTTCGCACCTTTTGACCGCTGTAAGCTTGCAAGTGCATTGCTGCCTTGAGCTCCTCTACGCGTGCTTCTTTGTCCTCCGGATCCATTCTAAGGATATGATGACCGATATTGTCTTCGAGACTGAGCATGCTCTGTAAATCGTCGAGCTGTGGCACCCAACCCGCTTTCGTCTCATCCAGTACTAAACGCTTCTTACGCGTTTCTACTTCCTTCCCGGCAATGATCACCTTCCCAGCTCCAGGGTCCAGCTCACCACGCAAAAGACGCATCAACGTGCTCTTGCCAGCACCAGAGGGACCAACGATCACTACGATCTCCCCTGGCGCAATAGAAGCATTGCCAAAGTCAAATTTTAGCTCATCGTAAGCGAAGCGCAGTTCTTGGAATTCTAAGAGTGGTTGTGCCATATGGGGAAGTAACAAAAAAACCGCCCCATAGTTGGGGCGGTTTGAAACTATTTAAAGCCTTTTCTTACAAGTGGATCACCTCGTCGTAAGCAGCTGCTGTCGCCTCCATAAATGCCTCACTGAGGGTTGGGTGCGGATGAACAGCCTTTAAGATTTCGTGACCGGTAGTCTCTAGCTTGCGCGCTAGTACTGCCTCAGCAATCATCTCAGTTACGTTTGAACCGATCATGTGTGCACCGAGTAATTCGCCGTACTTCGCATCGAAGATTACCTTGATAAAACCGTCTTTATGGCCTGAAGCAGATGCCTTACCTGAAGCAGAGAATGGGAACTTACCTACTTTAAGGTCGTAACCAGCTTCTTTAGCCGCCTTCTCAGTCATACCCACTGAAGCAACTTCAGGGAAACAGTATGTACATCCTGGGATGTTACCATAATCTAGTGGCTCTACATTGTGGCCGGCGATTTTCTCTACACAAAGGATACCTTCCGCAGAAGCAACGTGTGCCAATGCTGGACCTTTTACGATATCACCGATAGCGTAGTATCCTGGAACCGTAGTTTGGTAGTAGTCGTTGACCATTACACGACCGCGATCTGTTGCAATACCTACGTCTTCTAGACCAATACCTTCCACGTTTGGTGCAATACCTACAGCGGATAAAACGATATCAGCGTCGAGTACTTCTTCGCCTTTTTTCGTTTTCACAGTGA
>QQUU01000065.1 GCA_003385605.1 Bacteroidota bacterium
TGTTGGCGTTGAGCGAAAGCAACAGTATACGTATGGCCAGCATCCTTGCCATTACCCTAGGTTTAGGTAGAATCCTCGGGGGCCAATTGAGCGAGCGCTTCCATTGGACACTTGTCATCTCGGGAGCGATTATCGGCGCTATGCTCATGGTCGCCTTTGTTCTCCCGGAAGCGCTAGACCGTGAAGTCAGCGAAGATGCCGCCATGATTTTTGGCTTGCCTGTACTCGCCTTTATCTTCCCACTAGTAGGTCTCTTCATTGCACCTATTTATCCGCTATTAAACAGCGTAGTGCTCAGTGCCCTGCCGAAGAAAATGCACAGCCCAATGACCGGTTTGATCGTGCTGTTTTCTGCCACAGGCGGTACCCTGGGTTCACGAATCACGGCCTACTTTTTTGAGCGATTAGGCGGTGGTGCGTTCTATTTCACATTAGTGCCTATGACGCTCCTGCTTATCGCAGTATTCGTCTTGAGAAGATTGACCAAGAAAGCGTAAATTCTGAAGGTGAATACGATCGATCAACTTCTTGGCGAACTCTTTGTCGACCTTCATACCAGCGGTATATGGGAAGACGAGAAATACATCAGTGATGCAGAACTCACTACGCCCATTGACGAGGTTCTTGCCCTTTACAACCAAGAGAAATCCGGGACCAATTTTGACCTAAAATCCTTCTTCGAAAAACACTTTCAACCGGCACAAGCCGTGGAGGTCGATTTTGCTGCTAATCCCAACCGTTCACCGGAGAATCATATCAGAGCACTCTGGCCTTATTTGCACCGCAGTGCCGACCCTACAGATATACTCAGCACGAAAGTTCCTCTTCCGCATTCCTATATCGTACCAGGCGGTCGGTTTCAAGAGGTCTATTATTGGGACAGCTACTTCACCCAGCTAGGTCTACTTGCACACGGTCACCGCTCTTGGGTGGGCGACCTTTTGGACAACTTTGCCCATTTTATAGATACCTACGGACACATTCCCAACGGCAACCGCACCTACTTCCTCTCGCGCTCTCAGCCCCCTTTCTTTGCGCTCATGGTTGATGCGTATGCCAAAGGTGCCGAAGAGCCCATGGACGTCTACGAACGCTATCTACCGGCACTAGAAAAGGAATATGCCTTCTGGTCCACAGAGCACCGCAATGAAGACGGAAAAACCACATATTGGGACGCTGGAAACTCACCCCGAATCGAAATGTACCGTACCGATTTAGAATGGGAGGCGCACGCCAAAGAGCATCCCCTTTTCTTCCAGCACCTACGTGCTGCTTGCGAAAGCGGTTGGGACTTCTCTTCCAGATGGTTAACGGACCCCATGGACCTGGGAACCATTCATACCATGGACATAGCGCCCGTTGACCTCAACTCGCTCCTTCTATTCTTAGAAGAGCTCCTGTTCAACCTCACCGGAAACAAGGTCTACGAAGACGCCGCCTACGAGCGCAAGCACAAACTTCAAACAGAATTCTTTACCGAAGAAGGCTTCCAAGACATTGACCTCAGAAGTGGTGCCGGCACAGGCGCTATCAGTGCCGCAGTATTCTACCCGCTTTTCGTGGGCGCGGCAACGGCCGACCAAGCAGCTTTTACCGTAGAACACCACCTTCCTCAATTACTGGAAACCGGCGGTCTCTTAACTACGCCAATAAATAGTGGTCAACAATGGGACGCTCCGAACGGGTGGGCACCTTTGCAATGGATCGCAGTGATGGGTTTAGACCGCTACGGATTTACAGATGAAGCTAGAGACCTCGCTACGCGATGGGTGCGTACATGCGATATCATTTACAACGCACGCGGCAAATTCGTAGAAAAGTACAATGTAGTTGAGCCTGAAAACCTTAGCAAAGGCGGCGAATACGACGTACAGGACGGCTTTGGATGGAGCAACGGCGTATACATTGCTATGCTCGAATACCTCAAAAAATAACGCCTAGCTTCCTGCGATTGGCGAGCCAAAAATCCCTACGGACATCTCGGCCCAAAGGATGGCGAATAAGAGCATTAAAAACAGCATTACTGGCCATCTTCCCTTCTTAGGTAATGAGCGCCATAAAAGCAGCTCTACAGAGGTAACAACGAAAATCAGCGCGCCTCCAATCAAAAAGTCAAAAGGCGACCAATCGACGTTTTTGCTAATAAATCCTCCAATCAACGGGATAGATAATAACACTGCCGTCGAAATGGCTGGCCAATACCAGATTGGTTTAGTCTGTGACATGGGTCTAAGGTTTCCTTTAAGATACAAAAAACCCCGGCGCTGCGCGCCGGGGTCAAGTCGGGCCAAAGGCCTTTATAATTTACTGCTTCACCAAGATGGCGCCAAAGCCTCCGCCTGAAGCCAAACGCACATCGAAGCTATCGCCCTTCACGTACGTTTTCGTTTCAATGGTCACTGCATACGGATTGGTTTCCCAATCGGCATCATCTGCATCGCGGTAGATCTGCGCCTCGTAGGTAGCGCCCTCCTCAAGGAAGTCCAGCGCAATGCTTAGTTGGTGCTCCCCATCGGCATTTGCTGCACCTAGGTACCAGTTGTCGTTCTCCTTTGGTGTACGCGCCCAAGCAACATATTGGCCCACTTTACCGGCCACTGGAATACTACGATCCCAATCAACAGCAACGTCTTTGATGAATTGCAACCAATCCAAATGCTTCTCGTAGTTCTCCGGAAGGTCACACGCCATTTGAATAGGAGAAGGAACAACGATGTATAGACCAAATTGCTGACCAATAGTCGAACGCACTCTGTTGTCGCCGTCAGGACCGCTTTTCATGTGAAGCTGGAAAACTCCAGGAGTATAATCCATAGGGCCGCTCAAGAACCTTGTGAAGGCCATGGTTGGAATGTGATCTACATAGTTCCCTTTCTCTATGCTCCATGCGTTGAACTCCTGTCCACGGGCACCTTCGCGAGCCACCCAGTTCGGCCAAGTGCGCTCCAATCCAGTCCCTTTGATAGGTTCATGTGTATTTACCGCTATCTGATAATCGAATGCCTTAGTCACTGCATTGTTGTAGTGGTTGACCATCCACTGACCGTGGTGGTACTCTCCCTTAGGTAATAGCGGACCCACATAACCTGACTTCACCAAATGAATGTCGTTGGCTTGCATCAATGCATACGCGGTATCCATCTGCTGATCATACGTACGCGGTGCAGCAGAAGTTTCATGGTGCATCACCAAGCTCACGCCTTTACTTTTCGCATATTTCTGCAGCTCTGCCATATCATAATCTGGGTAGCTGGTTACAAAATCGAACACCCCTTCGCGGTCGTCAAAACCGATCCAGTGCTCCCAGCCGGTATTCCATCCTTCCACCAACACACCGCTAAATCCGTGCTCAGCAGCAAAGTCAATATAGCGACGAGTGTTTTCGTTGTTAGCGCCATGTCTTCCGTGCTCACGACCGTCAGCAATCCACGTACCCATATCTTGAGTCATGCCGTAATCCCAGGTGCTCTTACCCATGTGCATCTCCCACCAAATACCTACATATTTCTGAGGAGTAAACCACTGCGAGATGTCGCCCATCTGGTTTGGCTCGTTCAAATCATACATCAGATGCGACGCCAATAAATCAGTGGCCTCATCACCCAATGTCACCATTCTCCAGGGTGTCTTGAACGGTGTCGGAATAGTTGCCTTATTGCCGTCTTCACGCCCTACAAGCGAGCTAACAAAACCCGTTTTACCCTCACGCAGTAGCGTCATGCCTGAATAATTCACTAGTGCAGCTTCGTGGATACTCATGTGCGTACCGTCCTTGTACTCAAAAGTAACTGGCGTGCTTACGCTGTTCTCCACAATAACCGTTGCTGCCAAGTTCGGGTGGTTGGCCTTGCTCAAGGCATCAATCTCACTAACCTTCGTGTGGTTGTATGGGTGCTCATAGATCTCCCAGTCCCCTGGAATCCAGTGCGCCATCGCATCTTCAGACAAGTTGAATTCAGACTTTTCGTCCTTCACTACCAACTGTCCTTCCTCCTGCTCGGGAATCAAATAACGGAAGGCAAAACCGTCATTCGCCGCTCTAAATACTACGCCCAAAGTTCTACCCGTTGGGACATGCGTAAAGTTGAACGTTGCCTCGGTGTGCGTGTACGAAAGCTCAGTATTGGAACCCCACTGCATCGTGTAAGCATCGCTTACTTCTTTTACATCTACTGTGGCCAATTCAAATCCGTCCAAAAGATCCTCTGCCTCTGCAAAATCGAACCCAAGGGTCGACGAACCAATGACCTCTTTGCCATTAAAGTCTACGCTATATTGAATAGCTCCCTTGGAAGTGAGGCCAACGCTCACTTGAACGTTGCCGTCTGGGCTGGAAACCACCTCTTGCGGTCCTGTACAAGCCGCAAAAGCCAACCCAATGAAAAGTAGTGTTACCTTTTTCATCATTTATCGTATTGTTAGTGTGTAATCTTTGTTTACCACAAGATCCGCGTCCTTCCGCAAGGCGCTAATGATCTCATGTTCTCTTTCTAAGACGCGCTGAATAAAATCGTCCACAACCTCTCGGTTACGCGCCAATCTGTTTTCCTTGGTGTCCACATAGGTGTGCTCAAAAAATATTCCAACCTCACCATCGCGCTTCTCTCCGAGTACATATGTACCCTCTATAACCACGACGTCAACTTCATTCGTCTCCATCGTCTTCCACTCTTTCGTGTCCAATTCCCAATCCATCTCCGGCACCTCTACGGCAGCAACTGCAGGATCCAAAACCTGATCAATGACCCCGTTCAACAGCTTCCAATCGACCTCACCGAGCCCAATCCATTCAAAATCCTCAACCCGTTTATTGTGATTCTGCCGAGGCGGCAAATGAAAATACTCGTCCTGAGAAATCAGCACAGCCTTTTTCCCTTGCGCCTCATATTCCTTCACAATGGCCTTTGCCAAAGTCGTCTTGCCACAGCCGCTCTCGCCGCTCACGCGATAGACCTTGGCCGGCGATTTTTGAACCACCTCACGGGCCAATTCCTCTGCAACCTTCACCGCTTTCGCCATCAAAACCTTCAACCTTCGTTCAAAAATCGCAGTGAACGCTTCACCTTGCTCAGCGGCCGCGGCTGCAATCAAATACGATCCGGCTGAAAAGCATAGGTTCTTGACGCCTCCCGGCTTCAACTCGGGGTATGAATAATATTCAGCAAAGGGATGATGTTCCATTGAGCTTTCCAACAACCCTTCATAACTGGCCATGTACGCATGATCTTCGCCAAAGAGAGTGTTCATAGCCGCAGCAGTGAATCCTTGTGTTAAACCCCAAACCCCACCGTTGTGGAAATGCCCAGGATGGTTCTTAAAATTGTAGGCGTAGTTAGAGGCAATGGCGCCCCACAGCGGATGATCTTCATCTATAATCGGCCAATGGGCCGGTGCGAGCATTCCGCCCACTTCCTTGCGCAATCGATCCACCATTTTCTTGGTGGTTGATTCACTTGTAATCCCCAACAACATTGAAATACTCCACCCTAGCGTATCGATATGATTCAATGTAGCACCCGGAGTGAAACTCATCAAAATACGTTCACCGCTTACTAGGTTATCCACCTTTTCTAATTGAGCCGGTGTAAACAAAGACTGCGCCCTTGCAGGTTCCCCGAAGAAGTGGTACTTAATTGCCCCTAAAACCTGTTCCGCTTTCTTAGCAAATTTCTCAGAAGAAAGTATATGTGATGCTTTTGTTAACATCCAGTATCTCAAGACATTATTAAGTAGAATATAGCCTTCAACCGGATACTCATCTGCCCAGTTACTACTGGCAGGCGAATACATCAAATGCTTGTTGTTGAACTCCCAAGCCTGGGCTCGGCGCTCGATCACTTCTATGGCGTCGGCAACATCGTCTTTAATACCAAAGTCTTGTGCCACTTCCATATACGATAGTGCTGTTACGGCCCACCAAAAAGGGCTGTCTGTACGGCCTACAGGCCCGCCATAGCTTTGTCCAGAACGATCCCCATCGCTCTTGAAGCTGACGTTTGACGGAAACACGCCGCCCTCGCCGACTGCTTCCAATAAATTAAGTATGCTGCTTTTAACCGCCGGATAAAGTGCTTCTTTTCCGTGTGACAATGCTGCTAAAGAAGCAATAGCGCTGTCCCTAGACCAGAGACGCGCGTAGTTGTCCGTGTCTTGCGCGGTAGCGACAAAGCCAAAATTCTTGGCTGAATTTGTCAAAACTGACCACGCTTCTTTTCTAAATTTATGATTCACAGCAGTTTAAAGTGTCTTAGTCCAGATTATCTAGCAAATAATAAAGTGCGCTCATTGAAGCCGCGCCCATCTCCAAACTACGTGGGTGAATAGCGTCAATGTTGTCCCTGGCGCTGTGGTGAAAATCAAAGTATCGCTGGCTCTCAGGACGGTATCCAATAAAGAAGTTGTCGTAGCCACGAAGTGGGCTTAAATCGGCACCGCCGCCGCCCTTTGCAAAAACGTGAAGGCCGTAAGGGCTCAAAAGGCTCTTAAACGTTCTTACTTGTTCGATACGATCATCATCTGCGCCAATGCCAAAACCTCTTGGAACATCGCCACCGCCGTCGCTTTCCATCGCCACCCAGTGATGCACACCGTTTTCTTTAGCCCAACGTGCATATTCCTTCGCGCCGTCTAATCCAAATTCCTCGTTCGCCCAGAGGACCACACGAACGGTTCTCTTATTCTGATAACCAGTTTTTCTCATCAGATTAGGCACTTGCATGGCATGTGCACATCCAGCACCATCATCCTGTGCGCCTTGACCCAAATCCCAAGAATCTATGTGGCCGCCAACGAGCATAATTTCCTCAGGCTTCTCGCTTCCTTTGAAATCTGCGATCATGTTGTAGTTCGTCGCTGTGCCTTGTACACCGCAGTCTAAATACAATTCTAATTCGACCTTACCGCCTTCCAACATGGCACTCAGCTTATCTGCTGCTTGCCAAGAAATCGCGGCCGAAGGCACCTTTACTTCACTATCTCCATAGCTCATCGCGCCGGTGTGCGGCAAATCATCGCGAAGCAAGGTCACTGAGCGCATTACGGTCGCAACAGCGCCGTATTTTCCTGCTTCCATAGCGCCCGCCCAACGGTACTTCACAGCGCCTCCATAAGCGTTAAAGGTGCTAATCAAGCTGTGGTCCATGTAGGTGTTGTAGAAGACTATTTTTCCTTTGATTCCTTCCTCTCCTAGCGCTTCAAGCTCTTCGAAAGAACCCACCTCAACAACCTCTGCTTTTACGCCTTCCTCTGGTGTAGGTACTGACCCTCCAAGTGCAGTGGTAGGAAGAGAAATCGGCGCTCCACCGGCATACGCTTTCGACCATTCGTCTCCGCGGTGCCACTTCGGCACCTCAACCGGTTGCAACCAAGCCGTATCTGCGCCGGCATCTAACATCATTTGCATCGTATAACGAGCAGCCTCATTCGAAGCTTCTGACCCGCTTGGGCGCGGACCTATCTCTGTACAGATATGGTGTAGCCATTGATAGCCTTGCTGTTGGCCCAACGCTTCTGTATAAATTGCCTTAATTGCCTCTTTTGCATCGGCCGGTACTTCTTGTGAATAGCCCGTGGGGCCAAAAAAGATGAAGAGGAAAAGGGTAAGTTTTTTCATGTTAACGTCTTTTTCTGTTGCGCGTTTGTTGCGAGATCGCCGGAGAAAAAGGAACCAATTCTAAGTCTGTGATCTCGGCCACTTCCGCCGCCTTTTGAGTTAAATATTCTTTATCGACCGCAACACCAATGTCGCGCTTGTTTCTATGCTTTGCGTCTACAATATACAGCGTCCACACCTTTTCTTCTTTCGTGGCCAACATCCCTCCATAGGAGCCGTATTGACTGCTCATGTTCAGACCAATTAATACCATTTGTTCGCCCTCGTTCACAGACTCCCATGTGCCAAATTTTAGTCCAAATACAGAGAAATATCGGCGGTACCCTTTCGCTGTGAACTGCGTTCCTCTGCGAGCGGTAATGCCTAATAAGGGCACGAACAAGAATCCAAAACCCTGGTATTCACCCGACGCAATAGTAGCCACACAGATAATGCCCGTCAGCAGATAAAACCGAAACGGCTCGGGAAAGGCTTTCCCATTTCTGATATCTACCTCCCTAGTAGACACCTGCCGCGCCTTGCATTAAAAGCCCACAGATGTATGCACCGTAGGTGCCTAAAGCATACCCTAAAACAGCGAGCAGCACTCCTACCGGCGCAAGTGCCGGGTGGAAGGCTGCGGCCACAACTGGAGCACTGGCTGCGCCTCCAATATTAGCCTTCGAACCCACAGCGAGGAAGAAGTATGGTGCCTTAATGATTTTTGCAACGAGGAACATCAGTCCAACGTGAATGATCATCCAGACTAAGCCTACTGCAAAGAGGCCTGGATTTTCAAACACTTCCATGACATTCATGCTCATTCCTATAGTAGCAACAAGGATGTAGATGAATACAGAGCCTACCTTAGAAGCTCCAGCGCCTTCTAAATTTCTAGCCTTCGTAAAGCTCAGCGCAATGCCTATAGTAGTGGCTATAACCACCAACCAAAAGAAGCCGGAAGTCAGACTGAATTTGGCCAAAACCGGATAGTTTTCACTGATGAATGGCGCTATAATATCGCTTAAGCCATGTGCTAACCCTGTTGCCCCAAACGCGATGGCCAAAATGTAGATGAGGTCGTTGAATGTTGGGATCTTAGATATGCTTGCGGTATACGCCTCCATCTTTTCTTGAAGCGTCAGCACTGAGGATGCGTCCGCTTTAA
The DNA here is from genome assembly GCA_003385605.1 of Bacteroidota bacterium. GTDB lineage: Bacteria > Bacteroidota > Bacteroidia > Flavobacteriales > Schleiferiaceae > UBA10364. Next base: position 8,760 of record QQUU01000065.1, read on the forward strand.
ATCTGGCGTCGATATTCTTTGCTTTGGCCACACCAATAAGCAAGAATGCCATCCAAAGTTCAGCGACTAAAACATCTACGGTTACCATTGCTGAAAAAATGCCTTCGCTCACTTCAAAAACTTCCTTCATAGCGGCCTGATTGGCTCCTCCGCCAATCCATGAACCTGCCACAGTGGTCATCCCACGCCATATCTCCTCGGGATTTGCCCCTACTATATCCGGAGCAATAACGCTAAACAAGAGAATCGAAATTGGCCCACCAATGATTACACCTACGGTTCCCGTAAAGAACATAATCAACGCTTTAGGTCCTAGTTTTTTCACCTCGCCAAAATCAATACTCAACGTTAATAGTATGAGGGCAGCGGGAAGCAAATAACGCGAAGCCATAAAATACAATCGGCTTTGCTTAGGATCAATAATTTCAAAGGTGGTAAGCAGTGATGGCAGGAAATAACACAGAAGAAGTGCGGGGATGTATTTGTAAAACTTCTTCCAAAACGGATGCTCGCTTTTTGAGGTCAAAAAGATTCCGCCAAGCATCGCGGCAAGAATACCAAAGAGCGTTGCATCGTTGGTAATCAAAGGGTGGATTTCGTGTGTCATTGTTCGAGTGTTACTAGTTCTAATCGAGCTATTTCGCTCGCTAAGATATTGGAATCAAAGCTATGTGCACCTTCGTAGGTGTTGACCTCTGGGTGCAGGTTAAATTCCTCTGCATATAGCGCACATCGCTCCCGCTTCTTTTCTTCGTCAACATAAGGGTCATTCGTGCCAAACCAAGCACTCATATACATTGTCCTAAGCGCCTCTTGGCTTTTTTCTTCTAGATCAGGCGGCCAACTGCCCGCCCAAGCCAACAAGCTTTGAAATGGTACCGTTGTATGTCCTAAAAAACGCATACCAGTCGCCACGCCTTGGCTAAAACCAACCATGTGTAAGCGGGCATTCGGAGCTTCAGACAACACCCAGCGACATACCTCATTTAAATACAGACGTTGGTTTTCTATGTCTGTAAGTCTATCCTCTTTAGTCATCCAAGACGCTCCAACGCGACCCTCGGTTCCTTGGAGGTAAAATTTATGGGCACCTTGTGGGAACACAAAGGCACGAGCAGGGGTAACCATACTTCTAAAGTGGCGCTGAAAATACTCGACGAGTTGGCCGTAGCCGTGCAACCCTATCCAAATATCCGTGGTCGATTCATTAAGCGTTCCTAAAACGTCGACGCGTTGCTTTTGAGCGACTTCCAAGAAGAATTTTGACATTAGGCTCCTGGGAAATCTGGTTTTCGCTTTTCTATGAACGCGGTTGTTCCTTCCTTGAAATCTTCTGTTTCGAAACAATCGCCAAAGGCCTGGACTTCCACATCGTAGCCAACAGAGCCTTCCAAAAGCCCGGCGTTTACAGACTCAATGGCATAGCCCATAGCGACAATACTATTTTTCATGAACGACTTGGCCATAGTTTGAGCCGCTTCGAGTAGATCAGCCTGAGGAACCACTTGATTGACCAAGCCGTAACTCAATGCGGTAGGAGCATCTATCATTTTTGCGCTAAAAATCATTTCTAAGGCCCTTCCCTTGCCTATTAACTGCGGAAGACGCTGTGTTCCGCCATAGCCTGGAATAAGCCCCAGAGAAGTCTCTGGAAGGCCCATACGAGCGTTGTCAGATGCGATGCGCACGTGTGCGGACATGGCCAACTCTAAGCCGCCACCCAGTGCAAATCCATTCACCGCCGCAATCACCGGTTTCGGAAACTCTTCGATCAGATTAAACACGGTCATGTGCCCCGTTTTTGCAAGCTCGGTTCCTTGCTCTCCATTGAAGGAGGCGAACTCCTTGATATCTGCTCCGGCAACAAATGCTTTTTCGCCTGATCCGGTCAAGATAATAACCTTAGTTTCTAAGTCCTCGCGTAGCAATTCAAAGGCGCTATTTAGTTCGCTTAACAACTCCTTATTTAGCGCATTCAACTGCTTTGGACGATTCAACACTAATAGTGCTATGCCGTCATTTTTCTCAATGATGAGGTGTTGGAATTGGTCCATGTTATTCTGTGGTAATAGGTAATTCAATAATAAATTCTGTCCCCTCAGGTGAAGTCTCAAACCTGATGTTCCCCCCAAAGTTTTCTATGAGGTTCTTCACCATCGCAAGCCCAAGTCCCATCCCGGAGCTTTTAGTGGTAAAGTTTGGTTCAAACACGCGCTCTTGCATCGCCTCTGGAATCCCTTCACCGTTATCTCGAACACGAATCGTTGCTGTCGTTTCTTGCTTGCTCACCAAGATGAGTATTTCCGCCTCGCGGCTTTCTGGAACGCTTTGAATGGCATTTTTTACCAGATTGTGCATGATACGCGACCACTGTTCCTTATCAACCTTAGCATACACAGGGCCCGAAGAAATAAAGCGTACCCCACGATCCGCATATAAACCAACTGCTCTGTTGGTCTGGTATGAAACATCGAAACGCTCCAACTGAAGTCCCGGCATCTGAGCGAATCTTGAAAAAGCCTCTGCAATGTGAGTCAAATTCTCTACCTCCTCCAAAAGATTGGTTGCCATCTCGCGCACCTCTTTGATGTCTTTTTCGCGCTCGATCATCTGTAAGGTCAAGCGCATTGGCGTAAGCGGATTCTTGATCTCATGGGCGACCTGCTGTGCCATCTCTTTCCAAGCACTTTCACGCTCACTAGTAGCGAGCTCCACAGCCGTGCGTTCCAGCTGTTCAACCATGTCGTTGTATTGTTGTATCAACTCGCCTATTTCGTCGTTGAAGCGCCAGTCCAACTTCTCATTGGTTTTGTTTAATCGAACCTTTTTGAGCTGTTCAATAACCCTGCGCATGTTCTGGCTGATGTAATTCGACAATACAAAAGCCAATACAATACCCAACAGCAACAAGAACAGGTATACAAAAACCAACTGCTTTAGGTACTCAATCTCACTCTCCGGTATAGCGCTGTTGTCTACACGGTATAGGGTTTTTACAATAAGGTCTACTTCTTTATCGGCATCAAGGATTTCGCTCGTGCTGATCAACAAATCGCCAGAATCATCGACCTTTCGTCCCAAAGGAACCCTTCTACCGCCCTTTGGAAATTCATTCAAGCGCTCGGGCAATACACCTTGGTTTTCCGCCGCATTTACTGAGGCTGCGATGCGCTCGCCCTTAGGGTGATAGATGGCTAGATCTAATTTGTGTACAGAACCTATTTCGTTCAATCGCTCGTTAAAGAGCGAGGACCACTCATCGTAGGATCTCGGGACACTATCTTGACCAGAGATGACGTATTCAATGTGACTAATTATCGCGCGTTCTTTACGCTCGAGCCGTTGTAAGTGGTAGTCCGTGGTTTCTTCCTGAAAGTGAAACAAGCTGAACGCACCTGTAAGCAAAAATGCCAACAGCAGGTTCAACATCATGAACAAGAATGTACGTACTCGAAGGGTTAGAAAACGCATATCTCGAATTTAGGGTTTTCACGCCTAGACCCGATGTTTTATGTGCGATTTATGCAAATTTTTCGCGCAGCGGCTTCGTCGGAATTATGACTTTTCCTCCGAGTTTAACGCTCTTGACTTCTCCTTTCTTCAGGAGGCGCTGTGCGGTAGCTCTTGAGATGTCGAAGAGCTCCATTAATTCAGCAATGCTGATGAATTCCTTCTCGAGAATTTCCGAGTGGCTCATGGTTAACAGGTTTAATGGTATGGTTGGTCCAATTTAAGTCAAATTGTATATGACGCAATTGATTGAAAAAATTTAGTCTCAATAGAGACAAAAAATCCCCTTCAGCTCGAAGCCAAAGGGGATTCTATATCGTTGTTGCGAGAATGCTTATCCGGCAAGAGCGTCTGCACCACCAACAATCTCTAGGATTTCGTTGGTAATCGCTGCCTGACGTGCCTTATTGTACTCTAGCTTAAGGTCTCCCTGGAGTGCTTTCGCGTTATCCGTTGCCTTGTGCATTGCTGTCATACGAGCACCGTGCTCAGAAGCGTTAGCGTCAAGCAATGATGCGAAGAACTGCGTCTTTAACGAAGTAGGGATCAAGTCTTCAAGAATCTCTGATTTCGTTGGCTCGTAGAGGTACTCTGTAGTATCTACTGGGCCATCTACTTCCATAGAGATCGGAAGCATCTGCTCTGCCGTTGGCTCTTGTACTGCTGCGTTACGGAACGCATTGTATACCAAAACAACTTTGTCAAACTCTCCGGCTAAGTAACCGTCCATGAGTTTTTGTGCATACTCTGATGCCGCCTCAAACCCAATGTTATCCCAAAGCTCAGGATTGCGCTCTACAAGACGTGCATCGTCTTTAAATGCGTCGCCTGCCTTCTTACCGATTGCTACAATACTAAAATCATCGTTGCTGTCGGCCATCAAGGCTTTTGCCTTCTTCACTACGCTAGAGTTGAACGCGCCACAAAGACCACGGTTTGAAGTGATCACAACCACACGAGTACGGTTGGTATCACGAACAACACCGTATGCGTTTTCACTGCTGTCGAGTGTAGAAGAAGCTTTTTGTAGAATTTCTGTCAATTTGGACGCATAAGGACGCATCTGTACGATGGCATCTTGCGCCTTCTTCAACTTAGCAGCACTTACCATCTTCATTGCTGAAGTGATCTTCATTGTGCTACCAATGGAAGTAATTCTAACTCTTAGCTCTTTTAAATTCGCCATATCTGGGAATATTTAGACGCTGCACCAAGGCGCAGCGCTAAGTTTCTTTTTATGCTTCGTACGTCGGTAAAACCTCAGCAACTGAAGCTTCGATCGCAGAGATCTCAGCATCTGTCCACTTACCTGCTGCAATGTTATCTAGCGCAGCTTTCTGGTTTGCTTCCATGTACTCAATAAGTGCTACTTCGAAGGCTTTCACCTTGTTTACTGGCACCTTGTTCAATTTACCTTTCGTTCCTACGTAGATAATTGCCACCTGATGCGCTACAGACATTGGGGCGTTTACACCTTGCTTCAAGATTTCTACGTTACGCTCACCCTTGTTAATTACCGCCATAGTAGCAGCATCAAGGTCAGAACCAAACTTCGCAAATGCTTCAAGCTCGCGGTACTGTGCTTGGTCAAGCTTCAATGTACCCGATACCTTTTTCATCGGCTTAATCTGAGCAGAACCACCAACACGAGATACAGAGATACCAACGTTAATCGCAGGACGAACCCCTGAGTTGAACAAATCAGCCTCCAAGAAGATCTGACCGTCAGTAATCGAAATTACGTTAGTAGGAATGTAGGCAGATACATCACCTGCTTGTGTTTCGATAATTGGAAGTGCTGTCAAAGAACCACCACCTTTTACTTTGCCTTTCAAAGACTCAGGAAGGTCGTTCATCTGTGCAGCAATAGTATCATCAGCGATCACTTTCGCAGCACGCTCGAGCAATCTTGAGTGCAAGTAGAATACATCACCTGGGTATGCCTCACGGCCCGGTGGGCGACGTAGTAGTAGAGATACCTCACGGTAAGCAACAGCCTGCTTACTAAGGTCATCATAGATGATCAAACCTGGGCGACCTGTATCACGGAAGTACTCACCGATCGCGGCACCAGCAAATGGTGCGTAGAACTGCATCGGCGCTGGATCAGAAGCGTTTGCAGCAACAATCGTGGTGTACTGCAATGCACCTGCATCTTCCAACGTCTTAGCGATACCCGCAACCGTAGAACCTTTCTGACCTACTGCAACGTAGATACAGTATACTGGCTCACCTTTGTCGAAGAACTCTTTTTGGTTGATGATCGTATCGATAGCAACCGTAGTCTTACCTGTCTGACGGTCACCAATAATCAACTCACGCTGACCACGACCAATAGGAATCATTGCATCGATTGACTTGATACCTGTCTGCATCGGCTCGTTTACCGGCTGACGATAGATAACACCAGGAGCCTTACGCTCTAGTGGCATCTCGTAGGTTTCGCCCTCGATAGGTCCTTTACCATCAATAGGGTTACCGAGTGTATCTACTACACGACCAACCATTCCTTCACCTACCTTGATAGATGCAATAGTGTTGGTACGCTTTACTGTAGATCCTTCCTTGATGTCTGTAGAAGGCGCAAGCAATACGATACCTACGTTATCCTCTTCAAGGTTCAATACGATACCTTTTTGACCGTTTTCAAATTCTACCAACTCACCAGACTGAGCGTTAGTTAGGCCGTAAGCGCGTGCAATACCATCACCTACTTCCAATACAGTACCTACCTCTTGAAGGTCAGCACCTGATGCCATCCCTGAGAGTTGTTGTTTGAGAATTGCTGAAATTTCAGCTGGATTTACTTCTGCCATGATCCTTTATATTAAGGCTTTGTTTTTCTTAAAGTTTCGTCTCGTAAGACGTGTCAATTAATTGGTTTCTCAACGCTCTAAGCTTTCCAGAAACCGTGTTGTCAATCTGGTATCCACCAACGAATAGCTTCATGCCACCGATAGTAGATGCATCAACATGTTCTTTTAGTATCACCTCTTTACCCAACTGAGTTTTAAGGGACGCTACCAACTTCGCTTTATCGGCATCAGCAAGTGCTACTGCAGTAGTAACTTCTGCTTCAACGATGCCCTTGTGCTCGAGCACATCCTTTTCGAACTTGTCGCAAATCGCGGTAAGAATAGACTCGCGACCGTTTTTAGTAATCAATGAAACGAACCCTTCAAAAATTGGTGAGAACGCTCCTTTGAACACTTCGTTAAGGATGGCTTGCTTCTTGTCCGTTTTCACAATTGGGCTCGCCAACAACAGCTCTAGGTCTCTCGAACCTGATACTGCCGCTTTCAGCGTAGCCACATCAGCACTTACTTTTTCTAGCTCGTTTTTCTCAACGGCCAATTCAAGCAAGGCTTTACTGTAACGGGAAGCAACTCTTGGATAATTCATATCCTATTCTTAGTTGATTTTAACTTCGTCAATCATCTTGCTGATCATTGCTGTTTGCTTGTTCTCTGCGCTCAATTCTTGGCCTAGAACTTTTTCAGCAACCTCAATGCTCAATACTGCAGCTTGATTTTTCAACTCTGCAACAGCAGCAGCCTTTTCTGCTTCAATAGCAGCCTTAGCAGCAGCAACTGTTTTATCAGCTTCAGCAGCAGCCGTTTCTTTTGCTTCGGCTACGATGTTGTTTTTCATGTCGCGCGCCTCTTTCAAAATGCGCTCGCGCTCTTCACGCGCTTCCTTCAAGATTGCTTCATTGCTCGCTTGCAATGACTCCATCTCTTGGCGTGCTTTCTCTGCCGCCTTCAAAGCGCCTTCAATAGACTGCTCTCTTTCGTTAACCGCATTCAAAATTGGCTTCCATGCGTACCTTCTAAGCAAGAAGATCAAAAGAAGGAATACCAGCGATTGCCAGAAGAATAGTCCTATCGAAAAGTCATTAATTAGCTTGTCCATGTTCTTTGATTACAATCAAATTCTATAATTAGGAAAAATAGGCGGTGCAACCAATCGTTGCACCTGCCTACTTTATTGTCTTAAGCTGCGAAAAGTGCCGCGAAACCGATACCCTCGATAAGTGCAGCAGCAATAATCATAGCTGTTTGGATTTTACCAGAAGCTTCAGGCTGACGGCCAATTGCTTCCATTGCAGAACCACCGATTCTACCGATACCCATACCAGCACCGATTACGATCAAGCCTGCACCTACAATAGTTGGAATTTCCATAGTATATAAAATTTAATTAATACTCTTAGTTAGTGATGGTCGTGCTCTTCAACGGCTGCACCGAAGTACAGAGACGCCAACATTGTGAAAATATATGCCTGAAGGGCTGCTACTAACAGCTCCAAGACATAAAGGAATAGTGTTAATCCAGTAAACGGAATCGCAGCAACGTACGAAGCGAAAATGTAGATCAACCCGAGGATGCTCATGATAACAACGTGACCTGCTAGCATGTTTGCGTAAAGACGAATGGTCAACGAGAATGGCTTAACGACCAATCCAATCAATTCGATTACCGCCAAAACAGGACGAAGTAAAACCGGTACACCTGGCATCCAGAAAATGTGCATCCAGTAATCTTTCTTACCACTAAACTGGGTAATAAAGAAGGTCATCAAGGCCAAAGAAACAGTTACGGCAATATTACCGGTAACGTTTACACCGAGCGGTGTCATACCCGCCAAGTTCAAAAACCAGATGAAGAAGAAAATAGTGAGCAAGAAGCTCATGTAACGCTTGTAGTGCTTTTCGCCAATGTTTGGAATGGCAATCTCGTCGCGAATGAAAACGATAAGCGGCTCGAGGAATCGACCTGCTTTGCTAGGTACCAAACTGTTCTTGTACGTTTTTGCAACTCCTCTGAACAAGAAGAACATAAACACAGCCATGAAAATGATCATGAACACGTTCTTAGTGATTGAGAAGTCTAGCGGCTTTTCGTTTGTTGGGTGGTGGTGCTCATCATAAGTGATGGTACCTTCCGCATCCGTCTTGTAAATTTTACTGTGGTGTACCACGTAGTATGAACCGTCAACCTCCGCCACAGATTCACCGTGATGGAATTTCGCTGATGAGAAAACTTTCAGCCCGTTGTCAAACAAAATAACTGGTAGTGGGAATCCTACTGGGCCAACAATGTGGAATTCGTAAGAATCTGCAAGGTGATGCTCAACCGTCTCTTTAACAACCGCTTTTCTGCCTTCTGTGTCCGACGCTGGAACAAATGCTCCGTGTCCGTGACCTTCTGAATGCGCTTCGTGATTTTCTTCGTGCGCTTCTTCGGCGTGAAGCTCTACAGCATGTGCTTCCTCGCTATGAGCATCACCGTGGTGTGCTTCTTCATGGTGCGCGCCCTCATGACCATGGTCTTGAGCTGCCGCTGGTACTGAGAAAAACATTAAGCCTACGAAGGCTGATAAGGCAGTAAACTTAGAAATCATACAATTTTTGCGTTTCCCGTTTCCGGAATTTTAGCGGCTTAAAATCGGTGCAAAACTAATGAAGAATATTCACGCCTTAAAAGAAAAGATGCTATTTATTTATAGTTATACACAGCTCTATTATCGATCCTGTTTTCAGGCCCTGTAAAAGACTGCCCTATAGCGAATTAGCGGTCCTAAAAACATCAGCTATTCACGGTTTAAAATACGCGCCAAAAAGACGGTTTCCACCAGTGTAGAAAGCACATAGGGAACAAAGAATAATACAAACTCGTCTTTGGTGAGTTCGCCATCCGCGTGAAATGCAGGGTAAAAGACAATGAAGAAGGTTAGAAACTTTAAGCCTGTTCCTGCCATAAACAAGAAGCCTAACTTTTCAATATGGCGCTTTCTCCAGCGGAATAAGAAAGTGAATATCACCGCTGCCAGCACATTGTTTACGATGTACGATTTCAAAAGAGGGCCGGCTACCTCTTGACCCGTATAAGACGATTGTGCAAACACTCCCAAGAGTGCAACAACTAGAAGTGTTGCATAGAATCTGAAAGCCCTCGCGTCTATCATTAGTCCTTGGGTAATTCCTTGACAAGTTGATAAAATGAAATGCCCACTGCTGCCATCACACAGGCAATGGTGTACCAGTTTTTATCTGACGGGTATCTATCATCAAGGTATTTACCTAGCTCCGATCCGGCATAGATAAGCACCGCCATTTGCACCCCAAGAGATCCAAATCGTAAAAATTTGCGGTCTTTTTTGTCAGGAAGATTAGCCATTACGGCCTTGATTATGCGGTCTTAGTTGCTGCAGAATCTGCTTCGCCTACTTTCTTCATTATTGCTCCCATGCTCACGGAACCATTAACAGAAGCGCCAGGCTCCACCGAAAGTTTTTCAGTATGTACGTCTCCTTCCACTTTCGCTGTTGCCGTCAAAGACAGGGTCTGTGCGACCTTTAGAATGCCATTTAGTGACCCAGCTATCGCTGCGTTTTTGCATTCAACCTCGCCTTCAACAACACCGTGTTGGCCAACCACTAATTTGCCACTCACCTTTACGTTGCCTTTGATTGTTCCATCAACGCGAATATCGCCGTCGGTCTGTACATCGCCCTGGATTGCAGTACCTCCTAATATTCTATTTGAGGCTTGGGCTTGTTCTGGGTTTTTCTTTGGTGATGAAATCATAGCTCCTTGAAATATTGAATGTAATCTTTTAGCACCTTATCTCGGTACACTTTGCCAAAGTTCGGATTATTTATGTAAAAAACCTCACTTAATCCAATCGGATAGTATTGTTTGATGTTCGAACCCTGTGATTCGTAGCTATTTAGCCAAACAACCGCCTTCGCTTTCGTGCGCAGTCCACTGATGATGACTAACTGTGTATTCTGGTCGTAAAAGATGTTCTGAATGCGAAGATTATCGAACTTAAAATTCTCCTTGTTAAAGTCCGCGAGGGCATTTCTCAAGTTGTTGATATCAGAATTCTGTGCGGGGATGGCAAAGACAATTTTATGTGGTGCGTTTGGTTGGTCGTCAAACTTGACTGTTCGAACACGAAGATCTCCACTGCCTTTTGAGTTTTCGTCGCCCTTGTTTTCGTCTTGAAGCAGTGCTAAAATCTGTGTGGCACGCGCCGCTTCGTCGGTACCTCCAAAGTCTTTGACCACCTTTTTTAACTGCTCAACAACGGCAACACCATTTTCTTTGAGACCAAAGACATAGGCCTCGAGCAAGGCTATTTTTGGCAATAGCTGGCTTTCCGGAAATTGGGACTTAAATGAAGCAATGGCTGAATTGGCACCCTTAAATGATCCAGAGGTATAGGCCAAAAAAGCTTGGTCGTACGCGAGCTGTTCTTCCTCTGGAACCTCGGGACCTTGTCTATCGCCGCGGACCAACGCCGCGTATGGGCTGCTTGAGTAGTCCGATAAAAGTGTTGTTTTGGCTGTGTTCTGGCCTTCTTGGTCCTCCAAAGAACCGCCGAGTAAGTACTTGCCGTACCACACTTTTGCTGTCGGCGATGCAGCGGTAAACTCTTTGAGGTACCTGCCCCAGGTATTTTCTGCTGCGTCGAAGTCTCCTAGTCCGTCCTTGTAGACAAACCCTAGTTCCGCCAACGCGTTGGCCTCCTTGCGAAGACTTTCTTTCAAATCGGCCTCATCCTTTAACACACGAGCCAGGTAATATTCCACGCTATTATCGTTGGTCGGAAGCAATTCTTCGTTTTGTGACGTAGAATCTTGGTCGGCAACAGCAAGGTCAACATCGCCAAAACCGTCTACAGGCTTGTCTTTCTGTCGCCAATGGTCTTCAAGTACACGATCTCCCCAAGTCCTCTTATATGCCGCCAGCCCCGAGGCTCGGACGGTTGGATTGTAGAAATACCACTTTCCTGAGCCCTGTCCTGCAACCGGTCCCGCATCCGCCAAGGCTGCGTTTTGTGCGGCGTTTAATGCTGCAATTTCCGCCTGTCTTGCCGCTTCTTCCTCACGCCTCTTTTTCTCTTCGATATAGTCTTCAAACTTCTTTCGCAACGCTGTTTCGCTCATGCCGTACATGGCCTGCAAGCTATCTTGAAGTTTTACTTCGTTGTAATGAAGAACAAGCTCGCCCAAAACCTCAACGCGCTCTTGCAAGGTGTCCGTGCCTGGATAACCCGTCGGCAGAACAGCCAATGCACTGTCGTAATAGCCTTTCGCCGGTACAAACTCTCTGAAATCAAACTCAACGCCCGCGAGTTTTAAATAGCTCTTACCCTTCTGTTTTTGGTTGTTCACCGAAGACGATATAGACCTGCGCAGGAGCGACTCCCCTTCTGGATAGTGATCAAGGTCCAATTCTTTTAGCGCCCACACATAGTAAATTTGGTCGCGGTAGGCAATGTTCTTATCGTCCTTGAGCATCTTACGAAGCTCTTTTTCGATGATGGAAATGTCTTCCATGTAAACATCAAAATTTTCGGCACGCTTGATCTGTGCTGAAAACGTAATGTCATAGTTGTTTGGGTGCAGATCTAATACTTGCTCGTAAGCCAACGCGCTTTCGTAACCCATCCCGAGTTTTGCCAATAATTGTGCGTTGATGTAGGCAAGCCGAACGCGCTCCTCTTTGTTTCCGGCGGTTTCAAAGGCTGCTGCTACCCAGTTCTGGGCATCTTCTAGGTTGCCCGACTCAAGGTGATAAAAAGCATATCCCTTCTGGGCAGCATGCAATCTGTCCTTAGGCAATTTTTTCGTGTAGATTTCGTCCAACAAACTTTCCGCAGCAAAGGCATTGCCCATTCTTATGTGGGTCTGCGCCGCCAAGAGTTTCGCCCAAAAGACTTCTTCTTCGGCCATCTCTATACCGCTAAATTGATCGACGATGTATGCCGAGGCTTCCAGGGCTTGTATAAACTCATATTTGTAAAATCTACTTCGTGCGATGAGCAGGTACGACTTCACCACATAAGGGTTGCGCTGTTTTCCAGAGAAGACCATGCTGTGGCCTTTGATCACCTTCGCGCTCTTTTCAAGCGCACGGTCCATTTTGGCAAAAAGCGATGCCGCCTGTTTATCGTCCGGCCAATAATAGAGCGGCAGAACGTTTTCAAAATCCAATTCTTCCGTTTTCTCAAAACCGTCGACTGCCTCGTTAAAGGCTTCCATGCCGTTAAAGTAGGCGTTGTAATGTGCCGTGGTTTCGTGGTATTTCCGATTCACCCACTTGTCCTGTGTCGTTGAACAGGCAGCGAGGAACAATAGGGTTAATGAAAAAAGAATCGGTCGAAAATGATGCATAGGTCTAATAACGCGCTAAAATTATTTTATTTCATACCACGAGAGAAATTCATAGTGCGATATTTGTCATAAGAATGGCAAAAGATTCAAAAAACGAGACTAGAGTACAGCGGTGGAGGAACAAATTCCGCTTTGTAATCCTGAACGATGATACGTTTGAGGAGCTCTTGACCTTGAAATTAAGCCCCCTAAACATCTTTGTGTTCTCTGTCGTGACCATTGTAAGCACAATTGCGCTAACCACGACGGTCATTGCCTTTACGCCTCTAAAAGAGCTGATTCCTGGCTATGCCTCTTCCAAACTTCGCCGCGAAGCTATTGAGCTTGCCCTTACGACCGACAGTTTGACGGCTGCAATTGATCGCAACGAGCGCTACATACAAGGTGTTCAGCGCATTCTGCAGGGCGAGGTCGTTGATACCGTACTGCAAGAATTGGAAACAGATACCTCCTCTAACAACGACGAAATAGTGCTGTCGGACCCCAGTGCGCAAGACAGCGCTTTCCGCGAGTGGGTGGAAGAAGAAAATGCCTTTACTTTAAATCAAGGAGGTGCTGAACTAGGGATTCCCCAGTTGATTTCACCGATTGAAGGCATCATTACCAGCGGTTTTGACAAGGTCACAAACCACTTTGCTGTAGATATTGCTGCCGCATCAAACACGCCTGTAAAGACCTGTTATGAAGGGACGGTGATTTTTGCCGATTGGACCAGCGAGACCGGAAATATTATTATCGTTCAACACGAGAACAACTTACTCAGTGCTTACAAGCATAATAGCGCGCTATTGAAAGAGGTGGGCGAATTCGTGCGTAGCGGAGAAGCGATAGCCATCATCGGAAACAGTGGTGAAAACTCTACCGGTCCCCACCTGCACTTTGAGCTTTGGTTCGAAGGGGCGCCCATCGACCCGCAGAACTTTATAAAATTCTAAAGGCTGCTTTCGTAGCCAGTATCGGCGGGAAGGTTGGGCTGTTTGCTCGCCTGTACGGCAAGCGCGTCACAACGCTCGTTTTGAGGATGATTATTGTGCCCTTTAACCCATTGAAATGTCGGGTTATACTTGTCTAATAGAGGAATCATTAATCTCCACAGATCGGGATTCTTCTTGTCCTTAAAACCTTTCTTTACCCAAGAGCGTAGCCAGCCCTTGTTGATCGCATCGACAACGTATTTGCTGTCGCTCACCACAGTTACTGCAACTTCGGTACTTTTTAATTCTCGCAATCCAACAATCACAGCGAGCAGCTCCATTCGATTATTCGTGGTCTTCCGAAACCCTCCGTTGAGTTCTTTTCGGTGACCCGCGTTACTCTCGAGTACTACGCCGTATCCTCCTGGGCCTGGGTTGCCGCTTGCTGCTCCATCTGTATATATGGTTACCCTCATTGACTCAAGGTTAGGTTCTCTATCCAACGTTCTACAGTGGGTCCGTAGTATTCCAATTCCAGCTGACGCACTTTTTCTTCAATAGACAACGGCGATTCCCCTGGGGCTACATCAACAGCAAACTGGGCAACAATGGCCCCTTCGTCATAATGCTCGTTAACCAGATGGATGGTAATGCCGGTCTCGGTTTCACCCGCTTCACTAACCGCCTGGTGAACGTGCTTTCCGTACATGCCCTTGCCGCCAAACTTTGGCAATAAGGCGGGGTGAATATTAAGCATACGCCCTTGAAAAGCTCTTGTCCATGCGGCTGGAATCATCTTCAAATACCCCGCTAGGACGACCAAATCTGCTCCTTCGGTTAACTCCTGAAGAACTACATCGCTTTCTGTGCTTGGATCGAAAGTGCGAATCGCCACTTTTTTGCCCGAAAATCGATCAATTACGCCCGCTTTTGTGTTGTTAGTAACTATCAATTCTACACGAGCAAGGTCGCTATAAGAAAAATAGCGGTGCAATTCTTCTGCGTTACTTCCTGAACCTGAGGCTAATACAGCTATTCTGAGCATGAATATTTCTTCTTGAAAGAGCAAAGTTAACTCTACATTCCGGCTGTAGAGGATTACTAAAGTTTTATTTTCTTTGTGCTTGATTATTAAAACAAACTAATCATGTCTGACATTTCAGCAAAAGTAACAGCGATTATCGTTGACAAACTAGGAGTTGACGAAAACGAAGTAAACACTGAAGCAAGCTTCACAAACGATCTCGGTGCAGATTCTCTGGACACTGTGGAATTGATCATGGAATTCGAAAAAGAATTCGACATCCAAATCCCGGACGACCAAGCAGAAAACATTGGTACTGTAGGTCAAGCTATTTCGTACATCGAAGAAGCGAAAGCATAAGCTAAAGTCTTTTTTATGAGCCTTAAACGCGTAGTTGTAACAGGTTTGGGCGCGATTACCCCGGTGGGTAACACGGCCGAAGAAACTTGGAAGAATCTGCTTGCAGGTACTTCAGGAGCCGGTCCTATTACTAGGTTCGACTCTTCTCTATTTAAAACACACTTCGCGTGTGAGGTAAAAGACTTTGTTCCCAACGACTTGCTCGACCGAAAGGAAGCGCGTCGTATGGATCGATTTACACAATTCGGAGTGGTAGTGGCCAATGAGGCCATTGCCGATTCCGGGTTGGATTTAGAAAACGAAAACCTCGATCGTATCGGGGTGGTTTGGGGATCAGGTATCGGCGGTATCGATACGTTCTTTGATCAGGTAAAAGGGTTCGTTGATAACGACCTTAATCCACGCTTCAACCCATTCCTAATCCCTATGATGATTTCTGATATCACACCAGGGAGAATTTCAATGATGCACGGTCTACGCGGACCAAACTACACCACAGTTAGTGCCTGTGCGTCTTCAACAAACGCGCTTATTGACTCCTTCAACCTCATTCGTTTGGGGAAGGCGGATGTCATTGTAACTGGTGGTTCTGAAGCAGCTATAAACCCTGTGGGTATGGGCGGCTTCAACGCTATGAATGCACTCTCAACGCGCAACGACGATCCAACAACAGCTTCACGTCCATTTGACGCTGAGCGCGACGGTTTCGTAATGGGTGAAGGTGGTGCGGGAATTATTCTAGAAGAATACGAGCACGCGAAAGCTCGCGGCGCTAAAATTTACGCTGAAATGGTCGGTGGCGGACTTAGTGCCGATGCACACCACCTTACAGCACCACATCCTGAGGGCTTGGGTGCTCGCAACGTAATGGCCAATGCCATCGAAGATGCGGGCATGACACCAGACGAAGTGGATTACGTGAACGTTCACGGTACCTCCACTCCACTTGGAGACATTGCAGAAACAAAGGCGATCCAACAAGTCTTTGGCGACCATGCGTATAACCTCAACATTTCGTCAACGAAAAGTATGACCGGACACCTCCTTGGTGCTGCCGGTGCGGTTGAAGCGATGGCGGCAATCATGTCTTGTCACACAAACATGATTCCTCCGACAATCAACCACTTTACCGACGACGAAAACTTAGATCCTAAACTCAACTTTACTTTCCATTCGGCTCAGGAAAGAGAAGTGCGCGCTGCATTGAGTAACACCTTCGGTTTCGGAGGGCACAACGCATCGGTACTTTTCAAGAAAGCCGAATAGATAGTTAATGAGTTCGAGTAAAGCACGCCTTATACCCTTTCTAAAACGCCCTTCTTTCGATCGAAAAATCAAAGAAGTCATCGGATATTGGCCAAAGGAAGCTGCTTTATACAAACTAGCATTACGACACGCCAGCGCCTATCCTTTTCGCAAAAAGAAAGGAGAGCGCAACAATGAGCGGCTCGAATTCTTGGGCGACGCTGTCATCGATCTTGTCGTTGCGGATATTCTATACTACCGCTTTCCAACCGACGACGAGGGTCACCTTACGAAGCTTCGTAGCAAGATAGTTTCAAGAAACAACCTCAACAGTGTGGCAGACGTTCTTGGCGTGCCAAACCTTGTCGTTGCCAACCTTAAAGGCAACCACAGCGAAAGCATCTACGGCGATGCACTTGAGGCCTTGGTCGGCGCTATGTATCTGGACCACGGTATGAAGCGAACCGAACGTTTTATCACAGATAAAATTGTGGATCCCTTCTTGTCTTCAGACAACCTCATGGAAACCACGCTCAACTATAAGAGTGAGGTCATCGAATACTTTCAGTCGGAAAAGACGAACTTTAAGTTTGAAGAAATCGACCGTATGGGCGCTCAGCACAACAGTACTTTTGTGATGGGGCTGTACATTGATGACGTCTTAGTGGCCAAAGGAGAAGGCAGTTCGAAGAAAAAGGGCGAGGAAGCCGCCTCCAAGGAGTATTACCAAGCACACATTGCAGATGCCTAGAGTAAAACACATAAATGCACTCAGCAATGAGAAAATGAACTTCAGTGCGCTTGGTATTCGCAGCGAACTGAAGGACTTCGAGTTGGCCTATTGGTTAAATCACAATTACGACCTAAAGCTCATTGCGCGTCCAGAGGTAACCGACGTCCAAATTGCCGGAAGTATCTGGGAATACAACGTTTACGACGGCACAGACCACAAAGGTGAATCGCTGTGTTTAGTAATGAATGTAAGCAGCGGTACGCGCCAAGAAGCCAGCGAAACACCAAGCCTGTTTGAGAGCACCGTGCCTGAAAAGCATCTTCTGCCCACTATTAAGCATTGGGACTATGTTTTAATGGCGGAAAATGACGATTTTGCGATCGATTTAGAATCGGTCCTAAAACGCAATCCTAAAATCACAACTGCCTCTTACTTCGAGGCACACACTCAACTGACACCAACTGAAACACATCTTTTATATGAGATCCGAAACATCTAACAACACGAAAATCGTCGCGACACTTGGACCTGCTTCATGGCACAAGGAAGTGATGATGGACATGATTAAAGCCGGAGTTAATGTCTTTCGCGTGAACTTCTCACACGGAGACCACGAAACACACCGCCGTACGATCCGCCTCATCAAGGAAATAAACCAAGAGTTCAACTGCAAAGTGGCGGTGCTCGCCGACCTACAAGGACCTAAACTTCGCATTGGAGATGTTGAAGAAGGCGCCATTATCAACGAAGGCGACACCCTAACGTTTACGACTGATAAAGTAGACGGTACGGCAGAGCTCGTGTACATGAACTACGAACAGTTTCCAAGTGATGTAAACGCTGGCGAGCGCATTCTTATGGACGACGGCAAGCTCATGTGTGAGGTCGTAGAGACCAACAAGAAAGACACTGTGGTAACACGCGTTATCCAAGGAGGTCCTTTGAAGAGCAAGAAAGGGGTGAACCTTCCGAACACCAAGGTTAGCCTACCGTGTTTGACGGAGAAAGACCTTGCTGATGTTGTTGTTGCCATGGAAGAAGGTGTCGAGTGGATTGGCCTAAGCTTCGTTCGTGACGCACAAGACGTAAAAGAGCTTCGCAACATTATTGAGGAGTTTGGCAGCTACGCAAAAATTGTCTCGAAAATCGAAAAGCCGGAAGCCGTTGTAGATATTGACCAGATTATCCATGCTACAGACGCTATTATGGTAGCTCGCGGTGACCTCGGTGTTGAGATTCCTTACTCTTCCGTTCCAATGGTACAGAAGATGATCGTAGAGAAATGTCACATCAAGGCAAAGCCGTGTATTATCGCGACCCAAATGATGGAGAGCATGATCGAAAGCCAAAGCCCTACACGTGCTGAGGTAAATGATGTTGCTAACTCTGTATGCGACGGAGCTGATGCTGTAATGCTGTCCGGAGAAACCTCTGTAGGTAAATACCCGGCGAAGGTGGTAGAAACAATGGCGAGTATTGTGGCCCACGTTGAGTCGACCTTCGATGTAAAACCAATTACGGACAACGAGCCTTCGATTAAAAACGAACGCTACATCACGAAAACCATCTGTTACAACGCTGCAAAAATTGCCGATCAAGTTGGCGCCGCGGCTATTCTTACGCTCACCTTCAGCGGTTACACAGCGCTTAAAATTGCTGGACACCGACCTAAAACCAAGATTGTCGTGTTCACAGCGAACCGTCAGATCATGAACCAGATGTCTTTGGTTTGGGGTGTTGAAGCGTTTTACTACGACGGTATGGAAAGCACGGATCAAACCTTTGACGATATCAAAAACATCCTCAAAGAAAACGGCGTTGTCGAAACCGATGATTTGGTGGTGAAAATTGCCTCGATGCCAATCCAGGAAAAGGGCTTCACAAACATGCTTAAAATTGCAGCTGTTTAATACGGCCGACTGAATACTTAAAAAGCCCGCGGTACAACGCGGGCTTTTTTTATCTTTAAAACCATGGCAGAAAACGCACACAATCACCTTTGGGACCACAAAGAGACTCGGCTCGAGCGAACTTTCGTAATGCCTTCTTTTCAGGCCTCTTTAGACTTTGTCGCCGCAGTAGGTGTAATTGCAGAATCGTGCAACCACCACCCCTTTATTGCGGTAGATTACCGAACGGTTGTTCTTTATTCTACCACACATGATCAAGGAAACGTAGTGACGGACCTCGACCATGAATTGGCCCAAAAAATAGATGCTGCGTTTATCGCTATGGCTTAGACGCCGGTCTTAAACTGCTCCAAGAAGCGTTTATCGTTCTCGGTAAACAAACGAATGTCTGGAATTTGGTATCGGTTCATGGCAATGCGCTCAATCCCCATCCCAAACGCATAGCCGGAATATACCTCTGGGTCTATACCGCTAGCTTTCAAAACATTTGGATCTACCATACCGCAGCCCATTACCTCTAGCCATCCTGTGCCTTTGGTAATCTTGTGGTCAACCTCAGTCTCTAGGCCCCACCAAACGTCTACCTCTGCACTAGGCTCTGTGAAGGGGAAATACGAAGGGCGCATTCTAATCTTTGCATTGCCAAAGAACTCCTCAGCGAAGTACATCAAGACCTGCTTTAAATCTGCAAAGCTTACGTCTTTGTCGATGTAAAGGCCCTCAATCTGGTGGAAAATACAGTGACTTCTCGCGCTAATGGCCTCGTTTCTAAAAACGCGCCCTGGACTAATGGTGCGAATAGGGGGCGTGTTGCTCTCCATGGCTCGAACCTGAACAGACGATGTGTGTGTTCGCAATGCCCAATCTGGATTTCTTTGAACGAAGAACGTGTCTTGCATGTCTCGTGCTGGGTGCTCTTCGGGAAAATTTAGTGCCGTAAAGTTGTGCCAATCGTCCTCAACCTCCGGACCAACACTTACGTTGAATCCTATGCGTTTGAAAATATCTACGATCTCGTCTTTAATAGCGTTAATGGGGTGAATAGCGCCCAATTCTGCTGGGGTCCCTGGTCGAGTAATGTCGCCGTTAACTCCAGTAGCCGCAGTGCTTTCAAAGCCTTCAAGTGCCTCTTTGTGCTTGCCTTCAGCCAGCT
The DNA here is from genome assembly GCA_003385605.1 of Bacteroidota bacterium. GTDB lineage: Bacteria > Bacteroidota > Bacteroidia > Flavobacteriales > Schleiferiaceae > UBA10364. The sequence goes on from QQUU01000065.1 coordinate 28,796, forward strand.
GCTTTAGTTCATTCAAAGCCGCACCAAAAGCCTTTTTTTGTTCGGCAGGAACGTTTCTAAATTCCTTGAACAAATCTTGAATGGCGCCCTTTTTGCTTAGGAATTGTAGCCTAAACTGTTCTGCCTCCTCTTTGTTAGTCAAGGAGATAGATTCAATCTGATCGCGGAGGTTTTGAACATTTTCAAGCATAACAGCCTAGTCTAATACGATTCGTTTGTTGTAGATTTGGCAAAATTACTGAATTACAAGCATGAAACGCTTATTTCTTTTATTACTAGTTGCAGTTACTTTTTCTTCATGTGAAGAGGGGGCTACTGAATACTTCGTTAAGGTTACTGTTACCAATGAGGACGGGCTTCCGGTGCAGAACGCTGCGGTAAAGATGTTTACACCCATCCAAAACTCTACTGAATGGTACAACTTCACAGACGTGAGTGGCCAAGTGGTGTTTAGATCTGGCTTCGAAGCCTACCACGACATCAAAGCGTGGAAGATGGTTTACGAAGGTTGCAACTACGTAAGATTGGTTCGAGGAGAGACAATTGACGTAAATGTTGTACTTTACCCAATCGGAGACCCTAATGGTTGTGTAGAATAATGAAGAAGATAGTTTTCCTTTTTGCGCTAAGCGCCTTTTTGTTTTCAGGATGTCGCATTGATAATCCTACGTACTCTTTCAGAATCAAGGTGACCAACCCTGACGGTGTGGCCATTCAAAACGTTGTGGTAGAAGCGTCGGTTGATGTTCCTGGCCACCGCGAAGAAGCTTATATGGTAGACACCACTGGCTTTGACGGAGTGGTAGAGTTCGAATACGATTACGAAGCCGTTTTTAAAATTCTAGGAACGCGCGGCGGCAACCCTTACACTCACATTGGTTGCGGTTTCGTGAAGCTTGAGGCCAACCAAACGGTAGAAAGCTCGATCATTCTACTTCCTTACGATCCATCTGACCCAGGTTGTTAACCTTGGGCCGATTCAAATAAAAACCCCCGAGCCGCTGGCTCGGGGGTTTCTTTTTCTAGATATATCCGTTGGACTTAAAGTAGTTGACAACCGCCTGTTTCATCAAAATGGCCTGTTCGCCTGCCTTTAGTGTTGGTAGTGGCTTAAGCGATTTAAAATGCGGCCACCCCTCCTCATCACGTTTCTCAAATTCATAATAGCCGTAGGGCTCTAAAACCGTACATATGGCAACATGAAGAACGTTGATCTTCACATCCTTTTTCATTTTAATGTATCCCATCTGAAGCTCCTGGGTCCCTACAAGTAACAGGACGCCGTCTAAATCAATATCGCCATCGCCAGGAAACTGGTGGGAAAGTTTATCTAGAAGGCGGTGCCAATCGGCTTTTAATTCTTCGCTTCTCACTATTTTGCTTCTATGAAAGGATTAGACCTCGTTATCTTGCTTTTTACAGCGTTTCTTGTTGCCAAAGGTATATGGAAAGGCTTTGTAAAAGAAATCGCTGGAATCATTGCTGTATTGCTCGCTGTGGTTGTTTCGTTTCTTTACCATGAGCCGGCAACGGCTTATTTCGGTAGCAAGTTTGAGTTTGACTACCTCCCTGTAGCTACCTATGTTATTTTATTCGTGGCCGTCTATGCAGCCGTCATGCTTTTGGGCAACCTCATCGACAAGATTCTCAAGACCATCTTCCTTGGGGGAGTTAACCGAATTCTGGGGGGTGTCTTTGGTGCGGTAAAATCGGCGCTGTGGCTAACTATTTTGACCTACGCATATTCTACAGCTAAAAACGGGGTGGGGTTCCAGCACCCAGAATGGATCCTGGACTCCCAATACTTTCCGTTTCTCGTAGATTTCAGTGAAATTCTTTCGGGCTATTTAGCTTAACGCCGCAACACCTGGAAGCTCTTTACCTTCCAAGAATTCTAGCATCGCGCCACCACCTGTTGAGATGTAGCTCACCTTATCCGCAAAACCAAATTTGTTGATCGCGGCAACACTGTCGCCACCACCTATCAAAGAGAACGCGCCGTTCGCGGTGCTTTTTGCAATCGCCTCAGCAACGCGTTTTGTTCCGCCAGCGTAGTTCTCAAATTCAAACACGCCCATAGGACCATTCCAGATAATCGTTTTTGCATCGGCCAATACCGACTCAACTTTAGTGATGCTCTCTGGACCGTTATCTAGACCCATATATCCTTCTGGGATTTCACCAATTGAGCATACGCGCTCCGCGGGAGTGTCTGCAAAATCTTTAGTAATCAATGTGTCTGTTGGGATCATAAGGTTGCAACCGAACTCCTTCGCCTTTGCGATAAGTTCATTGGCTAAATCAAGCTTGTCGTCTTCAACAAGTGACGTTCCTACAGAACCGCCCATGGCTTTAACGAAAGTGAAGCCCATACCACCGCCAATTACTACGGTACCGACGTTCTCTACCATGTTGGTAATTACACCAATTTTTGAGCTCACCTTAGCACCACCAATGATGGCAACTGTTGAGGCTTTATCACTTCCTAATGCTTTAGAGATGCTTTCTACCTCTCCGTTCATTAGCGTACCGAAACCTTTGTTTTCCTCGT